>NZ_JBEOXV010000010.1:0-221267 GCF_040296785.1 Kitasatospora sp. NPDC002040 | reverse complement strand
GCGCCCGCATGATCACGAAGATCACCACGCCGGCGACCGCGTAGCTGTGCACCGGCCCGGGCCGGCTACGGCGTGCTGCGCACCGCCGAGTCGGCCTCGCCGCCCGCGCCCACCGGGCGCAGCCGGGAGGCGGCGGTGGCCTTCAACTGCGGGGCCAGCCTGGCCACGTCGCGGGCGCCGACGGCCGCGATCAGGGACGGCAGCAGCCAGCGGACCGGCTGCATGCCGCGCAGCCAGGGCTGGGCGTAGACGTGGGCGGAGCGCCGGGCGATGCCGTCGACCAGGCGGTCCACGGCGGGCGGCAGCGGGTAGGTCTTGTTCGCGGGCCAGGGCAGCTTGGCCCGCATCTGCCGCAGCACCTCGTCCTGGTCGGCGCCGCGCACCATGTCGGTGTCGGTCCAACTCAGGTAGCCGACGCCGACCTTGACGCCCTGGTGGGCGACCTCGGCCCGGAGCGAGTGGGCGAACGCCTCCACCCCGGCCTTGCTCGCGCAGTACGCCGCCATCAGCGGAGCGGGGGTGATCGCGGCCAGCGAGGCGATCTGCAGCAGGTAGCCCCGGCTCGCGGTGAGCGCGGGCAGGAAGGCCCGGGCGGTGGCCACGCTGCCGAGCAGGTTGACCTGGATCACCCGGTCGAAGGTGCCGGGGTCGCTGTCCATCAGCGGCCCGCCGATCGCGATCCCGGCGTTGGCCACCACGGTGTCGATCCGGCCGTACCGGTCCTGGATCGCCTGCGCGGTGCTGCGCAGTGCCTCCAGGTCGGTGACGTCGGCCTCCCAGTGCGAGGCCTCGGGGCCGCACTGGGCGGCCACCGCCTTGAGTTCGGCCGGCTCCAGGCCGACCAGCGCGACCCGGGCGCCGCGCTGGGCGAGCTTACGGGCCATCAGGGCGCCGACGCCCCGGGCGGCTCCGGTGACCACGACGACCTGACCGGCGAGCTGGTGACTCATTCTGCGGCCTTCCTGGCGGTGAGCAGACGGGAGTTGACGAGTCGGCGGATCTCGCCGGCCACCTCGGCCGGGCGCTCCAGCGGGGACATGTGGCCGACGCCGGGGAGTTCGAGCAGGCCCTCGGGGGCGGGCAGCGCGGCGAGCATCCGGCGGGCGTGCACCGGCGGGGTGAGCAGGTCGCGGGTGCCGACCACCACGGCGGTGGGGGCGGTCAGCCGGGACAGCTCGGCGTAGAGGTCCAGGGTGCCGAGCACCCGGGACCAGCGGTACCGGACGCCGGTCGGGCAGGCGTGCACGATCCGGGCGCTGGCCTCGACCAGGTCGGCGGGGGTGGCCGGGCCCATGGTGGCGTACTTGAGCGCGGCCCGGCTGACCGGGCTGACCCGGCCGAGCGGCAGCCGGGACTGGAGCAACTGCCGCCCCAGGAAGCGGCGCAGACCGCGGCCGGGGACGGCGCCCGGCACCACCTTGAGCTCGGTCAGCAGGTCGCCGGGGCCGGTGGAGACCAGCAGCACGGCGGCGGTCCGGTCGGCCACCTCGGCCCGGTCGGCGGCGGCCATGATGGTCATGCCGCCCATGCTGTGCCCGGCCAGCACGGCCCGGGCGCCGGCCGGGACGACCCGGCCGAGCACCGCCGCCAGGTCGTCCGCGAGCTTGGCGGTGGAGTACCCGGCGGCGGTGGCGGGGATGTCGCTGCGGCCGTGGCCGCGCTGGTCGTACGCCACCACCCGGTGGTCGGCGGCCAGTTGGTGGATGACGGGGGCCCAGAACCGGGTGGAGCAGGTCCAGCCGTGGGCGAGCACCACCAGCGGCGCGTCCTCGGGGCCGTACCCGGCGGCGTGGATCCAGTGGCCGTCGGCGGAGCGGATCCGGTACTCCTCGGCGGCGTCGGGCAGGACGCAGTCGGCGGGCAGTGCGGTCATGCGCGGGCCTCCTCGGTGACGGCTGCGGCGGGGGCGGCCTGCCGGATCAGTTCGTACTCGGCCAGGTCGACCGTGCGGGTGGCGCGGCGGAAGCTGGTGGTGGAGGCGGGCCAGAGCGTGGTGTTCTTGCCGGTGCTGTCCTGGTACCAGCTCTGGCAGCCGCCGGTGGACCAGACGGTGCGGCTCATCCGGTGCTGGAGTTCGAGGTTCCACTGCCGCTGGGCCCGGGCGGTGGGCTGCAGGGCGGCCGCGCCGCTCGCCGCGAGGCTGGTCAACGCGTCGATCAGGTAGTTCAGTTGGGACTCGATCATCAGGATCATCGAGTTGTTGCCGAGCCCGGTGTTCGGGCCGACCACGAAGAACAGGTTGGGGAAGCCGCGCACGGTGGTGCCGCGCAGTGCCTCCATGCCGTCCTTCCACTCGTCCGCCAGGCTGACCCCGTCGATCCCGAACACCCGCTGCGCGATCGGCATGTCGGTGACGTGGAAACCGGTGCCGAAGACGACCGCGTCCACCTCGTGCTCGCTGCCGTCGGCGGCCACCAGGGTGGAGCCGCGCAGCTCGGTCAGACCGGCCGACACCACCTCGGTGTTGGCGGCGGCCAGGGCCGGGTAGTAGGTGTTGCTGAGCAGGATGCGCTTGCAGCCGATCCGGTAGTCCGGGGTCAGCTGTGCCCTCAGCTTCGGGTCCGCGATGCCGCGGTGGATGTTGCGGACGGCGAGCTTCTGCACCAGCTTGAGCGCGCCGGGGCGGCGGACGAAGGCGTCCACCTGGAGCTCGCGCAGGGCGAACAGCGCGCCCCGGCGCAGCTTGCCGGAGGGCGGCAGCTTGGCGTGCAGCCACTTCTCGGCGGCCGAGATCTCCCGGTCGTTGCGCGGCAGCACCCAGGCGGGGGTGCGCTGGAAGACCGTCAGCCGGCCGACCTTCGGCTGGATCGCCGGGATGATCTGGGCGGCCGAGGCGCCGGTGCCGACCATCGCGACCCGCTTGCCGGTGAGGTCGAAGTCGTGGTCCCAGCGCGAGGAGTGGAAGACCTTGCCGGGGAAGGTGTCGAGCCCGGGCAGGTCGGGGATCTGCGGGTCGGCCAGCGCCCCGGAGGCGGAGACCACGGCGTCGGCGGTCCAGCTGCCCGCGTCGGTGGTGATCCGCCAGCGGGTGTGCTCCTGCTCCCAGCGCAGCTCGGTGACCGCGGCGTTGAAGCGCAGGTGCGGCCGGAGCCCGAAGGTGTCGGTGACCCGCTCCAGGTAGGCCCGGATGTCCGGCTGGCCGGAGAAGCTGCGGGGCCAGTCGGGGTTGGGGGCGAAGGAGAAGGAGTAGAGGTGCGAGGGGACGTCGCAGGCGCAGCCCGGGTAGCTGTTGTCCCGCCAGGTGCCGCCGACCGACCCGGCCCGCTCCAGGATCACGAAGTCGGTGATCCCGGCCCGGCGCAGCCGGACCCCGGCGCCGATGCCGCCGAATCCGGAACCGACCACGGCGACCCGGACGTGCGGTGTCCCGGCGGGGGTCGGGCGCTTCTTGGTGCTGGCTGCCATGCGTCGGCCTCCTGGGGGGAGCGGAGAGAGGGTGCGCCTGTCCATTAGAACCGCGCCAGTAATTGCTGGCGCGATTGGCAGGGTAGTCCTTGCTGACAGCGAGTGGAAGAAGCCCGACCGCACCGGTTTCGCGGGGCTCAGCCCTATGCTGGGCGCCGTGGAGATCGAGGAGCAGCGGGAGTACCGGGTCGAGGAGCTGGCCGAGGCGGCCGGCATCACGGCCCGTACGCTGCGCTTCTACCGCGAGCGCAAGCTGCTCCAGCCGCCGCGCCGGGCGGGCCGGATCGCCTGGTACGGGGAGCGGCACCTGGCCCGGCTGCGGGTGATCGGGGAGCTGCTGGAGCGCGGCCACACCCTGGGCGGCATCGCCGAGCTGATCGGTGCGGGCGAGAACGGCCAGGACGTGGCCGGGCTGATCGGCCTGAAGGCCGCCATCACCGCGCCCTGGTCGGACGAGACCCCGGTGCACCTGAGCTGGGCCGAGCTGGAGCTCGCCTTCGGCGACCAGCTCACCGACCGCAACACCGCCGAGTCGATCGAGCAGGGCTACATCACGGTCGGGCCGGACGGCATCACCCACGTCAGCCGCCGGCTGATGGACGCCACCACCGCCCTGGTGGCCGAGGGCATCCCGCTCGGCGCCGTGCTGGCCGCCAGCCGCCGGGCGCAGGAGTACGCCGACTCGGTGGCCGAGGTCTTCACCTCGCTGATCCGCGATCAGCTGCTCGGCACGCTGGAGCGGATCGAGGAGCTGACGCCCGGCGAGGCGGCCCGGCTGACCGAGCAGGTGCAGCGGCTGCGGCCGCTGGCCCGGACGGTGGCGGACGCGCAGTTCACGCTGGCGATGGACCAGCGGGTGGCCGCCGAGTACCGAGCGGTGCTGGAACAGCACCCCTTGCCCTGACCCCGAGCACAAGTTAGGCTTACCTAAGTCGACGCGTGAGGGGTCTCGCGCCGGCCGCAGGACCCGCCGAGCCCCCCTGATGACGGTCCATCAGGGGGGCTCGGCCGTTTCCCCCGAGGCCGCGCTCCAGGTGATTCCTACAGGTACCCCACCGTGACCAAGCCACCACGCTGGGCGAACCGACCGTTCCGGGCCCCGCCGCGCACACCGTACGGTCGTGATTCACCCGCAGGACGATCACCTGTCAGGTCGGCGGACGGGAGGCGGGCACCCGAGCCCGGCCGGTACCGGAAGGCCGCCATGGCCGTGTTCACCACCTTCGGAACAGCCGCCCGCCTCACCGGCGGACGCGTGCTGGTCTGGTCCGCGCTCGGGCGGCTGCCGAACGCGATGGCCCCGATCGGGGCGCTGCTGCTGGTCACCCACAACTCCGGCAGCGTCTGGCGGGGTTCGGCCGCGACCGGTCTGCTGGCGGTCGGCCAGGCGGTCGGCGGCCCGCTGGTCGGGCGGCTGGCCGACCGGCACGGGCAGCGGACGGTCGGCCTGGTGGCCGCCGCCGTCAACACGCTCGCGCTGCTCGCGCTGGTGCTCGGCTCGGAGACCGGCCGCCCGTTCGCCGAGCAGCTGGCGGCCGCCGCGCTGATCGGCCTCTCGGTCCCGCTGGTCGGGCCGCTCTCCCGCAGCCGCTGGGTCCGACTGGCCGACGGCGACCCGGAGTTGACCGCCGCGACGCTCTCGCTGGACGGCACCGTGGACGAGGTCTCGTTCACCGCGGGCCCGGCCGTGATCGGCCTGCTGGCCACCCTGGTCGACCCGGCCGTCGGGATGCTGCTGGGCGCCGCCCTGGTCGCGGTCTGCGGCACCCTGTTCGCCCTGCACCCGACCGCCGCCCCCGGCCACCCGGGCCACCGGCGCGGCGCCGGACGGCTGCTGACCACCCCGTACGTGCTGCTGCTGGCCGGGATGGCGCTGCTCGGCACCTGCTTCGGCTCGGTCCAGGTCGGGGTCACCGCCACCACCGGCGCGCTCGGGCAGCCGGGCGCGGCCGGGCTGATCTACGGCCTGATGGGCGGGACCAGTGCGCTGGCCGGGATCGCCACCGTCGCCCTGCCCGCCCGCTGGGACCTGCCGCTGCGGCTGCGGGTCGGCACCGGCCTGCTGGTCGCGGTCTCGCTGCCGCTGCTCGCGGTGGGCAGCGTCGGCGGCCTGACGGTGGCGATCGGCTGCCTCGGCCTGGCCGTCGCCCCGCAGATGATCACGATGTTCGGCCTGGTCGAACGGACCGTCCCGACCGCCCGGCTGGGCGAGGCGATGGCCGCCCTGGTCTCCAGCATCACGCTGGCCCAGGCCGCCGGGACCCTGCTCGCGGGCTGGCTGGCGGAGCGGCACGGCCCGACCGCACCGTTCTGGATCACCTGCGCGGCCGCGCTCGGCGCGCTCGCCCTGACCGCCGCGACCGCGACCACCCGCCGCTACCGCCGCGTCCCCGAGCTCGCGGCGTCCTGACCTCGCGGACGCCCTGGACCAGGGCCGTCCGGGTGAACCTGCCATTGATCCGTACGGCGCACACCGGCTCCCCGGCCGGACCGTTCAATGCTGGGCGCTGAGCCCGTGTCACCCCAGCAGCGAGGAGTCCGCCCGTGGCCGTCCACTCCGGCGCAGATCGCCAACGACCCGCCGACCGCTCACTCGACCGGCTGACGGTCAATCCGTTCCACGGCATGGCCGACCCGGCCGCCGGGATGGCCTCGGCCCCGCCCACCCACCGGCTGGCCGACGGACCGCTGCCGCCGGACACCGCCTACCGGCTGGTCCACGACGAGCTGATGCTGGACGGGAACTCCCGGCTCAACCTGGCCACCTTCGTCACCACCTGGATGGAGCCGCAGGCCGGGGTGCTGATGGCGGAGTGCCGCGACAAGAACATGATCGACAAGGACGAGTACCCGCGCACCGCCGAGTTGGAGCGCCGGTGCGTGGCGATGCTCGCCGAGCTCTGGAACGCCCCCGACCCGGCCCGGGCCGTGGGCTGCTCCACCACCGGCTCCAGCGAGGCCTGCATGCTCGCCGGGCTGGCGCTCAAGCGCCGCTGGGCCAAGCGGAACGCCGACCGCTACCCCTCCGCGCAGGCCCGCCCCAATCTGGTCATGGGCGTCAACGTGCAGGTGTGCTGGGAGAAGTTCTGCAACTTCTGGGAGGTGGAGGCCCGGCTGGTCCCGATGGAGGGCGAGCGGTTCCACCTCGACCCGCAGGCGGCGGCGGACCTCTGCGACGAGAACACCATCGGCGTGGTCGGCATCCTGGGC
Organism: Kitasatospora sp. NPDC002040; assembly: GCF_040296785.1. NCBI lineage: Bacteria > Bacillati > Actinomycetota > Actinomycetes > Kitasatosporales > Streptomycetaceae > Kitasatospora > Kitasatospora sp. NPDC002040. The sequence goes on along the minus strand of NZ_JBEOXV010000010.1, from coordinate 214,652 downwards.
TCCACCTTCGACGGCTCCTACGAGCCGGTCGCCGAACTCTGCGCCGTCCTGGACGCCTTGCAGGAGCGCACCGGGCTGGACGTGCCGGTGCACGTGGACGGGGCCTCCGGCGCGATGGTCGCGCCCTTCCTCGACCCGGGCCTGGTCTGGGACTTCCGGCTGGAGCGGGTGGCCTCGATCAACACCTCGGGACACAAGTACGGCCTGGTCTACCCGGGCGTCGGCTGGGCGCTCTGGCGCACGGCCGAGCACCTGCCCGAGGAGCTGGTGTTCCGGGTCAACTACCTGGGCGGCGAGATGCCCACCTTCGCGCTGAACTTCTCCCGGCCCGGCGCCCAGGTGGTGGCCCAGTACTACACCTTCCTGCGGCTGGGGTTCGAGGGCTACCGCGCCGTCCAGCAGGCCTCCCGGGACGTGGCCAGGAGCCTGGCCGACCGGATCGAGGCGCTCGGCGACTTCCGGCTGCTCACCCGGGGCGACGACCTGCCGGTGTTCGCCTTCACCACCGCCGAGGACGTCACCGCCTACGACGTCTTCGACGTCTCCCGGCGGCTGCGCGAGTACGGCTGGCTGGTCCCCGCGTACACCTACCCGCCGAACCGGGAGGACCTCTCGGTGCTGCGGGTGGTCTGCCGCAACGGCTTCACCGCCGACCTGGCCGGCCTGCTGCTGGACCAGCTGGGGCAGTTGCTGCCGCAGCTGCGCCGGCAGTCCGGGCCGCTGGACGGCGACCGCACCAGGACGGCCGGCTTCCACCACTGACCGGCCGCTGACCGGCCGCCGACCGGCCGGGCCCGACGGGCCGTCAGGCGCCGTCAGGCCTCCAGCCGGCGGACCCGGTCGGCGTCGCAGGTGCGCGGGCAGGTGACGCAGGCGTCCGGCGGCTCGACCGCGTAGTAGAGGCAGCAGCCGAGCCTGGTCCGGGTCAGGTGGCTGCGCCCCCCGGTGCCGGCCAGGCGGCGGAAGTCGGCGGCGCCGGGGAAGGGGGCGGTGTCCCCCGGAAGGACGGCCTCCGCCACCCGGACGGCGTACTCCTCCTCGCCCCGCATCTTGCCCAGGTACCAGATCCCGGAGACCAGATCGTCCGTCGCCATGCCCCAGAGCGCCCGGGGTCCACGCTTCACGAATGGCTTGAAAGCGTCGAGGACCGGCGCGAAGTGGGCCGCCACGGCGGCCCGCAGCTCGGCCTCGCCACCGGGCGCCGAACCGGTCGGACGGACCATCAGGTCGCCGGTGGCGACCTCGATCCAGACGTCCTCGGGCCGGATCGCGGGCAGCTGCCCGGTCAGGTACCAGGGGCCGCTGAAGAGCAGCCCGGCCGACCAGAGGTAGTGGTGCAGCAGGCGGGAGGCGGCCACGTCGGTCCGGGGCGCCCGGCCGTGCCCGGCCTCGATCCGGGCCGCCTCGGCGGCGATCAGCCGCTCCGCACCCGCCGTCAGCCCGGAGGCTCTCAGCCAGCCCTGACCCGGTGTCGGCTCCGAGGCCAGCGTGACCCGGAGCGTGCCGCAGGTCGTGATCACCGACCGAAGGGTTTCGGCCAAGTGCTCGTCCGGCGGGAGCAGCACGGCTGCCATCCGGGACACCCCGACTCTCTAGATCGATTAAGGTGAGGCTCACCTTATAGCCAGCCGTGCGTCCACCGCACAACCTGAGTGCGAGTTGAGAACTTAGGGAAAGCTAACCTAAGATCTCGCTCCGTGCTTACCACCGACCAGCCGGAGTCCACAGCCCCGGCGCGGCGACCCCAGGCGACCGTCAGACAGCCCCTGCTGCTGCTCGCCGGACTCGCCGCGCTCCTGCTGTGCGCGGCGCTCAGCCTGGCGCTGGGATCGCGACCGATCCCGCTGGGAACCGTTCTTGATGCCCTGTCGGGCCGGGTGACCGGCGGCGACGCCGATGTCGTGACCGGCCTCCGGGTCCCGCGGACCGTCATCGGCCTGACCGTCGGCGCCGCCCTCGGGGTGGCCGGAGCGGTCGCCCAGGGCGTCACCCGCAACCCGCTCGCCGCACCGACCACGCTCGGCATCAACGCGGGTGCGAGCCTCGCCGTGGTGGTGGCGATCTTCACCCTCGGGCTCTCCCACCCGCTCCAGTACGTCTGGTTCGCCGTCCTCGGCGCCGCGGCCGCCGCCGTGGTGGCGTACGCGATGGCCCGGCGCTCGGGCGACCTCGACCCGGTCCGGCTCGCGCTCGGCGGCACCGTCCTGACCGCCGTGCTCACCTCCTGGACCTCCGCGGTGATGCTGGCCAGCCACCGCACGCTGGACGAGGCCCGGTTCTGGCTGGCCGGCTCGATCGGCACCCGCAGCCTCGACGTGCTCACCCCCGTCCTCCCGTTGATCCTGGTCGGCCTGCTGGTCGCGCTGCTGGTCTCCCCCGCACTGAACGCGCTGGCGCTCGGCGACGAGGCGGCCCGGTCGCTCGGCGTGCCGGTGGCCCGGATCCGGATCGTCGGCGGCATCGCGGTGGTCCTGCTGGCGGCCGGCGCGGTCGCGGTGGCCGGGCCGATCGCCTTCGTCGGGCTGGCCGCACCGCACCTGGTCCGGCCGCTGCTCGGCAACGACCACCGCTGGCTGATCCCCGGCTGCCTGATCGGCGGCGCGGTGCTGCTGCTCGGCGCCGACGTGCTCGGCCGGCTGGTGGTCCGCCCCGCCGAGATCGAGGTCGGCATCGTGACCGCCTTCCTCGGCGCCCCGATGCTCGCCCTGCTGGCCCGGAAGGCCGCCCGGTGACCGCCGCCCTGCCGGTCACCGGCCTCCGTCCCCGGGCCGGCGCGATCGCCCGGCAGCGCCGCCGCACGGTGCTGATCGGCCTCGGCCTGACGCTCGCTCTGGTCCTGCTCACCGCACTCGCCCTGAGCACCGGTCAGGTGCAGCTGCCGCTGCTGGAGTCGCTGCGCGCACTGGTCGGCCTGGGCGACCCGGGCAGCGTCCTGGTGGTGCAGGAGTTCCGCGCCCCCCGGGTGCTCTCGGCACTGATCGCCGGGGCCGGTCTGGCCGTCTCCGGCTCGCTGCTCCAGCGGCTCTTCCGCAACCCGCTCGCCTCCCCCGACGTGGTCGGGGTGACCGGCGGCGCCTCGTTCGGCGCGGTGCTGATGCTGGCGCTCGGCGCGAGCCAGGCGCTGATCCCGGTCGCCGCGCTCGGCGGCGGGGTGCTGGCCGCGGTCCTGCTCGGCTCGTTCGCCTGGCGCTCCCGGATGGCGGTCAACCGGCTGGTGCTGGTCGGCCTGGCGGTCCAGTCCGGGCTGGCCGCCGCGGTCAACCTGATGCTGGTCCGGTTCCCGGCCGAACTCGCCTCCTCCGCGCTGCAGTGGATCACCGGCTCGCTGTACGGCCGGAACTGGGCCGAGCTGCAGATCGCCGGCCTGGCCATCCTGCTGACCACCGCGCTGGTCTTCCTGCTGCACCGCCGGGTCGCGGTGCTGGACCTCGGCGACGACTCGGCCGGCGGGCTCGGCCTCGACCCGAACCGGGCCAGGGTCGGCCTGCTGCTGCTCGCCGTGGTGCTGGCCTCGATGGCCGCCGCACTCTGCGGCCCGGTGGCCTTCGTCGCCCTCGCCGTCCCGCACCTGGTCCGGCTGGTGGCCGGGCCGCCGACCCCGGGCACGCTGCTGCTGAACGCGCTCACCGGCGCCCTGCTGCTGCTCGGCTCGGACTACCTGGTGCTGAACCTGCTGCCGATCCACGGCCTGCCGGTGGGTGCCGTCACCGCCACCCTCGGCGCGCCCTGGCTGCTCGTCCTGATGATCCGCCAGGGGCGGCCGCCCCAGAGGAGTGAGTCGTGACCACCACGCCGCTGACCGGCACGACGCCGGCCACCGCACCGCCGGCCACCGCGTCGCCGACGTCCAATCAGCTCACCGCCACCGGCCTGCACCTGCGCTACGGCGACCGGGCCATCGTCGAGGCGCTCGACCTCACCCTGCCGGGCGGTTCGGTCACCGCGATCGTCGGCCCGAACGCCTGCGGCAAGTCCACCCTGCTGCGCGGCCTGACCCGGCTGCTCGCCCCGGCCGCCGGCACCGTCACCCTGGACGGCTCCGACATCCACCGGATGGGCGCCCGGGCGCTGGCCAAGCGGCTCGGCCTGCTGCCGCAGCAGCCGGTCACCCCCGAGGCGATCACGGTCGAGTCGCTGGTCCGGCTCGGCCGCTACCCGCACCAGCGGCTGCTCAGCCCCTGGTCCGCCGCCGACCAGGCCGCGGTCGAGGACGCGCTGGCCCGCACCGGCACCGCCGAACTGCGCGACCGCCCGGTGGACCAGCTCTCCGGCGGCCAGCGCCAGCGCGCCTGGATCGCCCTGGCACTGGCCCAGGACACCGAGTTGCTGCTGCTGGACGAGCCGACCACCTTCCTCGACCTGCGGCACCAGCTGGAGGTGCTCGACCTGGTCGCCGACCTGCACGACCAGGCCGGCCGCACCGTGGTGATGGTGCTGCACGACCTGGGCCAGGCGGCCCGGTACGCGGACCACCTGGTGGTGCTGGACGCCGGGAGGCTGGCCGCCGCCGGGCCGCCCGCCGAGGTGCTCACCGCCGAGCTGGTGGAGGCCGTCTTCCAGGTCCCCTGCCAGGTCGTCCCCGACCCGGAGACCGGCACCCCGCTGGTCGTCCCCCGGGCCAGGACCCGCCGCCCGGCGAGCACCTGACACCCGCTCAACAGACTTCCGGCCCGTACCCGTCGGCGCCGGCCGCCCCACCCTGCCCCGCCCCCGTACCCACAGCAAGGACCTGACCATGTCTCAGCCCGCCGCCCTGCGCAGAATCCCCGCCCTCCTGCTGGCCGCCGCGCTCACCGTCTCGCTCGCCGCCTGCGGCAGCAGCGCCGGCTCCTCCGACGCCAAGCCGGCCGAGGGCTCGAAGGCCGCCGAGGCCGGCGCCTTCCCGCGCAGCGTCAAGCACGCGATGGGCACCGCCGAGATCAAGGCCCAGCCCAAGAAGGTCGTGGTGCTGGACAGCGGCGAGCTGGACGACGTCACCCTGCTCGGCATCACCCCGGTCGGCGCGGTCGCCCCGCACCTGAAGACCGAGGGCGGCTTCCCCGCGTACCTCAAGGGCAAGGTCGACGGCACCAAGGACGTCGGCCCCAGTGCCGAGCCCAACCTGGAGCTGATCGCCTCGCTCAAGCCCGACCTGATCCTCACCTCGAAGGTCCGGCACGAGAAGGTCTACGCCAAGCTCAACGCGATCGCGCCGACCGTGATGACGGAGACCACGGGCTTCCCGTGGAAGGAGAACCTGGCGGTGCACGCCCAGGCGCTCGGCAAGGAGGCCGAGGCCGCCAAGGCGCTCAAGGCGTACGAGGCCAAGGCCGCCGCGCTCGGCAAGACCGTGGCCGAGAAGAACGGCGGCAAGGTGCCGACCGCCTCGGTGGTCCGCTTCGTGGCCGGCCCGACCCGCCTGTACGCCAAGGCCTCGTTCAGCGGCGTGGTGCTCAAGGACACCGGCCTGGCCCGCCCGACCCCGCAGGACGTCGACCAGGCGATGCTGGAGGTCGGCCCCGAGCTGATCAACCAGGCCGACGCCGACCTGGTCTTCGTCACCGTCGCCACCGACCCGAGCAAGACCAAGCAGGCCGAGGTCCAGGCCACCCCGGTCTGGCAGGGCCTGACCGCGGTCAAGAACGCCAAGGTCTTCAACGTGCCGGACGAGACCTGGATGTCGGGCATCGGTGTGCAGGCGGCGGAGCAGATGCTCGGCGACATCGCCAAGGCCGCCGGCGTCGACGCGCCCAAGTAGTCCTCCCGGCCGGGGGCGGGTCCACACCTCGCCCCCGGCCGTCCGTTCCTGCCTCCCGAAGAGGACCCTCGCCATGCGGATGTACCTGCTCGCGCTCAACCCCACCGACTCCGTCACCGACGGCTTCCTGCCCGCCGCCGCGCGGCTCGGGCTGTCGGTGACCGTGCTCACCGACTCCCCCGAGGCGCACCGGAAGGCGTACGCCGGCATGGAGTCCGCCCCCGAGGTGGTGGAGTGCCCGGTGCACGACCACCGCGAGGTGATCGGCCTGATCTCGCAACTCCAGGCCCCGGACGCGGTGTTCAGCAACAGCGACCATCTGCAGACCCAGACCGCCCTGGCCGCCGAGTACTTCGGGCTGCCCGGCAAGGACTGGAAGGCGACCCTGCGGGCCAAGAACAAGGCCCAGTTCCGCCGCCACCTGGCCGCCGCCGGGCTGGACGCGGTCTGGTCCGGCGAGCTGGCACCGGGGCAGGACCCGGCCGAGCTGGACCCGCCGTTCCCGTGCGTGGTCAAGCCGCGCGAGGGCGTGGCCAGCGAGGACGTCGCGCTGGTGGCCGACGCCGCCGAACTGGCCGAGCGGGTGGCCGCGATCCGGTCCCGCCGCTCCGGTGCGGCGCTGGTGGTCGAGGAGTTCCTGGCCGGCGAGCTGTACACGCTGGAGACGCTCGGCGACGGCACCGTCCGGCACGTGCTCGGCGGCTTCCGCACCCGGCTCTCGCCGCCGCCGAACTTCATCGAGGAGGTGCTGGAGTTCGTCCCGGCCCACCCGCAGGCGGTGACCGAGCAGGTGCTGGCCCAGCTGGACGCCGTCGGCGTCGGCCTCGGCGCCTGCCACACCGAGTTCGTGCTGCAGGCCGACGGCCGGGCCCGGATCATCGAGATCAACTACCGTGCCATCGGTGACCAGTGCGACCTGATGCTGGCCCAGCTGCTGGAGATCCCGTTCTTCGAGCACGTGCTCCGGGCCCACCTCGGCGTGCCGCTGCCCGCCGACCTGGGCGCCAGGACCGACGGGCGGGCCCGCAACGAGGCGGTCTGCGCCGACCGGGCCGGGGTACTCACCGCCGCCCCCGGGGCGCACGACCAGGACCGGGACGGGGTGAAGCTGACCTACCGTCCGTTCCGCCCGGTCGGCGAGCGGCACGACCACTACGGCACCAACCGCGACTACCTCGGGGTGATCTGGGCGGTCGGTACCGACCAGGCCGCCGTGGACCGCGCGGTGGCCGAGTTCATCGCGGCCAACCGCTGGGAGATCACCGCGTGAGCACCGCCCAGCAGTCGACCGCGGCAGACCAGTTGACGCTCCGGGTGCTCGGCGCCCTGCTCCGTGAGGACGTCCTGGGCCTGCGCACCCGGAGCACCGCGGAGGAGCGGCCCGACGGCCGCTGGCTGCGGCTCGGCCCGCTCGCGCTGCCGGTGCGGGCGGACGGCTTCCAGAGCGAGCTCACCGCCCGGCTGCCGCTGCTGACGGTGCGGGACCTGCCGGTCACCGGACTCCCGGCGATCCTGGCCGAGCTGGCCGAACTGGCCGACCCGCAGGACCGGGACGGCTACCGCGGCTTCGCCGAGGAGTGCCGCCAGACGCTGGCCACCATGGAGCTGCACGCGGACGTCCGGGGCCAGGTGCACGACCTGCTCGCGCTGCGCCACGGCAACCACCCCGCCGACTGGACCGGTCCGGCCGCCTCGCTCGCCTTCGACACCCTGGCCGCCTTCCTGGACCACCCGGTCTACCCCACCGCGCGCGGCCGCTCCGGCCTGAGCGAGGACGAACTGCGCCGCTACGCACCGGAGTTCCACCCGAGCTTCGCGCTGAACTGGCTCGCCGTCCCGGTCGGGGCGCTCGCGGTCGACACCGCCTCGCCGCGCCCCCACTGGTGGCCGACCCTGGAGCAGCTGGGCCTCGGGCACCTGAGCACCACTCACCTGGCGTTCCCGGTGCACCCGTTGAGCACGGCGGACGCACTCGCCGCCGCCCCGGGCTCGGTGCTCGCCGAGGTGGCGTACCTGGAGGTGGTGCCGACCCTGTCGATGCGCACCGTCGCCCTGGCCGAGCACCCCGAGTGGCACCTCAAGCTGCCACTGGCCACCGCCACCCTGGGGCTGCGCAACCGGCGCACCATCAAGCCGGGCACCCTGGAGGACGGCGCGGCCGGCCAGCGGCTGTTCGAGGCCGTGCTGGCCCGCGAACCGCGGCTGGCCGAGCGCATCCTGCACGCCGACGAGCAGGGCTACGCGCACACCGGGCACGAGCTGCTGGCCGTCCTGACCCGGCGCTACCCGGCCGGCCTGGAGGACGCGGTGACCGTACCGCTGGCCGCGCTGCTCGCCCCCGCGCCCGGCGGGCTGGTGATCGACCTGCTGGCCGAGCGGTACCACGGCGGCTCGGTGACCGCGCTCTACCGGGAGCTGCTGACGCTGCTGCTGGACTGGCAGACCACCCTGTTCGGGTACGGCATCGCGCTGGAGTCGCACCAGCAGAACACCTCGCTGGTGCTGGACCGGGTGGACGGCGCCACCCGGCTGCGGCTGCTCTACAAGGACAACGACGGGCCCCGGGTGAACACCGCACGGCTCGGCGAACTCCGGTCCTTCGTCGGCGAGTTCGACGACGCCCGGGTCTTCTCCGAGAGCGACCTGGCGCTCACCGACCTGTTCACCACCATCACCGGCCACCTGTGCACCGCCTCGCTCGCGTTCGGCCTGGCCGCCCACGGCCGGGCCCCGCTGGCCGAACTGCTCGGCCTGCTGCGGGCAGAGCTGGAGCGCTCGATCGGGCGGCTCGGCCCGGTCGGCGACCCGCTGCGGGCCGCCCTGCTGGACGCCGAGCGACTGCCGGTGAAGGCGATGGTCACCGCCGGATCGCTGCTCAGCAAGGAGCGCTCCGGCGCCGCCGACATCAACAAGCACTACACCAGCGGGCCGAACTACCTCCGGCTGGAGGCCTGATGAGCACCGCAGCCGCCGAACGCGCGGCCGCCGGCCAGACCGCCCCGGCCCCGGCCCCGGCCGGGCTGGACCGCCGCCAGGTGCACGCGATCGCCGCCTGCTACTTCGTCGCGTCCTTCGCGGCGCTCGGCCTGCCACCGTTCCTGACCCAGATCCTGCCCGGCCTCGGCGACCGGAACGGCGACTGGGCCGGGGTGCTCTACATCGTCCCGACCGTCTTCAGCGGCCTCGGCGCCCCGCTCTGGGGCCGGCTGGCCGACCGGTTCGGCCGGAAGCGGCTGCTGCTGCGGGCCCAACTCGGGCTCACCGTCTCGTTCCTGGTCGCCGGCTGGGCCGACAGCCTGCCCGCCTTCACCGTCGCCCTGGTGCTCCAGGGCTTCCTCGGCGGAACCTTCGCCGCCACCAACGGCTACCTGGCCGCCGCGCTGGAGGGCCCCCGGCTCTCCAAGGCGCTCACCCTGATGCAGGGCAGTGCCCGCGCCTCGCTGGTGGCCGCGCCGATCCTGGTCGGCGCCCTCTCGCCCTGGATATCCCCGCACCGGCAGTATCTGGTGATGGCCGTTCTCCCGCTCGTCGCCGCCGGGCTGCTCGCGCTGCTGCCCGAGCCGTCCAAGCCGGTCCGGGCCGAGGGCGCCGAAGGCCCGGCCGCACCGGCCGTGCCCGGCTCGCTCAAGCTGCTCTACACGGTCGAGTTCGCCTTCGTCTTCTCCACCATCATCTCCTTCCCGTACCTGGTCGCGCTGGTGCAGCAGAAGCTGCCCGGCGTCTCCGGCACGGTGACCGGCCTGCTCTTCGCGCTGCCGCACCTGTGCTACCTGGCCACCGCCGGACGGGTGCACACCCGGTTCCTGGAGCGCCCGCGCGCCGGGCTGGCGATCGGCTTCGGCTTCGTCGCCCTCGGCCTGGCCGCGCACGGTCCGGCCGCCTCCCTGCTCACCTTCGCCCTCGCCCGGCTGCTGCTGGGCATCGGCCTGACGCTCGGCCTGGTCTGCCTCTCGGTGCTCGCCGCCGAGGCATGCCGCGGGCGGGCCCCGGGCCGGATGTTCGGCTCACTCGAATTCGTCTCCAAGGGCGGCGCGGTCGCCGCCGGAGTGGTCGCCGCGCTGGTCAACAGCACCTTCGGTCCGACCGCCCCCGTGCTGACGGGCACCGTCACCGCGCTGGCCGCCGCCGCCCTCGTCCTCCTCTCCCGCAGGAGCAACTGATGCCCGCACCGCTCGACACCGCACCGCGCACCGACGTCGCGGCCCCCGAACTCCCCACCGCCGACCAGGCCGTGGCCCACACCCTGCTCAACTGCCTGCTCCGCGAGGTCTCCGGGCCCGAGCACCAGACCGCGATCGTGGACGGCCGACTGCACCTGCGGCTGCCCCGCCGGGGCGTCACCCTGCGGATCGCGCTCCGCCGAACCTCGCTCACCGGCGCCCACCGCTTCACCGGCCCGGCCTTCGAGGAGGGCCCGGACGGCGTCCGGGAGCTGGGCTGGCAGGAGCTGGCCGAGCACGTCCAGGCCGAGCTGACGCTGCGCACCGGGGTGCGCAACGAGGAGTTCCTCACCCAGCTCGCCTCCAGCCGCGCCGGGGTGGCCCACGGGCTGGACCGACGCACCGCACCGGGCCCGGACCGCTACCTGGAGTCCGAGCAGGCCCTGCTGTTCGGCCACCGCTTCCACCCGGCCCCCAAGTCCCGCTACGCCGAACGCGGTTCCTGGGACGACTACGCCCCGGAGGCCCGGGCCGCGTTCCGGCTGCGGCACCTCGCGGTGCGGTCCGAGTACGTCGCCCAGGACACCGCCGATCCGGCCGCGCTGGCGCTGCTGGACTCGCTGGGCGAGGTGCCGGCCGGCTACACCCTGCTGCCCGCCCACCCCTGGCAGTACGAACTCCTCTGCGACCACCCGGGGTTGACGGCCGCGATCGAGCGCGGCGACGTGATCGACCTGGGCGAGCGCGGGGAGCCGTTCAGCGCCACCGCCTCGGTCCGCACCCTGCACGGCGCGGGCGCCTTCCTGAAGTTCAGCCTGAACGTCCGGATCACCAACTGCCTGCGCAAGAACGCCGCGTACGAGCTGACCGGCGCGGTCGCGCTGACCCGGGTGCTGGCCGAGCCGTTCGCCGAGCTGGCCCGGGAGTACCCGGACGCCGCGATGCTGCGCGAGCCGGCCTTCCGCACCCTCGCCCTGCCGGGCCCGGACGGCGAGCTGGACAACTCGCTGTTCGAGGGCTTCGGCCTGATCGTCCGCGAGGGCCTGGAGCGCTACCTGCGCCCCGGCGTCACCGCGCTGCTGGCGGCCGCGGTGGCCGACGAGTACCCGACCAGCTCGGCCCAGCTCGGCGGGCTGCTGGGCGACTCGGGACCGGCCGGGGCGCTCGACTGGTGGGGCGCGTACCTGCGCCTGGTGGTGCCGCCGGTGCTGGCCGCCTACTTCGAGCACGGCGTGGTGCTGGAGCCGCACCTGCAGAACGTGGTGCTCGGCGTCGACGCCGGGGGCCGCCCGGTCCAGGTGCTCTTCCGCGACCTGGAGGGCACCAAGCTACTGCCCGAGCGGAACGCCGCCCTGCTGGACCGGCTGCCGCCCGAGGTGGCCGGGCCGATGGCCTACGACGCCCAGCGAGGCTGGGACCGGGTGATGTACTGCCTGGTGGTCAACCACCTGTCCGAGCTGGTCTCCGCACTGGCCGACCTGCACCCCGCCCTGGAGTCCGCCTTCTGGGCCGAACTCCGCACCGTACTGGGCGAGTTCGCCAACGCGCACGGCTGCCCGCCGCGGCTCGCCGCGCTGCTGGCCGGCGTCCCGCTGCCGGCCAAGGCCAACCTGCTCACCCGCTGGGAGCGCAAGGCCGACCGTGAGGCGGGGTACGTCCCGCTGCCCTCGCCGCTGGGCGAGTCCGTCCTCGCCCTGAGCTGGAGCGCCTGATGTCCGTCGACACCCTGATCGCCTCGCTGACGTCCGACCAGCTCCCGGTCTACGTCTACGACCTGGCCGCCCTGCGGGCGCACGCCGCCGCCGTCCGGGCCGCCCTGCCCGGGCGGGTCGAGCTGTACTACGCCGCCAAGGCCAACCCCGAGCCGGAGATCCTGGCCGCGCTGGGCTCCGCCGTGGACGGCTACGAGGTCTCCTCCGGCGGGGAGTTGGCCCATGTCAGGGCCGCCGTCCCGGAGCATCCGCTGGCCTTCGGCGGCCCGGGCAAGACCCCGGCCGAGGTGGCCGGGGCGCTCCGGCTCGGGGTCCGGCGCTGGCACGTGGAGAGCGAGCACGAGCTGCGGCTGCTGGCCGCGCTCGCCGACGGCCCGGTGGACGTGCTGCTGCGGGCCAACCTGCCGGTGGCGGACGGCTCGCTCGACTCGGTGAAGCTGGCGATGGGCGGCCGCCCGACCTCGTTCGGCCTCGACCCGGCGCTGGTCGAGCGCTGCGTGCGGCTGCTGGCGGAGCCCGGCTTCGAACGGCTGCGGCTGCGCGGCGTGCACGCCCACCTGGCCAGCGGCCTGGCGGCGGACGCCCAGCTCGCGGTGGCCGAGCAGGTGGTCGAGTGGTCGCTGGCGCTGGCCGCGCGGCACGGTGTCACCTTCGAGGAGGTCAACGTCGGCGGCGGGATGGCGGTCGACTACGCCGACCCGGACGCCCGGTTCGACTGGACCGCCTTCGGCACCGGGCTGGCCAAGCTGCTGGAGCGGCACCCCGGGCTGACCCTGCGGATCGAGCCCGGCCGGGCCCTCACCTCCTACTGCGGGTTCTACGCGACCGAGGTGCTGGACGTGAAGCAGAGCCACGGCGAGGACTTCGCGATCGTCCGGGGCGGCACCCACCACCTGCGCACCCCGGCCACCCGGGGCCACGACCAGCCCTTCACCGTCAGCCCGGTGGCGGAGTGGCCGTACCCCTGGGAGCGGCCGGCCGTGACCACCGGGCGGGTGACGGTGGCGGGGCAGCTGTGCACGCCCAAGGACGTGCTGGCGGCGGGGGTGCCGGTGCGGCAGCTGCGGGCCGGGGACCGAGTGGTGTTCGGGATGGCGGGCGCGTACGCGTGGAACATCTCGCACCACGAGTTCCTGATGCACCCTCGGCCGGGGTTCCACTTCGTCGGCTGAGGCCCACCGGCAGGGCGGCGCAGGTCGGGCGCCGCCGCACGTGCGAGAGTGGTACCCAGCGAAGGGAGCGCGCACGTGCTGATGGAGAAGGTGGCCGAGATCCTCGCCGAGGCTTCGGCAGCGGCGGTCGAGCCGCGATTCCGGGCACTGGCCGCGGGCGAGGTGATCGAGAAGGCCCCGGGGGAGATCGTCACGGTCGCCGACCGGGAGGCCGAGGAGATCATCTCCCGGCGGCTGCGCGAGCTGCTGCCGATCCCGGTGGTGGGCGAGGAGGCAGTCGCCGCCGACCCCGGGCTGGCCGAGGCGCTCCGCTCCGAGCCGGCCGTCTGGCTGGTCGACCCGGTGGACGGCACCTCCAACTTCGTCGCGGGCCGCCCCGATTTCGCCGTGATGGCCTCCCTGGTCCGGGCCGGGCAGACGGTCGCCGCCTGGATCTGGCAGCCCGTCACCGGGACGGCGTACGCGGCCGAGCTGGGTTCCGGCGCCTGGCGGGACGGCCACCGGCTGCTCCGCCCCGCCGTCACCGACGCGCCCGAGAAGTGGCGCGGCTCGGTGAAGAGCCGCTTCCTCGACCCGGCCGAGCACGACCGGATGCAGTCCGCCGTCCGGGTCTTCGGGAAGACAGGCCCCGGGCTGCGCTCGGCCGGCATCGAGTACCCGCAGATCGCCGACGGCGAGAGCGAGTTCATCCTCTACTGGCGGACGCTGCCGTGGGACCACTCCCCCGGCTCGCTGCTGGTCACCGAGGCGGGCGGGGTCTCCGCCCGCCTGGACGGCAGCAGCTACCGGCCCGAGCCGCCCGGCGGTCCCGACGGCCTGCTGGTGGCGGCCGACCCGGCCGTCTGGGAGCAGGTCAGGACCGCCCTGCTCGGCCCCTGAGCCGCTCCCGGGCTGCTCTGCCTGCGGAGCCGGTCGCCGAGGGGTCACCAGACCACGGGCAGCCGCTCCGGCAGGCGCTTGATGAAGCCGGGCCGCCAGGCCAGCTGCTCGGCCGGGAAGGCCAGCCGCAGCCCCGGCAGCCGCTCGACCAGGACCTGGAGCGCGATCTCGGCGTGGGTGCGGCCGAGCGCGGAGGCCGGGCAGAAGTGCCGGCCCGCGCCGAAGGCCAGGTGCGGGTTCTCCGGGCGGTCGAAGTCGATCCGCTCCGGGTCCGGGAAGACCGCCGGGTCGTAGTTGGCCCCCTCGATCAGCACCAGCACCAGCTCCCCCTGACGGACCAGCACCTCACCGACCTGCACGTCCGCCAGCGCGATCCGGGGCAGCGCGTCACCGATCGACAGGTTGTACCGGAGCAGCTCGTCCACCGCCCGGCCGATCAGCGCGGGCTCCGCGCGCAGCCGGTCGGCCAGCTCGGGGCGCTGCGCCAGCGCGATGATCGCGTGCAGCAGGAAGGACGAGGTGGAGACCGCCCCGGCGCCGAACAGCGAGAGCGCGACGGTGGCCAGCAGCTCCTCGTCCACCCGGTCCGAGACCTCCGGCGAGCGGCGCAGGGCGGCGAACCGGCCGAGCAGTCCCTCGGTCGGCTCCGGGTCGGCGTTCAGCCGCTCCAGCATGTAGCCGAGGTCCTTGTACCAGTTCGGCGTCGAGCCCTCGAACGGCACCGGGCTGGTCTGGAAGGCGATGTCGATGCCGCCCATCAGCCGCCGCCAGTCGTCGGCCGGGATGCCCAGCAGCCGGCAGTGCAGCGCGGCCGAGTACGGCTCGGTGAAGCCGTCCCGGAGGTCGGCCGGCGGGCCCTGCTGCACCAGCACGTCCAGCAGCCGGTGCGCCTCCGCCTCCAGCCAGCCGCCCAGCTCCTTGTCGGCGCGCGGGGAGAGCGTCTTCATCACCGCGTCCCGGAGCCCGGCGCTGTTGATGTTGCCCATGTTGTTGACCACCTCGGGCGGGATGGTCAGCGCGTACTGGCGCGGCACGCCCGGGTTGGCGGTGTCCTTGAGGCTGAACCGCTCGTCCTCCAGCACCTGCTTGGCCAGCTGATGGCTGCTCACCAGCCAGGCCGGGTCGCCGGTCAATGTGGTGACCTTGGCGACCGGGTGCTGCTCCCGGAGCAGGGCGGCCTCGGCGGGCAGCACGTCGCCGCGCCGGGAGAGCGGGAAGGTGAACTCGCGCTGTGCACTCGTGGTCATCGGGGTTGCTCCTCTTGGGGTTCGGTACGGGTCAGGCGGCGGTGGCGACCTGGGGCACGGCCCTGGGCCGGACCACCGCGTAGGCCTGTTCGGGTGCTGCACGCAGGCCGTGGCCGCGACCGAACAGGACCGGGGTGAGCGGGAGTTCGACGTGGTAGCAGGAGACCGAGGAGGGCACGCCGAGCAGGCTCGGGGTGTCCAGGAAGAAGGGCAGCTCGGCCGCGATGTAGGCGACGCCGGCGGCCAGCTGGTCCGGCGAGGGGGCCTCGCCCTCGGGCAGCCGGGCCGCCAGGAAGCCGGCCGCCATCCCCTCGGCGGCCTGCCGGAAGTCCTGGTCCTCGACCAGGGCGGTCGCGACCTCGGCGGAGAGCCGCCGGTAGGCGGGGGTGTCCGCGAACTCGGACAGCGCGTGCACCCCGACCCCGGGGCGGCCGGCCAGCTCGACGCCGCGCTCGATCCGCCGCCGGGTGGTCTTGATCTCCTTGGCCGCCCGGCGACTGGCCTGGTCGGCCGGGTAGCCGAAGGCGGCGAACTGGGTGTCCACGTGCAGGTCGGCGTGGACCACATCCACCGAATCGAAGAACTGGCGCCCCCAGCGCACCAGTTGGGCTATCCGGAGGTGGCTGAAGTAGCTGTTGCCGGGACTGACTCCGATCAGCAGATGGTCGCCGCGCTGCCAGAGCCGATGGCAGCGGTCGGAGAACGGCAGGGCCTGGAAGGTGCTGAAAGTGGTGCTCAGGAGCGTTTCGGTCATGCCGCGGCCTCCGCGTCGCAGGACTGAGTACAGGGAAGTGGTGCCGATACCAAGGGAGTTGATGCCCCGGAACCTGATTGGGGGGCCGGGAGGGGCCGCGCCGGATGACGGCGGGTCACTGCTCCCTTGCGCCGCGAGTCCCAAGGAGCCGTGTGCTCCCGGTGTGGCGGCGGCTACTAGAAGTTACCGCCGAGCTTCGGCGAATCCGCAACCAAGGCCGGGTGGTTGGCGAAAACCCGGCGCACAGCGGCCGAAAACCACTGGACAGGGATCGGAAGGTATGTCCACGGAGGCTTCGACGGAAAACCCCGGACATTCCCACGGGGCGCCCTGCGGTCGCGCTTTCCTACGAATTCTGACAGCCGGATCGGGAATCCGGCTGTCAGATTCGCCACTATCCTTTTCAGGCGCCGAACTTGGCGCTGGTCACCTTGTCACCGACCCGCAGCTCCTGCACCACGTCCAGGCCCTGGACCACCCGGCCGAAGACGGCGTAGTTCAGGTCCAGGAAAGCCGCCGGGCCGAGGGTGATGTAGAACTGGCTGGAGGCGCTGTTCGGATTCTGACTGCGGGCCATCGACAGCGCACCCGCCTCGCCGTGCTTGAGCTCCGGCGTGACCTCCAGTTCGATGGTCCGCTCCCGGCCGGTGTCCGGGTCGATGAATCCCCCGGTGCCGTTTCCCTTCGGGTCGCCGCCCTGGATGACGAAACCCGGCTCGTGGCGGTGGAACGTCAGCCCGTCGTAGAAGCCGCGCTCCACCAGGTCGGCGAAGTTCCCGGCCGTGACCGGCGCCTTGTCCTCGTAGAGCTCCACCGTGATCGTGCCCTTGGTGGTTTCGATCACCACGGTTCGGTTTGCCACTGTTGACCACCTGTCATGCCGGGGGGTTTGTCCTGGTTTTTCACCCTACGTCACCCCTGCTCGCCGAGCCCGTCCCGGACGCGCTGACCGGCGGCGAGCACCGCGGCCAGCAGGGCGTCGGTATCGGCCGGGGTGGCGTGCGGATTGAGCAGGGTGAGCTTGAGCCGGACCCGGCCCGGGCCCTGGCCCGGCAGCTCGGTCCGGCCGACCACGGCCCGGCCGGACCGGAGCAGCTCCCGTCGCAGCTCGCCGTTGAGCCGGTCCAGCCCGGCCGGCCCGACCCCGGGCGGGTGGTAGCGGAAGACCACGGTGCTGAGCACCGGCGCACAGTGCAGCTCCAGCTGCTCGGCCGCCTCCACCGCGCCGGCGGTGGCCAGCGCCAGCTCGTGGCAGGCGTCGACCAGCGCCCCCAGGCCCTTGCGGCCCAAGGTGCGCAGGGTGACCAGCAGTTTGAACGCGTCGGCCCGCCGGGTGGTGCGGAGCGAGCGGCCGAGCAGGCTCGGGTAGCCGGCCTGCTCGTCGTCGGCCGGGTTGAGGTACACCGCCCGGCGGCTCAGCGAGGCGTACGTCTCGGCCCGGTGGACCAGGAACACCCCGGCGGCGGCGGGCTGCCAGCCGAACTTGTGCCAGTCCAGCGAGACCGAGTCGGCCCGGGCGATGCCGTCCAGCAGCGGGGCGAGCCGGTCGGAGAGCAGCGCCCCGCCGCCGTACGCGGCGTCGACGTGCAGCCAGGCGCCGTGCTCGGCGGCCAGGTCGGCCGCCCGGTGCAGCGGGTCGACGGCGCCGGTGTCGGTGGTGCCCGCGGTGGCCACCACGGCGATCGGCCGCTGCCCGGCCCGGACGGCGGCGCGCAGTTCGTCGGCCAGCGCGTCCGGGTCCATCCGCAACCCGCGGTCGACCGGGACGGTGCGGACCGCCCGTTCGCCCAGGCCGAGCAGGGCGGCGGCGCGCTGGACCGAGAAGTGCGCCGCGGCGGAGGCCAGCACGACCGGGCGGACGCCGGGCGGCAGGCCGTCCAACTCGACCGCGCCGCCCAGCACCTGGTCCCGGGCCAGCATCAGGCCCATCAGGTTGGACTCGGTGCCGCCCGTCGTGAGCACCCCGGCGGCGTGCGCCGGGTCGAAGCCGACCAGCCCGGCCAGCTCGCCGATCAGCTCGGTCTCCAGGGTGACGGCGGCCGGGGCCTGGTCCCAGGAGTCGAGCGAGGGGTTGAGCGCGCTGACGGCGAGGTCGGCGGCGACCGCGACGGCGAGCGGCGGGCAGTGCAGGTGGGCGGCGCAGGCCGGATCGGCGGGGTCGGCGCTGCCGTAGGCGAGGAACTCGGTCAGCCGGAGCAGGGCGTCCTGGTCGTGCTGGATCGAGAGCGCGAGCCGGGCCTGACCGGCGATCAGCCCGGGGCCGCCGGGCGGCAGCGGGCCGCCCCGGTGGGCGGCGCCCGCGTCCAAGGCGGTGAGCACCAGCTCGACCAGCGGGCGCAGCGCCTCGGGCCGGGCCAGCGCGTTCATCCGGCCGCTGCCCCGCCGGCCGCCGCCGCGATCGCCTCGGCCAGGCGGTCGAGCACGGCCTCGACCTGCTCGTCGGAGATGGTGAGCGGGGGCAGCAGGCGCAGCACCGCGTCGTGCCGGCCGCCGAGTTCGACGATCAGCCCGCGCTGCAGGCAGGCCGCCCGGACCCGGCGGGCCAGCTCGGGGTCGGCCGGGTGGGCGCCGCAGCGGTCGGGTTCGCCGCTGGGGTCGACCAGTTCGATGCCGATCATCAGGCCCCGGCCGCGGACGTCGCCGATCACCGGCAGCCGTCCCTTGAGCGCGTCCAGCCGGCCCGTCATCCGGGCCCCGAGCAGCTCGGCCCGCCCGACCAGGCCGTGCTCGGCGACGTACCGCAGGGTGGCGGCCCCGGCCGCCATCGCCAGGGTGTTGCCGCGGAAGGTGCCGGTGTGCGCGCCGGGCAGCCAGCCGTCGTACTCCTCCCGGTAGACCACCACGGCGAGCGGCAGCGAGCCGCCGATCGCCTTGGACAGCACCATTGCGTCCGGGACGATCCCGCTGTGCTCGACCGCCCACATCGCGCCGGTCCGGCCGACGCCGGTCTGCACCTCGTCGACGATCAGCGGGATGCCGCGTTCGGCGGTGATCCGGCGCATCTCGCGCAGCCAGCCGTCCGGCGCGGGGACCACCCCGCCCTCGCCCTGGACCGCCTCCAGGATCATCGCGGCCGGGGGCAGCACACCCCCTGACGGGTCGTCGAGCAGCCGCTCCACGTAGGTCGCGGAGAGCTCGGCGCCGCGCGCGCCCTCGCCGAACGGGCAGCGGTAGGCGTACGGGTAGGGCAGCCGGGTCACCTCTCCCCCGCTGGGCAGCGGGGACTTGACCTCGACCGAGCCGGTGACGGCCAGCGCCCCGGCGGTCATGCCGTGGTAGGCGCCGGTGAAGGCGAGCGCGCCCCGGCGGCCGGTGGCGGTCTGCATCAGCTTGAGCGCCGCCTCCACCGCGTCGGTGCCGGCCGGGCCGCAGAAGTGCACCCGGGAGCGGTCGCCGAAGCCGGGCGGCAGGCTCTCGAACAGTGCGGTGGTGAAGTCGTCCTTCTCGGCCGTGGCCAGGTCGAGCAGGTGCAGCGGGGCGCCGCTGTCCAGGGTGCGGCGGATCGCGGTGAGCACCGTCGGGTGGTTGTGGCCGAGCGCCAGCGTCCCGGCGCCGGAGAGGCAGTCCAGGTAGCGGCGGCCGTCCGCGCCCTCCACCGTCATCCCGTGCGCCCGGACCGGCACGATCGGGAAGGAACGGGCGTAGGTGCGCGCGGCCGACTCGCGGATGCGCTGGCGCCGCAGGATCGCGTCGCCGGCCGTGGGGGCGGCGGTGTGGGCCAAGGCAGACTCCCTTTAGTTAGGTAAGCCTAACTTTACTCTCCTGGAATCCACCGCTCCGCATCGGGCCCGCTTTCCACTCGACCGAGTGAACCCGACACCCCATCAACGAGCGACGCCCGCAAGGGATACGGGGCCGGCCGGTCCGCCCGCCGACCGGCCCCGGCCGGGGTCAGCGGCCGCCTGCGGCGAGGGCCTCGATCTCGGGGACCACGGCGGCGTGGCTGGGCAGGGCGTCGTTCTCCGCCTGCAGGGCGGCCGCGGCGGAGCGCAGCGCCGGGTCGGAGACCAGCCGGGTGAGCAGTGGCGTGTCGACCTCGGCCGAGGCGGAGCTCAGGGCCGCGCCGGTGGCGGTCATGGTGGCGGCGATGATGAAGTTGTCGGCCCCCTGCGGCAGCAGCAGCTGGGGCACCCCCGCCTGCAGTCCGGTCAGCGTGCTGCCGGCGCCGCCGTGGTGCACCACCGCGTCGCAGACCCGCAGCAGCTCGGCCAGCGGGACCCACGGGAGCGTCCGGACGTTGGCCGGGAGCGGGGGCAGCTGGGACAGGTCGGCGCCGCCGACGGCGAGCAGGAACTCGGCGTCGACCGAGGCGGCGGCCTCGATCAGGGGCGCGATCGCCTGCACCCCGTCCACCTGGGTGACCACGGTGCCCAGGGTGACGGCGACCCGCGGCCGGTCGCCCCGGCGCAGCAGCCCGGCCGGGACCAGCCCGCCGCCGTTGTAGGGGCGGTGGCGCGTCCGCAGGCCGGCAAGGCCGCCGTCGAGCACGGCCGGGCCGCTGTTCAGCGCGGTGGACTCGGCCGGGGCGGCCACGCCGTACGCCTCGTACACGTCGGTGAAGTGCCCGGCCAGCCGGGCGGCCATCTCCAGCCCGGAGGTGAAGCCGAAGTTCTGCAGCGCGGCGGGGATCTTGAGCTTGGCCGCGACCAGCTGGGCCGAGGCCAGGCAGGAGTCGTGGACCAGCAGGTCCGCGCCCCAGTCACCGGCGGCGGCCAGCAGGTCGTCGACGGTGGGGCGGGAGGCGTACGCGAAGGCGGCGGCGGCCTGGTCGAACAGCTGGTCCTGGGTCAGATCCGGCCTGGCGTAGTGGATCTCACCGTCGTTCAGGGCCTCGAACGACTCCCGCAGCGTCCGGCCGTCGCCGATCTCGACGATCGGGAAGCCGGCCTCCCGGAGCTGGTCCCACGGCCTCGGACTGGCGAACAGGATCTCGTGCCCGGCCGCCCGCAGCGCCTGCGCGGTCGGCACCATCGGGAACAGGTGGCTGGGGGCGGCCGGGCCGGTGAAGAGGATGCGCACGATGGTCTCCTGGTCGTGTTCGACTGCTCGGCACCGGGCCCCCGCGGACCCGACTCCCGCCTCAACCGACGGACCGTCATGCCGCGTTCCCCGCACGGTCGATAACCGGACGTTCTGCAATCGGCCGCCCGGCCGGGCGCCGCCTGGCCGGAGCCGGGAAACCGAGCGTCCGCCGGGTCGGCAATGGGGCGGAATCCGACAGACAGGACGTCGGCGAACTGTCCGAGAACAGGTGCCCGCCGCCGCCGGCGCCGACAGCGCGAAGGACCCGACGCCTCCTAAGCTGCACCCATGTCGTACGAAGCCGAACTGGCCAGCACCCGTGAGTTCTTCGCCGCCCGCGCCGCCACCTGGGACTCCAAGTACCCGGACGACAGCCCGCGCTACGCCGCCGCGATCGCGGACCTCGGCGTGGCCGAGGGGGCGTTCGTGCTGGACGCCGGCTGCGGGACGGGGCGTGCGCTGCCGCTGCTCCGGGCGGCGGTCGGCCCGGCGGGGACGGTGCTCGGGGTGGACGTGACGCCCGAGATGGTGGCCCGCGCGCAGGCCCACTCCGAGCTGGCCCGGGTGGTGCTGGCCGACTGCGCCCACCTGCCGCTGGCCGACGGGACCGTCGACCTGGTGTTCGCGGCCGGGCTGGTCAACCACCTCCCCGACCCCGCCCTCGGACTGCGCGAGCTCGCCCGGGTCAGCCGTCCGACCGGCCGGCTCGCCCTGTTCCACCCGATCGGCCGCGCCGTCCTGGCCGCCCGGCACGGCCGCGAGCTCACCGCCGACGACCGCCGCGCCGAGCCCAACCTCCGCCCCCTGCTCGCCGCCAACGGCTGGCACCTGGTCGGCTACACCGACACCGACGACCGCTTCCTGGCCGTGGCCGAACGCATCGCCTAGGGGTCGGGGCTGACGCGGTGTTCGAGGTGACGGCTCCGGTCCCCGTCGGGAGGGCGGTGCGGCCGGGCGTGCGGTGGGCGGCGAAGGCCTGGGCAACCGCCTCCTGGCCGGTGGCCGAACGCGTGGCTTAGCGCCAGCGGTAGTAGAGCTCCGGGCGGCCGACTTGGCCGTAGCGGGGTTCGCGGTCGGCCAGGCCGGTGCTGACGAGGTGTTCGAGGTAGCGGCGGGCGGTGATCCGGGAGACGCCGGCGGCGGTGGCGGCCGCGGTGGCGGAGACGCCGTCGGGGGTGGTGCGCAGGACTGCCGCGAGGGTGTCCAGGGTGGCGGCGCCGATGCCCTTGGGGAGGGCGGTGCGGTCGGGGGTGCGGAGGGCGGCGAAGGCCTGGTCCACCTCGTCCTGGCCGGTGGCGTCGCCGGGGCGGCCGAGGGTGGAGCGGTAGCGGGCGTAGCGGTCCAGGCGCTCGTGCAGGGCGGCGGCGCCGAAGGGCTTGAGCAGGTACTGCACCACCCCCGCCGAGACGGCCTGGCGGACCATCGCCAGGTCGCGGGCCGAGGTGACGGCGATGATGTCGGCGGTGTGCCCGGCGGCGCGCAGGGTGCGGCAGAGCTGGAGGCCGTGGCCGTCGGGGAGGTGGAGGTCGAGCAGCACCAGGTCGACCGGGGTACCGGCCGCCCGGGTGCGGTCCAGCAGCCGGAGCGCCTCGGCGCAGCTGTGCGCGGTGCCGGCGGCGGCGAAGCCGGGGGTGCGGCCGACGTAGAGGGTGTGGGCGGCGGCGGCCACCGGGTCGTCCTCCACCACCAGCACGGAGATCGCCGGGACGGAGACCGGCGGGACGGGGCTCACCGGGACGCCTCCCGCTGGAGCGGCAGCCGGACGGTGAGCACGGCCCCGTCGGAGCGGCCGACCTGCACGGTGCCGCCGTTGCGCCGCGCGGTCTGCTGGACCAGCGCGAGGCCGAGGCCCCGGCCGCCGTCGGCGGCCTTGGTGGTCCAGCCCCGGCCGAACACCGCGGCGGCGGCGTCCGGGTCGATGCCGGGGCCCGAATCGGCGACCCGGAGCACCAGTTCGGGCCCGTCCACCCGGGCGGTGACGGTGACTTCGGGGGCCCGGGCGGCGGCGTTCTCGATCGCGGCGTCCACCGCGTTGTCGACCAGGTTGCCGAGCACGGTGACCAGGTCGCGCGGGGTGAGGCCGGGTGGCAGGACGCCGTCGTCGATCCGGCTGTCCTCGGTCAGGGTCAGCTCGACGCCGCGCTCGGCGGCCTGGGCGGCCTTGCCGAGCAGCAGCGCGGCCAGCACCGGCTCGGCGACGGCGGCGACCACCCGGTCGGTGAGCTGCTGGGCCAGTTCGAGTTCGGCGGTGGCGAACTCCACCGCCTCGCGGTGGCGGCCGAGTTCGATCAGCGAGACCACCGCGTGCAGTCGGTTGGCGGCCTCGTGCGCCTGGGCGCCGAGCGCTTCGGCGAAGCCCCGTACCGAGTCCAACTCACCGGCCAGTCCCTGGAGTTCGGTGTGGTCCCGGAGGGTGACCACGGTGCCGAGGCCGGGCCCGACGGTGGAGGTGTTCAGCACCACCACCCGCTCCGTGGTCAGGTGCAGCTCGTCCCGGACCGGCTCGGCCGAGCCCAGCGCCCGGACCAGGGACGGCGGCAGCCCGAGCGAGCGCACCGGTACGCCGTCCAACTGACCGGTCAGGCCCAGCAGTTCGCGCGCCGCGTCGTTGCAGAGCACCACCCGTCCGGTGCGGTCCAGCAGCACCAGGCCCTCCCGGACCGAGTGCAGGGTGGCCTGGTGGTAGTCGTACAGGTGGCTCAGTTCGGCCGCGCCCATGCCGTGGGTGTGCCGCCGCAGCCGGGCGTTGGCCAGATAGGTGGCCGCACCGCCGAGCAGCAGCGCGCCGAGCGCGACCCCGCCCAGGGCCGCCAGCGGGCCGCGCAGCTGGGTGCTGATCGACTGCACCGTGATGCCCGCACTGACCAGGCCGACCACCCGGCCGCCGTCCAGCACCGGGGCGACCACCCGGACGGACGGGCCGAGCGTGCCGGTGTACGTCTCGGTGAACACCCGGCCCGCGAGCGCCTGTTCGGTGTGGCCGAGGAAGGGGCGGCCGATCTGGGCCGGGTCGCGATGGGTCCAGCGGATGCCGTCGGGGGCCATCACGGTGACGAAGTCGACCCCGGTGTCCTGCCGGACCTGCTCGGCGTAGGGCTGGAGCCGGGCGGACGGGTCCGGCAGCAGGGCGGCCTCGCGGACGGTGGGCGCGTCGGCGACCGAGCGGGCCACGGCGGTCACCTGGCGCCGGGCGGCGTCCTCGGCCCGGCCGGTGGTGAACAGGTACGCGAGCACCGCACCCCCGGCCACCACGGCGGCCACGATGACCACCTGGAGCAGGAAGAGCTGGCCCGCCAGGCTGCGTGCGCGGCGGCGCGGCCGGTGGTCGGGGTTCGCGTCCATGCGAGCCAGTGTGCCCTGCCGCCGGGCGGGCCGGACCGCCCGGGGAGCGTGAACTCTATGAACTCAAACGTGACCCCGGTCACTCCGCCGCCCATAGTCGGAGCAGCCCGTCCACCCCGGGCCGAGGGACCAGCTGGCGAAGGAGCCGCACCATGACCACCACCACGGCAGCAGTGGGCCGGAGCAGAGACCGGACGCACTACCTCTATCTCGCGGTGATCGTCGCGGTGCTGGCGGGCATCGCGGTCGGCCTGGTCGCACCGGACTTCGCGGTGGAGCTGAAGCCGATCGGCACCGGCTTCGTGAACCTGATCAAGATGATGATCAGCCCGGTGATCTTCTGCACCATCGTGCTGGGCATCGGCTCGGTCACCAAGGCCGCCAAGGTCGGCCGGGTCGGCGGCCTGGCCCTCGGCTACTTCCTGTTGATGTCCACCGCCGCGCTCGGCATCGGCCTGCTGGTCGGCAACCTGCTGGAGCCCGGCGCCGGCCTGCACCTCACCCAGGCGCTGGCCAAGTCCGGCCACGCCCAGGCCACCGCGGGCCACGCCCAGGGCACCACCGACTTCCTGCTCGGGGTCATCCCGACCACCGTGTTCTCCGCCCTGACCGAGGGCAAGGTGCTGCAGACCCTGCTGGTCGCACTGCTCGCGGGCTTCGCGCTGCAGGCGATGGGCCCGACCGGGGCCCCGGTGCTGCGCGGCGTCGAGCACCTCCAGCGGCTGGTCTTCCGGGTGATGTCGATGATCATGTGGGCGGCACCGGTCGGCGCCTTCGGCGCGATCGCGGGCGTGGTCGGCGCGACCGGGACGGCGGCGCTGAAGAGCCTGGCCGTGATCATGATCGGGTTCTACCTGACCTGCGTGCTGTTCGTGGTCGTGGTGCTCGGCCTGCTGCTCCGGCTGGCCGCCGGGGTGAACATCTTCGCCCTGCTGCGCTACCTCGGCCGGGAGTTCCTGCTGATCCTCTCCACCTCCTCCTCCGAGAGCGCCCTGCCCCGGCTGATCGCCAAGATGGAGCACCTCGGGGTGAGCCGCCCGGTGGTGGGCATCACCGTCCCGACCGGCTACAGCTTCAACCTCGACGGCACCGCGATCTACCTGACCATGGCCTCGATCTTCATCTCCGAGGCGCTGGACAAGCCGATGTCCCTGGGCCAGCAGCTCGGCCTGCTGGTCTTCATGGTGATCGCCAGCAAGGGCGCGGCCGGAGTCACCGGCGCGGGCCTGGCCACCCTGGCCGGCGGCCTCCAGTCCCACCGCCCCGAACTGGTCGACGGCGTCGGCCTGATCGTCGGCATCGACCGCTTCATGTCCGAGGCCCGCGCCCTGACCAACTTCGCCGGGAACGCGGTCGCCACCGTCCTGATCGGCCACTGGACCAAGGAGCTGGACCGCGACCGCCTGACCGAGGTGCTGGCCGGCCGGCTCCCGTTCGACGAGACCACCCTGGTGGACAGCCACGCCCCGGCCGTCCCCGCCCAGTCGGACGCCCCCGCGCTGGAGAAGGCGCACTGACACCCCCTCAGCCGCAGGGCCCGCTCGGTACCAACCCCCGGTCGAGCGGGCCCTGCTCCGTTCACCCGTCGGAGCCGAAGGCGGCGCCCACCGCCCCGACGGCCAGGCCGAGACCGACCGCGGCGATCGGCACCAGGACCAGCAGGGTGCCCACCAGGGTCCACACGACCCCGGCCCGGAAGTTCTCCGACCGGCGGACCAGGGCCGGGTTCTCCGGGTCGTAGCAGAGCTCGGCCCGGCCCTCCCGCCGCCCCTCCCGCCGCCGGTCCGTGTGGGTGCGCGCCACCCCCTCCGCATCGGTGAACGCGTAGACGGGGTACCACCGGTCGTACGGCCGATCGTCACCGTTCGGCACCACCTCGTGCTCGTGGTCGGTGACGGTGGCGGCCACGGTGATGCCGCGCCGGTGCAGCGCCCACGGCGCGGGGACGGAGCGCACCGCCGCCGTGGCCAGACCCGCGCCGATACCGAGGACGGGCGGGCCGAAGAGCCAGAGCAGCAGCGCTTCGACCGTCCGGAACCCGGCGGGCGCGGAGACGGCCAGGAGCACGAAGCCGGCCAGGTAGAGCCAGCAGAACAGCTTCAGCGGACTGTTCACCAGCCGCACCAGCCGGGCGGGCCCGGGCGAGCCGCGGTCGACGAACGCCGACTGCACCAACGCCCGGCCGTCACCGGCCCGTTCGGCCTCGTCCCGGACCGGCAGGGCCCCGGTCACCGCCCGGACGAACGCGGCACCCGACCCCAGGTGCCGGATCCGGTGCACCTCGGCCGGGCCGCTCCGCACCCGTAGCAGCACGTCCACCCGGCCGGAGGACGCCACCACCCGGTCGATCGCCGCGACGGGTATCCGGTGCACGACGTGCCGCTGCTCGATCACCACCCACCCGTCCGCGAACCGGGCGCTGCGCCCCCGGCTTCCGGGCAGCACGATCTCCGCCGGCAACCCGCCCGCGACGTCGGCGGAGGACTCTCTCTCGGACATGCCCGGATTCTTGCACCACCGCCCGACCGGCCGGCGATCAGCCCGGGGTCTCGTAGGCGGCGCCGCTGACCGCCCAGGCCAGGCCGGTGGCCGGGTCCTCCAGGGCGAGGTGGACGAAGCGGAGTTCGTCGGCCGGCTCGTGCCAGGTGAAGCAGCGCAGCCGGGCCACCAGGGTGTTCACCTCGGACAGGCCGGGCTCACCGGTCATCGCCGCGAGCAGCTGCCAGATCGCGATCCGGCCCTGGGCGCTGCCGCGTCCCGGGCCCTCGGAGGCGGCCTGCAGCAGGGCCGGGTAGACCGCGCCG
Source organism: Kitasatospora sp. NPDC002040 (assembly GCF_040296785.1). NCBI lineage: Bacteria > Bacillati > Actinomycetota > Actinomycetes > Kitasatosporales > Streptomycetaceae > Kitasatospora > Kitasatospora sp. NPDC002040. Next base: position 187,823 of record NZ_JBEOXV010000010.1, on the reverse strand, counting down.
AACGGGAGGTAGCCGCCGGTGACCCGGGGCACCGTGGCCAGCCGGGCGGCGGCGGCCGGCCCGGAGCCGCGCACGCAGCGGGCCGTCGCCCAGGGCACCGCCGCCGCGAGCAGCCGGGTCGCCGCCAGCTCGCGGACCTGGGTGCCCGGTTCGGGCAGCTCCACCGGGCCGAGCCCCTCCCGGCCGGCCGGGAGGGTGAGCAGCGAACGCCGGGCGCCGCCGGTGCGCAGGTACTCGCGGACCCGGCCGCCCGGCTCCCAGCCCGCCTGCTCCCACGGCTCCAGCGCGAGCGGGACGCCGTCCCGGTCCGGTTCGTCGCCCGGGTCGAGCCGCTCGCCGAGCAGCACCCGGGTGTGCCGGACCAGCCGCCGCACCCGGGCCGGGCCCAGCAACGGGGCCAACCGCAGCCAGGAGTGACGGGTCGCCAGCACCTCCCAGAGCGGCCCGGCGTCGTGGTCACCCACCGTCGCGGCACTGCCGGGTTCGCCGTCCTGGTCGAACAGCCGGGCGGCCAGCTCGGGCGGGGCCCCGTACGCGATCAGATGGCCGAGCGGCGCGGTCTCGGCGGCGCCCTGGGCCTCGCCGCGCAGGGCGGCACCGATCGCCCGGGACTCCCGGTAGAGCCCGAGCAGCTCGGGCCAGCGTTCCTCGTCGGCCAGGGTGCGCAGCGTGCGGCACTCGTAGGTGATCACATTTTCAGCGTACGACCCGTGACGCTCCGTCAGCGGAACGCCACGAACTCGGCTCCCACCTCAGCCGCCGACCTCCGCCAGCAACCGGGCCGCGTGCACCCGGCCCGCGTGCTCGACCAGGTTGATCAGCACCTCCTTGCCTGACTCCCGGCGCCGCGCGTCGCAGATCACCACGGGTGTGTCGGTGTCCAGGTCGAGCGCCCGGGAGACCTCCTCGGGGCGGAAGTCACGGGTGCCCGCGAAACGGTTGACCGCGACCACGAAGGGGATGCCCCGGTGCTCGAAGAAGTCGACGGCCGGGAAGCAGTCGGTCAGCCGCCGGGTGTCCGCCAGCACCACGGCGCCCAGCGCGCCGGTGGCCAGCTCGTCCCAGAGGAACCAGAACCGGTCCTGCCCGGGGGTGCCGAACAGGTAGACCGAGAGCCCGTCCCTGATGGTGATCCGGCCGAAGTCCATCGCCACCGTGGTGGTGGTCTTCTGCTCCACCCCGCCGGTGTCGTCCACCCCGGCGCCGGCCAGGGTGAGCTGCTCCTCGGTGCGCAGCGGGCGGATCTCGCTGACCGAGCCGACCATGGTGGTCTTGCCGACCCCGAAGCCCCCCGCGACCAGGATCTTCAGGCTCAGCACCGGGGCGTCGTCGAAACGGTCGGACCGGTGGGGCCGGTCAGAGCGCGCGGAGTCCATTGATGACCTCACGGAGGATGTGCTCGTCGGGGAGCATGGCGGGCGGTACGGGGCGGCTGACCCGGATGAACTCGGCGTCCAGCAGGTCGCCGAGCAGCACTCGGACCACCCCGAGCGGCAGGTCGGTCTCGGCGGCGATCTCGGCCACCGACAGGGCGTTGTCGCGGCACAGGTCGAGGATCGCGCCGTGCTCGGGGCCGATCGGCAGCTCGGGGCTGTCGGGGACGTCGCTGACCACCAGGGCGATCAGGTCGAACTCCCGGCCGGTGGGCCTGGTCCGGCCCTTGGTGAGCGCGTACGGGCGGACCATCGGCCCGGCCGCGCCGTCGTACCAGCGGGTGTGCTGTTCGGCGGGGGCCGGGAAGCCGAACGGCGAGTCCGGCAGGTGGCGGCGCTGCGGATAGGGCACCCCGGTCACCCCCCGACCGCGCTGCGCGGTGGGGTGTAGAGGTGCTCGCCGACCCGCCGGACCAGCCGGGCCATCTCGTAGGCGATCAGGCCGAGGTCGGCGTCGGCGTCGGCGAAGACCGCCAGGCAGGTGCCCTCGCCGGCCGCCGCGACGAACAGGAAGCCGCGCTCCAACTCGACCATGGTCTGCCGGACTTCGCCCGCGTCGAAGTGCCGCCCGGCCCCCTTGGCCAGGCTGTGGAAGCCGGAGGCGACGGCGGCCAGGTGCTCGCCGTCCTCCCGGCCGATCCCCTCGGAGCTGCCGATGGCCAGGCCGTCGGCGGAGAGCATCACCGCGAATCTGATCCGGGCCACCCGGGAGACCAGCTCGTCCAGCAGCCAGTTGAGCTCTCCCGCACGGTGGTTGGGGCTGGTCATCGGTTCTCTCCCTCGGTGGTGTGGACGGTGCGGTGGTTCTTGCCCCGGGCCCAGCCGCGCTGGTAGGCGGACATCGCGGCCCTGGCCTCCTCCGGGTTGCGACCGATCAGGGGCGGGGTGTCCGGGCGGGCCCTGATCCTCGGCCGTTCGGGGGCCTCCCGCAGCTGCGGCGCCAGGCTGGCCTGCCGGACCCGGCGCGGCAGGTCGTCGTCCGGAGGAATCGACGGCGGCACGGCGGCCGGCGGGGCCACCGGAACGGGCGGTACGGCCGCCAGCCGGGGCGGCGTCCGGAACACCGGCTGCTGCGACGGCGGAGGCGGCGGCGGGGCCAGCTCGGTCAGCTCCAGCTCCGGGGCCTCCGGCCCGGCCGCACCGGGACGCTCCGAACGCGGGCTCTCCAGCAGCGCGTTGGGCAGCAGCACGACCGCCGTGGTGCCGCCGTACGCGGAGGTGCGGAGCGAGACCCGGACGTCCTGCCGCCGGGCCAGCCGGCTGACCACGAACAGGCCCAGCCGGTCGCTGTCGAACAGGTCGACCTGCTGCGCCGCCCCGATCCGCCGGTTGGCGTCGGCCAGCGCCTCCGGGCCCATGCCCAGGCCGCGGTCCTCGATCTCCAGCGCGTACCCGTTGCCGACCTGCTCGCCCCGCACGTGCACCTTGGTGTGCGGGGGCGAGAACCCGGTGGCGTTCTCCACCAGTTCGGCCACCAGGTGGGTCAGGTCGGCGACGGCCTGGCCGGCCACGGCGGCGTACGGCAGCCGGTGCACCTCGACCCGGGCGTACTCCTCCACCTCGGAGACGGCGGCCCGGACCACGTCCATCAGCGGCACCGGGTTGCGCCAGCCCCGGCCGGGGGCGGCACCGGAGAGGATGATCAGGCCCTCGGCGTGCCGGCGCATCCGGGTGGTCAGGTGGTCGAGCCGGAACAGGTCCTCCAGCTCCTCCGGGTCCTCGGTGCGCCGCTCCATCGTGTCCAGCAGGGTGAGCTGACGGTGCACCAGCACCTGGCTGCGCCGGGCCAGGTTGACGAAGACGCCGGAGACCCCGGAGAGCACCTCGGCCCGCTCGACCGCCGCCGTGACGGCGGCCCGCTGGACCGAGCCGAGCGCGCCGTGCACCTGCCCGATCTCGTCCTCGCCGTGCGGGCGCAGCGGCGCCTCGGTCTCCACGTCGATCTCCTCGCCCGCGCGCAACCGCCGCATGGTGCCCGGGAGTTTGCGCCCGGCCAGCTCCAGCGCGGAGTTCCGCAGCGCGATCAGCTCGGTGACCAGGCTCCGGCCGATCTGGACCGAGATCAGCAGCGAGGCCACCACCGCGACCAGGCCCAGCAGCACCGCGGCGCCCGAGCTGCTGAACAGGCCGAGCGCGTACGGGCGGGTCCGGGCGGCCGCGGCGGCGCCGGCGTCGGTCTCCACCGCGCGCAGCGCCCGGGCCACGCCGTCGGCGGTCAGCGACCACTGCTCGGCGCTCACCGCCTCCGCCGCGCCGCGCCCGTCGGCAGCCGCGCGGACGGCGTCCTCCTGCCGGATCAGCTCACGGTGGTCCGGCCCGTTCACCACCGCGAGCAGCGCGCTGCGATCGGCCGGGCGCAGGTCCCGGCCGGCCGTCTGCTCGAGCAGGCGGCGGGCGTAGACGACGGCGGCGAACTCGGCCCGCTGGGGGTCGGACACCGCCCCGGCCCGCTGGCCGGTGCGCAGCAACGCGTCCTCCCGGGCCAGCAGTTCGCGGGAGCGGGCGAACTCCAGCAGCACCCGGGCGTCGGAGGCGACCCGGTGGTCCTGCAGCCCGGTGGTCGCTCCGGTCACGTCCAGCGCCCGGTCGATCGCGGCGGTGTAGGCGGCGTAGGTGTCGGCCCAGCTGACCGAGCGCTCCGCCAGCCGGCGGCGCAGCTCGGCCAGCCCGCCCACGGCGGTGCCCAGCGCGTCCACCCGGGACGCGGCCTCGGCGCCCAGGCCGCGGGCGTCGGCCCGGTTCCAGCCGGAGCCGATGCCGAGCGGGGCGATCGCCCGGTCGGTGGTGTCGGCGGCCTCCCGCAGCACCGCCTCCCGGCCCGCGCCGGGGGCGGCCAACTGCTGTCCGGCGGCCACCCGTTCGGCCTGCAGGGCGGTCACGGTACCGGCCACCGGGTCGAGCAGCTCGGCGTGCACCTCCTGGAGCCGCAGCAGGTCCCAGATCTGCTGCGCGGTGGTGACGGTGGCGAAGGACCAGAGGGCCATCACGGACACCACCGGGACCATCAGCAGGGCGACGATCCTGGCGCGTACGGTGCGGGGGCGCAGCCGCCGCAGCAGGGTGTGCGCGGCGGGCGGGCGGGTGGCGGCGGTGGCCTCCCGGGCGGGCGGACCCGCGTGGGTTCCCATGGGGTCAGGGCCCTTTCGGTGGGGGTGGGTCGACGGTGGGTCCGGGTCCGGTCAGGCGGCCCGGTCGAGCTCCTGGGTCGCCAGCCGGCCCGCCTCGCGGTAGGCGGCCCGCTCCTGCGCGGTCGGGGAGAGCGCGACGAAGGCGGAGGTCAGGAACAGGAAGGAGCCGAGCCCGACGGCCAGCGGGAAGATGAACTGCATCGGCGTCGCCCCGCCCAACTCGACCCTGGACGGGTGCAGTTCGACGTGCACGGCGGCCATCCCGGTGTAGTGCATGCAGCTCACCGCGATGCCCATCACCATCGAGGCGCCGGCCGCGGCGACCAGGTTGCGGATGGTGACGGCGGCCCAGAGCGCGGCGGTCGCGGCGCCGACCGCGATCAGCACCGAGAGCGCCACCGTGCCGACGTCGTAGCCGATCACCCCGTGCAGCCGGACGGCGGCCATGCCCAGGTAGTGCATCGCGGCCACCCCGACGCCGGTGATCAGGCCGCCGAGCAGCAGCGCGCGGCCCCGGTGCCGGCCGTACCCGACCGCGAACACGCCGAGGCCGACCACCAGCACGGCGACCAGCAGGCTGAGGATGGTCAGCGGCACGTTGTAGCGCAGCTCCGAACCGTCCACGGTGAAGCCGAACATGGCCACGAAGTGCATGGTCCAGATGCCGGAGCCGATCGCGGCGGCGGCGGTGATCAGCCAGTTCCGCTTGGACGCGCCGGTGGCGGCCAGTGCGCGCAGGGTGCAGCGCAGGCCGAGGGCGGCACCGACGCAGGCCATCACGTAGGAGATGGCCGGGGTCGGCCAGCCGAAGCTGAAGTGGTCCAGGTGTCCCATCGGGCCTCCGGACGACCCGGGCGGGGCCGGTCGCCTGTGCGAGTGCGGGGTTCGAATGCGCTGGACGCTACCCAGCGCTCATGAACGGTCACTCGAAGATGTGAAAAACAGCCCGCCCGGGGGCTCGCATGTGCTGCACTGAAGCGTGCGTTGTGCGCCCGGCGCACTCCGACGGACCGTCAGGACCGGAGTCCGTGACGGACCGGCCGGGAGTGGGCGGACCGGCCGGGAGTGGGCGGACCGGCCGGGGGTGGGCGGACCGGACACACCCACCCCCGAGCCGCGGACTAACGCCGGGTCAGCCCGATCCGGACCGGGCCGGTCGCCTCCAGCGTGATGCCGTGGGTCAGCGGCACGTCCCGGGGGTCCAGTGCCTCGACCTCGAACGCCCGGAGCAGGCCGGCCAGTCCGAGCACCGACTCCAGCATCGAGAAGTGCTGCCCGATGCAGGCGCGCGGACCACCGCCGAACGGGAACCAGGCGTAGCGGTGCCGCCCCGCCTCCGCCTCGGGCGTGAACCGCTCGGGGTCGAAGCGCTCCGGGTCCGGCCAGTGCTTCTCGTGCCGGTGCACCACGTACGCGGCGGCCATCACGTTGGCCCCGGCCGGGATCACGGTGTCGCCGATCACGCACTCCTGCACCGCCAGCCGGCCGACCGCCGGGGCGGCCGGGTAGAGCCGCATCGCCTCCTTCAGCACCATGGTCAGGTACGGGAGCCCGTTGTAGTCGGCGGCGGTCGGGCGGCGGCCGTCACCGAGCAGCGCGTCCACCTCCTCACGGGCCCGGCGCTGCACCTCGGGGTGGTGGCCGAGCAGGTGCAGGGCGAAGGTGAGCGAGGTGGCGGTGGTCTCGTGCCCGGCCAGCAGGAAGATCAGCACCTGCTCGCGCAGCTCGGTCGGGTCCAGCCGCTCGCCGTCCTCGCCCCGGGCCGCGGCCAGCAGGCCGAGCAGGTCCTCGGACTCCCCGCCCGCCGCGGCGCGCTGGGCGATGATCGTGTCGCAGACCTCGTACAGGGAGCGCTCGGCGGCCATCGCCTTCCGGTTGCCCGGGGTGGGCCAGCTGCGCGGGATGCTCTTGGGCGAGAAGCCCCGGGCGGTGACGTAGTGGGCCACCACCGGGAAGTTGACGCGGACCGCGTCGAGCGCGGCCTCCAGGTCGGCACCGAACAGGATCCGGGCCACCGCCCGGAGCGCGAACCGGGACATCTCGTCCACCGCGTCCACCGCACCGCCCGGCGCGGCGGACCAGCGCTCGACCAGGTGCTCCGTCTCCAGCCCGATCGCGTCGGCGTAGCCGTCCACCCGGCGGCGGGTGAAGAGCGGCTGGATCAGCCGGCGCTGGCGCTGGTAGTCCTCGTCCTGCGAGGTGAGCAGGCCGTTGCCGAAGCTCTGCCGGATCTCCTCGTAGAAGACGTTCTCCTTCCGGAAGTTCGCGGCCTGGGTGGCCAGCACCTGCTGCACCCCCTCCGGCGAGTAGATCCCGAACAGCTCGACCCGCAGGCCGGGCGGCCCGGCGGTGAACCGCACCACGTCACCGTGCTCGCGGTGGCCGCTCAGGTAGGTGCCGAGCGGGTCGCGCTTCAGGTCGAACATCGATCCCAGCAGCGGCAGCCCGGGCGGACCCGGTATCCGAGTGGTCGACAAGAGAACCCCCAGTGTCATGGACACCCGTACGTGTCCCGACCAAACTAGCTGACCACCCGTCAGCACAGTAGTGCCGGGAATGTCCCACTCGTCGCTTCGCACATGCTGGCCGGTACTCGTCTTCCCCCTGGCCCGTGCAATGAGACAGGGGATTTTCCGACCGTATCTGCGGGACTATGATCGCCTCACCGAAAGCAGGAGGGGACCCCCCGTATGTCCATCACCGTCCGCCGCACCGCCCTGGCCGTCACCGCACTCGCGCTGGCTGCCGGGCTCACCGCGTGCAGCAGCAGCTCCGACTCCCCCTCCGCCGCGTCCTCCTCGGCGAGCGGCCCCAAGCTCTCCGGCACGGTCACCGTCTTCGCCGCCGCCTCGCTGAAGGAGAGCTTCACCGAGCTGGGCAAGAAGTTCGAGACCGCCTACCCGGGCGTCACCGTGAAGTTCAACTTCGGCGGCAGCTCCGCGCTGGCCCAGAGCATCGTCTCCGGCGCCCCCGCCGACGTCTTCGCGGCCGCCAGCCCGGCCACCATGAAGACCGTCACCGACGCCAAGGCGGCGACCGACCCCAAGGTCTTCGTCCGCAACACCCTCACCATCGCGGTCCCCAAGGGCAACCCCAAGCACATCGCCGCGCTCAAGGACCTGGCGGGCGCCGGCTACAAGGTCGCCCTCTGCGCGAAGGAGGTGCCGTGCGGCGCCGCCGCCGTGACCGCGCTCAAGGCCGCCGAGGTCAACCTCACCCCGGTCACCCTGGAGCAGGACGTCAAGGGCGCGCTGACCAAGGTCGAACTCGGTGAGGTGGACGCCTCGCTCGTGTACAAGACCGATGTGATCGCCGATGCTGCGAAGATCGACGGTGTGGACTTCCCCGAGGCCGCCAAGGCCGTCAACGACTACCCGATCGCCGCGCTGGCCAAGGCCCCCAACGCCGACGGCGCCGCCGCCTTCACCGCCTACATCCAGTCCGCCGACGCCCGACGGGTGCTCACCGCGGCGGGCTTCCAGGCGCCGTGACCCCTGCTCGACCCGTACACCGGCGGGCGCCGTTCGCGCTCCTGCTGCCCGCACTGCTCGGCCTCGCCTTCCTGGTGCTGCCGCTGGTCGGGCTGCTGATCCGGGCCCCGTGGAGTGACCTGCCCAGGCAGCTCACCACCCCCGAGGTCTGGGAGGCGCTGCGGCTCTCGCTGGTCTGCGCGACGGCGGCCACCGGCCTGTCGCTGCTGCTCGGGGTGCCGCTGGCCTGGCTGCTCGCCAGGACCGAGTTCCCCGGGCGGCGGTTCGTCCGGGCGCTGGTCACCCTGCCACTGGTGCTGCCGCCGGTGGTCGGCGGCGTGGCGCTGCTGCTGGTGCTCGGCCGCAACGGCATCTTCGGACGCTGGCTGGACTCGGCCTTCGGGATCACCCTGCCGTTCCACACCTCCGGGGTGGTGCTGGCGGAGGCGTTCGTCGCGATGCCGTTCCTGGTGATCAGCGTCGAAGGCGCGCTCCGGGCCGCCGACCCCCGGTACGAGGAGGCCGCCGCCACCCTCGGCGCCTCCCGGCTGACCGCCTTTCGCCGGGTCACCCTGCCGCTGATCGCTCCCGGCATCGCGGCCGGGTCGGTGCTCGCCTGGGCCCGCGCGCTGGGCGAGTTCGGCGCCACCATCACCTTCGCGGGCAACTTCCCGGGCACCACCCAGACCATGCCGCTGGCGGTCTACCTGGCGATGGAGTCCGAGCCGGAAGCGGCGATCGCGCTCAGCCTGGTGCTGCTGACGGTCTCGATCGCGGTGCTGGCCGGGCTGCGCGGACGCTGGATGTCCGGCTCGTGAACCCGGTGGGCAGGAGTTCACGAGGGGGGAACTCCTGCCCACCACCCGTCCCACTCCGGAGAACCCGATGAGCAGCTCGCTCGACGCCCGCCTGGTGGTCGAACGCCCCGGCCAGACGACCCGCGCGGGCTTCCGGCTCGACCTCGCCCTGCACGCCGCCCCCGGCGAGGTGATCGCCCTGCTCGGCCCGAACGGCGCCGGCAAGTCCACCGCGCTCCGGGCGCTGGCCGGACTGCTGCCCCTGACGGCCGGTCACCTCCGGCTCGACGGCACCACCCTGGAGGACCCCGGCACCGGGGTCCACACCCCGGCCGAGGCCCGGCCGGTCGGCGTGGTGTTCCAGGACTACCTGCTCTTCCCGCACCTGTCCGCACTGGACAACGTCGCCTTCGGACCGCGCTGCCGGGGCCTGGGCAAGCGGGCCTCCCGGGAGGCCGCCCGCCCCTGGCTGGAGCGGATGGGCCTGACCGAGCACGCCCAGGCCCGGCCCGGCGCGCTCTCCGGCGGCCAGGCCCAGCGGGTCGCGCTCGCCCGCGCGCTGGCCGTGCACCCCCGGCTGCTGCTGCTCGACGAACCCCTCGCCGCCCTGGACGCCCGCACCCGGTTGGACGTCCGCTCCCAGCTCCGGCGCCACCTGCGCGAGTTCGAGGCGGTCGCGGTCCTGGTCACGCACGACCCGCTGGACGCGATGGTCCTGGCCGACCGGCTGGTGGTGATCGAGGACGGCCGCGAGGTCCAGTCCGGCACCCCGGCCGAGATCGCCCGGCACCCGCGCACCGACTACATCGCCCGGCTGGTCGGCCTCAACCTCTACCAGGGCACCGCCGCCGGACACACCGTCACCCTGCCCGACGGCGGCCCGGTGCTGACCACCACCGAGGAGCTCACCGGCCCCGCCTTCGTGGCCTTCCCGCCCGCCGCCGTCACCCTGCACCGCACCCGGCCCGACTCCAGCGCGCGCAACGTCTGGCAGCTGGAGGTGGCCGGGCTCGACCTGCACGGCGACCAGGTCCGGGTCGACCTGACCGGCCCGCTGCCGATGGCCGCCGACCTCACCCCGGCCGCCGCCGCCGAGCTCGACCTCGCACCGGGCGGCCTGGTCTGGGCCGCCGTCAAGGCGACCCAGACCCACGCCTACCCGGCCTGACCCGCCGTCAGCGCCGCAGCCGACGACCGGCCGCCACCAGCAGCGCACCCGCACCGGCCAGCAGCACGCTCGCGAGCAGCGGACCCGAGCTCCCGCCACCGGTGTCGGGCAGGACGCCGTCGCCGTCACCGCCGTCGGGCGGCGGGACGGGGCCGGGCGAGGTCCGGCTCGGGGACGGGCTCGGCGAGCGCGTCGGTGTGGGCGTGGGCGTCGGGCTCGCACTCGGGCTGGGGCTCGGCGTGGGGGTGGGCGTCGGGGTCGGCGTGGGCGTGGGCGTGGGTGTCGGCGTCGGGGTGGGCGGAGCGGCGTTGCAGCGCGCGTGCACCTCGCCCAGCCGCATCGAGGAGATCTCGCCCTGGTACACCTGGGTGCCACCGGTGTCGTTGAGCGTGCCGGAGACCTGGATGTCCAGCCACGCCTCCGCCGTCGCCTGCCGGGTCTGGGCCACCGGGTCCTGATGTGACGTCACCACCACGGTGAGCGTGCTGGCGCCGATGGTCGGCACGTCCAGGTCGGCACCGGTGATGTTCAGCGTCGTGGTGCCGACCGGCACCACCTGCCCGAGCACGGTGATCTGGCCGCCGCTGGTCCGGTTGTACGCCAGCGCGAACGGCCCGATCGGCGGCGGCACGCACTCCGCGTACGAGTCGAGCACGGCCACCCCGCTGCCGCTGGTGGACCTGATCGCAACCAGGTCCTTGGTCCGGAAGTGCACCACCAGGGCGGTGAGCTGGGCCTGTCCGAAGTACTTGGAGTCCGCCGCGTCGGTCCGCGCCACCTGGGTCGCGATGGTGACCTTGGCCAGCACGCCGTCCGGGTCGCTGAAGTCGCCGTTGTCGGTGTCGCCGACCGCGGTGCTGTCGGCCTCGCCGTACGTCCCGGTGAAGGCGTCGAGACCGATCGCGGGCACCGACCGGTTCCGCAGCTGCACCAGCTGGGAGCTGGCCAGCGCGTCCGGCGCGACCGCGGCCGGCGGCCCGGTCAGCGCCAGCGAACCGAGACCGGCGGACAGGACGGCCGCGCAGCTCAGCGCGAGGGTATGACGTCTCATACGAACAAGAACTAACAGCTGATCAACCGAAAACCCGGTAGCCCGCGCCCGTCAACGGGGTACGAACCCGGACTCGTAGGCGGCGATCACCGCCTGGGTCCGGTCCCGGGCACCCAGCTTTCCCAGCACGCTGCTGACGTGGGTCTTCACCGTCTGCACGCCGAGGAACAGTTGCTCGGCGATCTCGCCGTTGGAGAGGCCCTGGGCCACCAGCCGCAGCACCTCGGCCTCACGCTCCGTCAGACCCGCCCGGGCCATCGCCTGCTCGGCGGGGCGGTTGGCCCGCTCGGCGGCGAGGCGGCGGATGGCCGCCGGGAAGAGCAGCGACTCGCCCGCCGCCACCAGCCGGACGGCGTGCGCGATCTCGGCCGGGCGGGCGCGCTTGAGCAGGAAGCCGTCGGCCCCGGCGCGCAGCGCCTCGTAGACGTAGTCGTCGTTCTCGAAGGTGGTGACCACCAGGATCTTCGGCGGGTGGTCGTCGGCCGCCAGGATCGCCCTGGTCGCGGCGAGGCCGTCCACCTCGGGCATCCGGACGTCCATCAGCACCACGTCGGGCTTCAGGCTGCGCGCCAGCGTCATCGCCTCCGCGCCGTCGGCCGCCTCGCCCACCACCCGCAGGTCACCCTGCGCCTCCAGCACGGCCCGCAGGCCGGCCCGGACCAGCTCCTCGTCGTCCACCAGCAGGATGTCGATCATGAACCCAACCGTAGCGGCAGCCGGACGGCCAGCACCCACTCCTCCCCCTCCCACCCAGCAGCGGCCGCACCGCCCAGCAGCGCGGCCCGTTCCCGAATGCCCCGGATACCCTTGCCGCCGCCCCGGCGCGAACCACCCTGCGCGCCGGGGCCATTGGCGCAGCGCAGCTCCAACTGCCCGTCCCGGACCGCGATCCGGACCACGATCGACGCACCGGGCGCGTGCTTGAGCACATTGGTGACCGCCTCCTGGACGATCCGGTAGGCCTCCCGGGAGAGCACTCCCGGGAGTACGCCGGCCGGGATCTCCACCGCGGCCTCGACCGGGTGGCCCGCCGTCCTGGCGGTCTCGAGGAGACCGGGCAGCTGCTCGACCCCGGGCCGCTCCACCGCGGTGCCCTCGGGGGTGTCGCGGAGCAGCACCAGGGTCCGCTCCAGATCGTCCATCGCCCGCCGCCCGGTCTCCTCGATCACCTCCAACGCCTTGGCCACAAAGGCCGGATCGGACACCTCCCGGGCCGCACCCGCCTGCAGCACGGTCACCGTGAGCGCGTGCCCGATCGAGTCGTGCAGTTCCCGGGCGAGGCGGTTGCGCTCCAGCAGCCGTTCGGCCCGCAGCTCCGCCTCGGCCAGCCGCTCACTCGGCGAGGCACCCAACAGCCTTACCGCCATCCCGAGTTGAAGACGACCGGCGAGCACCACGAACCAGCCCACCGCGAACAGCAGCACCGGAGCGAGCAGCGCGTACGGCAACAGCGGTCCGTCCGACGGCAGTTGCCAGCCGTACAGCTCGGGCGCCCGCCCCTGGAACGGCTGGGTGGACAGCGACCAGACCGCCGACAGCGAGTGCACCGAGGCGAATCCCGCCACCGTGCCGAGCGCGACCCGGCCGATCAGCCACCCGGCGGTCCGCCGCCGGTCCTGCCACCCCCGGGAGCGGGTGACCCCGATCTGCTCCTCCCGCTCGGGCATCAGCAGCAGCCTGGCCTGCACCCCTTCGGCCCGCCGGGTCGCGGGCACCAGTGCGGCCAGGGTGAGCAGTGTGCCGTCCAGCAGCACACCCGCCGTCAGGATCCGCTGCAGGCTCACGCCTTCCGTCCCGGGGTAGACCAGCAGCACCACCCCGACGAAGACCACGCCGATCAGCAGGTGCAGCCACCTGGCGTAGGTGGCGGCGGCGAACAGGGGCGCGAAGATCCTCGGCATCCCGACATCGTGCCAGCTCACCGCAGCGCACCGGCTCCCTCTCAGGAGGGAGTCGGTCCCCTCCCCGGCGGGATACCCCCGGCGCCCCGCTCCGCTGGAATGGATCACGTCAGCAACGACCGGGAACGACCAGGGAGGAAGCCGTGATCCGAGTACAGGACTTGAGCAAGAGCTACGGGGAGACCCGGGCGGTGGACGGGCTCTGCTTCGAGGTGCGCCCCGGCACCGTCACCGGCTTCCTCGGCCCCAACGGCGCGGGCAAGACCACCACCATGCGGATGATCCTCGGGCTGGACCGGCCGACCGCCGGAGAGGCCCTGATCGACGGCACCCCGTACGCCGAACTGCCCGACCCGCTGCGGCGGGTGGGTGCCCTGCTGGACGCCCACGCCGTGCACGGCGGCCGGACCGCCCGGGGCCACCTGCTCTGCCTGGCCCGCAGCAACGGCATCCCGGACCGCCGGGTGGCGGAGGTGCTGGCCCAGGTCGGCCTGGCCGAGGTGGCCCGCAAGCGGATCAAGGGCTTCTCGCTCGGCATGCGCCAGCGGCTCGGGGTGGCCGCCGCCCTGCTCGGCGACCCGCCGGTGCTGCTGCTGGACGAGCCGGTGAACGGCCTCGACCCGGAGGGCATCCGGTGGATCCGGACCCTGCTGCGCGGCCTGGCCGCCGAGGGTCGGGCGGTGCTGGTCTCCTCCCACCTGATGTCCGAGATGGCCCTGACGGCGGATCACCTGGTGGTGATCGGCCGGGGCCGGCTGCTGGCGGACGCGGGCACCGCGGACTTCATCGCCGAGCACGGCCGCCCGCGCCTGCGGGTCAGGGCGGTGGACCCGACGAAGCTGGCCCGGCTGCTGGCCGACTCCGGCCTCGCGGCCGAACCGGCGGCGGACGGCGGGTGGGAGGTGACCGGCGTGACCGCCGAGGAGTTCGCCCGGCTCGCGGCCGACCACCGGGTGGTGCTGTACGAGATCACGGACCGACAGGACTCCTTGGAGGAGGCTTTCATGCGGATGACGGCGGACAGCGTCGAGTACCGGGCGGTGGCGGCATGAGCACCACGACCGCCACCGTGTTCCGCTCCGAGTGGACCAAGCTCACCACCCTGCGCTCGCAGTGGACCACCCCGCTGCTGGGGGTGCTGCTCACCGTCGGCATCACCCTCGCCGTCCACCTCGCCTACGGGGACATCGACCCCTCGCTGACCGAGGACCCGTCGATCGGGATCTACTACGGCTTCAACTTCGGCCAGGTGCCGCTGGCCTGCTTCGGCGTCCTGCTGCTCGGACAGGAGTACAACTCCGGCACCATCCGCGGCTCGCTCACCGCCGTCCCCCGGCGCGGCCTGCTGTACGGCGGCAAGCTCCTGCTGGGCACCGGGGTCGGCCTGCTGGCCGGACTGGTCGGCACGGCGGGCAGCCTGCTCGCGGTGGACGGGGTGATCGGCGTCGACTTCGGCGCACCCGGGATGGTGCGCAGTGCGGTCGCCGGGGTGCTGTACTGCCCGCTGCTGGTGCTGTTCTGCCTGGGCGTCACCGCGATGCTGCGCAACCTGACCGCCGCGATGGGCCTGCTCGCCCCGATGGTCTTCCTGGGCACGGTGATGCTGGCCGCCATCCCGGGGGTGCGCACGGTCGCCCAGTTCCTGCCGGACCGGGCCGGCCAGTACGCCTTCCGGCTGGAGACCGACCCGGACGTCTGGTTCGGGCACTGGGCCGGCCTGCTGATCATGGCGGCCTGGGCCGCCCTGGCGGTCTGGGGCGGCTGGCGCTCCCTCAGCCGCAAGGACGTCTAGCGAGCTCTAGCGGTCTCCTCCGGGGCGTGGGCCGCCCCGGAGGCCCACCGCCAGGGTCAGTTCGAGCACCCGGTGCGGCGAAGCGAGATCCGGGAACAGCTCCCGCAGCTGCGACATCCGGTACCGGACCGTCTGGGGATGGACGAACAGCGCCGCCGCCACCTCGTCCCGTCGGCCCTGGTGCAGCAGCCACGCCCGCAGGGTCTCCTCCAGCCGCCGTGCGGTCGTGACGGGCAGGGTCCGCAGGGGTGCGAGGGCCCGGGCCCGCAGGTCGGCGAACGCGTCCGGGTCGGCGCTCAGCACCAGCTCGGGCAGGTGGTCCTCGGTGTCGCGGATGTCCGGGGAGAGGGAGCGCGCGCGGACGGCCCGGGCGTACGAGGCGGAGGCACGGGTCCACGGCCGGGCCGGGCCGACCACGGCGGTGCGGTCGGTCAGCTGCCGCAGCAGGTGCGACCGGTCGGCGTCGGGGACGAGCAGCACGGCGGTGGAGTCCGGCAGGTCGTCCAGGACGAGCGTGCCCGGGTCGAGCACGCGGTAGGCCGGCCGGGCCTGGGCGGCGG
Organism: Kitasatospora sp. NPDC002040; assembly: GCF_040296785.1. NCBI lineage: Bacteria > Bacillati > Actinomycetota > Actinomycetes > Kitasatosporales > Streptomycetaceae > Kitasatospora > Kitasatospora sp. NPDC002040. The sequence goes on along the minus strand of NZ_JBEOXV010000010.1, from coordinate 172,523 downwards.
GCAGCAGGACCGCGGTCAGCGAGACGGACGGCTGCCACCCGGCCCGTTGGGCGGAGGCCAGCAGCACGTCCGGGCCCGCGCCGGCGAGCAGGTCGCGGGCCAGCTGTTCCAGGTGGCGCTCGTGGGCCCGGCCCCGGGCGGCCAGTTCGTCGGCGTGGCCCGCGGCGCTCGCGGCGGAGAGCTCGTCGATGTAGGCGAAGGTCAGCTCGGCGAACTTGGCCACCTCGGCGGCGGGCAGACCTGCGGGTACCGCACCCGCGGCCAGGCAGCGCCAGGCCACCCGGGCGCCGACCCGGTAGGCGCTGAGCAGGGCGTCCATCGAACGGCCGTCGCGCACCTCGCCCCGGCCCAGCTCGTAGGCCGCGTCACCGGCGTCGCCGCCCATGGCGTGCCCGCTCGCGAGGTCCAGGTAGTGCCCCAGCGCGGTGCGGACGGACCGGCGGATGGTGCCGCCCATCCGGCCCGACAGGGCGTTGGCGTAGGGCGGGACCTCGTCGATGATCGCCCCGACCACCTCGTCGGCGGTGGCCGTCAGCGCTGCCCGGAGCGCGGTGACCGTCGTCTCGTCCAGGACCAGTTCGCTGGCCCTCCGGATTGCCTGGCTCATGGTTCTGTTCCCTGCGAACAATTCGGCCGATCAGATTCACGTCCTACGGTCAGGACTTTACGCCTGGGACGCAGCACGCTGGAGCCATGACGAGTGCAGCCCTTCGCAGCAGGGCGTGGAAACTGCTGGAGCTGGTCACGACGCCGCTGCTGCCGTCGGACTACCTCGACCTGGTCAGCCCGCTGCGGGCGGGCGCCGACCTCCGTGGGCGGATCGAGGAGGTGCGGCCCGAGACGGGTGACGCCGCGACCGTGGTGATCAGGCCGGGACGGGCCTGGCGCGGCCACCGGGCCGGTCAGTACGTGCGGATCGGGGTCGACGTCGACGGGGTGCGCCTGTGGCGGGCCTACTCGCTCACCTCGCCGACGGACCGCCGGGACGGCCGGATCACGATCACCGTGAAGGCGATCCCGGACGGCAAGGTCAGCAACCACCTGGTGCGCAGGGCCGAACCGGGCACCCTGGTCCAGCTCGACCAGCCGACCGGTGACTTCGTCCTGCCGCAGACCGGGCCCGCCAAGGTGCTCTACCTGACGGCCGGCAGCGGCATCACGCCGGTGATGGGCATGCTGCGCGACACCGCGTTCGCCGACGTCGTCCTGGTCCACTGCGCGCCCCGGCCGCAGGACGTGATCTTCCGCGACGAGCTGCACGGCCTGGTCGCGGACGGGAAGCTGCGCCTCACCGAGGTGCACACCGACACCGACGGCCGGCTCGACCCCGCCCGGCTCGGCGAACTCGTGCCCGACTGGGCCGAGCGCGAGACCTGGGCCTGCGGGCCCACCGGCCTGCTCGACGCCGTCGAGGCGCACTGGGCCGGGCACGGCGTCCGGGAGCGCCTGCACATCGAACGCTTCCGCCCCCGCATCGTCGTCGCCGGCGACGGCGGCGAGGTCACCTTCAGCACCACCGGCCGGACCGTCGAGGCGGACGGCGCCACGCCGCTGCTGGACGTCGGCGAGGAGGCCGGCGTGCTGATGCCCTCCGGGTGCCGCATGGGCATCTGCTTCGGCTGCGTCACACCGCTCAAGGCGGGCGCCGTCCGCGACCTGCGCACCGGCGAGATCACCGAGGCCGAGCCGGGCGTCCTCATCCAGACCTGCGTGTCCGCCGCGGCGGGCCCCTGCGACATCGAACGGTAGGCGCACCTTGACCGCCATCGACCCCACCGCCCATCTGACCCCGGAGCAGATCGAGGAGCTCGGCCGCGAGCTGGACGCGATCCGCGACGAGGTGCTCGCCGATCGCGGCGAGCGGGACGCCGCCTACATCCGCAAGGTCATCTCGGTCCAGCGCAGGCTCGAACTGGCCAGCCGGGGCGTGCTGCTGTTCTCGTTCTTCCCGCCCGCGTGGCTGCTCGGCACGGCCGGCCTGTCCGTGGCGAAGATCATGGACAACATGGAGATCGGCCACAACATCCTGCACGGCCAGTGGGACTGGATGCGGGACCCGAAGATCCACTCCACCACCTGGGAGTGGGACCACGTCTCGCCGTCCGAGCAGTGGAAGCACTCGCACAACGAGCTGCACCACACCTACACCAACGTGATCGGCAAGGACAACGACCTCGGCTACGGCATCATGCGGGTCGACGAGGACCAGCGGTGGCACCCGTTCCACCTCGGCCAGCCGCTGTGGAACTTCCTCAACGCCTGCTTCTTCGAGTACGGCATCGCGGCGTACGACCTGGAGCTCGGCAAGAACCTGCAGAAGAAGCGCCGCCGGAGCCCGGAGTTCCGCGCCCGGGCCAGGGCCGTCGGCCGCAAGATCCGCAAGCAGGTGCTGAAGGACTACGTGATCCACCCGCTGCTGTCGGGCCCGTCCTTCCTCACCACGCTCGCCGCCACCTTCACCGCGAACCTGGTCCGCAACGTCTGGACCCACTCGGTGATCATGTGCGGGCACTTCCCCGAGGGCGTCCAGGTGTTCGAGCGCCGGTCGATCGAGGGCGAGACGCGCGGCCAGTGGTACCTGCGCCAGATGATGGGCTCGGCGAACATCAGCGGCAGCAGGGCCATGCACTTCATGACCGGCAACCTGTCGCACCAGATCGAGCACCACCTGTTCCCGGACCTGCCGAGCAACCGCTACGCCGAGGTCGCGGTGAAGGTGCGCGCGCTGTTCGAGAAGTACGAGCTGGAGTACGTCACCGGGCCGCTGCCCAAGCAGGTGTTCTCCGCCTGGCACAAGGTCTTCCGGCTCTCGCTGCCGAACCGGAAGCCCAAGTCCAGGACGCCGGACCGCGAGCGCGAGCTCGTCCCGGCCTGATCCGCTCAGTGCAGCCCGGGGTGGTCCGCGACGACGGTGCAGGAGCCGGGGGCGATCTCGGTGAAGCCCGCGTCGCGGACCACCGGCAGGTGACCGTCCGTCAGTCCGGCCCAGTCCTGCTTCGACGCCGTGCGGACGGCCAACGGGAAGCCCGCCTCGGCCCACTCCTTGCGCTGCGCGTCGTCCAGCCGCCACCAGGCGAGCTGGGCGGCGTGGCCGGTCTGCGCCATGGTCTTGCCCGCGCTCATCTCCAGCTCGGGGTTCAGCCAGAGCACCGGCACCCCGTCCTCGACCGGGCCCGGCTCGGCCGGGTCGTCCAGGTCGGTGCCGGAGACCTGGAGCTTGGCCAGCTCCTTCGGCCACCCGTCCAGCGGGATCGGCGGGAAGACCCGGACCTCGGCGGACTCCCCCTGCACCGTGATGCCGGGCAGCTCACCGGCCTTGCGCCACTCGCCGCCCCTGGCCCGCCGGACCACCTTGCGGATCCGGGCGTCCTCCCAGGCGGCCACCAGCTCCGCCCACTCCCCCTCGGGGTCGGTCACCCGGGGATCGGCGAGCAGGGTCAGCACCGCCCGGGCCGAGGTCTCCAGCGCGTCGGTCCTGACCGGCGGCTCGGCCTTCTCCAGCCGGACCACCAGCGGCAGCACGTACTGCGGGTTCTCGTCGCGCGGGTCGGAGGCGGCCGGGGTGCTGGGTGCGGTGAAAGGAGAGCTGGTCACCCGTCGAGCTTAGACCGACCGGCGAGCCCGGATCAGCTCCGGGCGGAGTGGCCGCCGGCCGGCGGCCGGCGGCTGGGCTTCTCCTCACGGACCGTCAGCCGGCACATGTCCTCGATCATGGAGCGGCCGGCTGTAGCGACCGCCCCGCCGGGGCCGGTCAGCGCCGGTAGCCCCGGCCCGACTCGCGCTCCTCGGCGTCCTCGTAGCTGAGGAACCAGCCCTCCGGGTGGGTGGCGGCCAGCAGTTGGTCGGTCCGGTCGGCCACGTCCAGGTCGGGGTCCGCCTGCTCCTCCGGGCCGTAGACGCCGAACAGCTCGTCGGCGCAGCCGTCCCAGTCGTAGTCGTACAGGTCGACCGGCAGGTCGCCCATCATGTCGGCGACCGCCTGGGGCTGGGCGCCGAGCAGCTCGCGGGCGTCCACCAGGGCCAGCCGGAGCGCCAGTTCCTCGGCCAGGCAGCGCGGCAGCGGCCACTCGCCGAGCGCCAGGTCGTCGGCCAGGTCGTCGAAGGTGCGGGCCATCGAGCGGCGCCAGCCCCGGTGCAGGTTCCAGGTCCGGCGGGGCAGCCGGGCCAGCACGGCCCAGTCCGCCTCCTCCTCGTCGGTGACCGGGTCGCCCTCGTGCTCGTCCAGGTCGTCGTACGCGGCGTCGGCCAGCGTGATCAGCTGGGTGTGCAGGAGGCAGGCGGTGCGGGGGGTCAGGGTCCAGTCGCCGGTGCCGCCGCCCTCCTCGTCGTCCAGGTCGAGCGGGAACAGCTCGGCGAAGTCCGGTGCGAAGTCGTCGGTCAGCGCGATCTCCAGGGTGCCGCCGAGGGCCTCCACCCCCGGGATCGCGTTCACCAGCCGGTCGGGGTGCAGCAGGGCGCCGAGGGCCGCGTTCGGGTCCTCGGAGACCTCGTGCAGCAGTGCCTCGCGCTGCCCGGCCGCGTCGGGCCCGGCGAAGTCCAGCTCCTCGACCGCGGCCCGCGCGGCCGCCCGCAGCGCGGGCCAGTCCGTGATCCGGATGCCGAGCACCACCGTCGCCTCGATCTCCTGCGCGCCGGGTTCACCGGATTCCGCCGCCGCGCCCGGCCCCTGTGGATGATCGCTTCGCTCGCCCATGGGACAAGGTTTACAGACTGTTCGCGAGCGAGTCCACCGGCTTGGCACGGCTTCCGGCGGCAGGATGACCCCATGAGCAACCTTGACGAGTACGGCGGCGGGCAGGGCCCGGGTGCCGATGTGCTGGTGGTCACGACCAACGACGTGCCCGGGTACCGGGTGGACCGGGTGATCGGTGAGGTGTTCGGCCTCACCGTGCGCAGCCGGCACATCGGCTCCCAGATCGGCGCCTCCTTCAAGTCCATGCTGGGCGGCGAGCTGAAGGGTCTGACCAAGACACTGGTCGAGAGCCGCAACCAGGCGATGGAGCGGCTGGTCGAGCAGACCAAGGCGCGCGGCGGCAACGCGGTGCTGATGATGCGCTTCGACGTGACCGAGGCGGCGGACCTGGGCACCGAGATCTGCGCGTACGGCACGGCCGTGGTGATCTCGCCCACGCCGTAGGGAACACGGCCGTGCCCGTCGATGTTTCACGGGCGTGACTGTTTACGATGCAACGACTGACGTCGATGTCGTGGTGATAGGCGCCGGGCAGGCGGGTCTGTCCGCCGCCTACCACCTGCGGCGGCGCGGTCTGGCGCCGTACGCGGACTTCGTGGTGCTGGACGCCGACGACGCCCCCGGCGGGGCCTGGGCGCACCGCTCGCCCTCGCTCCGGATGGCGACCGTGCACGGCTTCCACGACCTGCCCGACTTCGAGCTCCCGCCGCCGGACCCGGCCGCCCCGGCCCGCGAGGTGGTGCCCGGCTACTTCGCCGCGTACGAGGCCAAGCACGCGCTGCCGGTGATCCGCCCGGTCCGGGTACGGTCCGTCAGTTCCCTTCCCGACCGGCGGCTGCTGATCGCCACCGACGCGGGCGACTGGACCGCCCGGGCGCTGGTCAACGCCACCGGCACCTGGACCAGGCCGTTCCTGCCGTACTACCCCGGGCACTTCACCGGCCGTCAGCTGCACTACGCCGACTACCGGGGCCCGGAGGAGTTCGCCGGGCAGCGGGTGCTGGTGGTCGGCGGCGGCGCCTCGGCGGTCCAGGTGCTCTCCGAGGTCGCGGCGGTGGCCGAGACGGTCTGGGTGACCCGGCGTGAACCCGTCTACCGGGACGGCCCGTTCACCGAGGAGTCCGGGCGGGCGGCGGTCGCGCTGGTCGAGGAGCGGGTCCGGCAGGGGCTGCCGGTGCGCAGCGTGGTGAGCGTCACCGGCCTCGGCCCCTCGGTCGCCTACCGCCGCGCCGAGCAGCTCGGCGCGCTGCACCGCCGCCCGATGTTCGACCGGCTGACCGAGCACGGAGTCGCCTGGGGCGACCAGGAGTTGGCGGTCGACGCGATCGTCTGGGCCACCGGCTTCCGCCCCGAGGTCGGCCATCTGGCCCCGCTTAACCTGCGCAGCGCCGGCGGCGGAATCCGGATCGACGGCACCCGGGCCGTCGACGACCCGCGCATCCACCTGGTCGGCTACGGCCCGTCCGCCTCCACCATCGGCGCCAACCGGGCCGGCCGGGCCGCCGCCAACGAGATCGTCAGGCTGCTCGGGCGCGCCACCCCGGCGCCCGCCCTGACGGGCTGACGGCAGGCGGACGGCGGGTCAGCGGTCGTAGTCGACGGTGACCGTGTCCGAGACCGGGCGGGCCTGGCAGGTCAGTACGTAGCCCGCCGCGAGCTCCTTCTCCTCCAGCGCGAAGTTGCGCCGCATCTCCACCTCGCCCTCGGTGACCAGCGCCCGGCAGGTGCCGCAGACGCCGCCCTTGCAGGCGAACGGCAGGTCGGGCCGGGAGCGCTGGGCGCCGTCCAGGATCGACCGGTCGCGCGGCAGCGCCAGGGTGCCGGAGCGGCCGTCCAGCACCACCGTCACCTCCGAGCGGTCGCCGTCCGGCTGCTCGGGGGCCCGGTCGGCCACCGGCTCGTCGTCGGCGTGGAACAGCTCCTGGTGCACCCGCTCGGCCGGCACCCCCAGCTCGGTCAGCAGCTCCTTGGCGCCGAGCACCATCCCGTACGGGCCGCAGAGCCACCAGTGGTCCACCTCGGCCGCGTCCACCAGGGCGCCGAACAGCGCCCGGACCCGGTCCGCGTCCAGCCGGCCGCTCAGCAGCTCGGCGTCCCTGGTCTCCCGGGAGAGCACGTGCAGCAGTTGGAACCGCTCCAGGTGGGTGTCCTTCAGGTCCGCCAGCTCGTCGGCGAACATCACCGTGTCGCTGCGCCGGTTCCCGTACACCAGCACCACCTCCGACTGCCCGTCGGCCAGCACCGAGGCGGCGATCGACAGCATCGGCGTCACCCCGGACCCGGCCGCCAGCAGCACATGCGTGCCGGGCACCGCCAGATCCGGCGTGAACAGCCCGACCGGCGGCATCACCTCGACCGCCTCGCCGACCCGCGCCTCCCGCACCAGCCAGCGCGAGAACAGCCCGCCGGGCACCTCCCGGACCGCGATCCGCAGCGCCCCGCCCACCGGTGCGCAGATCGAGTACGAGCGCCGCTCGTCCACGCCGTCCACGAACCGACGCAGCGTCAGCGTCTGCCCCGGCCGGAAGGCGTACGCCTCGGCCAGCTCGGCCGGCACCTCGAAGGTGACCGCGACGGCGTCCTCGCAGAGCGGCTCCAGCGCGGCGATCCGCAGCTCCTGGAAGGTGAGCCGACGGGAGGTCGTGGTGGTGGTCACTAGATCTCCTTGATGCGTTCGAAGGGCTCCCGGCAGTCGCGGCAGCGCCAGAGCGCCTTGCAGGAGGTGGAGCCGAAGCGGGAGAGCTCCTCGGTGTCCTGGCTGCCGCACTGCGGGCAGGGCACCGCGAGCCTGGTGCGGCCCAGGTGCAGCAGGCCGGTGTGGACCGGCGGGGCGATGCCGGCCTCGGCCAGCTTGCGGCGGCCCGCGTCGGTGATCAGGTCGGTGCTCCACGGCGGGTCCAGCCGGAGCCGGACGCTCACCTCGGCGAAGCCCGCCGCCCGCAGCCGGCCCGCGACGTCGGCGGCCATCTCGGCCACGGCCGGGCAGCCGGAGTAGGTCGGGGTGAGCCAGGCGGTGACGCTGCCGCCCTCCTGCGCCACCTCGGCCAGCACGCCGAGCTCGGCCAGTGTGAGCATCGGCAGCTCGGGGTCGGGGACGGCGGCCGCCACCTCCCAGGCGCTCGCCAGGGTCGTCACCATGACGCCCCCGGGTGCGCCCGGGCCACCACCTGGAGCTCGGCCAGCAGCAGGCCGAGCGCCTCGGTGTGCACGCCGTCCCGGCCGGCCCGGCCGCCGACCCGGGCCATCGGGGCCGCCTGCGGCACCGTCAGACCGGCCCCGGTGACCACCTCGGTCAGCTCGGCCAGCACCGGCTCGCGCAGCCCGCCGGGGTCGACGCCGAGCCGCAGCTCGGCCTGATGGGCCGTGAACAGCTCGTCCAGCAGCGGCCAGACCGCGTCCAGACCGGCCTGCATCCGCTCGGCCGAGTACGCGGTGCCGTCGCCGAGCCGCAGCGTCCAGGCGGCGGCGTACTCGCGGTGGTAGGCCAGCTCCTTGACGCCCCGGGCCGCGACCGCCGCCAGCACCGGGTCGGCGTGCGAGGCCAGCCGCTGGTACAGCGCGTGCCGGGCGGTGGCGAACAGCAGCAGCCGGGCCACGGTGTGCGCGAAGTCGCCGTTCGGCACCTCCACCAGGCGGACGTTGCGGAACTCGTGGTCCTCGCGCCAGTACGCCAGGTCGTCCTCGGTCCGCTCGGTGCCGTCCGCCTGGCCGGACCGGGTGAGCAGCTGGCGGGCCTGGCCGAGCAGGTCGAGGCCGAGGTTGGCGAGCGCCACCTCCTCCTCCAGCTCGGGCGCCCGGGTGCACCACTCGATCAGCCGCTGGGCCAGGATCAGCGCGTCGTCGCCGAGCATCAGGCAGTACGCCGCCAGGTCGGCCGCGTCCACCCCCGCCGGGACGGCCCGGTCCACGCCGAGCAGCGGGTCGGCGAAGCCGGTGCCGTACGCCCAGCGGGCCTCGCCCTCGGGGCCGTGGTCGGCCTCGGCGAGGGACAGGTACACGTGGTCGTCGCTCATGAGAGGTGCTCCCCCGTCAGATGTGCGGGACATCCTCGGGGATGTCGTAGAAGGTCGGGTGGCGGTAGACCTTGTCCCCGCTGGGGGCGAAGAACGGGTCCTGCTCGTCCGGGGTGGAGGCGGTGATCGCGGTGGACGGGACCACCCAGAGGCTGACGCCTTCGTTCCGCCGGGTGTAGAGGTCGCGGGCGGCGAGCAGCGCCATCCGGTCGTCGGCGGCGTGCAGCGAGCCCACGTGCACGTGGTTCAGCCCGCGCCGGGGGCGGACGAAGACCTCGTACAGCGGCCAGTCGGCCTTGCTCATCGCTTCTTCTCCTGCTTCGCTGCGTGGGCCAGGGCCGCCTCGCGCACCCAGGCACCGTCCTCGTGGGCGGCCCGGCGGCGCTCGACGCGCTGCGCGTTGCACGGCCCCTGACCCTTGATCACCTGCTTCAGCTCGGACCAGTCGGGCTCGCCGAAGTCCCAGCCGCTCCGCTCCTCGTTCCAGACCAGCTCCGGGTCGGGGAGGGTGACGCCGAGGTGCTGGGCCTGCGGGACCGTCATGTCGACGAACCGCTGCCGGAGCTCGTCGTTGGTGTGCCGCTTGATCCGCCAGGCCATCGACTGCGCCGTGTTCGGCGAGTCGCCGTCCGGCGGGCCGAACATCATCAGCGACGGCCACCACCAGCGGTCCACCGCGTCCTGCACCATCCGGCGCTGGCCCTCGGTGCCGCGCATCATCGTCATCAGCAGCTCGAAGCCCTGCCGCTGGTGGAACGACTCCTCCTTGCAGACCCGCACCATGGCCCGCGCGTACGGACCGTACGAGCAGCGGCAGAGCGGCACCTGGTTGCAGATCGCCGCGCCGTCCACCAGCCAGCCGATCACGCCGACGTCGGCGAAGCTCAGCGTCGGGTAGTTGAAGATCGAGGAGTACTTCTGCCGCCCGGAGACCAGCTTCTCGGTCAGCTCGGCCCGGTCGACGCCGAGCGTCTCGGCCGCCGCGTACAGGTAGAGCCCGTGGCCGGCCTCGTCCTGGGCCTTGGCCAGCAGGATCGCCTTCCGCCGCAGCGAGGGCGCCCTGGTCAGCCAGGCCCCCTCCGGCTGCATGCCGATGATCTCGGAGTGCGCGTGCTGGGCGATCTGGCGCACCAGCGTGGCCCGGTACGCCTCGGGCATCCAGTCCCGCGGCTCCACCCGCTGCTCGGCCGCCACCACCGCGTCGAACCGGCCCTCCAGGGCCTCCACCGCTTCGGACACCGTCACCGCACCCACCTCCCGACTGACCGTTCGGTCGGTACCATTCTGTAGCCGGGACCTCACCCCTGACAAGAGCGGGCCGAAAACGGGTGTCGGCGCGGCGGCCCGGCAGGCGGCTCAGACCCGGACGAACGCCCGGCGGAGCAGGCGGACCAGCGGCGACCAGCGGGCCGGGCGGGGCAGGCGGCCGGTGGCGGCCCGTTCGAGGTTGTCCAGCAGGTCCTGGAGCAGGGCGTCGTGCAGCGGGCGGAGCACCAGCGGCCAGAACAGCACCATCCGGCCCTCGGTCCGGGCGACCAGCTCGTGCACCACCTCGCAGCGGTCGGGCCCGTCCGGGCGGACCCGGAACTCGTGGTCGCCGACCAGGCCGAGCCCGGGCGCGAAGGTGCACCGGATCCGGCGGCCGGGCTCGACCTCGCTGACGGAGTACCTGACCCGGCCGTGCCCGCCGCTCGAGCCCGCCGTGAGCCCGGCGTCGAAGCGCAGCGGCGCCCACGCGGGCACCGGCCAGACCACGTCCCCCGGCCCGCTCAGCCCGTCGAGCAGGACACCGACCCGATCGGCGGACGCCCCGATGGTCCGGCGCTGGATGTTTCGCACAGCAGCTCCCCCTTGCCGCCCGGCCCCCGCCGCACGGAGGCGCACAGGACGACCGTACGGCTCCGCCGCCGCCGCGGCGAGGGCCGGGATCCGTCCGGACGGATCCCGGCCCGGGCGCTACGGCCGCTCGCGCAGGCGGGGCAGCGGGACGGCCAGCAGGGCGGCCAACAGGGCGATGCGGGGCGCGAGTTGGTCGGTCCTGATGTGCTCGTGGCGGGCGTGCGGGCCGGCTCCGACCGCGCCGAGGCCGTCGAGGGTGGGAAGCCCCCGGGCACCGGCGATGTTGGTGTCGCCCGCGCCGCCCGCCGGGGCGCCGTCGAGGTTCTGGCCGAGCGCCGCCGCGAGCGAACGGACGTGCCGCAGCAGCGGGTTGCCGGGGCGGACCGGCCAGGTGGGACGGCTGGAGAGCACCTCGGCCCTGACCTTGGCACCGGGCCGCAGCGCGGTCAGGTGGGCCAGGTTGTCCAGGGTCCGGCGCTGGGCCTCGGGGGTGGCGAACCGGAGGCCCAGCTCGGCCTCGGCCCGGCCGGCCACCACGTTGGCCCGGGTGCCGCCGGTGATCCGGCCGGCGTTCAGCTCGGTGCCGGGCTGGTTCACCAGGCCACGCACCAGGACGAGTTGGTCCACCAGCTCGTCCACCGCCGAGATGCCCAGCGCGGCGTCGTTGCCGGCGTGCGCCTCGCGGCCGGTGACGGTGAGCCGGACCCGGCTGCTGCCCCGGCGGGCGGTCTTCAGGCTGCCGTCGGGGTGCGGCGGCTCCAGGCCGAGCACGGCGGCCGCCCCGGGCAGCTGGCGCTCCACCAGCTTGCGGCCGTCGGGGCTGCCCAGTTCCTCGTCGGCGACCACCACCAGCCGGACCGGCCGGTGCGGGCGCTGCCCGAGGTCGGCCAGCAGGGCGAACGCCCCTTCCACCAGGGCGAGTCCGGCCTTCATGTCCAGCACGCCGGGGCCGGTCAGAGCACCGTCCCGCTCCTCCACCGGCCAGTCGGCCAGGGTGCCGACCGGCCAGACCGTGTCATGGTGGCCGACCACCAGCAGGTGCGGCAGGCTCTCGTCCCGACCGGCCCAGTCCAGCACCAGGTGGTCACCGGCCTCGTTCGCCACCCGGCGGACCCGGGCGCCGGTGGCGGCGTAGCCCGCACCCAACTCCTCGGCCAGCGCGTTGAGTCGGGCGGTGTCACCGGTCGGCGACTCGATCCGGGCCAGGTCCGCGCAGCGGCTGCGGACCGCGCCGCCCAGGGCGCGGGCCCGGGAGCGGAGCGCGGACGGCAGGCCCGGGAGCGCGTCGGTGTCCGCGAACTCGGCCTCGGCGGCCGGCCGCCGGCCGGCGGGTGTATGGCCGGCCGGTGCGGCGGCGGGTTGGGGGCTCATCGCGCGCCTCCCCGGCCGCTGCCGGTATTCAGCGCCGTCTGCGAGAGCAGGGCGAGCAGCCCGGCCGCGCGGTGCGGCGATGGTACGGCGGTCCGGGCGCGACGGCGGCGAACCGCGTCGGGCAACGGCAGGTGGAGCGACCTCGGGCTGGGCAACACTGCGTCCTCCTCGCTCGGTCCGGTGACCCCGGCTCGGCCCGGGGCACCTGGGACGGCGACTCCCGCGCGCCGGTGCGGACGGGCACCGGCACGGGGGAAGCCGCGAGGTGAGCCTAGAAGATTCGTTCGTTCCCCTGCGAGGTGGCCCGGTGTTCCGCGCATCGACGACCGGCGGGAGGCAGCCGCCGCTCTGGGCGCTCCCGGCTCGGGTCGGACCGGCCGCGCTCGTTTCCACGATGGACCCCGGAGCAGATCCGTGCGCTCCGAATCGCGGGCGCGGGGCCCGGAAGCACGCCTGATGGGTGACGGGCGGTCAGCCTTTGGTACCAGTCCGGGGTCCGGGGCGGCCGTGATCGGGACCGGCGGGCGTATGGTCGGTTTGTCACGGTCTGTCAGCGGGCGGACCCGAACCGAACCGAGGGATCGACAATGTCAGGAACGGTCGACATCCAGGACGCCGCGGCGAACAGCCGGTTCGAGGCCAGGGTGGACGGGGAGCTGGCCGGCTTCGCCGAGTACATCCGCAGCGACCGGCTGGTGGTCTACCCGCACACCGTGGTGGAACCGGCCTTCGAGGGCCGCGGCGTCGGCAGCGAGCTGGCCCGGGCCGCGCTGGACGACGCCCGCAAGCGCGGGCTGCCGGTGCTGGCCACCTGCCCGTTCATCAAGGGCTGGATGCTGCGGCACCCCGAGTACACGGACCTGGCGTACGAGAACCGCAGCCGGGTCACCGACTGATGGCCGGCCCCAAGGAGTACCCCGCCGACGGGATCACGGTCGGCTTCGACCCGGCGCTGTGCCGGCACGCGGCGGAGTGCGTGCAGGGCCTGCCGGAGGTCTTCGACACCGGCCGGCGCCCGTGGGTGCACCCGGGCGCGGCAGCCCCGGAGCTGGTCGCGGAGGTGATCCGGCGCTGCCCGACCGGGGCCCTGACCTACCAGCCGGTGGTGGGCGGACCGGAGCAGCCGCAGCGGCCGACCACGGTGGAGCGGACGGCGGACGGGCGGCTGCTGGTGCGGGGGGAGCTGTGGATCGAGGGGCGGGCGGCCACCCGGGCGATGCTGTGCGGCTGCGGGAGCAGCGCCGGGCAGCCGTACTGCGACCGAAGCGGATCCTGCGGTCACTAATGACAGATATTGAAATCTGTCATCGCTCATGCCATAGTTGAGGCACCAGCCCGCGCTTTCCCGCTTCCCCTGGAGCCCCACATGAACGCCACCCCCGCCCGCACCCGCCTCGGCCGCACCGGCCCCGAGACCTCCGCCCTCGGCCTCGGCCTGATGGGCATGTCCGACCTGTACGGCCCGGCCGACGAGGCCGAGTCGATCGCCACCGTGCACGCCGCGCTCGACGCCGGCGTGACCCTGATGGACACCGGTGACTTCTACGGCATGGGCCACAACGAGCTGCTGCTGCACGACGCCCTGCGCGGCCGCGACCGCGAGTCGGTCCAGATCAGCGTCAAGTTCGGCGCCCAGCGCGGCCCGGACCGCAGCTGGCTCGGCTACGACGCCAGCCCCGCCGCCACCAAGACCGCGCTCGCCTACACGCTGCGCCGCCTGCGCACCGACTACATCGACGTCTACCGCCCGGCCCGGCTCGACCCGGCCGTGCCAGTCGAGGAGACCGTCGGCGCGATCGCCGAGCTGGTCAAGGCCGGGTACGTCCGGCACATCGGCCTCTCCGAGGTCGGCGCCGACACCCTGCGCCGGGCCGCCGCGGTGCACCCGATCAGCGACCTGCAGATCGAGTACTCGCTGATCTCCCGCGGCATCGAGGCCGAGATCCTGCCCACCGCCCGCGAGCTGGGCATCGGGGTGACCGCGTACGGCGTGCTCTCGCGCGGCCTGCTGAGCGGACACTGGCAGCACGACCGGGAGGTCGCCGCTACCGACTTCCGCGGTTTCAGCCCGCGTTTCCAGGGCGAGAACCTGACCCACAACCTGAGCCTGGTCGAGGCGCTGCGGGCGATCGCCGAAGCGAAGGGCGCCAGCGTCGCCCAGGTCGCGATCGCCTGGGTCGCCTCCCGCGGCGCGGACATCGTGCCGCTGGTCGGCGCCCGCCGCCGGGACCGGCTGGCCGAGGCGCTCGGCTCCCTCGACGTCCGGCTCACCGAGGGCGAGCTGGCCGCGATCGAGGCGGCCGTCCCGGCCGGGTCCGCCGCCGGGGACAGGTACGCTGCGGCACAGATGGCCCACCTCGACAGCGAGCACTGACCCGCCGTCGGCCCCACCGGAGGAAGACCGTGACCAGCGACAGTGCCCTGACCTCCGAGCAGATCCTCAGCGCCGCCGAGGACGTGCTGCGGCGGTTCGGGCCTGCCAAGGCCACCGTGGTCGACATCGCCCGCGCGCTCGGGGTCAGCCACGGCAGCGTCTACCGGCACTTCCCCAGCAAGGCCGCCCTCCGCGAGGCCGTCACCCAGCGCTGGCTGGACCAGGCGCACCACGACCTGGAGGCGATCAGCACCGCCTCGGGCCCGGCCGCCGAGCGGCTGCACAGCTGGCTGGCGACCCTGTTCGCGGCCAAGCGCCGCAAGGCGCTGGAGGACCCGGAGCTGTTCGCCACCTACCTCACCCTGGTCGGCGAGCTCTCCACCACCGTCGAGGCCCACGTCGCCACCCTCACCACCCAGATCGCGGGCATCCTCGACGACGGCGTCCGCCAGGGCGGGTTCCGCCCCACCGACACCGCCGCCACCGCCCGCGCGGTCTTCCAGGCCACCGCGCACTTCCACGACCCGGCCCACGCCGCCGAGTGGTCCGACCCGCGCAGCGAGAGCGACTTCGAGGCGCTCTGGTCCCTCCTCCTCACCGGCCTGAGGTGACGTCCGCTCCGGAACTCCCCGGTCCCGACCGCCCGTTCGAGCTCCCCGGCCGGCTCGGCACCGGCGACACGGCGGAGTGGGGCCGGGCCCTGCTCGGCGTCCTCAGCACCGCCAGGACCACCGGCCGGATCGGCTGGGAGGAGACCGTCCACCGCGAGCTGGTGGTCCAACTCGCGCTCGCTTCGCACGGGTTGGGCGGTACCGGGATCCCGGCGGACGCCGACGAGGTGTGCCTCGGGTTCATCCGGACCGTCACGGCGGAGGGCGAGCTCGCCGACCGCCTCCAACTGGAGCTGGCCGAGCTCGACCGCTGGGCGGCGGCGCTCGGCGTCGCCTCCTGACCGGCCCGGGCAGCGGAACAATCCGGTCGCTTCCGGCGGCACTCAACCGGCAGGATGGCGGCTCCTGTTGAGGCTCGAGGAGGAGAAGGAACCATGCGCCCCGCCCAGGACAGTCTGTACGGCCTCGCCCTCGGCGACGCCTTCGGCGACCGCTGGTTCCAGCTGCGCCCGGTGGAGGCCGACGTCGAGCTGGCCGGGCGGCGGGTGCGGCCCGCGCCGTGGCACTGGACCGACGACACCGCGATGGCCCTGGTCCTGTTCCGGCACCTGGGTGAGCACGGGGAGGTCAGGCCCGACCTGCTGGCCACCGGGTTCGCGACCGAGTACACCGTGGACCCGGGGCGCAAGTACGGCCCTTCGATGCACCAGGTGCTGCGGCAGATCGACGAGGGCGCCGACTGGCGGGAGATCACCTCGGCGATGTTCGGCGGCCAGGGCTCGTACGGGAACGGGGCCGCGATGCGGGTCGCGCCGCTCGGGGCGTGGTTCGCGGACGACCTCGACCGGGTGGTCGAGCAGGCCCGGCTGTCGGCGCTGGTGACGCACTTCAACCCGGAGGCGGTGGCCGGGGCGATCGCCGTCGCGGTGGCGGCGGCGCTGGCCGTCCGCAGCCGGGGCCAAGTGGCGCCCGGGCGGGCCGAGTTCCTCACCGAGGTGGCGGCCCGGCTGCCGGACAGCGACGTCCGGTCGGGGCTGCGGATCGCGGCGCGGTTCCCGGCGGAGACCTCGGTGCGACATGCCGCCGTGGTGCTCGGCTCGGGCCTGCGGATCTCGGCGCCGGACACGGTGCCGTTCGCGCTCTGGTGCGCGGCCGGGGAGCCGGACGACCTGCCGGGGGCGATCTGGCACACCCTCGGCGGGTGGGGCGACATGGACACCACCTGCGCCATCGCCGCCGGCGTGGTGGCGGCCAGGACCGGGCTCGACCGGGTCCCGGCCGACTGGTGGCGGGCGGTGGAGGAACTACCGGGTCAGTCCCGGGAGTTGCCGAAGACGATCCGGTAGCCGACCAGCAGGACGAAGGCGCCCGCGACGGCGGCGATCCAGGTGGCGGGGTCGTAGAAGCCGGTCGCCACCGGGCGGTGCAGGACGGCCGAGGAGAGCCAGCCGCCGACGAAGGAGCCGGCGATCCCGATCAGGGTGGTGACGATCAGGCCGCCCGGGTCGCGGCCCGGCAGGATGAACTTGGCGATGCCTCCGGCGACCAGGCCGAGGATGATCCAGCTGACGATACCCATGGTGGTGTTCCTGCCCTTCCCCTCACCGGCCCATGCGTGGGCGGGTGTCATGGGGCAGGACGCCCCGCCCCGCCCGCCCGGTTGCACTGCGCCGGGCGGGCGAAGCCGCGTGCCCACCTGCTGGTACCCGCTTGACTCGGCCGCCCCGCGCCGTCAGGATCACCCCATGGACACCGGCACCACTCTCGTCTGCCGCCTGCACGTCGATCTGCGACGCCAGGCGAGCGACATGTGTGCCTGCTGACGGTTCCACCTCGTTCCCTGTGACAGTTGCCAGGGCCTGAGCCGCCGCGTCGGCTCTTCGTTCCACCCCGCCACCGCCTTCCCGCCCGACCGCCGTCGCGCCACCGCGCCCGGCGGTCCGCTTCGGCTACCCGAGGAACCGCCATGAGTCTTGACCTCGACGCCCCGCCGTCGACCGACGCCCCTGCCGCCCTGTCGCCCGCCGCGCTGCGGGAGATCGTCCAGGCGGCGGCCGACCGCCCCGGCGACTGGCTGCCCCGGGTCCGGCTCTCCGCCGAGGAGCGCTGGTACGAGCGGCTGAGCCTGGCCGACGACCACGAGGTCTGGCTGATCAGCTGGCTGCCCGGCCAGTCGACCGGGTTCCACGACCACGGCGACTCCCGGGGCGCGTTCACGGTGGCGCTCGGCGAGCTGGAGGAGCTCTCCCTGGGCGGGCCCGAACACGGCCTGCTGGTACGGCGGTTGGCGCCGGGCGCGGTGCGCTCCTTCGGCCCCGAGTACCTGCACGACGTGCGGAACACCACCACCGGACCCGCCGTCACCATCCACGCGTACTCGCCGCCGCTGAGCGAGATGGCCAGGTACGAACTGAGGGCCGGCGGTCTGGTGCAGACCGCCTCGGAGCGGGCGGAGCAGTGGGCATGAGCGGTATCGACGATCTGGTGGAGCGGTCCCGCGCGGGCGTGCACCGCCCCGGCCCGGACGAGGCGTACCGGGCGGCGGCCGAGGGCGCGCTGCTGGTGGACATCCGGCCGGTCGGGCAGCGGGCCCGCGAGGGGGAGATCCCCGGTGCGCTGCTGATCGAGCGGAACGTGCTGGAGTGGCGGCTCGATCCGACCGGCAGCCACCGCATCCCGCAGGCGACCGGGCCGGACCTGGCGGTGATCGTGGTCTGCTCCGGCGGCTACGCCTCCAGCCTGGCGGCGGCCGCGCTGCGCGAGATCGGGCTGCCGCTCGCCACCGACCTGGACGGCGGCTTCGTGGCCTGGGAGGCGGCCGGGCTGCCGACCCGTCAGGGCGGTCACCCCTCCTACGACGAGGTGCAGCTGACGCAAGGTGACAAGGTTCGATCCGATTCGACCGATCACTGAGGTTTGCGCCCATCCTGGTCCGGGCAGGCCCTAACGTCTTCAAGATCCGAAAACCGACCGACCTGTTTCGGCCCACCGGCACAGCAAGCCGCACGGCCCCGACCGAGGACCCTCACGTGATCAGATTCGACGGCGCAGCCAAGCGCCACCCCGACGGCACGGTTGCCGTCGAAGGGCTGGACCTTGATGTGCCCGCCGGCCGAATAACCGTGCTGGTCGGCCCGTCCGGATGCGGCAAGACCACCCTGCTGCGGATGGTCAACCGGATGGTCGAGCCGACCGGCGGACGGGTGCTGCTGGACGGCACCGACGTCGCCGAGCTGGACGCGGCCAAGCTGCGCCGGGGCATCGGCTACGTGATCCAGCAGGCCGGCCTGTTCCCGCACCGCAAGGTGATCGACAACATCGCCACCGTGCCGTACCTGCTCGGCTGGGACAAGAAGAAGGCCAGGGCCAGGGCGGCCGAGCTGCTGGACCTGGTCGGCCTCGCGCCGGAGACCGCCAAGCGCTACCCGTTCCAGCTGTCCGGCGGGCAGCAGCAGCGGGTCGGGGTGGCCCGGGCGCTGGCGGCGGACCCGCCGGTGCTGCTGATGGACGAGCCGTTCAGCGCGGTCGACCCGGTGGTCCGGGCCGGTCTGCAGGAGGAGCTGCTCCGGCTCCAGAGCGAGCTGAACAAGACGGTGCTCTTCGTCACCCACGACATCGAGGAGGCGGTCCGGCTCGGCGACCAGGTGGTGGTGCTGCGCGAGCACGGCCGGATCGCCCAACAGGCCGATCCGCACACCCTGTTGACCTCCCCGGCGGACGAAGACGTGGCCGGCTTCCTGGGCCGGGACCGGGGGCTGCGCGGCCTCGGCCTGCGCCCGGCCACCGGCATCGCGATCCGCCCACTGGCCGACGGCACCGAGCACGGCGGCTGGGAGCTGGCGCTGGACCCGGCCGGCCGGCCGGTCGAGTGGCGGCACCCGGCGCACCCCGCCCGTCCGGCCATCGGGTTCCACCCCGGCACGGACACCCTGCGGACCGCACTGGACGCCGCCGTGCTCTCCCCCGCCGGAGCGGCCGTGGCGCTCGACGCCCGGGGCCTGGCCACCGGCACCGCCGACCGGGCCGACGTGCTGGCCGCGCTGACCGAGCACCCGGTGGCCACCGGTGGCTGACGACGAACCGCTGGTCCGCTGGAAGTGGATCGCCGACCATCTCAACTACCTGGCCCAACTCGCCCTGGACCACGCGGTGATGGCGCTGGTCCCGGTGCTGATCGGCCTGCTGCTGGCGGTGCCGCTCGGCCTGCTCTGCGCCCGCCACCCGAGGCTCTACCAGCCGGTCGCGGTGGTCTTCAACACGCTGTACGCGCTGCCGGCCGTGGCGATCTTCATGCTGCTGGTGCCCTACACCGGGCTGGGCGAGGCGGGCACCGTGATGATCCCGCTGACCTTCTACGCGCTGGCCCTGCTGCTGCCGACCACGGTGGAGGGCCTGCGGGCCACCCCCGAGGCCGTCCGGCAGGCCGCCACCGCGATGGGCTACGGCCACTGGCGGCGGCTGGTCGCGGTCGAACTGCCGTCCTCGGTCCCCTACCTGATGGGTGGACTGCGGGTCGCGGCCGTCTCCAGCATCTCGATGGCGGCGGTCGGCGCACTGGTCGGCCGGGGCGCGCTCGGGTACCTGTTCATCGACGGGTTCCAACGGACCTTCACCACCCCGATCCTGGCCGGCATCGTACTGATCGCGGCCCTCGCGCTGCTGGTCGACGTCGCCCTGGTGCTGGCCCGGCGGCTGCTCGCCCCGTGGGCCGTCCGCTCGCAGGGGGCCGCGCAGTGAACTGGATCGACTGGCTGCACACCTTCTTCACCTCGCCCGCCCGCCAGAGCGGGCCGGACTCGATCGTGCACCGCCTGGCCGAGCACTTCGCCTTCACCGGTGAGGCCCTGCTCTACGCCGGACTGCTGTCCGTCCCGCTCGGGCTGGTGCTGGGCTACACCGGCCGGGGCTCCGCCCTGGTGACCCTGCTGGCCGGCACCGCGCGGGCACTTCCCACCCTCGGCCTGGTCACGCTGGTGGTGCTGCTGGCCGGCATCGGCCGCAGCGCCGTGCTGATCCCGCTGGTGGTGCTCGCCGTCCCACCGCTGCTGGTGGCGGCGGTCGAGGGGGTCCGGGGCACCGATCCGGACCTGCGGGACGCCGCCCGGGGCATCGGGCTGACCCACCCCCAGGTGCTGTTCCAGGTCTGCCTGCCCGCCGCGCTGCCCGCGCTGCTGGCCGGGCTGCGCAGCGCCACCGTCCAGGTGATCGCCACCGCCACCGTGGCCGCGTACGTCGGCCTCGGCGGCCTGGGCCGGTACGTGATGGACGGGCTGGCACTCCGAGACTTCCCCGCCGTGGCCGGCGGGGCCGTGCTGGTGGTGGCGCTCGCGCTGCTCACCCAGCTCCTGTTCGCCGGGCTGCTCCGGTACGCGCTGCCACCAGGCATCCGACCCCGGCGCTCCGTCGACTGACCGACCAAACCCGACCGGACGCCGGTCCCTGTCGAAGCGAACCTGACACTGTCATGTGTGGAGATCGTCAAAAGCGCCCACCGCGCCGCGATCTCCGGGGGAGCATGGGCCCGCGTCCGTACCACTGCCAATCCGCTGACAAAGGAATCTCCATGACCACCCGTCTGCTCAGAACCGCCACTGCTGCCGCCCTCCTGCTGGGTGCGGCGGCGTGCAGCTCCTCCGGCAGCGGCGACCCGCTGGCGGCCCCCTCCACCTCGGCCCCCGCTGCGGGCTCCGGCAAGACCGTGGTGATCGGCTCGGCCAACTTCCCCGAGAACGTGCTGCTCGCCTCGATCTACTCGCAGGCCCTCAAGGCCAAGGGCGTCAAGGTCGAGGAGAAGTTCAACATCGGCAGCCGCGAGGTGCTCTACGGGCAGCTCAAGAGCGGTGCCCTGACCGTGCTGCCGGAGTACAACGGCGCGCTGCTGGGCTACCTGGACGCCAAGAACCCGGCCCTGACCGGCGGCACCGAGGCCGTCAACGGCGCGCTCGCCACCAAGCTGCCGGCCGAGCTGGCGCTGCTGGACTCCGCCGCCGCGCAGGACAACGACTCGCTGACGGTCAGCCAGGAGACCGCCACCAAGCTCAACCTGAAGAGCATCGCCGACCTGGCCGGCAAGTCCGCCGAGCTCGTGATCGGCGGCCCGCCGGAGTTCAAGAACCGCAGCGAGCCGCTGCTGAAGGACAACTACGGCCTCACCTTCAAGGAGTGGAAGCCGACCGGCGAGACCACCGCCAACGCGCTGAAGGACGGCAGCATCCAGGTCGGCAACGTCTTCACCACCGACCCGAAGATCGTCACGCTCAAGCTGGTCACGCTGACCGACCCGAAGAACAT
Organism: Kitasatospora sp. NPDC002040; assembly: GCF_040296785.1. Classification (NCBI taxonomy): domain Bacteria; kingdom Bacillati; phylum Actinomycetota; class Actinomycetes; order Kitasatosporales; family Streptomycetaceae; genus Kitasatospora; species Kitasatospora sp. NPDC002040. Next base: position 151,331 of record NZ_JBEOXV010000010.1, on the reverse strand, counting down.
CTTCAGCACCCAGAACGTCACCCCGCTGGTGAACAAGGCGGGCGTGGACGCCACCGCGACCGCCGCGCTCAACAAGGTCTCGGCCAAGCTGGACACCAACGGCCTGACCGAGCTGATGAAGCGGGTCGCGGTCGACAAGGAGGACCCGGCCACCGTCGCCAAGGACTGGCTGAAGACCAACGGCCTGATCTGACGCACCGTCCGCACGCCGCAAGGCCGCGGCCCCCGTCCGGTGTTCCGGACGGGGGCCGCGGCCTTGCTCGTGGCGCCGGGGGCGCTGCTCAGTACCAGTGGTGGCTCTGCCAGAACGACCAGGCGGCGTTCGGGCTGCCGTAGCGGCTGTTCATGTAGTCCAGCGCCCACTTGATCTGGGTGGCCGGGTTGGTGCGCCAGTCGGCGCCGGCCGAGGCCATCTTGGAGCCGGGCAGCGCCTGGGCCAGGCCGTACGCGCCGGAGGAGGCGTTGGTGGCCTTGAAGTTCCAGCCGCTCTCATGGCTGATGATCCTGCTGAAGGCGGCGTACTGGGCGGCCGGGACGATGCTCCGGGCCAGCTCCCTGACCGCGCTCGGGCTGGTGCCGACGGTGGCGGCGGACAGCTCGGACCGCTGCTCGGACCGGGAGGCGACGGCCGGGCTCTCCTCCTCCTGCTTCGGCTGCACCGCAGGCTGCTCGACCGCGGCGACGGCGGGCTGCTCGACCGCGACGGCCGGGGCCGGGGTGCCGACGGCGACCGCGACCGGGGCGGCGACGGCGTTCTCCTCGGGCAGCGCCACGGCCACCGCCGAGGCGGCGCACGCGGTCGCCAGACCGGCGGAGGCCACCATCAGGGTGGTGCGGCGGCGCATGACGGCAAGGAGGGAGCTACGCATGAAGGGGAGGACCTCACTCGGTGGACCGGCCCGGGGGCGCACCGCTGCCCGGTCGGCCGAGGGCCGTTACCAGGGGCAGCCGCACCACCGGCCGTGAGCGCCCCGTACTGCTCCGGGCGCCTGGCGGTGCACTCCCCCGACCGGTCCGACCGTACGGCGGCCGGTGCGACAGGCGGGAGTGCCTTGCGACTCCACCAGTCTTGACGCCGCCCCTACCCGGCCACAAGCGCACCGGCTACGACGAGGCGTCGTAGCCGTGCCTTCGCCTTCGACCGCCGGCCGTGCCACCACCTGGCAAAGCCGCCCACCGGCACCGCCGGACCTTCGAAACCACTGTGGTCGGCCTCACGCCGCCCGGCACGCTCCGTCACCGGACCGACACTCCGGGAACCGCTGACAGCAGCCCGGCCGCCGCGTACGCTACCGCTGCCGGTGCACCGGACCGGCCGTTCCGAGGGAGCACAGCACGCCCATGGAGACACCCGTCAACCCGCCGCCGCGCGAACGCCGCCGGTCCTGGTGGTGGCTGCCCGAGCAGGAGCGCCGGGCCCGGCGGGAGCACCGCCGGGCGCACCCCCGCCGGAAGGCCAGGCGGCAGGTGAACGACAACTGCAGCCCCGACTGCGGCGACGGCTGCGGCGACCCCTGCCTGATCGCGCTGATCCCGGTGGTGCTGACCTCGGCCGTCCGGTTCGCGGTGCGCGGGCACCGGGCCGGTGCGGACCCGTCCGCCCCCGTGCCCGCAGGCCGGACGGCGGCCGCGCTGTACGGCGCCGTCCACCACTACCGGACCAGGATCAGCCCGACCCGGCGGGCCTGCTGCCCGTACGCACCGTCCTGCTCGACCTACGCCGTGCAGGCGCTGCACCGGCACGGCGCGGCGCGCGGGGCCCGGCTCACGGCCGGCCGGCTGCTCCGCTGCCGGCCCGGTACCCGGGGCGGCAGCGACCCGGTGCCGGGGAGCTGACGGGGGCTCAGCCCTTCGTGCGGGGGCGGCAGAGCAGCAGGAAGGCGGCCAGCGCGACCGCGGCGCACCCGGCCACCACCGCGCCGAGCACCGCCACCGAGGGCCGGTCGCCCAGGCTGCTGAGCGGGGCGACCAGGGCGCCGCAGCTGAAGGTGCCGACGCCGATCAGGGCCGAGGCGGACCCGGCCGCGTGCGGGGCCATGGTCAGGGCCTGCACGGAGGAGTTCGGCAGCACCAGGCCCATGCCGGCCATCAGCAGGAACAGCGCGGGCCACACCCCGGCCAGCCCGACCGGCCAGACGGTGGCGAACAGGATCAGCACGACGCCCGCGAGAGCGGCCGCCCCGACCCCGATCAGCATCAGCCGGTCCATCGGCACCCGCTGCACCAGGACCCGGCCGTTCAGCTGGCTGAAGCCCACCACCGCGAGGGAGTTGACGGCGAACACCAGGCTGTAGGTCTGCGGCGAGATCTGGTACTCGCTCTGCAGCACCACCGAGGACCCGCCGACGTACGCGAACAGCGCGCCGAAGCTGAACGAGCTGGTCAGCACGTACCCGGCGAAGCGCCGGTCGCCGAGCAGCCCGCCGATCGCCCGCAGGGTGGTGCCGAGGCCGTCGCCGTGCCGGAGCTCCGGCGGCAGCGACTCGCGCAGGGTGAGCAGCACCCAGGCGGTGATCACCGCGCCGAACACCACCAGCGCCAGGAACGCGCCCCGCCAGTCGGTGAAGCGGAGCAGCTGTGCGCCGACCGCCGGGGCGAAGATCGGGGCCAGCCCGCTGATCAGTCCGAGCGAGGCCATGAAGCGGACCATCGCCACCCCCTCGAACCGGTCCCGGGCGATCGCGCGGGCGATCACCAGACCGGCGGCACCGGACAGCCCCTGGAGGAAGCGGCCCGCCACCAGCACCCCCACCGAGCCGGCGAACGCGCAGATCAGGGTGGACAGGGTGTAGAGCACCATCCCGGCCAGCAGCGGGCGGCGGCGGCCGAGCCGGTCGCTCAGCGGACCGAACACCAGCTGACCGATCGCCAGGCCGAACAGCGAACCGGTCAGGGTGAGTTGGACCGCCGGTGCGGTCGAGCCGAGGTCCCGGGTGAGCCCCGGTATCGCGGGCAGGTACAGGTCGGTGGTGAGCGGGCCGAGCGCGACCAGGCTGCCGAGCAGCGCCACCGTGGCCCGTCCCGGCGGTGCGCCGGCGGGTGCGGGCCCGTCCGCGGTCCGGTCGGAGGTCGACCCGGTGGTCTCGGTGGTCGGGCCTGTCATGGGGCTCCTCAGGGGTGGTCGGTTCCCCTGTCCTACCGCAGCCGCACCGTGCTCCGGAACCCGGGGCCGCCTACTCGCTCTATTCGGTGGCCGTACCGGCCTTGCGCGCGGCGACCACCACGCCGTCGTCCTGCCAGCCGTAGAGCTGGTTCCCGATCAGCGCGACGTTGTACAGCCCGCACCGGGCGTCCGCCCTGGCCACCGCGTCGTTCGGGAACCAGGACGCGGTGAGCCGCACCGGCCCCTCCGGCCCGCCCTTCCGGCAGCCGTCCGGCAGCTTCCCGTCCGGCAGGGTGGCCTTGATCAGCCGGTCCCCGCCGGTGGTCGACATCAGGTACGTGATCCTGGTGGCCCCGTCCGGCAGCCAGCGCGGCACCGAGGCGCGGTCCTGCTTGGCGGCCGCCCCCGTGGGGTAGTGGGCCTTCTCCTGGTGCCGGCCGTCGAACCAGTCCTGCGCCTTCGGCACCGCCACCAGCGCACCGGCCGCCAGCGCCGCCGCTCCCGCCAGCGCGCCCACCGCCATCCTGCCCACCGCACCCATGCCGCTCTCCTCCTCGGGTCTCCGCTCCCCATCCTTCCGGAGCGATCGGCCCGGGCCGTCAGCAGCAGGTACCGGTCCGGGGTCCACCCACGGGCTGACCCACCCCCGCCGATATCAGGGGCGGAACTCCCGGACCACCTCGATCCGCCCGACGATGTGCCGGTTGAACTCCGCCAGCTCCTCGGCGGGCACCCAGAGCTCCAGGATGGTCCGCCCGCCGACCTGCTGGACGGGGTAGCGGGCCAGGAAGCCGGTCTCCACCTCGAACCGGGTCACGTAGCCGACGCCGGAGGCGGGCACGTTCCAGTCCCGGGCGATCCGGATCGCGTAGTCCTCGTTCATGACGGGGTAGAAGATCGGCTGGTCCGGCAGCCGGGGCGGCCAGGCGCGCCAGCCGGAGGCCTCGACGAGCGCGAGCTCCTCGGGGCCGGTCGGGCGCCACAGGGTGGTGGTCGCGGTCATCGTCCCTCCTTCGGGTCGGCCCCCACCGTAGTGACCGGCGGGGGCTCCCGACCAAGGGGTTTAGCGGGATCAGCGGTAGGCGGACTCGCCGGTGATGGTCTCGCCGAGCACCAGGGTGTGGATCTCGGAGGTGCCCTCGTAGGTGAGCACCGACTCCAGGTTGTTGGCGTGCCGCAGCACCGGGTACTCGACCGTGATGCCGTTGGCGCCCAGGATCGTGCGGGCGGAGCGGGCCACCTCGATCGCGGTGCGGACGTTGTTGAGCTTGCCGAAGCTGATGTGCGCGGGGTGGCACTGGCCGGCGTCCTTGAGGCGGCCGATCCGGTGCGCCACCAGGTAGGACTTCTCCACCTCCAGCATCATCTCCACCAGCTTCTGCTGCGTCAGCTGGAAGGCGGCGATGGGGCGTTCGAACTGGATCCGGGACTTCGCGTAGTCCAGCGCGGTGGTGTAGCAGTCCCGGGCCGCACCAACGGTGCCCCAGAGGATGCCGTACCTGGCCTCGCCGAGCGAGGAGAGCGGGCCGCGCAGGCCGCGCACCCCGGGCAGCACCGCGTCGGCCGGGAGCACCACCTCGTCGAAGACCAGCTCGCTGGTCACCGAGGCGCGCAGGGAGAGCTTGCCGTGCACGTCGGTGGCGGAGAAGCCCGGCGTGCCGCGCTCCACCAGGAAGCCGCGGACGCCGTCCTCGGTCTGCGCCCAGACCACCGCGACGTCCGAGATCGAGCCGTTGGTGATCCACATCTTGGTGCCGGAGAGCACCCAGTCGGTGCCCTTGCGGCGGGCCCGGGTCCGCATGTTGGCCGGGTCGGAGCCGAAGTCCGGCTCGGTCAGCCCGAAGCAGCCGATCGCCCGCCCGGCCGCCAGCTCCGGGAGCCAGCGCAGCTTCTGCTCCTCCGAGCCGAAGGCGTGGATCGAGCGCATGGCGAGCGAGCCCTGCACCGAGACGAAGCTGCGCAGGCCCGAGTCGGCCGCCTCCAGCTCCATGCAGGCAACGCCGTACTCGACCGCGGTGGACCCGGTGCAGCCGTAGCCGTCCAGGTGCATCCCCAGCACCCCGAGCCGGCCCAGCTCCGGCGCCAGCTCCCTGGCCGGGAACACGCCCCGGTCGAACCACTCCCCGACGTACGGCCGGATCTTCTCGTCCGCGAACTTCCGTACGGTGTCCCGGATCAGGCGCTCCTCATCGGTGAGCAGCTCACCGACCGCGAGCAGGTCGGCCGGGTCGGGGCTGGTACGTGCCATGTCGCGCTCCTCGGGGCGGGGTGAGAGTGGCACGAGTATCGCGTATGACCCGGGCAGCAGGGACATGGCAAGGAGCGAGACCCCGGCCACACCGGACGGGACGGCGGATCAGGGTTGCTACTCTTTTGAACGCGCTCAGAAGTTCTGACCGCACGGGGGTGGGGCTTTGCGTTTCCGGATTCTGCTGCTCATCGCGGGCACCGTCGCCGCCGGGCTCGGCACGTTCGCCGTGGTCGGCGGTCTGGCGGGCGACGTCCTCCGGGACGCGTTCTACACCGCCGTGGTGTACCTGCTGGTACTGCTCGCCGCTCCCCGGGCCAGGCCCGTCGCGGTGGCCGGGATCGCGCTCGGGGTGAGCTGGGCGGTCGAGTTCCTCCAGCTCACCCGGATCCCCCCGGCGCTGCCGATCGTGCTCGGCTCCACCTTCAACCCGCCGGACCTGCTCTGGTACGCCGCCGGGGCGGCGTTCTGCCTGCTGACGCACGGTCAGTACGGGCGGGCCCGAAAAGCTGTCCGACGGCTGCGACCGAACCGGCGGCCCGACCCGTCCTAGAGGGCAGAGCCCCGCGCAGGAGCGGGGCCCGCATGGCCGGCGTGCGGTTGGCACCAACAAGGGACAGCAACCGAGATGAACGAAGAAGACGGGTTCCGACCCAACGAGTTCCACCACGCGCTCGACACCGAACTGGCCGCCCTCACCGCCCCGGCACTGGGCGACCTGGTCGGCCTGGCCGCCAAGGGCGGACGGCGCAAGCGGCGCCTGCGCGCCGCCGGTGCGGCGGTCGGCTCCGTGACCGCCGTGGCCGCGCTGGCGCTCCTGGTCGGGTCGCTGGGCACCGGCCCGGCGCAGTCCACCACCGCCGGCCCGGCCACCGGTCTCGGGCCCGCCGCCGCGCCGGCCGCGGTCAGCGCATCGCCGTCCGCCTCGGCGACCCCGACGGCGCAGGCCGACCCGCTGGTCCCGGTCACGGCGGCGAGCCTGCTCGACGCCGTGGTGAAGTCACTGCCGGCCGGGCTGACCGCCGACAACTTCCGGGCCAATCAGGCGAAGTACCCGATCGTCGACGGCATCGGCTACCCCGCGGTCTTCGCCTACGTGAACACGTCGGCCGGCGTCGGCCGGATCGGTGTCGGGGCCTTCCAGTCCGACCCCGAGCAGCCCGCCTGCCTGGCCGGCACCCACGGCAAGATCACCACCGTCTGCTCCACCTCACCCACGGGTGACGTGGTCGAGGTCGACACCAACCCGACCAACTGCATCCAGACCACCCGGGTCACCGTGCACCGCCCGCAGAACCTCGGGGTCGCGATCGACATCTCCAGCTGCCTGAACTGGACGAACGGTCAGAACCCGCCTGCCGTACCGGCTCTGACGCAGGAGCAGGCCGTCGCACTGGCCAGCAGCCCGCTGATCGGCACCTCGATGCCGTCCGCCTTCGTCGCGGCCGCCAACGCGAAGTACCCGGCCCTGCCGGCTCCGCAGTAACGCACCACCCCGGCCGCGGCCCCCTCACGAGGGGGGCCGCGGCTCCCGCCATGCCCTCACCGAGACCCGGAGCCCGATGGTGCGTACCGAAGCCGACTTCATAGCCTTCGCCGAGGCGAACGTCACCCGCCTGCGGCAGACCGCCTACCTGATGTGCCGGGACTGGCACCTCGCCCAGGACCTGACCCAGGGCACCCTCACCAAGATGTACGTGGTCTGGAACCGGCTCACCCGCCAGGGTGCCGACCCGTTCAGCTACGCCCGCAAGGTGCTGCTCAACACCCTGCTCGACCACAAGCGGCTGCGCAGCAGCGGCGAGCTGACGGTGGACCAGCTGCCCGACCGCCCGGACCCGAGCGACCCGACCGCCGAGCGGCTCACCCTGCTGAACGCGCTGGCGCTGCTCCCCGAGCGCGACCGGGCGATCGTGCTGCTGCGGTACTGGGAGGACCAGAGCGTGGAGCAGACCGCCGAGGCCCTCGGGGTGAGCACCGCGGTGGTGAAGTCGCAGAGCATGCGCTCGCTGGCCGTGCTGCGGGCGCACCTGGGCACCGACCGCGAGGCGCTGTTCGGCTGAGCCGGTCCGCCCGTGTGACGCGGCGGCGGAAGCCGTAACCCCGGGCCGGCCCGGCCGGTTGGGCGGTCATGCGCACCGTGATCCGAATCGCCGCCACCACCGCCCTGCTGGTGCTGGCCACCGCCGTCCCGGCCCAGGCCCTGACCCCGGCCGTACCATCCGCCGACGGGCACAGCATCCCCGTGGGCGCCATCAGCGACCTCGGCAGCGTGCTGACCCTGGCCGACGTCGGGTACGACTTCGCCACCCTGCTGGGCCAGTAGCCCGGACCGGAAATACCCGGGGCGTCCGCGCGGCTGGCAGAGGCAGGAGGTGCAAGGTCATGCAGGAGTACCGGATCGAGCACGACTCGATGGGCGAGGTGCGGGTGCCCGCGTCCGCCAAGTGGCAGGCCCAGACCCAGCGGGCGGTGGAGAACTTCCCGGTGTCGGGCCAGCGGCTGGAGCGGGCGCACATCGCGGCGCTGGCCCGGATCAAGGCCGCGGCGGCCAGGGTGAACGCCGAGCTGGGCGTACTGGACCCGGAGACGGCCGGGGCGATCGCGGCGGCCGCCGAGGAGGTGGCCGAGGGGCGGTGGGACGACCAGTTCCCGGTGGACGTGTTCCAGACCGGCTCGGGCACCTCGTCCAACATGAACGCCAACGAGGTGATCGCCACCCTGGCCACCGAGCGGCTCGGCCGCCCGGTGCACCCGAACGACCACGTGAACGCGAGCCAGTCCTCGAACGACGTGTTCCCTTCCTCGATCCACATCGCGGCCACCGCCGCCGTGACCGGCGAGCTGATCCCGGCCCTGGAGCACCTGGCGGCGGCGCTGGCGCGGAAGTCCGCCGACTTCGCCCAGGTGGTCAAGTCCGGACGGACCCACCTGATGGACGCCACTCCGGTCACCCTCGGCCAGGAGTTCGGCGGCTACGCGGCGCAGGTCGGGTACGGGGTCGAGCGGCTCCGCGCCACCCTGCCCAGGGTGGCCGAACTGCCGCTCGGCGGGACCGCGGTGGGCACCGGCATCAACACCCCGCCGGGCTTCTCGGCCGCCGTGATCGCGGAGGTGGCGCGGACCACCGGGCTGCCGCTGACCGAGGCGCGGGACCACTTCGAGGCGCAGGGCGCCCGGGACGGCCTGGTCGAGCTGAGCGGGCAGCTGCGCACCGTCGCGGTCGGCTTCACCAAGATCGCGAACGATCTGCGCTGGATGGGCTCGGGCCCGCGCACCGGCCTGGGCGAGCTCAACCTGCCGGACCTCCAGCCGGGTTCGTCGATCATGCCGGGCAAGGTCAACCCGGTGCTGCCCGAGGTGGTGCTGATGGTGGCCGCCCAGGTGGTGGGCAACGACGCCACCGTCACGCTGGCGGGCGCGAGCGGCAACTTCGAGCTCAACGTGATGCTGCCGGTGATCGCGCGCAACGTGCTGGAGTCGGTCCGGCTGCTGGCCAACAGCGCCCGCCTGCTGGCCGACCGGACGGTGGACGGCCTGACCGCCAACGTCGAGCGGGCCCGCGAGTACGCCGAGTCGTCCCCGTCGGTGGTCACCCCGCTGAACCGGTACCTCGGGTACGAGGAGGCCGCGAAGGTGGCCAAGCAGGCGGTCGCCGAGCGCAAGACGATCCGTCAGGTGGTCGAGGAGCGCGGCTACGTGGGTGCGGGGAAGCTGACGGCGGCGCAGCTCGACGAAGCGCTGGACGTGCTGCGGATGACCCGGCCCTAGCTGCCCTGGCTTCTGGAGCCGGGCAGCGGTGCGGGCGCGGACCTGCCGGGTCCGCGCCCGCACCCGGAGACTCAGCCTCCGCTCGGCACGGATCCGGAACCCGTACTGCGGCGCATCCTGCCCGTCGTGAGGGTGGCGGCCATCGAGACGGCGGCCAGGCCCAGGCAGACCATCAGCCCGCCGGTGATCACATTGGTGAGGATGGTCCGGCGGACCGCGTCGGGGCCCGCCACCAGCCAGGGCGAGACGATGGTCCAGGCACCGAGCAGCGTGGCTGCCCAGGCACGCGCGTGGGTGCGCTCGTACGCCGAACCATAGCCCGCCATCATGGCCGTGAACGCCAGGCCGATGATCAGGTTGCTGACCGTCAGCTCGGAGGAGCCGGAGAAGCCGATCACCCAGGGCGAGATCGCCAGGAAGAGGCCGGTCACCATGGCCAGCGCCTCGACCGCCTGCGCCCGCGGGGTCGACACCACCCGCTCGTACTGCTCACGCATCTCCAGGATGTCCGGATGGTGCTCCATGCTCATCGGCAGCTGGGTTGACACCAGGACCACCTCCTCAGTCGGCACTTGGCACGCGCATGCTCACTACCCAGTCTGAGGCAGAAATAACAGTTTGTCCGGATTTACCCCAAGAACGCCTCCACCGCCGCCGCCTCGGCGGCCCACAGCTCCTCCGGCACCCGCCCGAACGGCTCCACCACCACCCGGCCGCCGTCCCGCCGCCAGCTGCCGAGCACCCGCCCGTCCACCACCAGCGCGGGCCGCACCACCCCGCCGCCCGCGTTGATCAGCTTCGCGTACCGCTGATCCAGCATCAGGCTCCGGTCGCGGTAGCCGAGCAGGTAGTTGTCGTACGCGCCGAGCAGCCGCACCAGCGGCTCGCCGTCCGGCGGCGGCTCCCCGGTGGCGTACCGGCCGTCGCCGACCTCGGGCAGCCCGGCGAACGCCGTCCGCGCGACCGTGAGCGGCAGCCCCGACCAGGCGGCGAAGTCCGCCGGCCCGGCCGGGCCGAATGCCGCGACGTACCGGGCGGCCAGGGCCGCCGGGTCACCCTCGTCCTCCCCCGGCGGCAGCAGCCGGTACCCGGGCTCGCGCGGGGCCACCTCCGCACCCCGGCAGAGCAGGCCGAGCCCGGCCAGGTACGCCGTCAGGTGCGCGGGCGCCTGGCCGGTCGGCTCGACGCCCACACCGTGCTCGTTCAGCCGGGCCACCAGCGCGGCCCGGGCCAGCGGCTCGGTCAGCACCTCGGGCAGCGCGGCCACCGCCCGGCCGAGCACCGCCTCGGTCAGCCCGAGCTCGCGGCGGCGGCGGGCCCCCGCCGCGATGTTCCGCACCCCGAACACCGCCAGCAACGGCCGGAGTTCGGCCGCCAGCAGCAGATGCAGCGTGCCGCGCATCAGCCAGCTGCTCACCACCTCGCCCGCCTGGTAAGCCCGCTGCACCGCCGCCGCCTCGGCCAGCCCGCGCGCCCGCAGCCCGAGCCGGGCCGCCCCGGCGTCCTGCGCCTGGATGCCGGGCGCCCGGGCGGCGATCCCGGCCACCGTGGCCGTCCCGGAGGGAAACTGACTGTGCATTCGCCACCGAAGCAGCCCGTCCTCGTCGGTCACCCTCGTATTCTGCTCCGGACGACGCTGGTCGGACCGGAGGGGGAGCCGTGTTCGCGGATGCCGCGCAGGTGGACGTGCACCGGAGCAACGGGTGCTGGACGCTGACCGCACCGCGTCGGACGCTCGCCCGACCGGTGGTCGAAGGCGACCGGGTGTACGTCCTGGTCGACGGGTGCGCGACCGCGCTGGACCGGGCCGACGGGTCGGTGCTCTGGCGCAGCCCGCACCGGGTCACCGGCGCGCTGGACCTCTGGGGGATGGAGTGCACCGCGACCGGCGACCACCTCGTGGTGCCCGACGGCCGACTGGCCCCGCGGAACGGAAAGGCGGGCCTGAGCGTGCTGGACGCGGGGTCCGGCGCACTGCTCTGGCGGTCCGACGCCGGCCCGTTGGCCGAGTTCCACGCCGACCGGCACACCCTGGTGACCGTGCACAGCGACGGGAACCTGCCGGGCCGGATCACCGCCCTGGACCTCGCCACCGGCTCGCGGCTCTGGCGGCGTGAAGTCCTCTCGATGGGCAGCGCGGTCGTCACGGACGGCCGGTTGATCACCTACGGGAGCGACGACATCGGCCACCGGGTCCTCGCCCTCGACCTCCGCACCGGTGCCGAGCTCTGGCGGAACACGGACTACGGCGGGGGGCTCACCCTGCTCCGGCCCGACACCACGCCCGACCCGTCGCAGATCTTCGTCTGGAGCTGGCCCAACGGCCGAATGGTCCGGCTCGCACTGGAGACCGGCAGCGAGACGGGACGCATCGAGGTCGCCCGGCAGAAGTACCACGCACAGGTTCTCGAGGACGGCCGGAGCGTCTGGCTCGTCGGCAACGGCCGCCGCGTCCAGCGCTTCGACGTCTCGTCCTCGGCGAACGGACCGTCACACTCCTTCCACCCGCTGCGGCGTGGGATCACCAACTACCGCGGGGTCGCCGTCCCGGGGGACGGCTGGCTCTACGGGGTCGACCGCGCCCGCCACCTGCTCGCCGCTCCGATCGACCCCGGCGGCCGGCGGCCGCTGCCCCGGCTCCGCTGGCCGCGGTCCGTCTCCCTGGACGCCCGGCGGACGGACTACACCGGCGTCCTGACCGTCGGGCCCGGCCAGGTCTACCTGACGACGCCCTTTGCCCGCTCCCCGGCGGATCGCGGGGTGGTGGCGGTGCGCGACGGTGCTGTGCGGTGGCGGCTGCCGCTGGGCCACTCCTCCGGGCGGCCCGTCCCGGCCGGAGCCGGGGTGCTCCTGGTCGACAGCCCCTCGGACCACGACCGCCTCCGGATGGTCGACGCCGGGACCGGAGCCTTCGCGGGCACGTGATCCGCGGCTCCACCCGGCGCACCGCCGTTGCCCGTGAACGCCCGGCACCGCAGGATGGCAGGCTGGGCGCGGGAACACGCGATTCCCGCCCGGCGGCCGGACAGCAGGAGGAACCCGTGATCGCGGATGCCATACCGGTGCGGGTGCGGCGGGAGGGCAGTCTCTGGACGCTCACCGCGCCGCCCGACACGCTGTCCCGGCCGGTGGTCCGGGGGAACCGGGTGTTCGTCCTGGTGGACGGGCGGCCGATCGCCTGCGACCGGGCCGACGGCACGGTGGTCTGGCAGAGCCCGCACCTGGTCACCGGCGGGCAGGAGCACTGGGCGGCCAGGCTGACCGCCACCGGCCGCCACCTGGTGGTGCCGACCGCGCGGACCGACCGGTTCAGCCCCGGGCGGGCCGCCCTGAGTGTGCTGGAGGCCGAATCCGGCTCGCTGCTCTGGGAGTTCGACCCGGGCGAACTCGCCGAGTACCGCGCCGACCGGGAGACGCTGGTGGTCTGGCACGGCCGGGAGGGCGGCCGGCCGCGGCAGCTCACCGGCTTCGACCTCACCACCGGCGACCGGCTCTGGGAGCACACCTTCGGGTCGGTCGGGACCATCCAGCTGGTGGCCGGCCGGGTGATCGCCTCGGTCCAGAACGACCGGGACCACTCCGTCACGGCCTTCGACGCCCGTACCGGGACCGAGCAGTGGCGCCGCGCGGAGCCGGGCGGCATCCTCTGCGTGCCGAACAACGGCGCTCCGGCCGGCCCGCCGCTGGTGTTCGTCTGGAACTGGCTCGACGCCCGGCTGACCTGGCTGTCGGTGGCCGACGGCGGCACGGTCGGCGACCTCGCGATCCAGTGCGCGAAGCAGCAGTACAGCCCACTGATCATCGACGGCGGCCGCACCGTCTGGCTGGTTGCCGCGTCCCGGGCCGGAGCCGCGCACCGCTTCCGGCCCGACACGTCGACGGAGACTACGTCGCACACCTTCCACGCGGTGCGGCACGCCCTGTCGTTCGCCGCCGTGCCGATCGCACCGGCCGACGGCTGGCTCTACGCGGTGGACGCCGGTGACCGCCTGCTCGCCAGTCGGATCGGCGCCGACGGCAGGCACCTGATGACCCCGCTCCGCTGGCCGAGGTCCGTACCCGGGCACGACCGCAGGATGGAGTACTTCGACGGCCTGATCGCCGGACGGAACCACGTGTACGCCCGGACCCGCGTCGACCTCAAGGCCCAGGAGTCCGCCGGGCGGCGTGGCTCGCTGCTGGACGAGCACCTGCTCGCCCTCCGGCACGGCACCCTGCTCTGGCGGCGGCCCCGGCCCTCCGTGATCCCCCCGGTGCCGACCGGCGACCAGGTGCTGCTGGTCGAGTCGGACGGCGAGCAGGACCGGCTGCTGCTGGTGGACGGGGAGACCGGGGCCGCCGCGGAAGGGTGATCCCGGTCTCAACCGGGCGCGGCACCGTTGCCTATGCAACTCGTTGCATAGCAGGATGCGGGCATGGCACTGGAGCACGCGATCCTCGTCTCACTGCTGGAGCAGCCCGGCTCCGGGTACGAGCTGGCGCGGCGGTTCGACCGTTCGATCGGACGGTTCTGGACCGCCACCCACCAGCAGATCTACCGGGTGCTGCGGCGGATGGAGACGGACGGCTGGATCGTCGCCGAGGAGATCGTCCAGGACGGCAAGCCGGACAAGAAGGTGTACGCGGTCGCCCGGGACGGGCGCTCGGTGCTCTCGGACTGGCTGCGCGAACCGGTCGAGCCGGAGACCGTCCGGCACGAGCTGGCGGTCAAGATCCGGGCCGCCGCCTTCGACGACCCCGCCGCCCTGGTCTCTGAGGTCACCCGCCACCGGGAGAGCCACGCCGCCCTGCTGGAGCGCTACCTCAGCGGCGAGCAGCGGGACTTCCCGGCCGGCGCCGAGCTCGAACCGCAGCAGCAGCTCCAGCACGTGGTGCTGCGCGGCGGCATCGAGTACGAGCGGATGACCCTCGCCTGGCTGGATGACGTGCTCACCACCCTCCACCGCCTCTCCCGCCGACCCTAGGACCCGCCACATGCTGTTCAACCCGAGCACCTACGACCCGAAGCAGTTCGACGACACCACCCGCCGCCTGCTGCGCGCCACCGTGGACTGGTTCGAGTCGCGCGGCAAGAAGGCGCTGATCGACACCTACATCGACCGCGCCTGGTACGGGGACTTCCTCGAGTTCGCCGCCAAGGAGGGGCTGTTCGCCGAGTTCCTGACCCCGAGCAGCGCCGACGCCGACAAGCGCTGGGACACCGCGCGGATCGCCGAGCTGAACGAGATCCTGGGCTTCTACGGCCTGGGCTACTGGTACACCTGGCAGGTCACCATCCTCGGCCTCGGCCCGGTCTGGCAGAGCGAGAACGAGGCCGTCCGGGCCCGCGCCGCCAAGCTGCTGACGGAGGGTCACGTGATGGCCTTCGGACTGTCCGAGCGCAGCCACGGCGCCGACATCTACTCCACCGACATGATCCTCACCCCGACCGCCGACGGCGGCTTCAGCGCCACCGGCCCGAAGTACTACATCGGCAACGGCAACGTGGCCGGCCTGGTCTCGGTCTTCGGCCGCCGCTCCGACGTCGAGGGCCCGGAGGGCTACGTCTTCTTCGCGGTGGACAGCCGCCACGAGGCGTACCACCTGGTCAAGAACGTGGTGAACGCGCAGATGTACGTCAGCGAGTTCCGGCTGGAGGAGTACCCGGTCCGGGCCGAGGACGTGCTGCACACCGGCAAGGCCGCCTTCGACGCCGCGCTGAACACCGTGAACGTCGGCAAGTTCAACCTCTGCACCGCCTCGGTCGGCATCTGCGAGCACGCGATGTACGAGGCCGTCACGCACGCCCACAACCGGGTGCTGTACGGCCGCAAGGTCACCGACTTCCCGCACGTGCGGCGGGAGTTGACGGACGCGTACACCCGCCTGGTGGCGATGAAGCTGTTCAGCGACCGGGCGGTGGACTACTTCCGCAGCGCCTCGCCGGAGGACCGCCGCTACCTGCTCTTCAACCCGATGACCAAGATGAAGGTCACCACCGAGGGCGAGAAGGTGATCGACCTGCTCTGGGACGTCATCGCGGCCAAGGGCTTCGAGGCGGACACCTACTTCGACAAGGCCGCCAAGGACATCCGGGGCCTGCCGAAGCTGGAGGGCACGGTGCACGTCAACCTGGCCCTGATCCTCAAGTTCATGGCCAACTACCTGTTCGCGCCCGCCGAGTACGCCCCGGTGCCGACCCGGCTGGACCCGGCGGACGACGCGTTCCTGTTCCAGCAGGGCCCGGCCCGCGGCCTGGGCGCGATCCGCTTCCACGACTGGCGCACCGCCTACGACGCGCACGCCCACCTGCCGAACGTGGCCCGCTTCCGCGAGCAGGCCGACGGCCTCTGCGCGCTGCTGCTGAGCCACGCGCCGACCGAGGCGCAGCAGCAGGACCTGGACTTCCTGCTGGAGATCGGCCAGCTGTTCGCCCTGGTGGTCTACGGCCACCTGGTGCTGGAGCAGGCCGAGCTGACCGGCACCGACGCGGACGTGCTGGACGGCGTGTTCGACTTCCTGGTCCGGGACTTCTCCGCGCACGCCACCGAGCTGCACGGCAAGACCTCCACCAGCGAGGAGCAGGCCGCCTGGGCGCTCGCCCAGGTCCGCCGCCCGGTCGCGGACGCCGAGCGCACCGCGAAGCTGTGGGCCCGGGTCGAGGAGCTGTCGGGCGCGTACGAGATGCGGCCGTGACACGCGTCGGTGCCGGGCCCCTGGGCAGCAGGGGCCCGGCACCGACGGTCCGTCAGAAGGTCAGCTTCCAGCTGTTGATGTAGCCGGTGTCCTGGGCCGCGATGTCCTGCACCTTGAGCTTCCAGACGCCGTTGGCGACCTCGCTGGAGGCGTTCACGGAGTAGGTGGCGACCACGTTGTCGGCCGAGTCGCTGGTGCTGGAGTTCTTCAGCCGGTAGGTGCTGCCGTCCGGGGCGACCAGGTCGATCACCAGGTCACCGCGGAAGGTGTGCTTGATGTCCACGCCGACCTGGAGCGCGGCGGGCGCGTTGCCGGTGACGCCGCTGACGGTGACCGAGGAGGTGACCGCCGCGCCGTTGTCCGGGATCTGCACGTCGGCGGTGTTCTCGAAGACGGTGCCGGGCTGCGGCGGGGCCTCGGTGCCCAGGGCCCAGACCGCGTACGCGATCGAGTCGGCGCCCCGGTCCAGCGAGGTGTCGCTGATGTTCGCGCTGGTGTCGCAGGAGGCGTGGTAGCAGCGGTCGAACAGGCCGGTGCTGCCGCCCCACTTGGCGACCTGGGCGGAGGTCTTGGTCTCGTCGCCGCCGGTGTAGAGGCCGCCGACCTTGATGCCCGCGGACTTGAACGGGGCGTGGTCGGAGCGGCCGTCGCCGTTGGTCTCGATCTCGGTCGGCACGTTCACGCTGGCGAAGTAGCTCTTCAGCACGCCCTCGAGCTTGGGGTCGTCGTCGTAGACGAAGTAGCCCGGGTTCGGCGAGCCGATCATGTCGAAGTTCATGTACCCGTCGATCTTGGCCCGCTCGGCGGTGGGCAGGTTGTTGACGTAGTACTTGGAGCCGATCATGCCCAGCTCCTCCGCGCCCCACCAGCCGAAGCGCAGGTGCTTGGTCGGCTGGAGCCCGGCCCGGGAGACGGCCAGCGCGGTCTCCAGGATGCCGGCCGAACCGGAGCCGTTGTCGTTGATGCCGGGGCCGGCGCTGACCGAGTCGAGGTGGGCGCCGAACATCACCACGTGGCTGGCGTCGCCGCCCGGCCAGTCCGCGATCAGGTTGTAGCCGGTGGCGCCGCTGGTGGTGAAGGTCTGCAGGGTGGTGGTGAACCCGGCGGCGTCCAGCTTGCCCTTCACGTAGTCGACCGAGGCCTTGAAGCCGGTCCGGCCGTGCGCCCGGTTGCCGCCGTTGGCGTTGGCTATCGACTGGAACTGGGCCAGGTGCGCCTTGACGTTGGCGACCGGGATGTCCGGGGCGGCCTGCACCGTCGGGGCGGCGGCCTGCCGGACGGCGGTCACCTGGGCCGAGGCGGTGGTGCTGAGGACGCCGACGGCCAGGGTGACGGCCGCACCGGTCGCGAGGGCGGAGCGGAGCACGCGGGATCGCCGCGAGGCGCGCTGAGACAAGGGGAGCTCCAGATTCTGGTGGGGCAGAACGGAACGTGCGGGAGCAGCCGGCCCCGGGTCGGACCGGCGGGCTTAGTTGACGCGCCCATGATGATTGGGTGAAAACCGAGATCCCGTCAAGAGGTCCGACCTCGCGGCCGGTCGCGGGGACGACCCGGTCGGCGGCACCGACCGGGACCGGTGCCTCATGCGGTCGGGACGGTTCGTGCCCCACCGTGGAGTCAAACCGACTCCACGGAGGCCACCGTGCCCGAATCCACCGAGCTCACCAAGTTCGCCGACCCGCTGCGGATCCCCCAGGTCCTGCGCCCCGACGGGGAGCTGACGATCCGGCAGGTCTCGGCCGACGTGCAGCTGCACTCCGAACTGCCGCCCACCCCGATGTGGACGTACGAGGGGACCTTCCCCGGCCCGACCATCGAGGTCCGGCGCGGGCAGCGGCTGCGGGTCGACTGGCAGAACCGGATCAGCACCCCGTACCCGGTCCAGATCGGCCACATCCCCGACATCACCATGCCCCCGGCCGAGAACGTGCCGGGGATCGACCCCGCCCTGATCGACCCGAGGGGCCCGGCGCTGCCGCCCTGGCTGGTGGTGCACCTGCACGGCGCGGTCACCAACGGCGGCAACGACGGCTGGACCGACAACGCGGTCCACGCGGGCCACTCGCAGCTGTCCGAGTACCCGAACGACCAGGCCGCGATGCCGCTCTGGTACCACGACCACGCGATGGGCGTGACCCGGCTGAACGTGCTCTCCGGCCTGGTCGGGGCCTACCTGGTCCGGGACGAGGAGGAGGACCGGCTGCAGCTGCCCGCCGGGGAGTTCGAGCTGCCGCTGATCCTGTGCGACCGCAACCTGGCCACCGGCCCGGACGGGGCACTGACCGGGCAGCTGCTGCACAAGACGGTCGGCCCGCTGCCGTACTGCGGCCGGTACACGCTGGTGAACGGCGTGATCTGGCCGCACCACGAGGTCAGGCCGCGCTGGTACCGGTTCCGGGTCCTGAACGCCTCCAACTCCCGGCCGTACCGGCTGCACCTGGTCGACCAGGACGGGCAGCGGGTGAACGGCGCGGCCTGGCAGATCGGCAGCGACGCCGGACTGTTCGGCACCCCGATCCCGCTGCCCGGACGCGGGCTCAGCCTGGCCCCGGCCGAGCGGGCCGACCTGCTGATCGACTTCACCGCGCTGGCCGGCCGCACCCTGCGGCTGGTCAACTCGGCCCCGGCGCCCGCCGAGGGCACGCCGATCGGCGAGGACGACGCGGTCGGCATCGCCGATCCGGCGAACCGGCTGCCGGACCCGGAGGTGATGGAGTTCCGGGTCTCGGCCGCGGCCGAGCCGGAGCCGTTCGCCCTGCCCGCCGTGCTCTCGCCGAGCTTCCGGCGGCTGTCCCACGACGACATCCCGCACCACGGCCACCGGATGCTGATGATCACTCAGGCCCCCGGGGCGATGTTCCACTTCTGGGAGATGGAGGAGGTCCCGGAGGCCGAGGTCCCGCCGGTCGGCACCGTCGTGGACGGCCTGGTCCAGGTGCAGGAGGCCGGCCAGGCCGTGCACACCTACCGGCGGGTCTCCAACGACTTCAACGACCGCCTGAACTGGCGGATCGACGAGGACGCCTGGGAGCAGTGGACCATCATCAACCTGGCCCAGCTGGCCCTGCACCCGGTGCACATCCACCTGATCCAGTTCCAGATCCTCACCCGGGCGACCGTCGACGTCACCGCCTTCGACCCGGGCGCAGGCGGCACGCCGATCGGCAAGCCGGTCGGCTGGGGCGCCCGGAACCCGATCGACCCGGCCGACCAGGGCTGGAAGGACACCGTCACCGTCTCGCCGCGCGAACTCGTCCGGGTGGCCGGGCAGTTCACCGGGGCCACCGGGAAGTTCATGTACCACTGCCACATCCTCGACCACGAGGACGACGGCATGATGCGGCCGTTCACCGTCTCCCCCGCCGCCGTGATGGCGCTCGACCCGGGCATGGGCGGGGGTGGCATGCACCACGAGCACTGAGCCCGACCGTCGGATGCCCGGCCAGGGAATCCCTGGCCGGGCATCCGGTGCACAGTGCGGTTCCGGGCCTCACCGGCGTGGTGTCTCCTGCTTCTCCTGGTCCTCGTTCTTCTTCGGGCAGGGCGGCTGCCCGGGGCCGCCACAGGGGGCGCCCGGCTTCCGCTGTTCCTGGTTCACGGTCATCTGGGATCTCTCCTCGGTCGGGTCCTGTCACCACTGTGACCGCACCGGGGTCCCGCCCACATGAGCCCCTGGTCCCCACTCGGGCCAGGACGACAGGCCCGGCCCTAACCGTGCACGCGGGGGAAGACCGCCCGGACCACGGCGCCGTCCGCGTCGTTCGCCGCCGTGAAGGAGCCGCCGAGCTCCTCGGCCCGCTCCGCCATCGAGCGCAGGCCGACCCCGGCCCCGCCGTTGTGCGCCGGGAACCCCGCCCCGTCGTCGGTCGCCTCGACCGTCACCTCGTCCGGCCCCACCCGCAGGACCAGCCGGGCGGCGGCCGCACCCGAGTGCCGGACCACGTTGTTGAGCGCCTCGCCGCTGATCCGGTAGATCGCCACCTCCACGGCCGCGGGCAGCGTGGGCAGCGGGTCCGGGTCGAGGTCGAGGGTGACCCGGAGCGGGCCGTTGCCGAGCCCGTCCGCCAGCCGCCGGAGCGCACCGGCCAGCCCCTCGCTGCCGAGCGCGGCCGGGGCCAGGCCGTCGGTGATCCGGCGCAGCTCGGTGATCGCCTGGCCGATCCCGGCGGAGGCGACGGTGAGCGAGGCGGCCGCCTCGGAGTCGGGCGCGATCCCGGTCCTGGCCGCGTCGATCTGGAGCCGCAGGCCGGACAGCGCGGGGCCGAGGCCGTCGTGCAGGTCGTGCCGCAGCCGCCGGCGCTCCTCCTCCCGGGCCAGCACGATCTTCTTCCGGCTGGCCTGCAAGTCCTCGTACAGCCGGAGCGAGGCGATGGCGGGCGAGGCCTGGTCGGCCAGCAGCCGGAGCACCTCGCGGTCCTGCCGGTCCAGCTCGCGCTGGCCGGAGCGCGGCGGCACGCACAGGTCGCCGATCACCGCGCCCTCGTAGCTCAGCGGAAAGCTTTCGGCACCGGCGCCGGGCTCCCCCAGCCGGGCCAGCTCGCGCGGGCCGCTCCTGGTCCGCACCGCGACCAGGGCGGCGGGCAGACCGAGCGCGTGCACCACGGTCTGGCAGAGCAGCGGCGGCGCCTCGGCCGGGCCGACCGCCCGGCTCATCCGCTCCGCCAGGTTGCGCACCACCTGGTACGGGTGCGCCCGCTCGCCGTAGTAGTACCGGTCCACCGCGCGCACCACACCGTGCGCGGTCGGCCGCAGCAGCGCGCCGAGCACCGCCGCGACCAGCACCAGCCACCAGTGCAGGCCCGACTCGGCACCGGGGATCAGACGGTGCATCAGGTAGCCGACCAGCAGGGCGCCGACGAACAGCAGGGTGCAGAAGGCGTACGCGGCCAGGTAGCGCCGGGTGGCCCGGTCCAGCGAGAGCGAGCGGTCCCGGCGGAAGGCGGCGACCGGGACCAGCAGCCAGACCGCCTCACCCGCGAGGATCACCGCGTAGGGCACCCAGTCGGGGTACTCGCCGACGTAGTGCGGGACGGTGACCAGCGCGGCCCACACCAGGTAGGCGGCCACCACCATCCGCAGGTGCGGGTGCGGCCCGGGCGACCGCCACCAGCGGACGGCGGCCACCGCCAGGGTGAGCACGATGCTCGCGGTGAAGAGGTCGAACGCGTACGGGCTGAGCCAGCCGTCCAGCCAGCGGTACAGCGCGGTGCCGTGCAGCGGGTTGGGCAGGGTGTAGAACTCCTCGACCCGGGCGGTGTTGGAGAACCCCAGCAGCACGCTCCAGGCCGCCACCAGCGCGGTGACGATCCGCCAGGGTCCGCCGGGCAGCCGGGCGTCGGGCAGCCAGAGCGGGAAGGCGACCACCATGAAGGCGTTGGCGAGGTCGGCGGCCAGCACCACCGCGACCACCAGGTTCATCGCCCCGGGCCCGGCCCCGAGCAGCAGCACCATCCGCAGCGACTGCAGTGCGCCGGTGGCCAGCAGCAGCACGCCGAGCCCCCGGCCGTTCCGGTTGACCACCAGGAACAGGCCGGAGAGCGCGAAGGTCAGGCTGAGCGCGACCCAGACGCCGTCGAAGAAGTAGGACTCGCTGATGCCCTCCGCATCGCGGTGGGTGAGCGCGAGCACCGACCAGCCCAGCGCGCAGAGCAGGGCGAAGGCGGCGGCCGCGAGGGCCCTGGCCGTGGTGGCGCCGGTGGTCTCGTTCCCGCTCATGTATCGGCACTCCCTCGACCCTGGCTGGCTGGGCGGTCCATGCTCCTCCGCCCGTTGTCCCGGCCGCACGGGCCGCTGGTCCCGTCGTGGTCCCCGGTCACCGCGCCCCGGGGCGCGGCCCTCAGTCGTCGCCCAGGCCCATGTCCCGGGCCCGGGCCACCGCCTCCGCGCGGGTGGCGACGTGCAGCTTCTCGAAGATGTGGGTGACGTGGTTGCGGACGGTCTTCTCGGCCACCACCAGCTCGCGGGCGATCTTGCGGTTGTCCAGGCCCCGGGCCACCAGGTTGAGCACCTCGGCCTCCCGGGCGGTGAGCGAGGGGAAGAGCTGGCCCGCCTCGCGCAGCTTGGTGCCCGCCAGCAGCGAGGTGATCCGGACCGCGATCTCGGAGCCGAACACCGCACCGCCGGCCGCCACCGTGCGCACCGCGTGCAGCACCTCGTCCCGGCCCGCACCCTTGACCAGGTAGCCCCGGGCGCCGGCCTGCAGCGCGGCCAGCAGGCTGCCGTCGTCGTCGGCCATGGTGAGCATCAGGACGGGAGCGGTCGGGGTCTGCTCGGCCAGCCTGCGGGCCGCCTCCAGGCCGGAGCCGTCGGGGAGCGAGAGGTCGAGCACCACCACGTCGGGCAGGCACTCGGCCACCGCGCCCGGGACGGCCGCGACGGTCTCCGCCTCGCCCACCACCTCGATCCCGTCGGCGCTCTGCAGGGCGGCCTTCAGACCCTCCCGGAAGAGCGGGTGGTCGTCCACGATCAGTACACGCACCGGCCCGGTGCCCCTCTGCTGCTCATCCACCTGGCCGACACTACCAGTGATGGATATATGACTTAGTGTGACATGCTGGTGGGTCGCCCCGACTTCGACCGCCGGTCAGGGCATCACCAGGACCGGCTTGACCACCTCGCCCGCCGCGGCGGCGGCCGCGGCCCGCTCCACGGCGGCGAACGGGAAGGTCCGCACCAGCCGGTCCACCGGCAGCCGGCCCGCCAGGAAGAGGTCCACCAGCGCGGGCAGGAATCGCCCGGGCCGGCTCGCGCCCTGGTTGACGCCGACGATCCGCGGCACCCGGTCGAGCAGCGCCGGTACGTCCAGGGCGAGTTCGCTGCCCCGGGGCGGGGCGCCGACCACCGCGCAGGTGCCGCCGACCGCCAGCGCCCGGACGGCCGCGCCGAGCGCACCGAGCGCACCGCTGGTCTCCAGGGTGCACTCGGCGCCCCGACCCTTCGTCAGCTCCAGCACCGCCCCGACCGGGTCCTCCGCACCGGCGTCGACCACGTCGGTGGCGCCCAGCTCGCGGGCCAGCGCCAGCCGGTCCGGCCGCAGGTCCACCGCCACCAGCCGGGCGGCCGGGGTGAGCCGGGCCGCCAGCAGGGCGGAGAGGCCGACCGCCCCGGCGCCGAACACCACCACGGTGTCGCCGGGTTCGGGCCGCAGCACGTTCAGCACCGCCCCCGCGCCGGTCTGCACGCCGCAGCCGAACGGGGCCAGCAGCTCGGCCGGCACCCGCCCCGGTACCGGCACCGCGTTGCGCTCGGTGGCCAGCGCCAGGGTGGCGAACGAGGACTGGCCGAAGAAGTGTCCGTGCAGCGGGGAGCCGTCGGCGGCGCGCAGCGTGGCGCTGCCGTCCGCCCGGCGGCCGCCGAACAGGTTCAGCCGGGGCCAGTGCGCGCACCGGACCGGCTGCCCGTCCCGGCACTCGCGGCAGTCCCCGCAGGAGGCGAAGGTGAGCAGCACGGTCTGACCCGGGGTCAGCCGGGTCACCGCACTGCCCACCGCCTCGACGGTGCCGACGCCCTCGTGGCCGAGCACGGCGGGCAGCGGGCCCGGGGTGTGCCCGGCCCGGACGCTCAGGTCGGTGTGACAGATCCCGGCGGCGGCGATCCGTACCAGCACCTCGTCGGGCCGGGGGTCGTCCAGCATGATCGGCTCCAGGGTGAACGGCTGCCCGGGGCCCCGGGTGACGGCGGCGGTCGCGGTGGGCACGGCTCAACTCCAGGGCTGGACGGGACGGTAGAGCCGGGCGTCGGTCAGCTGCTCGTACGGCAGCCCCTCCGGCAGGTCGATCAGCTCCAGCTGCAGGCCCCAGGGCGTACGGAAGTACACCCAGCGGTCGCCGTCGATCGGGCCGCCGTCGGCGACCGTCTCCGGCCGGCCGAGCACCTCCACCCCGGGCTGGGCCCGCAGGTAGGCGGCGGCGGCGTCCACGTCGGTGACGGCGATCGCCAGGTGGTGGCCGCCCCAGTCGCTGTTCCTGGGCAGTTCGCGGCGCTGGTCCGGCGCGCTGTACTGGAACAGCTCCAGGTTGGTCACCGGGCCGAGCCGGAGCATCGCGACGTACGCGGCGGCCCGGTGGTGGACGCCGAGCTGACGGGTCATCCAGTCCCCGTCCGGGTCGTGCACCGGGCCGACCCGGTAGAGCAGTTCGGCGCCGATCACGTCGGTGAAGAAGGCGACCGCCTGGTCGAGGTCGGGGACGGTGTACGCGACGTGGTGCACGGCGAGGGCACCGGGGATGGCGTTCATCGGTCTGCTCCTTCTCGGAGGTTCGGGGGTCACGGAGGTGCTACGGGCGGGTGCGGGTGCGCAGCGGCGGACGGCGGCGGCGGGCGGGCCCGGCGCCCAGGGTCAGGCAGAGCAGCTCGGCGCCGAGCGGTCCTGCCACCAGGTCCAGGTCCTGGCCGGGCGGGACCAGCAGCAGGTCGCCGGTGTCGGCCAGGTGCTGGGCCGGGTGCGGCCGCTGCTCGGCCAGCACCGGGCCGCGCAGCACGTACCAGGCGGCCTCGGTCTCGCGGCGGCCCGTGCGGTGGTGGGTGCCGCCGGGGCTGAGCCGGACGTGTTCGAAGGACTCGCAGTCGGCGGTCACCAGGTCGCGGCGGGCCAGGCAGAGCACGCGGGTGCGCTCGCTGCCGGCTCCGACCACGGTCATGGCGGCGGCGGAGGCGGTGGTGACGATCATCGGGGGCCTGCTCCCGGTACGGCCAGGACGGCGTGGAAGTACTCCAGGCCCGGTTCCCCGGCGGTGAGGACGAGTTCGCCGCCCAGCGGCAGCGTGACGGCGGTGCCTTCGGCGAGCGGGACGTCGGTCTCCCCGGCGCTCGCCCAGCCGGCTCCGGCGGTGACGTAGAGGGTGTGCTCGACGCCGTCGGCGATCAGTTCGATGCTGTCCTGCGGGTCGAGCCAGGAGAGGCCGACACCGCGCAGCGGGCCGGTGAGCACCCGACCGGGGTCGACGGCGCGGCCCCGGCTGAGGGCGGTGATCGCGGTGCTGGTCATCTCGGACGCTCCTTGTTCGGGCCTGATGCTTCGACGGTGTCCCGCCCGTTGTCCCGGGCGGCAGGGGACGCGGTCCTGTCCGGGGCCCGGGTGACCGCCGGACGGCTGTGCGGGACCCCGGCCGGACGGCGGCAGGACGACAGCGCGGCCCGGACGGCAGCGGGGTCCACGGGGGTGAGCAGCCGGCCGTCGACGCAGCGCGGGTGCCCGAGCCGGTCCAGCAGCAGCAGGGCGGGCGGTACCGCGGCGGCCACCGCGTCCAGGTCGGTCCGCCCGGGTACGGTGACCGGCAGCCCGGCCCGCAACAGCAGCTCCCGGTGGGCGAGTTCGTCCGCCGGGCCGAGGCCGCCGAGCCGCCCGGCGACCAGCAGGCCGAGCCCGGCCGCGGCGGCCGGCGGCAGCCCGCCGGCCCGGTGCAGCGCCTGCCCGATCTCCCGGCCGTAGCCGAGCGCGCGGGCGGGGCCGAGCTCCAGCGGGTCGTAGGCGGTGAGGGCCGCGCGGGCGTCCACGCAGATCGCGATGAAGGCCAGCAGCGCGCGGTGCCCGTACCGGCCGGTGGGGGTCAGGGCGGCGGCGACCCGGTCCAGGTGCGCCGGGCAGACCGCCAGTACACAGCGGATCAACTCGACCACCCCGCCTGCCACTTGACCGGAGGCCAGCTGCTCCAGCTGGCCCCAGACCACCGCCGGGGCACCGGCCCGGAGCGAGAGGGCGGGCCCGCACAGCGCGCCGAGCGTGCCGGCCAGCCGCACCCCCTCGGCACCCCTGCGCTCCACCAGCTCCGCCAACTCGGCCCAGCCGGGCGCGCCTTCGCGCACCCGTACGGCGTAGTGCACGCCGCCCGCCTGTACCTCGCGGTCGAGACCGAGCATCGCCACCCCCTCCTCTCGCTCAGGACTGACGGACCAGCAGGTCGGGCCTGCGGGCCGGGAGTTCGCTGCTGACCGCGTCCGGCATGACGGTCAGACAGAGCAGTTCGGCGCCGAGCGGGCCGCCGTGCAGGTGCACCCGGCCGCCCACGGGGGCCAGCAGCAGGTCGCCCTCGGCCAGCAGGTGCTGCGGCTGCTCGGGGCAGTCCAGCAGCGCGACCGGGCCGCGCAGCACGTACCAGGCCGCCTCGGTGCCCGCCCGGCCGCCGAGGTCGTAGCAGGCGCCGGGGCTGAGCCGGACGTGGTCGATCGCCTCGGTCTCGCTGTGCAGCATGCCCCGGCGGGCCAGGCAGCGGGTGCGGACCCGCTGGGTGCCGGGGCCGAGGTGCACGGCGCCGTGGGCCGTGTCGGTGACGATCATCGGAGCTCTCCCGGACGTTCGGACGGCGGCACGGTGAGCACCGCGTGGACGTACTCCAGCCCGTCGTTCCCGGCGGTGAAGGCCGCCGAGGTGCCGAGCGGGAGGGTGACGGACCGTCCGGGGTCCAGCGGGACCCGGACGTCGCCGGCGGCGGCCCGGCCGGAGCCGGCCGTGACGAAGACGGTGTGCTCGGTGGCGTCGGCCGACAGCTCCACCCGCTCGCCCGGCCGGAGCCGGACGAGTTCGAGGTGGCGCAGCGGCCCGGTGAGCACCACCCCGGGGTCGATCGGGCCGACCCGGCGCAGGTTGGTCACCACGGCGTGCCGCTTGATCGGGGTCCGTGGACGGGGAAGGGGTACGGCGGGCATTTCGATCACCAGCCAGTCGAGCGCCTCGGTGCCCGCGTTGCGGAGACCGTGGGTGGTGCCGAGGCCGGTGAGGACGACATCACCGGCCCCGACGGGACGGGATCGGCCGTCGAGGGTGATCTCCCCGCGGCCGGTGAGGAGGACGTAGCACTCCTCGGTACGGGTGTGCAGGTGCTCCCCGCTGACGCCGCCGGGCGGGATGCTGGCCCATTCGACCGCCTCCCAGCCGCCGGCCAGGCCGGCCCGGCGGGCCAGGCAGGCCCAGCGGGTCAGGCCCTGGGTGCCGTGCACGCCGTGCACGTCGGCGGGGCCGCGGGTGTCGGCGACGATCACTGCGTGACGCATGCCAGCTCCTCCAGTTCGTCGGCCGCGTGGCCGATCTCGGTGGTGGTGAGGTCGTCGGCGAAGCAGCCGTGGCCGATCCCGACCGGGAGCGGGAAGCGCTGCCTGCCGTCGCGGTGGCGGATGGTGTCGGTGAGCGCGTCGGCCAGCGTCTCCGGCTCCAGCAGCGGGTGCCAGACCGGGAGCCCGAGCCGGCGCATCAGGTCGAGGATCCGGTCGCGTTCGGCGGCCTCGACCAGTCCCCTCCGCTGGGCGAGCACCGTGGTCAGCGCCATGTCGAGGCAGACCGCCTCGCCGTGCAGCAGCTCGGGCAGTGCCCGCATCTCCACGGTCGGGCTGAACGAGTGGCCGTAGTCCATCGACCGTTCCAGCCGGTGCTCCCACAGGTTGGGCTGGAGCTCCTGGAGCATTCCGTGCACCGCCCGGACCAGCACCTCGCCGCCGGGCACCGGGCCCTGGAAGCGCTGCTCGATCAGCGTCTCGCCGATCCGGTCCAGCAGGTCGAACAGCAGCCGGTCCTTGATCAGGGCGACCTTGAGGATCTCGGCCAGCCCGTTGCTCAGGTGCCGCTGGTCCAGGGTGGCCAGGAAGGCCGGGTCCAACAGCGTTGCCACGGCGGGGTGGTAGGTGCCGAGCCGGTTCTTGTGCCGGCCGAAGTTGACCCCGGTCTTGGCCCCGACGCCCGCGTCCACCAGGCCGATCAGCGTGGTGGGCACCCGGACGAACGGGGTGGAGCGGCGGTACAGGCTGCAGGCGAGTCCGACCACGTCCATCAGCACGCCGCCGCCCATCGCGATCACCGGCTCGCCGCGCCGGGAGACCCCGAAGCGGTCCATCCGCTCGGCGACGTGGAACACCGACTCCATCGTCTTGACCTCCTCGTGCGCCGTCAGCACGCAGAGCTCGGCCGCCAGGCCGCGGGCCTCGAAGTAGGCCCGGATCCGGTCGCCGTAGAGCGCGTGCACGGTCTCCTCCACCACCACCAGCCGCCGCCCGGGGACGGCGCCGGCGGTGGCGAGCGCCGGGTTGGCCGGGGAGAGGGTCTGCGGGGTGAAGACCACCTGGTAGGTGACGGGGAGGGCGGTACTGACCGTCCAGGCGCTGACCGGCTCGCCGGTGGTGAACAGGCCGTGGGCGGAGGTGTTGGTCTTGGCGGCCACGGGTGGCCTCCCTCGTGTCGTTCCGGGTTCGGAGCTCCACGTTCTCCGGCCCGCTGTCCCGGACGCACGGGTGCGCCGCCCGGATCGTGGCCCAGGTGCCGGACCGGGACCGGTCGGGCCGCGGTCCCGGGACGTACGGTGGAATCCGGAGGCGCCGCCATGTACTTCACCGACCGCAGGGACGCCGGGCGACAGCTGGCCGAGCGGCTCGGGGCCCGCCCGGACACGGTGGTGGTGGGGCTGCCGCGCGGCGGGGTGCCGGTGGCCGCCGAGGTGGCCCGGGCGCTCGGCGCCCCGCTGGACGTCTGCGTGGTGCGCAAGCTCGGGGTGCCGCACCAGCCGGAGCTGGGGATGGGCGCGATCGGCGAGGACGGCGCCCGGGTGCTGAACGAATCGGTCCGGCGGGCCGCCCGGGTGACGGACGCTCAGCTGGCCGAGGTGGAGCGGGCCGAACGGGCCGAGCTGGCCCGGCGGGCCGAGCGCTACCGGGGCGGACGGCCGCCGGTGGAGCTGGCGGGCCGCACCGTGGTGGTGGTGGACGACGGGATCGCCACCGGCGCCACCGCCAGGGCCGCCTGCCGGACCGTCCGCCGGCGCGGAGCCGCCCGGGTGGTGCTGGCCGTCCCGGTCGCCCCGGCCGGCTGGCGGTCCGGGCTGCGGGGCGAGGCGGACGAGCTGGTCTGCGTCGGCGAGCCGGCCCGCTTCCTGGCCGTCGGCGAGTTCTACGCGGACTTCGGGCAGACCACCGACGCGGAGGTGCTGGACGCTCTATACGGCTGACCTGACACATTCAAGAGGGCCGGGTTTGACTGGGCAATCTGACCAGCGGTGACCCCTTCGGGCTGCTCAGCTTGTACACATTGAGCAGGTGATCCCCGGTCTGTTGCCCAGCGAACCCGGCGGGCGCAAGCTCAGCGCACTGCAGGCCTCAACGTGGAGGAACCACCCATGACCGCCAACGCCGTAGAACTGACCCCCGAGGAGCTCGAGGCAGGCCTCGACGCGGACCAGCTCCGCCGTCTGGTGGGCCTGGTCGAGCACGACGCCGCGGGTGACCCGTTCCCCGTCATCGCGCAGGACGCGATCGTCTTCGTGGTGGGCAACGCCACCCAGGCGGCGCAGTTCTACCAGGCCGTCTTCGGCATGGAGCTGGTCGCCTACTCCGGCCCCGAGACCGGCCGCCGGGACCGCAAGGCGTTCGTGCTGCGCTCCGGCTCCTGCCGGTTCGTGATCAAGGGCGGGGTCTCCCCGGACAGCGCGCTGCTGGACCACCACCGCCGCCACGGCGACGGCGTGGTCGACCTCGCGCTGGAGGTCCCGGACGTGGACAAGTGCATCGCGCACGCCCGCGCCACCGGCGCCACCGTGCTGGAGGAGCCGAACGACGTCACCGACGAGCACGGCACCGTCCGCCGCGCGGCGATCGCCACCTACGGCGAGACCCGGCACACCCTGGTCGACCGCTCCCGCTACCACGGCCCGTACCTGCCCGGCTTCGTCACCGCGCAGACCCGGGTGCAGCGCCCCGAGGGCCACCCCAAGCGGCTGTTCCAGGCCCTGGACCACGCGGTGGGCAACGTCGAGCTCGGCAAGATGGACGAGTGGGTCGGCTTCTACAACCGGGTCATGGGCTTCGAGAACATGGCCGAGTTCGTCGGCGACGACATCGCCACCGAGTACTCGGCCCTGATGAGCAAGGTGGTCGCCAGCGGCAACCACCGGGTGAAGTTCCCGCTCAACGAGCCCGCGATCGCCAAGAAGAAGTCGCAGATCGACGAGTACCTGGAGTTCTACGGCGGCCCCGGCTGCCAGCACCTGGCGCTGGCCACCAACGACATCCTCACCACGGTGGACATCCTGCGCTCCAACGGCGTGGAGTTCCTGAACACCCCGGACTCGTACTACGACGACCCGGAGCTGCGGGAGCGGATCGGCAAGGTCCGGGTCCCGGTCGAGGAGCTCAAGAAGCGCGGCATCCTGGTCGATCGTGATGAGGACGGCTACCTGCTGCAGATCTTCACCAAGCCGCAGGGCGACCGGCCGACGGTGTTCTTCGAGTTCATCGAGCGGCATGGTTCGCTGGGCTTCGGCAAGGGCAACTTCAAGGCCCTGTTCGAGTCCCTGGAGCGCGAGCAGGACAAGCGCGGCAACCTCTGAGACCGGCTCGGGAGGATCACGATCATGGCGCACTACCGGCAGCTGGGCAGCATCCCGCCCAAGCGGCACACCCAGCACCGCACACCCGAAGGCGGGCTGTACTACGAGGAGTTGATGGGCGAGGAGGGCTTCACCTCGGACTCCTCGCTGCTCTACCACCGGGGCATCCCGTCCGCGATCGTGGACGCCGTCCCGTGGGAGCTGCCCGACCAGGGCACCGTCCCCAACCACCCGCTGATCCCCCGTCACCTCAAGCTGCACGGGCTGTTCGAGGGCGAGGAGTGGAAGGACACCGACGCGGTCGCCGGGCGGCGGCTGCTGCTCGGCAACGGTGACGTCCGGCTCTCCTACGTGGTGGCCGGCGCGCCCAGCGAGCTGTACCGCAACGGGCTCGGCGACGAGTGCGTCTACATCGAGTCCGGCACCGCGGTGCTGGAGACGGTGTTCGGCTCGCTGGAGGTCAGCGAGGGCGACTACGTGATCATCCCCCGGGCCACCACGCACCGCTGGGTGCCGGGCCCGGACGCGCCGCTGCGCGCGTACTGCATCGAGGCCAACAGCCACATCACCCCGCCCAAGCGCTACCTGTCCCGGTTCGGCCAGCTGCTGGAGCACGCGCCGTACTGCGAGCGGGACCTGCGCGGCCCGGTCGGCCCGCTGCTGGTCGAGCAGGCGGACGTGGACGTGCTGGTCAAGCACCGCGGCCCGAACGGCGTGGTCGGCACCCGGTACACGGTGCCGCACCACCCGTTCGACGTGGTCGGCTGGGACGGCTGCCTCTACCCGTACGCGCTGAACATCAAGGACTTCGAGCCGCTCACCGGCCGGATCCACCAGCCGCCGCCGGCCCACCAGGTGTTCGAGGGCCAGAACTTCGTGATCTGCAACTTCGTGCCGCGCAAGGTGGACTACCACCCGCTGTCGATCCCGGTGCCGTACTACCACTCCAACGTGGACAGCGACGAGGTGATGTTCTACTGCGGCGGCAACTACGAGGCCCGCAAGGGCTCCGGCATCGCCCAG
The DNA here is from genome assembly GCF_040296785.1 of Kitasatospora sp. NPDC002040. Taxonomy (NCBI): domain Bacteria; kingdom Bacillati; phylum Actinomycetota; class Actinomycetes; order Kitasatosporales; family Streptomycetaceae; genus Kitasatospora; species Kitasatospora sp. NPDC002040. The sequence continues at coordinate 120,208 of NZ_JBEOXV010000010.1, read as the reverse complement.
GGCTCGATCTCGCTGCACCCCGGCGGCCACACCCACGGCCCGCAGCCGGGCGCGTACGAGCGCTCGATCGGCGCCGAGTTCTTCGACGAGCTCGCCGTCATGGTGGACACCTTCCGGCCGCTGGAGCTCGGTGAGGGCGCCACCGCGAGCGAGGACGGCAACTACGCCTGGACCTGGTCGGGCGGCCGGCGATGACCGTACCCCCGCTGTTCCAGGGGCTGTTCGACGACGCGGCGGTCTTCCCGCCCGGAGACCTGCCGCTGGCCGAGGCGGTGCCCGCGCACCTGCGGCACCGCTCGGCCTGGTACGCCGACGCGGTCGGCCCGTTCCTCTGCGGAGCGGGCCGGGCCGGCGAACTGGCCGCACTGGCCGCCCCCGGACTCCGGGTCGGGCTGGTGCTGCCGGGGGGCAGCACCAGGCCCGGCCCGGTGCAGGGCGTGGACGTGGTCGGGATCGAGCTGGTCGCCGACTCGGTGCCCGCCGACCTGCCCGAAGGCGTCACCGTCTCGCTCGAACTCCCGCGCGACGAGCAGCTGCAGCAGCGGCTGGACCGGCTGGCCGGGACACCGCACCGGGCCAAGTTCCGCACCGGCGGGCTGACCGCCGACGCCTTCCCCACCGAGGCGGAGCTGGCCGCGCTGCTGACCGCCTGTGCCGAGCGCGAGGTGCCGTACAAGTGCACGGCGGGCCTGCACCACGCCGTCCGGCACACCGACCCGGCGACCGGCTTCGAGCACCACGGCTTCCTCAACGTGCTGCTGGCCGCCGCCGATCCGGCCCGGGCCGCCGAGGCACTGGCCGAGCGCTCCGGCGCCGTGCTGGCCGCCGCCGCTAACGGGCTGAGCCTCGGTCAGATCGCCACCGCCCGCGCCTCGTTCACCGCCTTCGGCACCTGCAGCATCGCGGAGCCGCTCGCCGACCTGGCCGAACTCGGCCTACTGACCCAGGAGAACCGTTGACCACCAGCTGGCTCGCCTCCGCGCTGGACTCCCCGTTCGGCCTGCACAACCTGCCCTACGGCGTCTTCAGCACCGCCGACCGGCCCGAGCGCCGCCGGATCGGCGTGGCCGTCGGCGACTTCGTGCTGGACGCGGGCGCCGCCGCCCGCGCGGTCGGCCAGCCCTCGGTGCTGCTGGACGCCGACACCCTCAACCCGCTGCTGGCGGCGGGCCGTCCGACCTGGACCCAGGTGCGCGCCGCGCTCACCGCCTGGCTGAGCGAGGAGCAGCACCGGGCCGCCCTCTCGCCGCACCTGTACCCGGTCGACGAGGTCGCCCTGCACCTGCCGTTCGAGGTGGCCGACTACGTCGACTTCTACGCCTCCGAGCACCACGCCACCAACCTGGGCAAGATCTTCCGCCCGGGCACCGAGCCGCTCACCCCCAACTGGAAGCACCTGCCGATCGGTTACCACGGCCGGGCCGGGACGATCGTCAACTCCGGCACCGAGATCGTCCGCCCGCACGGCCAGCGCAAGGCGCCGAGCGAGCCGCTGCCGTCGTTCGGCCCCTCGCGCCGACTGGACATCGAGGCCGAGGTGGCCTTCGTGATCGGCGCCGGCAGCGAGCTCGGCAAGCCGGTCGCGCTGGCCGACTTCCGCGAGCACGTCTTCGGTGTCTGCCTGCTCAACGACTGGTCCGCGCGCGACCTCCAGGCCTGGGAGTACGTGCCGCTCGGCCCGTTCCTCGGCAAGTCCTTCGCCACCTCGCTCTCGCCCTGGGTGGTCCCGCTGGACGCGCTGGAGCACGCCCGGGTCAGCCCGCCGGCCCGCGACGTCGAGCCGCTGCCCTACCTGGACGACCGGGACGGCGAACCCTGGGGCCTGGACCTGGCCCTGACGGTCCGGCTGAACGGCCACGTGATCTCGCGGCCGCCGTTCGCCTCGATGTACTGGACCGCCGCCCAGCAGCTCGCCCACCTCACCGCCAACGGCGCCTCGCTGCGCCCGGGCGACCTGTACGCCTCCGGCACCGTCAGCGGGCCCGAGGTGGAGAGCCGGGGCGCCCTGATCGAGCTCACCTGGAACGGCGAGAACCCGGTCAAGCTCCCGGACGGCACCACCCGCACCTTCCTGGAGGACGGCGACACGGTCACCATCACCGCCACCGCCCCCGGCCCGGACGGCACCCTGATCTCGTTCGGCGAGGTCACCGGGCGGATCGTGCCCTGACCCGCCCGCCGTCCGCACCCCGCCGCCGTCCCGCTCCCGTCCGAGCGGGGCGGCGGTCCGCCGTCAGCGGGCGGCCGCCACCGCCTCCTCGATCAGGTCCACCAGCGCGGTCGGCGAACGGACCGCGAGCTGGGCACCGGCCAGCTCCGCCTCGGCCAGCAGGGTGACGTTCCGGCTGACCGAGTAGACGATCACCGGCCCGCCGAACCCCGCCGCCCGGACCGCCCTGATGCCCTGGATCCCGGCCCGCGGGTCGTTCCCGCGCTTGAGGTCGGTGATCAGCACGTGCGGCCGCCAGTCCAGCCGGGCCAGCGCCTCGGTGGTCCCCTCGACCTGCAGCACCTCGGCCCCCGAACTCCGCAACTGCCGCACCAGCCGGGCGTTGTTGACCGGGATGTCGTCCACCCAGAGCACCCGCGCGCCCTGGAGGTTCAGCAGCGGCGGAGGCGTGCCCAGCACCACCGGCGGCCGGGTCGGCTCCAGCGGGGCGGTCCGCCTGAGCCGCCCCAGCAGGGCGGCCGACTCCGGCAGTTGGTCCAGCTCCAGCAGCAGCCGGACGAAACCCCGGTCGGCCGCCAGCAGCGGGTACTCCGGCGGCAGCGCCTGCTCCAACTGCTCCAGCAGGGAGGGCAGCGCACCCGGAAGGTCCAGCTCCAGCCGCTCCGCCAGCTCGGTCAGCCGGGCCGCCCGGGCCGGATCGAGCTCCGCACCGCGCCGCCGGGCCACCCCGCGGACCTCGTAGTAGGTGACGAACTCGGCCACCAGGTCCGGCGCGCCGGGCTGGACCAGCGCCCGGTGGAAGTCCGGGTACAGCTGCTGCAGCAGCATCGCCCTGAGCAGCCCCTCCGCGCCCAACTGCTGCCAGCCGGCGTCGAGGTGGTACTCCATCACGAAACCGTTGATCAGCCGCTTGATCCGGCGCGGGTTGCGCCCCATCCGCTCCGCCACCAGCGCGGCCAGCGGCGGCGTGAGCAGCGCGGACGTCCCGGACTGCTCGGCGTAGCGCTCCACCAGCCGGGCCGCCTGCACCGGATCGATCGGCGGCATCCGGTAGTTGACCTGGACGATCTTCTGCAGGTAGTCCGCGCTGAGGGCCCGCCCGGAGGCCTCCGCCACGTCCGCGATCCGGCGCTGGTCGCAGCCCAGTACGAAGGCCAGCCCCGGCACGTCCAGATAGATCTTGATCGCCTCGCAGACGGCCAGGATGGTCTCGTCCGAGCAGCGGTCCAGGTCGTCCACGAAGACCACCAGCAGCCGCCGCCGGTCCGGCGCGCCGGGCGCGGCGGCCCACTCGGTGGCCGCGTCCGCGATCAGCTTCCGGATCGCGTTCCTGGCCGCGGCGTCGGCCGCCATCCGCTCCCACAGCTCGTCGACGATCCGGTCCACCCGGAACACCCCGGCCAGCAGGGTGGCGACGGTGCGCAGCGCGGAGACCAGCAGGCCGCTCCGGTTGGTCCGGTGCCAGATCCGCCGCAGCAGGTTGCGGTCGAAGCGCTGGAGCACCGACTTGATGACCCCCTCCAGCGCGTCGGTGCCGTTCGCCGTCCAGGCGTTGAACCAGACGCACTCGACCGTGCGGTCCTCCTGGAGCACCGCCTCGATCCGGTGCATCAGGCTGCTCTTGCCCATCCCCCAGTCCGCGTCGATCGCGACCGTGAACGGCGTCGCCGCCCGCGAGGCCTGGATCAGCGCCGCCAGGTCCCGGGCCGCCCGGGCCGTGCCGAGCACGTCCTCCCCCGTGCTGTCTCCGCGTACCGGTTCGTCGTTGAGCAGCAGAAAGTCCACCGTCGGTACCCCCCTAGGTGATCAGCATCCTAGAGCGTCCGCTCCGGGGCGCGCCGGGTACGGTGGCGGGGTTCGTCCGACCGGAGATGGGACCCCGATGACAACCGATGTGGTGCTGGAGCAGGACGGCCGGGTCGGCCGGATCACGCTCGACCGGCCGCGGGCGCTGAACGCGCTCACGCACGGGATGCTGCTGGCGATCGAGCGGCAGCTGACCGCCTGGGCCGGTGACGACGGCGTCGGGGCCGTGCTGCTGACCGGCGCCGGGGAGCGCGGGCTCTGCGCGGGTGCGGACATCCGGGCGCTGCACGACGACGCCAAGCTGGGCGGTGCGGGCGCCCGGGCGTTCTTCCGGGACGAGTACCGGCTGAACCACCTGATCTCCCGTTACCCGAAGCCGTACGTGGCGGTCATGGACGGGATCACCATGGGCGGCGGGGTCGGCCTCTCCGCGCACGGCAGCGTCCGGGTGGTCACCGAGCGCTCGGCGGTGGCGATGCCGGAGACCCGGATCGGCCTGATGCCGGACGTCGGCGGCAGCCACCTGCTCGCGCACGCCCCGGGCGAACTGGGCACCCACCTGGCCCTGACCGCCGCCGCGATGGGCCCGGGCGACGCGCTGCTCTGCGGCTTCGCCGACCACTTCGTGCCGGCCGCCGCACTGGCGGACTTCACCGCCTCCCTCCGCGACACGGCCCCGGCCGAGGCGCTGGCCCGGTACGCGGCCGAGGCCCCGGCCGCCGCGCTCGCGGCGCAGCGGGAGTGGATCGACGCCTGCTACGCGGCCGACACCGTGGAGGAGGTGCTGGAGCGCCTGGACGCCGCCGGGATCGCCGAGGCCAAGGAGGCGGCCGAGCAGATCCGGGCCAAGTCGCCGACCTCGCTCAAGGTCACCCTGGCCGCCCTGCGCCGGGCCCGGGCCCACCGCACCCTGGCCGAGACGCTGGACCAGGAGTTCCGGATCTCCTGCACCGCGCTCGCCTCCGCCGACCTGGTCGAGGGCATCCGCGCCCAGGTGGTCGACAAGGACCGCAACCCGCACTGGTCCCCCGCCACCCTGGCCGGTGTGACGGACCACCAGGTGACCCGCTACTTCGCCGACCTCGGCCCGGACGAGCTGGGGCTGGCCCGGGCGTAGCCCCGGTTCGGCGTCGTGCGTTGCCCGGCGGGCTCAGGGGGGTTTGACTGGGGGTACACGTCCGTCCGCACGGAGGGGTGCCACCATGACCGCCGGCCACTCCATCCCCGGCAAGGCCGGCTTCGCCGAGGCGTACGGCGGGCCCGACCCGCGCGGGTACTTCCGCGCCCTCGGGCCGTACGAGTACGTGACCCCGCACCACGCCCAGCAGGTCTTCCGCCTGCTCACCGCCGCGCGGGAGCCGCGCACGGTGGTGGACCTGTGCTGCTCGTACGGGATCAACGCGGCGCTGCTGAACCACCGGCTCACCCTCGCGGAGCTGTACCGCCGCTACACCGACCCGGCCCTGGACGGGCTCTCCACCCCCGAACTGTCGCTCCGGGACCGGCAGTTCTACGCCGCCAGCCGCCGCCCCGAGGCGGTCCCGGTGGTCGGCATCGACGTGGCGCCCGGCCCGGTCGAGTACGCCCGCCGGGTCGGGCTGCTGACGGCCTCGTTCGCCGAGAACCTGGAGCGCTCCGCCCCCTCGCCCGCGCTCCGGGCGCTGGTCGCCGACGCCGGGCTGGTCACCGTCACCGGCGGGGTCGGCTATGTCTCGGCGCGCAGCTTCGACCACCTGCTGGCCTGCGTGGAGTCCCCGCCGTGGGTGGCCGCCTTCGTGCTGCGGGCGGTCCCGTACGGGCCGGTCGCCGAGGTGCTGGCCGAGCACGGGCTGGTCACCGAGCGGCTGGACCGGACCTTCCCGCAGCGCCGGTTCACCGGCCCCGAGGAGCGGGCGGGCGTCCTCCGGGCGGTGATCGGGGCCGGGCTCGACCCGGCCGGGCTGGAGAGCTCGGGCTGGTTCCACACGGTGCTGTACGTCTCCCGGCCGCCGGCCCAGGTCGCGGCCCGGCCGCTGGCGACCCTGCTGCGCCGGCCCGGGCCCGCCGACACGTGAGGATCGTCTCGGATCGCGAGACTGGCGCGGGGGCGGGTCGGTCGGGAAGGGTGTCCCTCGTCAGGGCAGCAGCCGCGTGCCGGAAGTACCGAGGGAGTCAAGGGCGATGACCGAGTACCAGACCATCCTGGTGGAGCAGAGGGGCCGGGTCGGGCTGATCACGCTCAACCGGCCGGAGGCGCTGAACGCGCTGAACAACCAGCTGATGCGCGAGGTGGTGGGGGCGGCCACCGCCTTCGACCGCGACCCCTCGGTCGGCGCACTGGTGATCACCGGCTCGGAGAAGGCCTTCGCGGCCGGGGCCGACATCAAGGAGATGCAGGACAACGCCTTCCCGCAGGTCTACCTGGACGACTGGCTCGGCCCCTGGGACGAGCTGGGCCGGCTGCGCAAGCCGGTGGTCGCCGCGGTGGCGGGCTACGCGCTGGGCGGGGGCTGCGAGTTGGCGATGCTGTGCGACATCCTGATCGCCGCCGACACCGCGAAGTTCGGCCAGCCGGAGATCAAGCTCGGGGTGATCCCCGGCATCGGCGGCTCGCAGCGGCTGACCCGCGCGGTCGGCAAGGCCAAGGCGATGGACCTCTGTCTGACCGGCCGGATGATGGGCGCCGAGGAGGCCGAACGGGCCGGCCTGGTCTCCCGGATCGTGCCGGCGGCGGACCTACTGACCGAGGCGCTGGCCACCGCCGAGACGGTGGCCGCGATGTCCGCCCCGGCGGCCGTGATGATGAAGGAGAGCGTCAACCGCGTCTTCGAGACCACCCTGGCCGAGGGCGTCCGGTTCGAACGGCGGCTGTTCCACGCGCTGTTCGCCACCGCCGACCAGAAGGAGGGCATGGCCGCCTTCGCCGAGAAGCGCAAGCCGTCCTTCGAGAACCGCTAGCCGCAGGCTGCCGCGCCGCCCGTCGACCGGGCGGCGCGGCAGCGCGCTTCAGTCCTGGATCCGCCGCCAGGGCCGGTCCTGCTCCAGGGCGAAGGCGAGCTCCAGCAGCACCCGTTCCTGGCCGTGCGCGGCCGACAGGTGCACCCCGATCGGGCGGCCGTCGGCGGCGGCGCCGGTGGGCAGGGCGATCGCCGGGGCGCCGGTCACATTGTTGACCGGGGTGAAGGCGACGTAGCGGTGCAGCCGGCCGATCAGCTCCTCGAACGGGACGTTCGGGCTCAAGTGGCCGATCGGCGGCGCGACATGGGCCAGCACCGGCGAGAGCACCGCGTCGTACCGGCGGAACATGTCGGCGTACGCCTGCTCCGCCTGCCGCAGCCGGCGCAGCGCCCCCGGCATCCTCGCGAAGCCGCGCCGGAAGCTGTGCCGCAGGCCGGTGGTGAGCCCGTCCAACTGCCCGGCCCGGAAGCTCCGGTCGAGCGTCAGCCGGCCGGTGGCGGCGATCACGAAGGCCAGCAGGCCCCAGTACAGGGTGAAGTCGCGGGAGAACTGCTCGCCGAACGGCAGCTCGGCCGGCTCCACCCGGTGGCCCAGCGCGGCCAGTCGGGCGGCGGTCTCCTCGGTCACCCGGCGGGTCTCGGCGTCGGTGACGGCGAGCGGCGAGTCCAGTACCAGGCCGATCCGCAGCGGCAGCTTCCCCGGCCCCTCCACCAGGCCAAGCGGGGGCAGCGCGGGGTTGCGGTGGTGCCGCTCGGCGGCGGCGAAGAAGGCCGCGGTGTCGCGCACCGTCCGGGTCACCACCCCGTCCGTGATCAGGTCGATCGGCATCCGCCGCCCCTGGTCGTTGGGCACCAGCCGGCCCCGGGTCGGCTTCAGGCCGACCAGGCCGCAGCAGGCCGCCGGGATCCGGATCGAGCCGCCGCCGTCGTTGGCGTGCGCGATCGGCACCACCCCGGCCGCCACCAGCGCCGCCGCCCCGCCCGAGGAGGCGCCCGCCGAGTGCGAGGTCAGCCACGGGTTGCGGACCGGCTCGGCGGCGGCGTACTCGGTGGAGGCGTTCAGCCCGAACTCGGGCAGCCGGGTCTTGCCGAGCACGGTCAGCCCGGTGCCGAGGAACTGCTCCGTGAAGCCGGCCGTCCGCCGCGCGGGCCCGGCCCGGAACGCCGCACTGCCTTGCCCGGTCGGCATCCCGCGCAGATCGGTGTTGTCCTTCAGGTAGGTGGGCACCCCGCCCAGTGCCCCCTCGGCCGTCTCCCGGCCGTAGTGCGGGCTTCCGTACGCCTCGAACGCGACCGGTGCCAGCAGCCCGTCCACCCGCCGGGCCCGCTCGGCCGCGGCCTGCGCCAACTCCTGGGCGCCGACCGCGCCGGAGCGCACCAGCGCCGCCAGTGCCACCGCGTCGTGCTCGCCCAACGCGTCGTCCCCGACGGCATGGACCCGCTCGCCCGTCATCCGAACTCCCCTGTCCTACCGGCCAGTAGTATCGCGAGTTCAGCAGTCTAGGGACGCGGGCCCGGCTCGGATACCCCCTGCCCGTCCGCCTGTTCGGTGTTGAGCCTGGCCAGGCCGCCGCGGGTGGCGACCACCAGGATGCGGTCGCCGGTGGCCAGCTCCCGGGCCCGGTCGGGGTAGTTCCACTGGTACTCGGCGGGCAGCCGGGCCAGCCGCACGGCCACCACCCGGATGCCGCCGGGCTCCTCCAGCTCGCGCAGGGTGCGCCCGGCCAGGCCGGAGCCGGGCTCCGCCGTCAGCTCGGCGACCAGCAGCACCCGCCGGTACACCGAGAGCGTCCCGAGCACCTCACGCCCCATCAGGGCGGAGGCGAACCCGGGCGCGGAGAGGTACGACATCGAGCGCGAGACCACGTTGTCCAGCGTCGCGTACACCTGGTGCGCGAAGTCGTCGTCGAACAGGCGCAGCACCATCCGCACCTCGGGCCGCAGCGCCCTGGCCTCCAGCGCCACCTCCAGGTTGGCCGCGTCGTCCCTGGTCACCGAGACCACCGCCCGGGCGTACTGGGCCCTGGCCCGGAGCAGCTGCGCGGCCAACGGGGCGTCACCGACCAGCACGGGTACGCCCAGCGCCCGCATCGCCGCGATGCCCCGGGCCTGCGGGTCGCGCTCGATGCAGACCACCGGCACCCCGGACTCCCGCACCATGCCGGCCACCCGGGTGCCGAGGTGGTTCAGCCCGACCACCACCACGTGGTCCCGGGTGCCCGCGCCGGGCGCCCGGGGCAGGCCGCGCCGCCCGCTGGCCAGTGCCTCCACCGCGATCGCGGTGGCCACCGGGACGAAGGTGATGCCGCAGAAGGTGATCACCACCTGGGCCGCCCGCTGCCAGCTCCCGCCGGCCGCCGTCTGGTCGGGCTGGTCCGGGCTGGCCGCGCCGGCCAGGTCGAGCAGGGTGTAGTAGAACGCCCAGCCGAGGTGGCCGGTGGAGTACCAGATCACCGCGCCGCTGAGCAGCACCGCCACCACCGCGATGGTCAGCAGCAGGCGCAGCCGGGCGCTGGTGAAGAACCGCAGCGTGTCCAGCAGCCACCAGCGGACCCGGGACCACCAGCCGATCCGCAGCGGCGGCTCCTCGGTCAGCGCCTGCAGGGCGGCGATCCCGCCGCGGTCCTCGTGCTGCTCCAGCGAGGGCGGCCCGTACTCGCCCTCGTCCCCGAACCGGCGGGCCAGCGCGATGAACTCGGCCGCCTGGCTGGCGGTCTGCGGCAGCAGCCGGAGCCGGGCCAGGTCCAGCGGGTCGATCCGGTCGGCGACCACGCAGAGCTGGTTCTCCTGGATCTCGCCGTCGTACGCGACGTAGAGGTACCGGCTGCCCACCCGGACCGAGTTGGGCCGCTCCAGCGCGCCGTTGGCGAAGGCGGGGGCGGCGGTGGCCGAGCCGGAGAGCGCCGCGCAGTTCGGCAGCAGCCGCTCCAGGTGCTCGCCGAGGCGCTGGTTGAACATCCGCAGCACGATCCGGATGCCGGGGTTGCGGCCCTCGGCGGCCAGCGCGGCGTGGATGTTGCCCTCGTCGGTGCCGTCCACCAGCGCGATCCCGCCGGCCGTGTCCACCCCGCAGGCCCGCAGCGCCTCGGCCGAGACGGTCGGGTACTCGTGCACGGCGGACAGGCCGGGTATCTGGCTGATCTGCGGGCCGTGCCCCTGGGCCAGGTCCGGCACCAGGGCGACCACGGGGACCTCGTACTGCTCGATCAGCTCCCGGATCAACCGGTGGGCGAGCGCGTTCCCGCCGCACACGACGTAGTGACTCACCGGCCCCCCGACCATGCTTCGTAGTCCTCCGATCCCGATCATATCGATCCGGGTGTCCATCGGATGGCGCTACGACGACTGAGGGGCCATCAGTTCGGGTCCCCCGAACGGCCGCGCCCGCCCGGCGGGGCCGGGCGGGCGCCGGGAGAGTGGGAATGATCAACACCTCTGCCCGTCAGGAGCCCGCCATGGCCAACCCGCACGACCCCGACGCCCTTCCCACCACGGATCGCCCGCCGCTGGAGGGCCGGGTGCTGGAGGGTCCGATCCAGCGACTGGCCCAGGCCGCCTGGCAGGCCCTGCTCGGGGCGGGCATCGCCTCGCTGGTCCTCGGCGTGATCGTCTTCGTCTGGCCGAAGCAGACCCTGTTCGTGGTCGGCGTGCTGTTCGGCCTCTACCTGCTGATCATCGGCATCGTGCAGCTGGTCGCCGCGTTCGGCACCCACGCCTCCACCGCGATGCGGGTGCTGGCCTTCATCAGCGGGGCGATCTGCGTCCTGCTCGGGCTGCTCTGCTTCCGCAGCGTGGCGCAGTCGGTGCTGCTGCTGGCGATCTGGATCGGGATCGGCTGGCTGTTCCGGGGCATCACCCAGATCGCGGCGGCCGCCTCCGACCCGGCGATGCCCGCCCGGGGCTGGCAGATCTTCGGCGGGGCGGTGAACACCCTGGCGGGCGTACTGCTGATGGTCTGGCCGGTCACCTCGATCACCGCCCTGACCATCCTGGCCGGCTGCGGCCTGCTGGTGCTCGGCATCACCGAGATCGCCACCGCACTGCAGGTCCGCCGCCGGGCCAGGGAGCTCCCCTCGGGCGTCTGACCGAGCCCCGGGGCCGGTCCGGCTCCTGCCGGACCGGCCCCACCGGACTTTCCCTAGGTGGCCGGGAACACCTTCCGCCAGCCGCCGCCGGCCGCCGTCGAGTCGGCGTAGCCGAGCGCGCCGACCCGGGCGGCCGCGCCCTGGTAGTCGACCTGGACCCGGACCCTGGGGAAGTCCGCGACGAAGGCCGCGATCGCGGTCCGCCCCGCCGAGGTCGGCCCCTGCTCGCAGGCCAGCACCAGGTCGCCCGAGCCGACGTTGCGGATGAACTGCGGGAAGGTCCGCTCGTTGAAGTTCTGCCCGGGGGCGATGGTGTCCCAGACCGCCTTCGCCACCACGTCGAGCGCGGCGGTCACCTCGTCCGGGTTGCCCTGCTGCCGGGCCGCCGGGTAGCGGTACGAGGTGTACGCCTGGCCGGCGACGGCCGTGGCGGCGGCGGCCACCGCGGGGCCGCCGGTGAACTGCGCCCGGAGGGTCGCGGTGGCCGCCGGGACCGGGGTGCCCGGGTAGGCCTTGCGCCAGTCCTTGTTGGGCAGTTCGTCCGCGTCGCCGATGCCGTACACGCCGCTGAGCCCGCCGCCGGCCTCCATCAGGCGGGCCGTGCCGCCGCCGCGGAGGCCGTTCCGGTAGGTGATCTCGAAGGTGACGGCGGGGAAGTCGTGCCGCAGCTGCCGGAGCACCTCCCGGCAGGAGTGACAGGGGCCGAAGCTGGAGAACAGCGTCACCAGCCCGCGGCGGACCCGGCCGATCCTGGCCCGGTAGTCGTCGTCGCTGGCGCAGCCGAGGTGGGCGTAGATCCGGTTGGCGAGGATGTTCATCGCCTGCTTCTCGGCGTCCAGGTCGTGCCGGAACCCGCCGAGCGTGGTGCCGGTCGGCTCGGCGAGCCCGTGGTAGTAGCTGTTGACCAGTTTCTGGTGCGACTCGGTGTCGATCCGGCCGTTGAGTCCGGCCGCCCCGATGAAGGTCAGGTCGTACTCGAGTCGGCAGCTGTTGGCGGTTCCGGAACTGGCAGTGCTCATCAGGCCCCCTGGTACCGGTGGTGTGCGGGACACGGCCGGGCTCCCCCCTGGCCGTCTCCGAGCGTGCCAGTGCGGTGACGGCCCGTCAACGGTCGTGCCGGAGCACTCCCGCGGAGCCGTGCGCGCCCCCGGTCAGGCCGTCGCGGTCGCCCCGGCCACCAGCAGCAGGAGCACCGCCGAGACGGCCGTCAGCCTGCGCGCGGCGGTCGGCGTGTTGGACATCGACCCGCCGAGCCGGGCCGCCGCCACCGCGACCGCGCCGTACACCGCCGCGCAGCAGAGCACGTTGAGGCTGCCCAGCACGAGCACCTGCCCGCCGACCGGAACGCCGCTGCCCGGGTCGACGAACTGCGGCACCAGCGCCAGGTAGAGCAGCAGGCCCTTCGGGTTGAGCAGCGCGGTGAGCATGCTCTGCCGCAGCACCGTCCCGGTCGACTGCCTTGGTGCGGGCGGCAGTTCGCCGCCGGACCGGCGCAGGCCGATCAGCATCGTGACGGCGAGCACCGCCAGGTACGCCGCCCCGGCCCAGCGCAGCGCGGGCAGCACGGCGGGCACCGCCCGCAGCGCGGCGGCCAGCCCGGCCGAGGAGAGTGCGGTGTGCACCGCGTACCCGGCGCAGACCCCGGCCACCGCGAGCAGGCCGGCCCGGCGGCCCTGGCCCAGGCCGCGGGCGGCGATGTAGAGCCAGTCGGGGCCGGGGGTCAGGACCAGCAGGAGGTCCACGCCGAGGAAGAGCAGCAGGGTGTGCGGTGCCATGGCTCCGAAGGTAGGCGGAACGGCCCGGCAGCCGATGACCGGTTCGTGCAGGTCAGGGCAGTGGAGTGGCACAATATTGCGCCATGGACCGAATCGACCGCAGAATCCTGCACGAGCTCCAGCAGGACGGCCGCCTCACCAACGCCGAACTGGCCGCCCGGGTGGACCTGACCCCCTCGCCCTGCCTGCGCCGGGTCCGGCAGCTGGAGCAGGACGGGGTGATCCGCGGCTACCGCGCCCTGCTCGACGGCGCGGCGCTGGACCGGGGCTTCCAGCCCTTCGTCACCATCGTGATGCGGCACGAGGACAAGGCCACGGTGGCCGCCTTCGAGCAGCAGGTCGCCGCGCTGCCCGAGGTGGTCGAGGCGCACCGCCTGTTCGGCGACCCGGACTACCTGCTGCGGATCGCGGTGGCCGACATCGCGGCGTACGAGCGCTTCATCACCGACGTGCTGTCCGGGCTGCCCGGGATCGCCCAGGTGAACTCGCACCTGACGATGAAGCAGGTGAAGGCCGATCAGGGGCTGCCGACCGGCGCGGTCCGCTCCCGCTGAAGCGTGGTCGGCAGGAAGTGCGCGACGGTCGGCGGGTGCTCCAGGTAGCCGAACTCGCCCTCCGCCCAGACCGGCCTGATCCGCCACATCGGCCCGGCGTACGCCCGCACCGCCGCCTCGTCCCGCCAGCGGGTCAGCAGCAGCACCCGGTGGTCCGCCTCGGACGCCGACCTGAGCAGCTCGGCCCCCTCGAAGCCGTCGGTGTCCCACAGCACGGCGAGCACCTCGTCGCACAGCCTGGTGCAGAACTCCTCCTCCCGCCGGGGCGACACCTGCGCCTCCCAGATCCGGACGATCATCTCGACCACCTCCGAGCCGTCTGCCTCCAGTATCCGTTCGGCGGCGTGCCGATTGCCGGGCCAGGCCTGCGCCCGGAGATTGGAGACAGCCCGGCCGAGCCCGGCCGGGCTCCCCGCTGAGAGACGGAGCGTCCCCATGGCAGTCTGCGCGGTCTGCGGAAACGACTACTGGCTGGCCTTCGAGATCCGGACGATCACCGGCGACACCTACACCTTCGACAGCTTCGAGTGCGCGATGGAGAAGCTGGCGCCGCGCTGCGAGTACTGCCAGGTCCGGATCGTCGGCCACGGCGTCGAGGTCTCCGGCAAGTTCTTCTGCTGCGCCAACTGCGCCCGCCGCGACGGCGGCCTGGGCGAGCAGATCCGGGACGCGGTCGGGGTCCACCCGGGCTGAGGGGCCTAGACCCGTGCGTGCGAGGTGATGTCGGCGGTGAAGTCCTCGATCATCGCGGGTGTGACGGTCGGGCGGCACTGGCCGATCGCGGTCAGGTAGTCCCCCGTGGTGGCGCCGGCCGGGGCGTCGCCCGCCAGGTCCCGTTCGAAGGCGGCCTGGGCCGCGCTGCGGGCGGCGTGCTCGATGTCGGCCGGGGTGAACAGCTCGCTCTGCTCGACCAGGCGGTCCAGCTCGACCCCGGCCCGGCCCTCGGCGTAGCGGGACCAGATCGCCTCCCGGGCCACCGGGTCGGGGGTGCCGATCGGGATCAGGTAGTCGAACCTGCCGTGCCGCAGGAAGGCCGGGTCGAGCGAGCGGATCGAGTTGGTCGCGCACACCAGCAGCCGCTCCTCGCCCTCCCGGAAGCCCGGGATCAGCTTGAGCAGTTCGTTGGTCACCCCGTGCAGCCCCGACTGCACCCCCTCGCCCCGGACCGGCGCGATCTCCTCCACCTCGTCGATGAAGACCAGCACCCGCTCCAGCTCGGCGATCCGGCCGAAGGCCGTCCGCAGCGCCGCCGCCAGGTTCCCCTCGTCGGCCAGCCGGGACGGCAGCAGCTCGACGAACGGCCAGCCCAGCCGGGAGGCGACCGCCCGGGCGAAGGTGGTCTTGCCGGTGCCGGGCGGGCCGAACAGCGCGATCGCCCGGGGCGGCCGGACCCCGTGCCTGGCCGCCCGCTCCGGCTCGGCCAGCGGCTGCACCACCCGGCGCTCGATCAGGTTCTTCTCCGCCGCCATCCCGGCCACCTTGGCCCACAGGTCGCCGGGCAGCAGCCGCCCGCCCAGCTCCTCCAGCACGTTGCCGCCTGGCCCGGTCGGCGGTTCGGCCTTCTCGAAGTACGCCACGGCCGGCCGCCGGGTGTACCCGGCGTTCCGCAGCCCCTCGCCGAGCAGCTCCTCCTCCGGCAGCACGTACGCGATCCGCCGCACCCGCCGCTCCAGCAGCCTCCGCTCCAGCTCCCGCAGCAGGCCGCTGGCCAGGCCCCGGCCGCGCCAGGCCGGGGCGATCGCGATCCGCATCACCCAGGCCCGGTCCCCCGCCAGGTGGGCCAGCGCCGCACCGATCGGCACCCCCTGGCTGACCGCCACCACGGCGGGCTGACGGGAGGTCAGCGCCGTGATGCACTCCGCCAGCGAGAACACCGACTCCTGCCCCAGCTCGGCCGTGGTGTCGATCAGGTGCACCACCGCCGCCAGATCGTCCTCGCGGTAGTCATGGATCAGCCACTCGTTCATCCCGGGGCCCGCCTCTCGTCTGGGTGTCCCGGAACGCTAGAACCCGCCCCCGCTCCGCGCCTCCCGCCGGAACGGACAACGGCGGCCGCCGAACCGTACGGTCCGCCGCTTGTCGACCGGGCCGGGGCTGCGGCCGCGCCCGCTCAGTAACCGAAGCGCAGCGCCTTCACCCGGTTGTCGAAGTTGGAGTGGATCAGCTCGGGCTCGCCGATCGAGCGGATCTCCGGGAGCCGGGTGAGGAGTTCGCGGAAGAGCACCTTCATCTCCTGCCGGGCCAGATAGGCCCCCAGGCAGAAGTGCGGCCCGCCGCCGCCGAATCCGAGGTGCGGATTGGGCGAGCGGGTGATGTCGAACGCGTCCGGGTCGGTGAAGACGGCCTCGTCCCGGTTGGCGGAGCCGAAGAACAGCACCACCTTCTCGCCCTTGGCCAGCTGGGTGCCGTTGAGCCGGTGGTCGGCGGCGACGGTGCGGCGGAACTGGATGATCGGGGTGGAGTACCGGACCATCTCCTCGACCGCGCCGCCCAGGTGGGCGTCCAGGTCGGAGAGCAGCAGTGCGCGCTGCTCGGGGTGCTCGGTCAGCAGGTGCAGGCCGTGCGCGAGCGCGTTGCGGGTGGTCTCCACCCCGGCGACCAGCAGCAGCGAGAAGAAGGCGCCCAGGTCGCGGGAGTTGAGCCGGCGGCCGTCCACGTCGGCGGTGACCAGGGCGGAGATCAGGTCGTCGGCGGGGCGGCGGCGGCGCTCCCGGCCGAGGGCGGCGATCACGCCCTGCATCCGGGCCAGCGCCCGCAGCCCCTTGCCGGGGATCCGGAGCCGGCTGCGGGCCACCCCGGTGTGCTCCGAGGCGTGGTTGATCTGGGCCAGGATGCGGTTCCGCTGCGGCTCGGGGATGCCCATCATGTTGCAGATCACCCGATAGGGCAGTTCGGCCGCCACCGCGCTGACGAAGTCGGCCGGCCGGTCGGCGATCACCTGGTCCACCAGCTCCCGGGCCACCGCCCGGATGTCGTCCTCGACCCGGGCGATCAGCCGCGGCGTGAAGGCGCGGGAGACGATCCGGCGCAGATCGGCGTGCCGGGGGTCGTCCAGGTTGACCATCGAGTCGCCGAACAACGTCCGTACCCAGCGCGCCGGTTCGGGCGTGGTGACGCCGGGGCCGCTGATGAACACCTCGGGCGTCCGGCTGGCGGCGACCACGTCGGCGTGCCGGACCAGCGCGTGGAAGCCCTTCCCGGTGCGCAGGTCGGTGAAGTACACCGGGCCGCCGAGCGAGCGCAGCCGGGCGAACGCGGCGGCCCGATCCGGCAGCGGGAGCCGCCAGAACTCCGGGTCTGCCAGGTCGATGCCGGTGGGAAGTCCGGTGTCCGTCCGCCGCGAACCGATATCCGCCGTTGCGCTCATGTCGGCAGTTATCGTGCAGCTTCGGACGGAAAGTCAAATTCCCACCGGTATCTCATATTTACCTACTGATAGGGCAATTCCGCTTCTTCTTCGTCCGCCCGCTCCTCGGGCTCCTCGCTCTCCTCGACCGGCACCAGGTCGCGCGCCAGCAGGGTGGCGCCCGCGACCGCGCCGGGCATCGCCAGCACGGTGACGAACGGGACCAGGAACAGCAGCATCAGCGGCATCCCGAACCCGAGCGCCAGCCCCAGCCGCCGGCGCAGCAGCCGCAGCCGCTCCCGCTGCGGGATGCCGCGCCGCTGGAGTGCGACGGCGCTCAGCTCGGCCACCATGAAGTAGCCGGAGACGGCCAGCGCGACCACCGGCACCACGGTCTGGCCGACCACCGGGACGAAGCCGCAGAGGAAGAGCAGGATCCCGAACGCCAGCACCCGCAGCAGCACGTACAGGCTGTCCCGGGCCGAGACCAGCAGCTCCCGCCAGAGCGGGATCTCCGGCTTGGCCGGGGCGCCGCCCTCGGTCTCGTCCACCTTCTCGCACAGCGACTCGTAGAACGGCTGCCCGATCAGCAGCGTCACCGCCGTGAAGGTCACCACCGAGAGGGCCGCGCTGCCGCCGATCAGGGCCACCAGCACCGCACCCCGGACCAGGCCCTGCCAGGGCGAGCCCCAGTCGTCCGCGAACGGGGTGGCCCAGTCGGCCACGTCCGCCGACCAGACCACCAGGGCGGCCAGGGCCGCCACGTAGACCACCAGGGCGATCAGCGCCGGGATCATCCCGAAGCCCCACCAGCGCCCGTGCCGCGCCACCCACTTCTGACCCTTGAGCAGGTAGCCGAGCCCCGCCACAAAATCTCGCATGCGGGGAAGCCTACGAAACGCCGTCGCCGCCCCGTCGGCCGGGCGGTTAGGGTCGGGCCTGTGGACCGAACTGACTATGCATCAGCACTGCGCCGCGACGGCGCCCGGATGGCGGCGGCCGCCGTCGACCCGACCGCCCGGGTGACCGGCTGCCCCGACTGGGACGTCGCCGAACTGCTCTGGCACACCAGCCGGGTGCACCGGTTCTGGACCGGGATCGCCGACGGCTCCGTCACCGACCCGGCCGGTGAGAAGCCCGCGGACCGGCCCGGCGACGCCGAGCTGGCCGACTGGTTCCTCGAGGGGGTCGAGCGGTGCGCCGCCACCCTGGAGCGGCTGGACCCGGACCTGCCGCGCTGGACCTGGGCCGCGCAGAAGGACGTCGGCTTCATCCAGCGCCGGGTGGCCCAGGAGACCGCCGTCCACGGCTGGGACGCGCTGGAGGCCGTCGGCCGGGAGGAGCCGATCGAGCGCGCACTCGCGGCCGACGGCATCGACGAGTTCCTGCGGCTGTTCGTCTCCGGTGCGCCCACCGCCGACTTCCCCGCCGCCGGCCTGCACCTGCACGCCACCGACGGTCCCGGCGAGTGGCTGCTGCGCGCCGTGGACGGCGCCTGGGAGGTCACCACCGAGCACGCCAAGGGCGCGGTCGCGGTCCGGGGCTCCGCCTCCGACCTGCTGCTCCTGCTCTGGCGGCGGCGTTCCCCGGACCGACTGGAGGTCTTCGGCAGCCCGGCCGACCTGGCGGCCGTGCTGGCGCCGTTCGTCCGTTCCTGACGGAGCGTCGGCCGAGCCGCTACTCGTTGACCAGGACCGGCACCGAGAGCACCGCGCTGGCCGGCGTCCCGCCGACACCGGTGGCGGGCACGGTGAAGTCGATCCCCTCGCCCTCGGCCCGGCGTTCGCCCTGGCTGACGCCCGCGGTCTCCTCCTCCTGGTAGTGGAAGCTGCCGGAGCCCAGCAGGCGGCCGCCCGCGTCGTAGAAGGCGGCCCGCAGCTCCAGCGCGAGCAGGTCGCTGACGTCCGAGGTGATGGCGAGGTGCCCGGTGACGGCGCCGGCCTTCCCGTTCAGGGCCAGGCCGCTGAACTTGACCCGGTCGGTGAACGGGCCTTCCTCCAGCCGCACTTCACCGGCGGCGGCCGGGCGGGCGAGCACCGGCGCCGGGGCGGGTGCCTCGCGCGGGGCGGGCAGCGACGCGGCGGCCACTGAGGGCAGCTCCACCGGGCCGCTGTCGCGGTCCGACGGGCCCGAGCAGCCGACCGCGAGGGTCAGGGCCAGGGCGGCGAGCGCGGCGGCGCGGGTGAGGGTGTTCATGGCCAACTCCTGAGGCGGGTGCGGGGCCGGGAGGATGCTCCTCCCGGCCCCGGCTTTCGACAACTGCCCAGCGGGTCAGTGCTGGTGGGGCGCCTTGCGGAAGAGGGCGCGGTACATCTTGGTGTAGAGCTCGGTGTTCTGCTGGCTGGCCGCGAAGTCCTGGCCACCCGGGCCGTACGCGAAGATCGGCACGTCCGCACCGGTGTGGTTGCCGGACAGGTAGGTCAGCCACAGGCTGGCCTCGGGGCTGCCGTCCTTCACACCGGCCGCGTCGTCCGGGGTGCGGAAGGTGGCCGGGGCGAAGTTCTTCGGGTCCTGCGAGCCGGCGCCGTTGACGATGCCGCTGGAGCGGGCCGGGTCCTTGACGTTCGCACCGGCGGAGCGGGCCGGGGTGCTGTTGTTCGCGGTGTTGCCAGCGTCGCTGTTGACCGGCGGCGCGGCGGCCTCGGCGTTGGTGAAGCTGCCCTTCTCGATGATGTTGAAGCCGGCGCACTCGTGGTCCGCCGTGACGATCACCAGGGTGTGGCCGTCCTTCTTGGCGAACTCGACCGCGGCGGCCACCGCGTCGTCGAAGGCCTTGATCTCACCGAGCGTCTGGTCGGCGTCGTTGGCGTGCGAGCGCTTGTCGATCTGGGCGCCCTCGACCTGGAGCACGAAGCCCTTGGAGCCGCGGCGGTCGTTCAGCAGCGAGATCGACTTGCGGGTCATCTCCGCGAGCGTCGGCTCCAGCTTCTGCGGCGCACCGGCGGGCAGCGCGGCCTTGGCCTGCTCGACCGTCAGGTTGCCCCGGTTGAAGAGGCCGACGACCTTCTTGCCCTTGGCGGCGTCCAGGTCGGCCTTGGTGGCGACCTTCTGGCTGGCCGCGGTCTGGGCCGGCAGCGCGGCGTCGCCGAAGCTGCCCAGCACCTGGTAGCCCTGGGCCTGGAGGGCCTTCTGGTCGTCCGGCTCGAACCGGGCCAGGCCGCCGCCGAGGATGACGTCCGCCGTGCCGTTGCGGGCGATCTGCTCGGCGATCGGCGTGATCAGCGTGGTGTCGGAGGGCTTGGCCTCGTAGCTGCCGTCGGCGTTCTTCGGCAGGCAGGCGGCGTCGGAGTAGACCGGGCCCTGGCAGCCGCGCAGCAGCGCGTGGCTGAACTGCCCGGCCGGGGTGGCGTCGGTGATCTCCGCGGTGGAGACGTTGCCCGTGGCGAAGCCGGCCGCGTGGGCCTGCTCCATCAGCGTCACGACCCGCTTCTCGTAGGAGTCGACGCCCAGCGCGGCGTTGTAGGTCTTCACGCCGGAGGACCACGCGGTGGCCGAGCTGGCCGAGTCGGTGACCAGGGCGGGCTTGTCGCTGCCCTTCTCCACCGCGTAGGTGGCGACGGCACCGGTGTACGGCAGCTTCTCCATCGCCAGCTTGCCGCCCGCACCGTAGAAGCGGTCCCGGCCGGCGGTGACGTGGGTGCGCCCCATGCCGTCACCGAGCAGGTAGATCACGTTGTTGACCCGGTCACGGTCGCGGTCCCGGCTCTCGTACGAGTCGGAGCTGGCGGCGGTGGCGGTGCCACCGACCAGCGCCCCGACCGCGGCGAGCACGGCGGAGGTCTGCCAAAGGCTGCGTCGCATTGAGCGATGTCTCCTCGAAGCGTCTTGGCGCGCGCGGCCTTCACGCCTTGCGCGGGCCCGGTTCACCCGGGCGTCGCCAAGCTAGGGCCGGCACATGAACGCACCCCCATCCCGGGAAGGCCCCCGGTCGAACACTTCGTCAGGTAGGCCTGCCGTGCGGCGGACCGACAGCCGGTCCGGGCCGGGTCAGTCGCGGGTGACGCCGGTGCGGACGGCCAGCACGGCGAGGCGGATCCGGTTGTCCTGGCCGGTCTTGGCCATCAGGCCGGCCACATGGGTCTTCACGGTGGTGACCCCCAAGTGCAGGCGGTCGGCGATCTCCTGGTTGGACAGGCCCGCGCCGAGCAGGCCGAGCACCTCGCGCTCGCGCGGGGTCACGGCGGCGAGCGGCGCCTCGGGGGCGACTCCCGGTACCGCTCCCGGTGCGGTGCGGGTGCGGACGGCCCGGGTGACCAGGCGGTCCAGGGCGGCCCGGCTGAAGGCGGCCTCCCCCTCGGCGGTCCGGCGCACGGCGTCGAGCAGCTCGGGCGGCGGGGTGTCCTTCACCAGGAAGCCGCAGGCCCCAGCCTCCAGGGCGGGGTACAGGTGGTCGTCGTCGTCGAAGGTGGTGAGGGCGACCACCCGGGCATCCGGCCGGGCGGCGAGGATGCGGCGGGTGGCGGTGATGCCGTCGGTGCCGGGCATCCGCAGGTCCATCAGGACCACATCGGGCTGCAGGAGTCCGGCCAGCCGGACGCCCTCCGCGCCGTTGTCCGCCTCCCCGAGGATCTCGATGTCGGGGGCCTGCTCGAACAGCATCCGCAGCCCCATCCGGACCAGCTGCTGGTCGTCGACGACGAGGACACCGATCATGCCTGGGGCTCCAAGGTACGCGAGGGGGAAGGGAGTTCGGCGCTGAGCAGCCAGCCCCGGCCGGGGGCGGGGCCCGCGTCCAGTCGGCCGCCGAGCAGGTCCACCCGCTCGTGCATGCCGATCAGCCCGTGACCGGCCGGGCCCGGCGCGGGCGGCGCGGCGCCACCGGCGCCGTCGTCACGGATGGTCAGGCGGACGGTGCCGTCGCCGCCCACCGCCACCCTGAGCTCGGCCCGGGCGCCGGGCCCGGCGTGCTTGGCCGCGTTGGCCAGGCCCTCCTGCGCCAGCCGGAGCACGGCCAGCCCGCGCACCGGGTCGAGCTGCGCGAGCCCCGCGTCGATGCCCGCGCTGACGGTCAGTCCGGTGCCCCGGCTGCGCTCCACCACCGAGTCCAGCGCGGCGGGCAGCGCCCCGGGGGCGGCCAGCGAACCGGTGGCGGGGCCGGTGCCGTCCGGATCGCGGAGCACGGCCACCAGGCGGCGCAGGTCGGCCAGCGCCGCACTGCCGCTGGCGTGCAGGTCGTCGAGGACCTCGGCGATCCGGGGGTCGCCGCCGCTGGTGGCCGAGGCGGCGGGGATGACGTGCCGGGCCACGCCGACCCGCAGCACCATGGACGAGACGTGGTGCGCCACCAGGTCGTGCAACTCCCGCGCGATGGTGGCCCGTTCGGCCGCCCTGGCAGCCAGCAGCCGTTGCTCGGACCGGAGTTCCTGCTGCCGCGCGTGCTCCCGGGTCACCCGCACGTACTCGCCCAGCAGGAGCGGCAGGCCGGCCACGATGCCCGCCTTGTAGAGCACCGAGGGCAGTTCACCGGGCAGGTCGGGGAGCCGGTTCGCCACCACCGCGCAGGCGAGCACGGCGGCACCCGCCACCGGGCTGCGCCCCGACCGCCGGACGGCCAGCTCGAACAGCGTGACGGCGGCGAGCACCTTCAGGGTCGGGACGATGCCCGCGCCGGCGCCGTGCGCGACCACCAGCAGCACCGCCTGCGCACCCAGCGCCGCCAGCGGCCGGCTGCCTGCCGCCAGGCACAGCACCAGACCGGCACCGGCGAAGCCCCAGTCCCGGGCCCCGGTGGGCTGTTGGACCAGCAGCAGGTCGCCGACCAGGGCCCCGGCGATCACCAGGATGCGCACGGCGGCAGCACGGCGGCTGAAGACGAGATCGAGCCACGGTCGGTTCACGGAGCCCACCCTAGGCGGCAGTTCGGGCCCGTCGGCTCCTGCCGCGGGAGGAGGGCCGCCTCCTCCCACCGGCCGCCGGGTCCGGCCGCCGGCAGGAAGCGGGCGTCCCGGCCGCGGTGCGAGCGTGGGGCCATGGAAACGAACACGAACACGAACACGACCGGCCAGGACAGCGGGACCCGCACCGCACTGGGCCGGCGGGCACTGCTCGGCGGCGCCGCCGCGCTGGGCGTGGCGGGAGCCGTCCTCGGGGCGGCCGCGCCCGCCGCCGAGGCGAAGGGCCGGGTGCATCCGCAGGCCCGGCGGTTCGAGGGGAAGTCCGTGATCATCACCGGCGCCACCTCCGGCATCGGCCGGGCGGCCGCAATCGCCTTCGCCGCCGAGGGCGCCCGGGTCGGGTTCTGCGGCCGGCGGGCGGAGGCGGGCCGCCAGGTGGAGCGGGAGATCAGGGAGGCGGGCGGCGAGGCCTCGTACATCCAGGCCGACGTCCGGGTGGCCGACCAGGTGCGGAGCTTCGTGGACCGGGTCGCGAGCCGCTACGGCGGCCTCGACATCGCCTTCAACAACGCGGGCATCGGCAACGGCAAGCTGCCGCACGAGCTGACCGTCGAGGAGTGGGACGACGTCCAGAACACCAACGCCAGGGGGGTGTTCCTGGCCCTCAAGTACCAGATCCCGTACATGCTCACGGCCGGACGGGGCGTCATCCTCTGCACCTCCTCGTCGGCGGCCGAACAGGCCCGGCCGAACGGGGCCGCGTACAGCGCCAGCAAGCGGGCCGTGCAGGGCGTGGTGAAGGCGGCCGCACTCGCCTACGGCACCAAGGGCATCCGGATCAACGCCATCCTGCCGGGGACCACGGACACCGCCTTCGTCCGCCCGCCGGGCATCCCGGACGCGGGCTGGGCCGCGTACAAGCAGGCCTGGGGACCGCTCAACGTCGACGGCCTGGAGCGGATGGCCGAGCCGGACGAGATCGCGCGCGCCGTGCTGGGCCTGGCCTCCGACGACTTCCCCTACCTGACCGGCAGCTCGGTCGCCGTGGACGGCGGGAGCACCGCAGGGCGGAAGATGATCCAGCCGAGCCGTTGAGGGCCGGAGCCGGCGGTTCAGTCCGCCAGGACGATGCGGATGCCGATGGTGCCGCGGTCGCCGCGGCGGAGCTTGCTGCCGAGCAGGGTGACCACGCCGAGCAGGCCGTACTTGCGGCGGAGCAGGGTCCGGTAGGCGGCGGTCTGCTCGGGAGCGAGCAGCTCGGCGGTGGCCGGGACGGAGTCACCGGTGGGGTTGCCGCGCAGGTCGCAGGGGCCGACCAGGACGTCGGCGCGGTTGCGGATCCGCTTGACCTTCCAGGAGTCGGTGACGGTCCAGATGCCGAGGGCGTTGCCGTCGCGCACGACCCAGACCGGGGTCGGGACGGGGGTGCCGTCCTTCTTGTAGGTGGTCACCAGCAGGTAGCTCCCGGCGGCGAGGCTGCGGATGCGTTCGAGCTGCTCGGGTGTGGCGTCCATGGGCGGAAGTGTACGGGCAACCGGCCGGCGCCGAATTGGCCCAAGGAAATGGCAGTCGAATGCACCGATCTGACGGGCCGTTGGCTTCATAGAATTTGAGATGTCAAGGCAAGCACAGCAGTTCGAGGGGAACGCACCATGTCCAACGCTCACGATGTCGTCCTGGTCCGCGCCGCCGAGGCCGAGGTGCTGGCGGACGCACCGGGCAGCCTGATCACCCTGTTCGCCGACTCCGCCCGGACCGGCGGCAAGGTCACCAGCAACCGGGCCACCTTCGAGAAGGGTGCGATCGGCGCGCCGCCGCACTTCCACACCCGGGCCACCGAGTTCTTCTTCGGCCTGGACGGGCAGTTGGACGTCCTGATCGGCGACCGGATCGAGACCCTCGGGGCCGGCGACTTCCTCGCCGTGCCGCCCGGCACCCCGCACGCGTTCGGCCCGGCGGCGGACTCGACCGCCGACGTGCTGGTGCTCTTCACCCCCGGGATGGACCGCTTCGACTACTACCGCCTGCTCGACCGGGTGAACAAGGGCGAGGCGAGCGTGCAGGAGATCAAGGAGTCGGGTCAGCATTTCGACAACCACTACTTCGACAGCCCGGTCTGGGCCGGGCGCGCAGCTCGCTGACCCCGGCACGGACGGAGGCGCCCCCGGACCGACGGTCCGGGGGCGCCTCCGTGGTGGGCCGGTGCCGCTGCTCAGGCGCGGGCCTCGGCCACGGCCGGGGCGAGCGCCTCCTTGAGGCGGGGGCCGACCCGGGAGAAGCCGAGCTCCTTCACGGCGGCCCGGAGCAGCTCGTCCTCGCTGCGCTCGGTGCCGTCGCTGTCGATCCACCGCACCAGTGCGGTCAGTTCGGCGGGCTCGTACGCGGTCACGGCGCGGCCGGCCGTGACGGCCGGCTTCTTCGGGCGACGCGCCCGCTTCGACTCCTCGGCCGCCGGGGCCGGGGTCAGCGGCTCCGCCGCCAACTCGGGCTCGGCAACGGCGATTTCGGCCACCACCGGCTCGGGCTGCGGCTCCGCGACAACCTCGGGCTCGACCTCGACGACGGGCTCGACGACGGCCTCCGGCGCGACCTCGACCTCGGGCTCAACGACAGCCTCGACGACGGGCTCGGCCTCAACCACGACCTCGACCACGGGCTCAACGACAGCCTCGACAACGGGCTCGGCCTCGGGCTCAACCTCGGGCTCAGCGACAGCCTCAACCACGGGCGCGGCCTCGGGCTCAACCTCGGGCTCCGGCTCGGCCTCAACCACGGGCTCAATGACAGCCTCGACGACGGGCTCGGGCTCGACCTCGGGCTCCGGCGTGACCTCGGCCTCGGGCTCGGGCTCAACGACAGCCTCGACCTCGACCACCTCGGGCTCGGCCTCGGGCTCGCGCGGCCCCGCCGCCAGCGCCTGGATCGCCGCCTCCTCGGTGGCGTTGCCGTGCAGCCGGTCGTACGCGGCGAGCGCCGCGTCGCGGTCGGCCTGACGCGCCGCCAGCTCGTCCAGCAGCTCACCGAGCCCGCCGTCCGTCAGGGCGGTGCGCAGCGCACGGAGCGCGGACAGCCGGTAGAGGGTGCCCTCGTCGGCGGCCAGGCGGTCGACCAGTTCGGCGAGTTCGGCCAGCGGCAGGGTGTCGAGGGTCTGGCCGGGCAGCAGGGCGGAGAGCGCCCGGACCGCCTGGCCGAGCTCCTCGACGGCCTGGGCGGTGGCGGTGAGGCCGGCGGTGTCGGTCACCTGCACCGGACGGGTGGCAGCACCGGCGGCGGCCCAGTCGGCCTGGGTGGTGGCGGCGGCCCGGACTGCGTCGAGCAGCTCGGCCCGGCGGGTGCGCCCGTCGAGCGCGAAGCTCTTGGCCTCGGCGCGCAGCGCGCGCCTGCGCCCCCAGGGAAGCTTCACGCCCTGCTCACGCCGCCAGCGCGCCGGGGCGAGCGCCGCCGTCAGCGCGGCCAGGTCGGCGTCGTAGACCTCGCCGCGCAGGGCGGCGGAAGTGCCCTGGGCGCGCTGGAGGATGGCGGTCAGGCGGGTGAGCTCGGCGAGGGTCGCGGGGGCGGCCGTCCCGCCGAGCAGGGTGGTGAGCCGGTCGCGGGTGGCGATCAGGTCGTGGCTGCGGAGCTCGGCCAGGGCGGTGGAGGCGGCGCGGGCGTCCTCGGAGGTGGCGACGGCCTGCGCGGCGTACCAGGGGTTGGCGTCGGCGGTCAGGGTGAAACCGCCCAACTCGGCATAACGGCCGAGGTCCTCGCGCGGGTCACCCACCGAGGAGGAGTTTGCGTCCACCGCCGGGTTGTCGGCGTCGTTCAGGTAGTTCACGGTCATGTGTGAAGTCCGGTTCGTGGCTGGGCGGACAGGGGGCGGTGGCGGCGGTGTGGTCCGCCGGCACGGGCGGGACGAGCGAGGCGCCCAGTGCGGACGCCCAGGATACGGGTGGGCGTTCGAGGCCTGCACGCACCCGGTCGGGTTCGGGCACGGCGCGCCGGTCGTACCGGTTGGCTGCTCACCGGGGATCACCTCGGA
This sequence comes from Kitasatospora sp. NPDC002040, assembly GCF_040296785.1. Lineage (NCBI taxonomy): Bacteria > Bacillati > Actinomycetota > Actinomycetes > Kitasatosporales > Streptomycetaceae > Kitasatospora > Kitasatospora sp. NPDC002040. The sequence continues at coordinate 93,684 of NZ_JBEOXV010000010.1, read as the reverse complement.
CGGAGGGGCGGAAGTCGGACAGTCGGACCGGTGGCAGGTACTCGCGCACCAGCGTGCGTTCCCACCACGCGCCGGTCGCGCGCAGGGTGCGCCAGTCGGTGAAGCGATAACGGTAGAGCAGCGCTCGGACGTACCGGGGCGGCGCGTCCGGGAAGGGGTTGTGCCGGAGCAGGCGGAGGGTGTCCCGGTCCCCGGCGAGCAGTCGGTGGACGAACGGGCGGAACCAGGGCCGGGCGTACGCCGGGGAGATCCCGGCGAACCACATCAGCCAGTCCAGCCGCAGGTGGTACGGGGCGAACTGACGCGGAATCCGGTGCAGGTCGCCGGGCTTGCCGTGGAAACCGTACTCCTGCCAGTCCGACCGCCCGGTCACCCGGGTGTCGGAGGTGCCCTGCACCACCACCTCCAGCCGGAGCCGGTTCACCGAGCCGAACGCCCCGTACGCGTTGACCAGGTGCAGCCGGTCGAACGAACGGTTCATCACCTGCCGGGACGAGAGCAGGTTGCGGGCCGGCCGGTAACTCAGCACCACCACCAGCAGGGTGAACGCCAGCACACCGGACACGTACCACCACGGCCCGGCCGCCCTGGTACCCCCGGAGAACGGGAGGACCGAGCAGGCCAGCGCAATGGTGAGCCAGTTCAGCCAGGCGAAGTTGCCGGACAGGACCAGCCAGAGCTGGGTGGCCACGATCAGCGCGGCGCACCCGCCGGCCACCGGCTGGGGCAGGAACAGGCCGATCGGGACCAGGAGTTGGACCACGTGGTTGGCCGCCGCCTCCACCTTGTGCAGCGGGGCGGGCAGGTGGTGGAAGAACCAGCTGAGCGGCCCGGGCATCGGCTGGGTCTCGTGGTGGTAGCGCAGGCAGGTCAGTTCGCGCCAGCAGCGGTCGCCGCGCAGTTTGATCAGCCCGGCGCCGAACTCGACCCGGAACAGCAGCCAGCGCAGCAGCCAGAGCACCGTCACCGGCGGCGCCACCTCGCCGTTGCCGAGCAGCCCGGCCAGCACGCCGGCCTCCAGCAGCAGCGACTCCCAGCCGAAGGCGTACCAGGTCTGGCCGACGTTGACGATCGAGAGGTAGAGCAGCCAGAGCACGCCCCAGCCGAGCAGTGCGGCCCAGAGCGGGACGAGTTCGCCCGCACCGGCCAGCAGCGCGGCGGCGAGTGCGGCGCCGGACCAGGCGGCGGTGGCGAACGCCCGGTCCGAGTAGTGGAACCGGAACAGGCTCGGCGCCTGCCGCCAGTCGGTCCGGGCGAGGAAGCGGGGCACCGGCAGCATGCCGTGCTCGCCCAGCAGCGCGCGGAACTGCCGGGCCGCCACCAGGAAGCCGAGCAAGTACACGGCGGCGACCATCCGTTGGAACACCAACCGTCCCCACCAGTACTCGGGTGCCGCGAACCACTCCACGCCGCTCCTCCCACCGGACCGTCCATGCCTACCACCGGCACCCCCGGCAGCCGGGCGACACCACCGGCAGGGTCAGCCAGTCGGCCGACGCCGGCGCGCTGGCAGCAACTCGACCGGGGTTGGCAGCAATCTCGCTCGCGTCGGACTCCCCGGTGTGGTGCCATTCGACTGACAGCACCAAAGCATGGAGACACACATGACCGCCACGTCTCGGCAGCCCAACCGGCCGACCGCCCTTCCCCGCGACTCCGCCCCCGCCGCCACCGGCCCTGCCACCACCGCCCCCGCCACCACCGGCCGGACCTCGGCCGCCGTCTGGGGCGCGCTCAGCATCGTCTACGTGGTCTGGGGGTCGACCTACCTGGCCATCCGGATCGCGGTCGAGACCATGCCGCCGTTCCTCTCCGCCGCCGCCCGGTTCATCACCGCCGGCCTGATCCTGGCCGGGCTGGTGGCCTGGCGGCAGGGGCCGTCCGCCCTGAAGGTGACCCCGCGCCAGCTCGCCTCGGCCGGGCTGGTCGGGCTGATGCTGCTGCTCGGCGGCAACGGCATGGTGGTGCTGGCCGAGCAGGACGTGCCGTCCGGGCTGGCCGCGCTGGTGATCGCCGTGGTGCCGCTCTGGCTGGTGCTGCTGCGGCTGGGCTTCGGCCAGCGCACCTCGGGCGCCACCCTGGTCGGGGTGCTGCTCGGCCTGCTCGGGCTCGGGGTGCTGACCGTGCCGGGCCTGAACGGTGACGTCGAACTGGTGGGCCTGCTGCTGGTGATCATCGGGACGCTGTCCTGGGCCGGCGGCTCGTTCCTGACCTCCCGACTGCCGATGCCGAAGAACGTCTTCGCCACCAGCGCGTACGAGATGATCATCGGCGGACTGGGCTGCCTGGCGGTCGCCGCGATCAAGGGCGAACCGCAGGCGCTCGACCTCGCCGCCATCTCCACCCGGTCCTGGCTCGCGCTGGCCGCCCTGATCGTCTTCGGCTCACTGGTCGCCTTCACCGCGTACGCCTGGCTGCTGCACAACGCCCCGCTGCCGCTGGTCGCCACCTACGCGTACGTGAACCCGGTGGTGGCCGTGCTGCTCGGCTGGCTGATCCTGGCCGAGCCGCTCAGCTGGCCGATCGTGCTGGGCGGCGCGATCGTGGTGGCCGCCGTCTGCCTGGTGGTCCGTACGGAGAAATGACGAACAGTCAGCAAAGGCCCGCCATCTTCTGAAGGCGGGCCTTTGGCATATACCAACCAAAGGGACGGGTGGATTCGAGAAAGTAACGATTGGCACACCTCAGCACCCCGCATGGTTAAATTCTTGACGTTACATCGGATCGACAGCTTGACTCCCTCCGCTGCCGCAAAGCTGCGGTACGCAGTCAGGGAGGCACCACCCACCATGAACGCAATGCGCCGCACCCTCCTCGCCGCGGTCGCCGTGTCGATGACGCTCTCGCTCGCCGCCTGCGGCCAGGACGGCACACCGGACCCCGGTGCGACCGGCAGCAAGACCGTCGGCCTGCTGCTGCCCGAGCGCAGCTCGTCCACCCGGTACGAGAGCTTCGACAAGCCCCTGATCGAGTCGGCGATCACCGCCCTGTGCACCAAGTGCTCGGTGGACTACGCCAACGCCGACGGCGACGAGACCCTGCAGCGCCAGCAGTTCGACCAGCTGCTGGCCAAGGGCGTCAAGGTGATCCTGCTCGACCCGGTGAACTCCAAGGTCACGGCGGAGTGGGTGGACCAGGCGAACAAGAAGGGCGCGAAGGTCATCGCCTACGACCGGCTGGCCGCCGGAAAGGTGACCGCGTACGTCTCCTTCGACAACCAGCGCACCGGCGAACTCCAGGGCGAGGCCCTGCTGGAGGCGCTCGGCCCGAAGGCCGCCCAGTCCACCGTGGTGATGATCAACGGGGCGGAGTCGGACCCGAACGCCGCGATGTTCAAGACCGGCGCGCACAAGGTGCTGGACGGCAAGGTCAAGCGGATCGGCTACGAGCAGTCCGGCGAGTGGAAGCCCGAGACCGCCGCCCAGAAGACCACCGAGGCGATCCAGAGCCTGGGCAAGGACGGCTTCCAGGCGGTCTACTCGGCCAACGACGGCATGGCCACCTCGATCATCTCCACCCTGAAGTCGGCCGGTGCCAAGAACATGCCGGTCGGCGGCCAGGACGCCTCGATCGACGCCGTCCGGCGGCTGCTGACGGGCGAGCAGGCGTACACCATCTACAAGCCGTACAAGCCGGAGGCGGACGCCGCCGCCAGCATCGCGGTCTACCTGCTGAAGGGCCTCGGCATCACCGCGGTGGCCACCTCGATCACCGAGAGCGGCGGCGAGCAGATCCCCTCGATGCTGCTCAGCCCGATCGTGGTGACCAAGGCCAAGGTGGCCGAGACGGTGGTGGCCGGCGGCCTGTACAAGGCCGAGGAGATCTGCGACGACGCGCACGCCGCCGCCTGCGCGTCGGTCGGCCTCAAGTAGTCGGCGGCATCCGGCCGGCCGCAGGCGGTCGGCTCCGCCTGCCGGTCAGCTGCGCGCCCGCTGGGTGACGGCGATGCAGGCGAGCACCCCGACCGCGGCCAGCGGGGCGGCCGCAGCCGGGGTCTCGCCGAGCAGCAGGACCGCCCAGCCGAGGGTCAGCAGCGGCTGGGCGAGCTGGAGCTGACTGGCCTTCGGGACGCCGATCGCGGCCATCCCCCGGTACCAGAGCACGAAGCCGCCGAACTGCGAGACCGCCGCGATGTAGGCCAGGCCGGTCAGCGCACGGACCGTCAGGTGCACCGGTTCGGCGGCCAGCGCGACGGCCGAGATCACCGCCAGCACCGGGGCCGCCGCCAGCACGCCCCAGGCGATCACCTGCCAGCCGGGCATCTGCCGGGCCAGCCGCCCGCCCTCCGCGTACCCGGCCGCGCAGACCAGCAGCGCGCCGGCCAGGTAGAGGTCGGCCAGGCTCAGCGACCCGCCGCTCTGCTGGAGCACGAAGGCGATCACCACGGCGGCCCCGGCCAGCGCCGCGCACCAGAAGGTCCGGGACGGGCGGGCGCCCGAGCGCAGCGCCGCGAAGCTCGCGGTGGCCAGCGGCAGCAGCCCGATCACCACGGCGGTGTGCGCGGTGGAGGAGACCTGCAGCGCCAGCGTGGTGAGCAGCGGGAAGCCGAGCACGCAGCCGCCGGCCACCACCAGCAGCCCGGGCCAGTGCCGCCGGGCGGGCACCGGGACCCGGCCCAGCGTCAGGGCGAGCGCCGCGACGGCGGCGGCGAGCAGGCCGCGCAGGCCGGTGGAGGTCCAGGGGCCGAAGCCGTCGAGCGACCAGACGGTGGCCGGGAAGCTGAGCGAGAAGGAGACCACGCCCAGTGCCGCGAGGACCGTCCCGCTCTTGACCGCTATCGTGCTCGGGCGAATAGCGCTATCGTGTGCTGTCATGACCGAGCGTAGCAGTGTGGGTGAGCTGGCCGCCATCCTTCGAGCCGAGGTGAACCGCTACTCCGAAGGAGAGAAGCTGCCGTCGAGCCGGGCCCTGATCGAGCGGCACCAGGTGAGCCCGGTGACGGTCTCCCGGGCGATCGCCGCGCTGGTCGCGGAGGGCCTGGTGGTCTCCCGTCCCGGCGCCGGGGTCTTCCGGGCCGGGCGGCGGGCGGCGGCCGTGGGCCACGGCGACGTCTCCTGGCAGGAGGTCGCGCTCAGCGCCGAGACCTCCGGCGGACAGGACCGGCGCACCGACGCCACCGGGGTGCTCGGCGCCCTCGCCGTCCAGGCACCGGACGTGCTGGACCTGAACAGCGGCTACCTGCACCCCTCGCTCCAGCCGGAGCGGGCGCTGGCCGCCGCACTGGCCCGGGCCGGGCGGCGGCCGGGCGCCTGGGGCCGGCCGCCGGTGGAGGGTCTGACCGAGCTGCGGGCCTGGTTCGCCCGGGAGATCGGCGGCCCTGACGGTGCGTTGAGCGCCTCGGACGTGCTGATCACGGCGGGCGGGCAGAGCGCGCTGAGCACCGCGCTGCGCTCCCTGGTCGCGCCCGGTGCGCCGGTGCTGGTGGAGTCCCCCACCTATCCGGGCACCCTGGCGGTGGCCCGGGCGGCCGGGCTGCGGCCGGTCCCGGTGCCGATGGACCGGGACGGCGTACGGACCGGGCTGCTGGCCGAGGCCTTCGCCGCGACCAGGGCCCGGGCCTTCGTCTGCCAGCCGCTGTTCCACAACCCGACCGGGGCGGTGCTCTCCGCCGAGCGGCGGCACGAGGTGCTGCGGATCGCCCGGGCGGCGGGCGCGTTCGTGGTGGAGGACGACTTCGCCCGGATGCTGGTGCACGACGACGCACCGCCGCTGCCCCCGACGCTGGCGGCGGACGACCCGGACGGGGTGGTGGTGCACGTCCGCTCGCTGACCAAGATCACCTCGCCGAGCCTGCGGGTCGGTGCGGTGACCGCGCGCGGCCCCGCCTTCGAGCGGCTGCGCGCCGTCCAGGCGGTGGACAGCTTCTTCGTGCCCCGGCCGCTCCAGGAGACCGCGCTCGAACTGGTCGGCTCCCCCGCCTGGGCCCGCCAACTGCGGGACACCCCGACCGCCCTGGCGGAGCGTCGGCGGACGGCGGTGGACGCGCTGGCCCGGCTCTGCCCCGAACTGCTCGACCAGCGGATCCCGTACGGCGGCTACCACCTCTGGCTGCGGCTCCCGGACGGGGCCGACGACCGCGAGGTGGCCGCCGCCGCCCACCGCAACGGGGTCGCGGTGACGCCGGGCCGCCCGTACTTCGCCGCCGAGCCGCCCGCCCCGCACCTGCGGCTGAGCTATGCCGCCCCGCGCAACCTGGCCGAGATCACCGAGGGCGTCACCCGGCTGGCCAGCACTCTGGACGGCCGACCGTCCGGGGGCTCCGCCTAGACTGGGCACTATGCCCGAATTGCCGGAAGTCCAGGCGCTCGCCGAGCGGATCGCCGAGGCGTGCGAAGGCCGGACCGTGCAGCGGGTCGACGTGCTGTCGATCCAGGTGCTGAAGACCTTCGACCCACCGGTGACGGCACTGCACGGACAGCCCGTCAGCTCGGTGACCCGGCACGGGAAGTTCCTCGACCTGCTGGCCGGGGACGGTCCGCACCTGGTGCTGCACCTGGCCCGGGCCGGCTGGATCCGGCACCGCGCCTCGTTCACCGACCGTCCCGGCGGCGCCCGGCCGGGCCGCGGTCCGCAGGCGCTGCGGCTGGTGCTGGACGACGGCTCCGGCTTCGACGTCACCGAGCAGGGCACCACCAAGCGGCTGGCCGCCTACGTGGTGACCGACCCTCAGCTGGTGCCCGGCGTCGCGCGGCTCGGCCTCGACCCGCTCGGCCCGGACTTCACCGGGGAGCGGCTGGCCGGCCTGGCGGCCGCGCAGCGCCACCGGCTGAAGACCTTCCTGACCGACCAGGCCGTACTCGCGGGCATCGGCAACGCCTACTCGGACGAGATCCTGCACGAGGCCAGGCTCTCCCCGTACGCGCTGGCGCCCGCGCTGACCGGGGAGCAGCTCGGCCGGCTGCACACCGCCGTCCGGCAGGTGCTCACCGCCGCGCTGGAGCGGGCCCGGGCCACCACCGCCGACGCGCTCAAGGCGGAGAAGAAGGCGGGCCTGGCGGTGCACGGCCGGGCCGGTGAGCGCTGCCCGCGCTGCGGGGACACCGTGCGCTCGGTGAACTTCGCCGAGTCCTCGCTGCAGTACTGCCCGAGCTGTCAGACCGGCGGCCGGGTGCTGGCCGACCGCCGGCTGTCCAGACTGCTCAAGTGAGGACCGGTCAGAACGTCGAGGTGTCGATCACGAAGCGGTAGCGCACGTCGCCCGCCAGCACCCGCTCGTACGCCTCGTTGATCTGCTCCACCCCGATCGTCTCGATCTCGGAGCCCAGGCCGTGCTCGGCGCAGAAGTCCAGCATCTGCTGGGTCTCCCGGATGCCGCCGATCATCGAACCGGCCAGCTGCTTGCGGCCGTTGATCAGGGAGAACATGTTCACCGAGGCGGAGTCGGCCGGGGCGCCGACGTTGACCAGGGTGCCGCCGGTGCGCAGCAGGCCGAGGTAGGCGTCCAGCGGCAGGACGGCCGAGACGGTGTTGACGATCAGGTCGAAGGTGCCGGCCAGCTCGGTGAAGGTGGCCGGGTCGGCGGTGGCGTGGAAGTGGTCGGCGCCCAGCCGCAGGCCGTCCTCCCGCTTGCGCAGCGACTGGCTCAGCACGGTGACCTCGGCGCCCATCGCGTGGGCGATCTTGACGCCCATGTGGCCGAGGCCGCCCAGGCCGACGATGGCGACCTTCCGGCCCGGGCCCGCGTCCCAGCGGCTGAGCGGCGAGTACAGGGTGATCCCGGCGCAGAGCAGCGGGGCCGCCTCGGCCAGGCCGATGCCCTCGGGGATGCCCAGCACGTAGTTCTCGTCCACCACGATGTGGGTGCTGTAGCCGCCGTAGGCGGGCTGTCCGTCGGAGCCCTCCGGGTAGGTGGCGGACATCCCCTTGGCGCAGTACTGCTCCTGCCCGGCCAGGCAGTTGTCGCACTCCCGGCAGGAGTCGACGAAGCAGCCGACGCCGACCCGGTCGCCGACCGCGTACCGGGTGACGCCGGGGCCGACCTCGGCCACCACGCCCGCGATCTCGTGGCCGGGCACCATCGGGAACAGCGCCTGGCCCCAGTCCTCGTTGACCTGGTGGATGTCGGAGTGGCAGATGCCCGCGTACTTGATGTCGATCAGGATGTCGTGCTCGCCCACCGGCCGGCGCGGCACGGTCACGCGCTCCAACGGCGCCTTGGGCGCGGGGGCGGCGTACGCGGAGACGGTCGTGGTGCTCATGGAAAGGTGCCCTTCGGTCCGGCCTGCGGTTTCGCTCCCCATCCTGGCCCGGCCCGCACGGGTTACCCAGCGCTCCGCGTCACCTGGGAACCGGTGAACCTGGGTCTGGCGGAACCACCTTAGGATCAGGGCATGGGCAACAAGGCGGAACTCGGAACCTTCCTGCGGTCGCGACGCGCCCGGCTGAAGCCGGAGGACGCCGGCCTGCAGCAGTACGGCGAACGGCGCCGGGTGCCCGGCCTGCGCCGGGAGGAGCTGGCCCAGCTGGCCGGCGTCAGCGTGGACTACTACGTCCGGTTCGAGCAGGGCCGGGCGGAGAACGTCTCGGACGCGGTGGTCGAGGCGGTGGCCACCGCACTCCGGCTGGACCGGGCCGAGCGGCAGCACCTGCTGCACCTGGTCCGTCCGGACGTCACCGGTGCGCGGCCCGCGCAGCAGGTCCGGCCCGGGCTGCGGCGGCTGCTGGAGTCGATGCCGGACACGCCCGCGGTGGTGGTCGGGCGGCGGACGGACATCCTGGCCTGGAACGAGCCGTTCGCCGCGCTGATGCTGGTGGACCTGGCGATGCTGACCCGGGATCAGCGGAACATGACCTGGCTGCACTTCTGCGACGAGCGGCTGCGCGGCCGGTTCGCGGAGTGGGGGTGCAAGGCCCGTGACCTGGTGGCGATCCTGCGGATGGACCTCGGGCGGCACCAGTGCGACCCCGGCTACACCGACTTCATCGAGTGGCTGGCCGAGCAGAGCCCGGAGTTCAAGGAGCTCTGGGCCGACCTGGAGGTCCGGGAGAAGACGCACGGCAGCTACCCGATGTGGCATCCGGCGGCGGGCGACTTCACCCTCTCCTACGAGACCATGCGGATGCCGGACGACCCGGACCAGACCCTGGTGGTCTACACCGCCGAGGCCGGCTCGCCGTCCGCGGCGGCGCTCCGGCTGGTCGTCGACGGCGTGAAGGCCCCCGCGCTCTGACGCCCCGTCGGCCGGGACCCGGGCAGGCCCGGCCGACGGGGCGCGTTCAGGGCGTCCCGGTCAGGACGCGATGCCGCAGTACTGCTGCTGCTTGCCGATCGCGCGGTACATGCAGTCCGCGGTCTCCAGCAGCTTCAGCACGGCCTCGCGGTTGCGGCTGGTCTCCCGGCCGATCACCTCGTCCGCCGGGTAGAAGCCGCCGTTGCCGGAGGCCGGGAACATCTCGAAGGTGTACGCGAAGACCCGCTGCGAGCCCCACAGCCAGTCGTCGATCGTGCCGTCGGTGATGTACAGGTCGCTGGACTGCTCGGGGGTGTAGCCGTTGGTCGCGGCCATCGCCTTCCCGAAGGTGGCGAAGGTGTTGTACTCGTCGGCCGACATCCCGGTGGCGGTCTCGTTGTACGTCCAGCCGAACGGCCAGAGCACCAGCTCGCTGTAGGTGTGGAAGTCGATCGCGGCGGTGATCTGCTGCTTGCCGCCGACGATCCGGGTGCGGACGAAGTCGGCCACCACCTTGACCTCCTTGGCGGACTCCGCGGCGGGGCCCCGGTAGGTCTCGCTGGAGGTGGAGCCGGAGGAGCCGCCGCAGCAGCCGAACTTGTAGTTCCAGTTCCGGTTCTGGTCGGTACCGACGTTGCTGGAGCCGGAGTTGGGCTGCCGGTTCTTGCGCCAGCTGCGGTAGCTGCCGGTGGCTATGTCGTACTCGCCGCCGTCCGGGTTGATGTCCGGCACGATCCAGATCTCCCGGCTGTTCACCACGCCCGCGATCCGGCTGTCGGTGGCGTACTTGTCGCCGAACTCGTGCAGCAGGTAGAGCGCCATCTCGACGGTGAGGTGCTCCCGGGCGTGCTGGTGGGCGGTGAACAGCACCTCCGGCTCGGCCTCGTCGGTGCCGACGTTGTCGCTGATCTTGATCGCGAACAGGTCCCGGCCCTCGTAGGACTTGCCGATCACCTGCTTGCTCATGATGGTCGGGTGCGCCGCCACCACGGCGTTGATGTCGGCGGTGGCCTCGGCGTAGTTGTGGTAGTTCGAGTCCTTGGACGGGAAGTCGTTGATGGTGATGCCCAGCGCCGGGTCGTTCTCCGGGCCCGGCAGTGCGGTCAACTTCCAGCCCTGGGACCGGAGTCGGCGCGCCTCGGCGGCGGTGGCGGAGACCACCACCGACTGGGCGTCCACCTCGTCGATCGAGACGCCGACGGCGGCGATCGCGGTGCGCTCGCCGACCGTCCGGGGCCCGTCGATGGCGTACTGGGTGACCGTCTCGTCCGCCACGGCGGACGAACTCTCGTGCTGTGGTGCGGGTTTGGCGCTGGCCTCGGAGGCGAGCGGCATCGCCAGGGCGATCGCGAGCAGGGCGGCAACAGCCGCAGCGGGCTTTCCGCGACGGGGCAGTCGCATGACTGTCCTCCTGTGGGGGGTCCGGTAGGACGGATGGAGGGAGGAGCTGCGGCGCGCGCCAACCATGATGGTGAAGCCAGTGTCATGCTTAGGTCAAGGCCAGTCGTGGCGAAGTCTTCTGCCAGATGTACCTGTCATGTCATCTGGCGTCCGCTCGGCTGCCCGATCCTGGCCTTCTCCCAACCCCCCTACCAGGAGCCCCCGTTGAGCCTTCGCCGGATCGCCACCGCCCTGCTCGCCGCCACTGCGGCCACCCTGCTGCCGATCGCTCCGGCACAGGCCGCCACCGACCTGCCGTTCGCCGGGGCCACCACCGTGGGGCTGCACAACACCTACGACCCGGCCGCCTTCCCCCAGTTGGCGCGTGCCCTGGACACCGGCACCGGCCTGATCGAGCTGGACGCCTGGACCGACACCGTCACCAAGGAGTGGAAGGTCAGCCACTCCAACCCGCTCGGCAACAGCAACAACTGCGTCGCGGCCACCGACGCCTCGCAGCTGTACGGCGGCGGCACCAACAAGAACCTGGAGCACTGCCTCGACGACGTCCGGCTCTGGCTCGGTGCGCACCCCCAGGCCGGCCCGCTGGTGGTCAAGCTGGAACTCAAGGGCGGCTTCGCCGCCAACCGCGGCATGGGTCCGGCCCAGCTCGACGCACTGATCGCCGCCCACCTGGGCAGCACCGTCTTCCGCCCGGCCGACCTGCTGGGCTCGTACCTGACCCTGGACGCCGCCGCCCGGGCCGGCCACTGGCCGAGCCGCTCGGCCCTGGCCGGACGGGTCCTGGTCGACCTCATCCCCGGCACGGTCGAGGAGCAGAACCCGTTCGACACCCTGCACACCGACGTGGAGTACGGGCGCCACCTGCGGGACCTGGCGGCGGCCGGGCGGATCGGGCAGGCCCAGGTCTTCCCGGCGGTGCACGGCGCCGCGGCGGGCGACCCCCGGGGCCGGTACGCCGAGACCGGCATCCGCCCGTGGTTCGTCGTCTTCGACGGGGACGCCGCCACCTACCTGGCCGGGGGCATCGACACCTCCTGGTACCGGACCGGGAACTACTTCCTCGTCATGACGGACGCCCACAACGTCGCCCCGGCCATCTCCGGCACCGCCCCCACCGCCGAGCAGGCCCGGGCCCGGGTGGCCCAACTGGCCGCCGCCCACGCCAGCCTGGCCACCAGCGACTGGCGCGCACTGCCGGAGATCCAGTCGCTGGTGCTGCCCCGGGGCTGACGCCGGCCCACGCCGCGGCGGCCGGCGGCTCAGATGGTGGAAAGGCATCGATCCGAACGGTGGAGTGCTCGTAGGCTCCGGCCATGACCCGAGCCGAACTGCCGCCGACCGCCGCCCGCGCCTCCGCCGTCGGTCCGTCCGCCGTACGCGAGATCCTCGCGCTCACCGCGCGCCCCGAGGTGATCTCCTTCGCGGGCGGCCTGCCCGCCCCCGAGCTGTTCGACGTGGCCGGCCTCCGGGCGGCCTACGACCGGGCGTTCACCGAGGTCCCGGACCGGGCCCTGCAGTACTCCACCACCGAGGGCGACCCGGAGCTGCGGACCGCGATCGCCGCCCGGCTGACCGCACGCGGACTGCCCACCGGCCCGGACGAGTTGCTCGTCACCACCGGCTCCCAGCAGGGCCTGACCCTGGTCGCCACCGCCCTGCTGGAGCCCGGCGACGTGGTGCTGGTGGAGGACCCGGGCTACCTGGCCGCGCTCCAGTGCTTCGCCTTCGCGGGCGCCCGGGTGGTGCCGGTGCCCACCGACGACGGCGGCCTGATCCCGGACGCGCTGGCCGAGCTGGTCGCCCGGGAGCGGCCGAAGCTGCTCTACCTGGTGCCCACCTTCCAGAACCCGACCGGCCGCACCCTGGACACCGCCCGCCGCCGGGCGGTGGCCGAGCTCGCCGAGCGGCACGGCTTCTGGGTGGTCGAGGACGACCCGTACGGCGAGCTCCGCTACGACGGTGCGGCCGAGCCGTGGATCGCCGGACTCCCGGCCGCCGCCGACCGCACCCTGCTGCTCGGCTCGTTCTCCAAGATCCTCGCCCCCGGCCTGCGGCTCGGCTTCCTGCGCGCGCCCGCCGCCCTGCGCCGCGCCTGCGTGATCGTCAAGCAGTCGGCCGACCTGCACACCTCGACCATCGACCAGGCCGCCGCCGCCCGCTACCTGCGCGACGCGGACCTGGACGCCCACATCGGCCGGATCCGCGCCGCCTACCGCGACCGCCGGGACGCGCTGCTCGGCGGTCTGCCCAAGGCCCTTCCCGAGGGCAGCAGTTGGAACCAGCCGTCCGGCGGCATGTTCCTCTGGGTCCGGCTGCCGGACGGCCACCACGCGACCGAGCTGCTCGGGACCGCCGTCCGGCACGACGTCGCGTACGTCCCCGGGGCGCCGTTCTACGCCGCCGACCCGGACCACCGCACGCTGCGGATGTCGTTCACCACCCACAACCCCGAGGAGATCGGCGAGGGCCTGCGCCGGCTCGCCAACGCCTTCGCCGAGGGCTGACGCCCCGACAGCGCCGCCGCCCCACCCCGGGAACGGGGTGGGGCGGCGGTTCAGCTGGTGCGGGCGGCTCAGAACGCGGTCGTGATGCTGACCTTGTCGAAGGAGGCCGCGGCGAACAGGCTCAGGTAGACGTAGCCCTCCTTGGGCTTCTTGATCGTCAGGGTCTCGCTGTTGCCGTTCTTCACCGAGCGCTGGGTGAAGTTGGTGGTGGTGGCCCAGCCGGTCGGGCTGTAGTACAGGTCGGCGTTGCCGGTGCCACCGGTGACGGTGACCTTGATCGAGGCGGTGCCGGCCGGGACGTACAGGTAGAAGTAGCTGTAGTTGCCCACCGTGTTGGACACGTTGGTGCGGCGGCAGTTCTTGCCGAGCACCCGGGTGTCGTCGGCCGGGGAGCACTCCGGCAGGCCCGGGACGGCGACCGTGACCGGCTTGCTGATGGTGTTGGTCGCGCCCTTGTTGTCGGTCACGGTGAGCTGGACGGTGTAGGTGCCGGCCGCGGCGAAGGTCTTGGCCGGGTTGGCGGCGGTCGAGGTGGTGCCGTCACCGAAGTTCCAGGCGCGGGAGGCGATGGTGCCGTCCGCGTCGGTGGAGGCGTCGGTGAAGTTCACCGCGAGGCCGTTCACCAACGCCGTGAACCCGGCCACCGGCGCCTGGTTGGCGGGCGGGACGGGGGTGCAGTCGCCGGTCGCGCACTTCGCCAGCCAGGAGGCGAAGTCGGCGTCGTAGCGGGTGCCGATGGTGGAGGTGAGCAGGGTGCGGGCGGCCGCCCAGTTACCGGTGCGGTAGTACCCGAGCAGCGTGGTCACGTCCGCCGGGTGCGACTGGATCAGGTAGCGGACCGCCAGGTAGCCCCACTGGTAGACCCGGGTGGAGTCCGAGTTGTCGTAGGTGGTGTCGAACAGGGTGGAGAGCTTGTAGGTGTTCTTGGCCGCCTCGGTCATCGCCTTGTCGTACGCGACGTTGCGGTACGAGTAGGAGATGTACTCGGCGAAGCCCTCGACCCACATCACGGTCGGGGTGGTCATGCCGGCGTTGAAGTCGCCGTACATGTCGAACCGGCCGTCGAGGTAGTGGGTGTACTCGTGGTTCAGGTTCCAGATCTGGAAGTCCGGGCGGACCCACTCGGCCTCGTAGGCGATGAAGCGCGGCTGGTTGCCGGCCGCGGCCGGGTTCCCCTCCAGGTACATGCCGCCGTTGTTGGTGCTGATCCCGAAGATCGAACCGGCGTAGGTCTGGTAGTCCGCGCTGGAGTCGAAGGCGGTGACCTCGATGGTGGTGTTGTTGTCGTTCGCCACCGCCCCGCTGTCCTTGACCACGCTGTGGAAGTAGGCGTCCTGCTTGGTCAGGCTGGTGCAGGCGGCCGTCAGGTCGGCCGGGCTCATCTGCTGGGCGACGATCCGGATGCTCGGGCTGCAGGTGTAGTTGACCGTCAGCACGGCGGCGCGGAGCCGGTTGCCAAGGTCGCAGCTGTTGTAGTACGAGCAGTCGGTCGCGTCGTACTCGTTGGCCATCTCGGCCATCGGGACCCAGATCGAGGCGGTCCGGCCGGTCATCGAGGTGCGGTCGAGCAGCTGCTTGAGCAGCGGCTTGACTGCCCCCTTCAGCTCCGGGTGGATCAGGAAACGGCCCAGCTCCCGGCCCGAGTTGGCGGCCAGGTAGGACTTGGAGGTGCCGAGCAGGTCGTCGTGGGCGATCGCGAAGTCGCGCAGCACGGTGAGCACGCTCAGGTCCGCCTGCACGGCGGGCAGGAAGTCGTCGTTCTGGTGGCCGCGGAACAGGATGGTGTAGCTGTTGTTGACCGCGGCGACCATGTAGTACGAGCCGTCGTACGAGCTGTTGTAGCCGGTCAGCATCCGCTTGACCAGGCTCAGGTAGCGGGCGTTCTCCGCGGCGCTGTCGACCAGGATGACCGCCTCGGAGAGGGTCGCCCCGTTGGCGTCGTTCACGTCCGCGGTGCGCGGGGCGGCGAAGAAGGTGTCCAGGGCGCCCTGGATCGAGCTCTTCAGGGCCGGGCCGTACGCACCGACGGTGGAGGCGTTGTACCACTGGACGAAGTAGCCGGCGCGCAGGAAGAGCACCAGCTGGCCCGCCGAAGTGCTGTTGTCACCCGGGTAGTTGGAGGCGGTGCTGCGCAGCGCGTCGGCCACCGAGACCATCTGTGCCTCGCGGAACGCGGCCTGCGCGTTGGGGCCGGTCAGCTGGAACAGGGTGTTGATGCAGCCCAGCTCCGAGGCCTTGATCTGGCTGACCAGGGCGGCCCCGGTCTTGGAGGTGAAGTCGGCGACGTTGCAGGCGGCCGCGGTGCCGGCCGCACCGGCCGACAACTGCGGCTTCGCCGGGGCCTTTTCGCGCTTGCTGGGGTCCTGCACCGCGCGGAGCGGGGCCCGCTCGGCGAGGGAGCTCGGCGCCTTGGCCTCCTCGGCGGCGGCGTCGGCGGCGGCCGGCACGCTGGCGGCCTGCGGAGCGGCGCCGGACCTCGGCGCGGGCGCGGGGGTCGGCTGCGGGCCCTTGGCTCCGACGGCCGCGGCCTGGCCTGCGGGCGCGAGCAGGGTCAGCCCGAGACAGCAGATCAGGGCGGCTATCAGCAGCCTGACGACGTCTTTCGTCGTGGGGGAACTACGCATGAGGGTGGCCTCCGGGCCGGTCTGCGGCCGTGCTTGGGGGCACGGCAATGGGGGATGCGGACCGTGGCAGCGACGGGAGTTGAGGATTCCCGGTTCTGTCGTGAACACGGTGGGGAGTGTGACATGTACCATTGCATACATCACATGGCTGCGGAAGGGGTTCGGCGCCACGGCCCGGACCGGCCCGGCGGACTGACGGAGTAGCCCGAAATTCCCGGCCGCGCAGCGGTGATCGGTGCCACCATGTCCCGCTGTGACGACCTGGCAGCCCCGCCTCCTCCGCACCGCCGTGCTGGCCCCCCTGTGCGTGGCACTCACCACGGCCGCCCACCACGCCTGCTCCGGTGCCGAACTCCCGCTGCCCGCGCTGGCGCTGGCCTTCGCGGGCACCGCCGTCTGCACCTGGCTGCTGGCCACCGCCCGCCCCTGCATCCGCCTCACCGGCGCCTGGATGACGGCCACCCAGATCGCCCTGTACGCAATCTTCGACCGCGCTGCGGCGCACCGCCCCGACCGGCTGCTCGACCTGGCCGACCCCGCCGTGCCGGCCCACGGCCTCTCCCCCACCCTGGCCCTGGCCCACCTGCTCACCGCGCTCGCCTGCACCCTGCTGCTCTGGCGCGGCGAGGCCGCGCTCCGGCGCGCGTACCGACTGCTGGCCCGGCTCCCGGCGGCCGGCTACTGACCGCAGCTCCGGATGTGGGTGGTCAACCGGCCGTCGTCGCCCAGGACATGGAAGGCCAGCGCCGGCGGCAGGTCGTGGTGGACGTGGCTGTCCGGGGCGGGGCGGGACTCCCAGGGCAGGCGGGCGGTGGAGACCACCCCCGGGGCAACGGTGAGCGGGCGGCCGGCGAAGGTGGTCACGGCCGAGACGTGGGCGTGGCCGCACAGGAAGGCGGCGACGTGCGGGTGACGGGCCGTCAGGGCGGCCAGCCGGTCGGCACCGAACTGGCGCAGACCGTCCAGGTAGGGGATGCCCAGCAGCACCGGCGGATGGTGGAAGGCCACCAGCACCGGCACCTCGACCGAGCCGAGGGCCCGGTCCAGCCAGTCCAGCGTGCCGTCGTCCAGCCGGCCGTCGTCCCGGCCGGGGATGGTGGAGTCGCAGAGCGCCACCGCGAACCGGGGGGTGACGTGCAGCCGGTTCAGCGGCGCGGCCGACGGGTCCTGCCCGAGCAGGTCGGACCGGAACGCGGACCGGTCGTCGTGGTTGCCCGGCAGGGTCAGCAACGGGTGCCTGGTGTCCAGGAGTTCGCGGGCCAGCCGGTACTCGGCGGGCAGGCCGTGATCGGCGATGTCACCGGTGACCAGAACGGCGTCGAGGTCGTAGGGCAGCCCGTTCAGGTGCTCCAGCACCGCCCTGGTCCGGTCGGTGGCGCGCTGCGAGCCGTCGAGGTGGGTGTCGCTCAGGTGGGCGATCACGATCATGTCCGTGGATCCTTCCGGCCGGGTACCTGCCCGCGACGCTAGCCAGCCGCCGGCCCGGCCGGAAGGTCCGGCGCCGGGTCCGGGGCCGGGTCCGGGGCCTTGTTTCCTAGCATGAACATTTCATAACGCCTACGACGGATCACCTCCGCCGCACCGCCATCCGTCCTACGGTCGGTCAATCCCTTGACGACAACGGAGGACCCGTGCGCAAAAGGCTGACCGTCTCCGCGATCCTGGCCGCCGCCCTGCTCCTGGCCGACCCGGCCACCGCCGCGACCGGGGCCATCGGTGCCTCCGGCGCCGGGGACAGCTACTACCCGCAGTACGGCAACGGCGGCTACGACGTCTCGCACTACGACCTGCGCCTGACCTACCAGCCCGCCACCGACGAACTCCAGGGCACCGCAACGCTGCTGGCCACCGCCACCCAGGCGCTCTCCCGGTTCAACCTGGACTTCGCGCTCGACGTCCAGGAGGTGCTGGTGAACGGGCGGAAGGCCCGGTTCGCGTCCACCGGCGAGCACGAGCTGGAGATCACCCCGGCCGTCCCGCTCGCCAAGGGGCAGAGCGCGACCGTGGTGGTCCGCTACTCCGGCGTGCCCTCCACCGTCACCGCGTACGGCTTCACCGCCTGGCAGCGCACCCCGGACGGCGGGGTCGCGGCCGGGGAGCCGGAGTCCGCCTGGTGGTGGTTCCCCAGCAACGACCACCCCTCCGACAAGGCCACCTTCGACGTCTCCGTCCAGGTGCCGGACGGCACCCAGGCGATCAGCAACGGCGCACTGGTGTCGCAGAGTTCACGGCTGGGCTGGACCCGGTACAACTGGCGCCAGACCAAGCCCCAGGCCACCTACCTGGCCACCCTCGCGGTCGGCCGGTTCGAGCTGAACACCTCGGTCAGCGAGGGCGGCATCCCGGTCATCACCGCCTACAGCCGCGACCTCGGCGACAACGCGGGCGCCGCCCGGGCCAGCCTCGAACGCACCGGGGAGATCACCGACTGGCTCAGCACGCAGTTCGGCCCGTACCCCTTCGCCACCGTCGGCGGCTACGTCCCCAACACCCGGCCCGGGTACGCCCTGGAGACCCAGAGCCAGGTCTACTACAGCCCCCGGATCTTCAACTCCGGCTCCAACACCTCGGTCGTCGTGCACGAGATCGCGCACCAGTGGTACGGCGACAGCGTCTCACTGAACCGGTGGAGCGACATCTGGCTGAACGAGGGCTTCGCCCGCTACGCCCAGTGGCTCTGGTCCGAGCACGAGAACGAGGGCACCGCGCAGGAGCTCGCCGACTGGGTCCGGGCCTCCCACCCCGCCGACGACCCGTTCTGGACCGTGCTGCCCGGCGACCCGGGCCCGGACAACCAGTTCCACCCGGCGGTGTACGACCGCGGCGCGCTGGCCGTCCAGGCGCTCCGCAACGAGGTCGGCGACCAGGCCTTCTTCGCGGTCCTGCGCGGCTGGCCGGCCGAGCGCAAGTACGGCAACGCCACCATCGCCGACTTCCGCCGGTACGCCGAACGCACCACCGGGCGGCCGCTCGGCGACCTGCTCCGGACCTGGCTCTACACCCCCGCCAAGCCCGCCGACGGCACCGCGCTGCGCGCCACCGCCGCCCAGGAGCCCAGGTCCTGGCAGAAGATCAGGGCCACCGACACCCTGCACGACGCCCGCTGACCGGCCCGCCCCCGTCCGGTGCCGCGGCACCGGACGGGGGCGGCTCCGGGGTCAGACGCCGTAGACCCGGACGTTGTCGACCACCCAGTACCAGTTGTTGCTGCCGGTGTAGCGGAAGCGGAGCTGGAGGTTGGTGGCACCCGCCGGAACGGTCAGGGTGTGGGTCTGACGGCCGTTCACCAGGCTGGTGTACGAGGCCAGGGTGACCGGGGCGCCGCCGTTCCAGGACGCCAGCACCTTCGCGGTCTGGGCCCCCTCCTGCTGGTAGTAGGAGGTGTACTCGACCTTGACGGTGGCCAGGCCGGAGACCGGGTAGGCCGGGCTGACCAGCGTGGTGTCGTAGTTCCCCGAGAAGGACTTGTCGGCCCACTCGTCGGAGTCGGCGACCGCGAACACGTTCCGGGCCCGGACGTTGAGCTCGCGGTACTGGTCGCGCTGGGTCCTGGTCCAGAACTCGTCGGTGGTGAACGACCAGCCGCGCCACTCGGTGACCCCGCCGGTGCCCATCGCCGAGTTGTCGACCGACCAGCCGCTCGGCGCGGTGTGGGTGAAGCCGAGCACCCCGGCCGGGATGCCGGTCTCGTCGACCCGGCCGGTGAGCTGCGGGCGCAGCGCGTCGAAGGCGTCCGGGGTGAGGGTGGAGACCGGGACGCCGTCCAGGCCCCAAGCCGGGTCGATCGCGATGCCCAGGTGGGCCAGCGCGGTCGGCGCGATGTCGACCATCCGGACGTCGTAGCGGACCGAACCCGCCGCCAGGCCACCGCCGTTGGCGATGACGAAGGTCTGCCGCTCCTCCCAGGTCGAGCCGCCGTGGCCGCCGGTCGGGGTGTGGCCGTGGTCGGCCGTCACCATGATCAGCCAGTCCTCCTGGGCGTAGGTCGCCCGGGCCCGGACGGCCGCCACGATCTGGCCCACCTGGCCGTCCACGCCCTTGATCGCGTCCAGGTACGCCTGGCTGGCCGAGCCGCTGGCGTGGCCCGCGTGGTCGACGTTGTCGAGCTGGAGGAAGACCGCGTCCGGGTTGCCGTCCCGGAGCTTGGCCACCGCGCGCGAGGTGGTGCCGGTGTCGTACTCGGCGCTCGGGGTGGCCACCCGGGTGTCGACCGCGGCGGAGTAGATGGTGTTGGGGATCGCCGCCCAGGAGGCCACCACGTAGGTGGACAGCGCCGGGCGGGCGTTCTCCACCCGGGTCAGCCAGTCCGGGTAGGCCGCGAAGTTCGGCGCGGTGAAGTTGTTGTCCTTGACGTTGTGCTTGTCCGGCCAGACGCCGGTGGCGATGGTCGACCAGCCGGGGCCGGACGAGGTCTCCGCCATCGGGTTGGCGTACAGGCTGCCGGCCGAGGTCATGCCGCCGGCCATCAGGGCGTCCAGGTTCGGCGCGTCGGCGTCCTTGATCCGGTTCAGCATCGTGCCGTCCAGGCCGATCACCAGCACCTTGGGGGTGAGGGCGGCGGTGGCGGCGAAGGCGGTGCGGGCGAGCGGGCCGGTCGCGAGTGCGGCCGCGGCGGTGCCGAGGAGCAGGCTGCGCCTGGGGAGTCCTGCGGTCACGTCGTCCTCCTGAGGGAGCGTCAGAGAGCTGGGGAGCGGGGCGCGGACCACACTCGGGCCGCCCGGTGGCGCCGACCCGCCCAGTCGCCGTACCGGATGTGAACAGCGCCGTAACTTCGGTCCAGACCCGTTATCCTTCCGTGACATCGGTTGACCTCAAGCGCGCGGCTGGCATGATCGCTCCGTGCCCGACCGACGCGCGCCGCCGAGCCCGCGCCGGATCAGCTCTGCAGTGGGGGGAATCCATGCGCGCCCAGTTCGTCCTGTCCGAGATAGCCGTCGGCCTCCGGCGCAACCTGACCATGACCGTCTCGGTCGTGATCAGCGTCGCCCTGTCGCTCGCCCTGGCCGGGGCCAGTCTGCTGGTGCGGGACCAGGTCGACGCGATGAAGGACTACTGGTACGACAAGGTCGAGGTGACCATCTACTTCTGCACCAAGACCGACCGGGCCCCGCAGTGCGCCGGGACCGCCGCCACCGACCAGCAGATCGCGGACGTGAAGGCGCGGCTGGAGAAGATGCCGCTGGTGCAGGAGTTCACCTTCGAGAGCTCGGCCGAGGCCTTCAGGCGCTGGCAGGAGCGCAGCCCCGACAACCAGCTGATCCCGGCGGTCCGTGCGGAGGCACTGCCGCAGTCCTGGCGGGTCAAGCTCACCGACCCGACCAAGTACGAGGTGGTGCAGAGCGCCTTCGGCACGCTGCCCGGCGTCGGGTCGGTCCAGGACCAGAAGAAGGTGCTGGAGAAGCTGTTCAAGCTGCTCGGCACGCTGCAGAAGGGCGCCTTCGTGATCATGGCGCTGATGCTCTTCGTCGCCCTCTCACTGATCGTCAACACCGTCCGGGTGTCGGCCTTCAGCCGGCGGCGCGAGACCGGCATCATGCGCCTGGTCGGCGCTTCCAACCTGCACGTCCAGCTGCCGTTCATCGCCGAGGCCGCGATCGCCGCCCTGCTGGGCTCCGCGCTGGCCTCCGGCCTGCTGGTCGGCGGGCACTACGTCCTCCGGCGGGCCCTGGCCGAGCAGTTGAAGTTCATCGACTTCATCGGGCTGTCCTCGGTGCTCTCGGTGATCCCACTGCTGCTGGTGGCCGGGACGGGCATGGCCGCGATCGCCGCCTTCCTCACCCTGCGCAGGCACCTGCGGGTCTGATCCGGCCTCAGGCCTGCGGCTCCAGCCGGGTGGTGAAGCTGAACCGGTCACCCCGGTAGAGCGAGCGGACCCGCTCCAGCGGGGTGCCCTCGGTGTCCCGGGTGAGGCGGTGCAGCAGCAGCATCGGGAGGGCCGGCGGGGTGCCGATCAGCAGGGCCTCGCGCGGGGTGGCGAGCACCGTCTCGATCCGTTCGTCGGCCGCGCCGAACCCGATCCCGAGCTTCTCGGTCAGGAAGGCGTAGAGCGAGGCCCCGGGGTCGAACTCGTCCTCCAGGAACGGGACCCGGGCCACCGCGAGATAGGTGCTCTCCAGCCCGACCCGCTCGCCGTCGGCGAGCAGCACCCGCTCCAGGTGCCAGACCGGTGCCCCGGGCTCCACCCGGAGCTGGTCCGCCAACTGCCCGTCCGCGCCGAACCGCTCCAGGCCGATCAGGGTCCGGCCCGGCACCCGGCCCTGGCGGCGCACGCCCTCGGTGTAGCTGGCCAGCGAGAGCGGCTGCTCCAGCTTGGGCCCGGCCGCCACCGTGCTGCGGCCGCGGCGCCGGACCCGGCCCTGGATCAGCAGGTCGCGCAGCGCCTGCCGGAGCGTCTCCCGGGAGACCTCGTACCGGGCGGCCAGCTCGCGTTCGGTGGGCAGCGCGCCGCCCTCGCCGAGCTGGTCCAGCAGCGCCTCGAGCTCGGCCTTGACGGCGTAGTACTTGGGCACCCGGCCGTGCTCGGGGATACCGGACCGGATCGGGGAGCCAGGAGCGTCGTTCACCCCGCCATCCTCCCAGCAGAACTGACGGAGTCCCCGGGCGGCCCTGGCTGCACCCGAACCCGCACCGGCACCCTGGGGTCGACCACGGACCGACCCACGGGAGTCACCAAGTGCACAGGAACATACGGCGGGCGCTGCTGAGCTGCGCGGCGGCGCTCTCGGTGGCCGCGGGCACGGTCGCGCTGCCGACCGGCGCGGCGGCCACCGGGACGCCCGCCGACGGCCGCTACTTCAAGGTCTGGGACAACTTCCGCAACGGCTTCGACAGCACCGGCCCGGACGCCAGGTGGAGCCTGTTCGCCACCGGTGACCGCCCCCAGGGCGACGGGGTGCCGACCACCTCGGCCCAGGGCCTCACCGTCGTCCCGCCCGGCCGCAACCCGGTCACCGGCAAGCCCGCCTTCAGCTACTCCACCGGCCAGGAGAACGCGGGCGGCGCCGGCACCGCCGACCACGTGAAGTGGTACGCCTACGCCAACCACACCGCGAGCACCGGCTACGCCGGCTTCGACGCGGTGCCCGGGCAGCGGCTCAGCTGCGGCGCGCGGATCTCGGCCCGCAGCTACGGCAACGAGCAGCACCCGTTCGGCGCGAACGTCACCGACCCGCAGACCGACCTCCGGCTCGGCGCCGGCGCGGTCTCGATGGTGGACTTCGAGAGCCTGATGGTGTTCGACTTCTTCATCACCAACGGCAAGCTGTACGCCTTCTACGAGCGCCTGCCGCAGCCCGGCCGCACCTACGCCGCGTTCTCCTACGCGCTGCCGGTGGCCGACCGGTGGCCGGGCCAGAAGCACGACCTGTCGATCTCCTACGACCGCTCGGCCGGCACCGTCTCGTACCGGGCCGACGGCCGCGAGGTCTACAAGGTCAGCACGCTGGGCTTCCGCCCGGCCGACCGCAGCAACCTGGTGCTCGACCTCGGCGGCACCGAGGAGCGGGTGACGCCCCGGCAGCTCTCCTGCGGGATCGCGATGTTCGCCATCCTGGACGGCGCGGGCCCGAACGGGCGCGGCCTGGTCCGGCTGACCGACCAGGACACCTACTACGCCCCGCGCACCGGCGCGCCCACCCCGCAGACCTTCGCGGACGAGCAGAGCCTGCCCGGCAACCGGCTCTGGGGCCAGGGCGGCCGGCTGGACGTGGAGCGGGTCACCGTCTCCTCGCTCTGACCCCCCGTCGAGCGCCGCGGCCGGCTCCCGTCAGAGCCAGTCGCGGCGCTTGAACACCAGGTACAGCCCGAGGCAGACCAGCGCCATCAGCCCGATCGCGAACGGGTAGCCGAACCCCCAGCCGAGCTCCGGCATGTGCTCGAAGTTCATCCCGTACACGGTGCCGATCAGGGTCGGGGCGAACAGGATGGCGGCCCAGGAGGAGATCTTCTTGATCTCGTTGTTCTGCGCGTGCCCCGCCTCGGCCAGCTGCTTCATCTCCTCGTTCTGCGCCTGCGAGACCAGGGTGGCGTTGACGGTGAGGATGTTCTGCAGCATCTGCCGGAAGCCGTCCACCCGCTCGGCCGCGGTGGTGGCGTGGTCGGCCACGTCGCGCAGGTAGCGCTGGAGCTCCTCGTCGGTGCCGTACTTGCCGAACCCGGCCTCCAGGCTGGCCATGATCTGCAGCAGCGGCCGGGTCGAGCGCTGGAACTCGATCACCTCGCGGGAGAGCTCGTAGATCCGGCGGGAGACCTTGGGGTCGCCGCTGAAGACCTCGGTCTCGATCTCGTCGATGTCGTGCTGGAGCCCGGCGATCACCGGGGCGTAGCCGTCCACCACCGCGTCCAGCACGGCGTACAGCACCGCCTCGGGGCCCAGCGCCAGCAGCTCGGGGTCGTGCTCCAGCCGGCGGCGGACCACCGAGAGGTCCGGGGACTGCGAGTGGCGCACCGTCAGGACGAACTGCGGGCCGACGAAGAGGTGGATCTCGCCGAAGTCGACCTGCTCGCTCTCGTCCAGGTAGCGGGCCGCCCGGAGCACCACGAACAGGGTGGCGCCGTAGCGCTCCAGCTTGGGCCGCTGGTGGGCCACGATGGCGTCCTCGACCGCGAGCTCGTGCAGGTCGAACCGCTCGGCCGCCTCCAGCAGCTGCTCCTCGGCCGGGCGGTAGAGGCCGATCCAGGCCATCGTGCCGGGCTCCCCCGGCACCTGCCGGTACACCTCGGCCAGGCTGTCGGCACCCGCGATCCGGTGGCCGCTCCGGTAGACGGCGGCGTCCACCACCGAGCGCTCCAGGTGCACCCCTTCGCTGCGGCTCTCGGAGCGGGGGTCCATCGAGTGCTCGGGGGCCGGCTCCGGCGGCTGGTCCGGAGTACGGGAGAACGGACGCATGCTCGCGCGCGCCGCGCGCGAACGCCAGTCGGACATGGGCAGAACCTCCGCCGCCCAGTCTCACGCCCGGGGACCCGCCGCGCACCCGAAGACACGCGGCGGGTGGCGAGCCGTCAGCTCGCGGTGGCCGGGGCCTTCGCGGGGGCGCCGGGCTTGCGCAGGAACAGGAACAGGGTGGGCACCACGTACAGCGCCCAGGCCCAGACCTGGAGCTTGCTGGGGTCGGGCTGGAAGTTGAAGACGCCCTTCAGCAGGGTGCCGTACCAGCTGTCCCGGGGGATGGTCGAGCTGATGTCGAAGGCCCGGTTCGCCAGCCCCGGCAGCAGGTCGGCCTCCTGGAGGTCGTGCAGGCCGTACGCCAGCACGCCCGCCGCGACCACCACCAGCATGGCGCCGGTCCAGGTGAAGAACTTGGCCAGGTTGATCTTCAGCGCGCCCCGGTAGAACAGCCAGCCGAGGAACACCGCGGTGAGCAGCCCGAGGCAGGCGCCGACCAGCGGGCGGATGCCGTCGCCGGTGGCGTCCACCGCGGCCCAGATGAAGAGCGCGGTCTCCAGGCCCTCCCGGCCGACCGCCAGGAAGGCGGTGAACACCAGCGCACCGGTGCCCATCGCGACGGCCGCGTCCAGCTTGCCGTGCAGCTCCGTCTTGAGGTGACGGGCCGTCCGGCGCATCCAGAACACCATCCAGGTGACCAGCCCGACCGCGACGATCGACAGCGTGCCGCCGAGCGCCTCCTGGGCCTGGAAGGTGAGCTGGCTGGAGCCGAACTGGAGCAGGGCGCCGAAGGCCATGCTCAGGCCGACGGCCACGCCGATGCCGGTCCAGACCGGGGCGAGCGCCTGCCGGCGCCCGGTCTTGACCAGGTAGGCGATCAGGATGCAGACCACCAGGCTGGCTTCGAGACCCTCGCGCAGGCCGATCAGATAGTTGCCGAACACGCGGGTGTCCTCCTGTGCTTGTGGGGTGGGGGCAGGTCAGCCGAAGAGCGACTGACCCCACCACTCGCCGGGCTTGCGAACCCCCGGCGGGCAGGCGAAGTGCGCCGAACCGACATGCTGGATGTACTCGTTGAGCGCGTCACTGGCGGCCAGCTGGCGCTGCACCGGGACGAAGGCCTTGCGGGTGTCGCGCTGGTAGGCGAGGAAGAACAGACCCGCCTCCAGCCGGCCGAGACCGTCCGAGCCGTCGGTGAAGGAGAAGCCGCGGCGGAGCAGCTTGGCCCCGCTGTTGCTGTCCGGGTGCGCCAGCCGGACGTGCGAGTCCTTGGGCATCGCCGCCAGGTCGGGGGCGTCGTGCTCCTTCTGCTTCCCGAACGGGGCACCCTCGCGCTTGGTCCGCCCGAAGATGTCCTCCTGCTCGGCGAGCGGGGTGCGGTCCCAGGTCTCGATGTGCATCCGGATCCGCCGGGCCACCAGGTACGAGCCGCCGGTCATCCACTCCGGGCCGTCGCCGGGCGCGGCCCAGACGTGGTCGGCCAGGGTCGGGGTGTCGGTGCCCGCGATGTTGTGGGTGCCGTCCTTGAAGCCCATCAGGTTGCGCGGGGTCTGCGCCTCCGGGGTGGTGGAGGAGGTCTTGCCGAAGCCCAGCTGGGACCAGCGGACGGTGACCACGCCCATGCCGATCCGGGCCAGGTTGCGGATCGCGTGCACCGCCACCTGCGGGTCGTCGGCGCAGGCCTGGATGCACAGGTCGCCGCCGCTGCGGGCCGGGTCGAGGTTGTCGTGCGGGAAGGCCGGCAGGTCGATCAGGCCCTCGGGCCGCTTGCCCTTGAGGCCGAACCGGTCCTTGCCGTCCTTCTCGAACAGCGTCGGCCCGAAGCCGATGGTGAGGGTCAGCCGGGCGGCGGGCAGGCCGAGCGCCTCGCCGGTGTCGTCCGGCGGGGCCTCCGGAAGGTTGGTGGCGCCCGCGCCGACCTCGCGGCCGCCGGTCATCACGGCGGCCGCCTTGGTCCACTCCTTGAGCACCCGGATCAGGGCGTCCCGGCTGGTGGTGGAGACGTCGAAAGCGGCGAAGTGCAGCCGGTCCTGGACCGGGGTGGCGATACCGGCCTGGTGCTCACCGAAGAACGGGATGTCCGGGACCGCCTTGAGGGCTGCCTCGGCCTCCTCGTCGGAGCTGCGGGTGGCCGCGGCCACCGTGCCGACCGCAGCGGCGCCGAGCGCCACCCCGGCACCGGCCCAGCCGATGACGGCGCGTCGGCTGACCGCACCCTTGGACTCGGTGCCCGGCTCGGGCGTCTGCGTCTGCTCGCTCATGACTCTCCTCAGGTCTTACTTGACCACGACGGCGGCGGCGAGCTTGGAGAGCGGCTCGGCGAGCGCGTTGACCGCGTCCGAGAAGGCCTTGCGCTCGGGCTCGGCGACCTTGTCGTACGAGGTGTAGCTGCCGTCGGCCTGCTTGTACTTGGCCAGCATCGCCTGCAGATCGGCGAACTCCTGGTCCAGCGTCTTGGAGAGCTCCGCGTCCTTCTCGGCGGCGACCGGCTTGAGCAGCTCGTACGCCTTCAGCGCGCCCTCGACGTTGCCCGCGAAGTCGGACAGGTCGGTGTGGCTGTAGCGGTCCTCCTCGCCGGTGACCTTGCCGGTGGCGACCTCGTCCAGCAGCTCCTTGGCGCCGTTGGCCATGCTGGTGGCGGTGATGTCGGCGGTGCCGACCACCTTCTGCCACGCCTTCAGGTCGGTGACCAGCTGGTCGGCGAGCTTCTTGTCCGCGTCGGTGACCGCGCCGGCCTCCCAGAGCGACTTCTCCAGCTTGTGCCAGCCGGTCCACTCCTGGCCGGCCTCCAGGCCGTCCTCGCGGACGTCGGTCTTCGGGTCGATGTCACCGAAGCTCTCGGCCACCGGCTCGGTCCGCTCCCAGCCCACCCGGGACGGGGCGAACGCCGCCTTGGCGGCCGCCACGTCGCCGGCCTTCACGGCGTCGGCGAACTTCTGCACCAGCGGGATGGTCGCGTCGGCCTGCTCCTGGACGTACTTGCGGTACTCGGCGACCGCCTTGTCCAGGCGCGGGTCGCTCTTGGCCGCGGCGCCGTCACCGGTCACGGTGATCTTCTGCCGGATGCCGTCGCCGACCATGCCGGGCTTGCAGGCGACCTCGTACTCGCCGGCCTTGATCTCGGAGGTGATGGTGGCCTTGGTGCCGGGGCCGATGTTCTCGCGCTCCGCCACGATCTTGTCGCCGGCCGCGTAGACGTAGACCTCGGTGACCTTGGAACCCTTGTTCTGCACCGCGAAGTTGACGGCACCGGCCGGGAAGCTGGTCTTCGACAGCTCGCACGCGCTGTCCGAGGCGTTGACCTGGACCGCGCCGTCGGAGGAGCCGTCCTTCTTCTGCTCGGTGCACGCGGTCAGCGCGGCTCCGGCGACAGCGAGGGTGAGCAGCGCGGCGAGGTGCGGACGACGGACGGGCATCAGGACTCCACGGGCAAGGAACGGCTTGTGAGGGGCGGGCGGGAGCTACTTAGGACACCCTCACCCAGGAGTAAAGTAAGCCATGCCTAAGCAGTTGCCCACACCGGGGGTGGTCACAGATCGGCAAAGTCACCCGGGGCCGTTTCTGACGAAGGGTCGGTCGGGGACGAAGCAGGACCGACCTGACTGACCGGCCGACCCTGGTCCGGGCCGGGTGGCCGGGTCTGCCATCCTTCCGGGGTGCACACCGGCCAGCCCCTGTTCCGCGCGTTCCGCGCCCTCGCCTTCGCGGCGGTGTGCGCGGCCGCGTCGCTCGGGGTGCACCGGTTCGCGGGCGGGGCTCCGGTCCGGCCCGGGACGCTGCTGCTCGCGGTCGCGGCGGCGGCCGGCGGCGGATACCTGCTGGCCGGGCGCCGGCGCGGGCTAGGCCCGCTGCTCGGGGCCTGCTTCGCCGGCCAGTACGGCCTGCACCACCTGTTCGGGGCCGGCGCGGCACCGGCGCACACGATGGCGGCGCAGCAGCCGATGCACCATCACGGCGCGGCGCACGAAGCCCCCGCCGCGACCGAACACCTGGCGCTGGAACCGGAGATGCTCCTGGTCCACGCGCTGCTCGCGCTGGTCTGCGCCTGGTGGCTGGCCCAGGGCGAGCACGCCCTGGCCGGGCTGCTGCTCGGCGCGGCGGTCGCCGTCGGCGGCTGGCTGGTCCGGCTGGTCACGGCCGCGCCCACCGTCCCCGTCCGGCCCCGCCCGCGCGGGCTGACCGTCTGGGACAGCCCCGCGCCCGCGCTGCTCTCCCTGCTCGCCGCCGCCGTCTCGCGGCGCGGGCCACCCGTTCCCTCCTGCTCCTGAAGCCGGGCCCCGCCACGGGTGCCCGGTGGTACGGCCGCGCCCGCTTCCGGGTGCCGCCGGTCCGCTCCGCCGTGCCTTCTTCCGCACCCGCGGCCGGACTTCCCACCTCGTCGACGTGCCCTGACGTGCCGTCGTCCTCCTGAGCCGGAGAGAACCCCACCAATGTCATCGCTCCGCCCCCTGCTGCTGCGGCTGCACTTCTACGCGGGCATCCTGATCGCCCCCTTCCTGCTGGTCGCCGCCACCACCGGGCTGCTGTACGCGGCCGCCACCCCGATCGAACGGGTCGTCTACGCCGACCAGCTGACGGTGCAGCGGACCGGCGACACCGTCCTGCCGCTGTCCCGGCAGATCGCCGCCGCCACCGCCGCCCACCCCGAGGGCACCCTCGCACTGGTCCGCACCTCCGCCGACCCGGCGGACACCACCCAGGTGCTGCTGAACGTCCCGACCCTGGCCGAGGGCCTCAAGCTCGCCGTCTTCGTCGACCCGTACACCGCCGAGGTGCGCGGCGCACTGGAGAGCTACGGCAGCTCCGGCGCGCTGCCGTTCCGCACCTGGCTGAGCAAGCTGCACGCCAACCTGCTGCTCGGCGAGCCCGGCCGGATCTACAGCGAACTGGCCGCCAGCTGGCTCTGGGTGGTGGTGCTCGGCGGGCTCGCGCTCTGGTTCGGCCGCCGCCGCAGGCGCTACGCCCGCCCCGAGGGCGGGCTGACGGGCCGTCGGCGCGCCCTCGGCTGGCACGGCGCGATCGGCCTCTGGGCCGCACTCGGCCTGCTCGGCCTCTCCGCCACCGGCCTGACCTGGTCCACGTACGCCGGGGAGCACATCGACACCCTGCGCACCTCGCTGAGCTGGACCACCCCGGTCCTGCCCGCCGCCGCTCCCGGCGACCACTCCGCCCACGCGGCGCACGACAGCACCACCGCCGCCACCGCTCCGGCCGACGTGGACCAGGTGCTGGCCGCCGCCGCTGCCGCCGGGATCGACGGGCCGATCGAGTTCGTCCCGGCCAAGCCCGGCAAGGCGTTCGTGGTCAAGGAGATCGACAAGCAGTGGCCGGTCCGCCTGGACCAGGTCGCGATCGACCCCGCCACCGCCGCCGTCAGCTCCGAACTCCGGTTCGCCGACTACCCCCTGGGCGCCAAGCTCACCCGCTACGGCATCGACCTCCACATGGGCGTCACCTTCGGCCTGGCCAACCAGCTCGCCCTGATCGTGCTCGCGGCGGGCCTGATCACCATGACCGTCCTCGGCTACCGGATGTGGTGGCACCGCCGACCCGCCACCGGCCGCTTCGGCCGCCCCTACCCCGCCGGCAGCTGGCGCCACGCCCCATGGCCGGCCGCCGCCCTGGCCCTGTGCGCCGTCGCGGTGGGCTGGTTCCTCCCCCTGCTCGGCATACCGCTGGCCGCCTTCCTGGCCGTCGACCTCCTGCTGGGCCTGCGCCGGAAGTCCTGACCCGTCGTCGGCCGCCCCTCCCGGGAAGGGCGGCCGACGTCAGTCCCGGCGGCGCAGGCGGCGGGAGCCGTGCAGCGCGGCGCCGCCCAGGGCCAGTGCGAGGGCGGCGGCGGTGAGCAGCGGCCCGGTCGGACGGCCGGATTCGGCGAGTTGCGGACGCGCGACCACGGTGACGGCCTCCTCACCGCTGACCGGCAGGCCGGCGGCGGTGTTGCCGGTGTAGCCGAACCCGTCCGGGCCGGTGTAGTCGGCCTCCGGGGTGTACTTCACCCGGCAGTTGTCCATGATCTGCACCGTGCCGTGCTCGGGCTTGCGGGTGATGTCCAGGTGCCTGCCGTCGCAGAGTGCCTCCGGGAGCCGGATCACCACGGGCTGGCCGTCACCGGTCCGGACCGGGCTCCGCACGGGCAGCTTGACGGGGCGGCAGGTGAGGGCGAGGTCGACGCCGGTGGCGTCCGTTCCGGCGGCGGCCGTCCGGACGGGCGGCGGAGCGCCGTAGCCCTCGGGCGGGTCGACCGTGACCTGGTAGTCGCCCGGGGTCAGCCGGTCGAAGCGGTAACCGCCCTCCGCCGCCGTGCCGGTGGTGACCGGCCCGCCGTCCGCGCCGAGCACCGGCCGCCCGTTGACGTCGAGCAGTTCCACGGTGGCCCGGTCGGGCCCGGCGCAGCCGGTGGTGGCCACGCTGCCGGAGACGCTGGTGGTGCGGGCGGCGACCCAGATCTGGTAGACGGGGACACCGGTCTGCACGCTGAAGACGAAGGTCAGGCTCTTCACCGCCTTGACCGGCCGGAACCAGGCGGCGGCGCCGGAGGTGTCGGGGCCGTTGCCGGTCAGGGTCGCGGTGGCGGCGTTCCACTGCGGCCGGTCGGTCTGCGCACCGCCGCAGCTGGACGGCACCGGTGAGCCGGTGCAGTAGTTGAAGGTGCCCTGGTGGCCGAGGTCGGCGGCGGTCAGTGCGCTGCCGTCGGCGGCGGTCCCGCTGATCTGCACGGCGTCGGCGTCGACGTCACCGAGGGTGAAGGCCCAACTGCCCGCGGCCGGCGGGGTGGCGAAGCCGATGGTGGTGGTGGACGGGACGCCCCCGGCGGCGGTGTGCAGGCTCAGGTACGGGTCGCCCTGGGAGCTGCCGTAGGCGGCACCGAACGGGGTGGAGCCGTTGAGGTACGCCGAACTGCCGCTCGGGACGCTCGGGCCGGTGCTGTCGGTGGTCACCGTGGCGGCGGGGAAGCCGGTCGCCGGGACGGTCAGCGTGCCGCTGCCGCCGGGCACGCTCCACTCCCCGTAGACCGAGTCGGCCGCCGACGCGGGGCCGGCCACCGAGAGCAGGGTCAGGGCGGTCAGGGCCGAGACGGTGGCGGTGCGGAGGGGCCGGCCGGCGGAGCGGGGCATGCGAAGGCGTCCTGTTCGGCTGAGGGTGACGACCCTCCCGACCATGCCCGTCCGGGCTCCCCGGCGGCCGGGACACGCCTGTCCCGGTCACCCGGACGGCGTGCATGGTCCGCACGGGCGGGCGCACCGCCGCCGCACCGGAACGGAGAACGTCTCGGGAAACGCCTCGGGGCCTGCCGACGGTCGCGCGTGCGGCAGGCCCCGAGGTGGTACGGCGGTGGGTCAGGCGGCCGGGACCGCCGCCGTCGCCGGGGTGGCCCGGGCCGGGCGGGGCGCCAGCAGGCGCTCCGCGAAGTGGCCGAAGACCAGGGCGAAGCTGGTCCAGAGGACCGCCTGGAGCCCGAGGGTGGCGAGGCGGAACTTCCACAGCAGGGCGGCCGGGAAGGTCTCCTTGATGGCGTCGCCGTTGCCGGGGAGCAGCACGAAGGCGAGGGTGACGACGGCCGCGAAGGCGAGGCCGGCCACCACCGAGGCGTTCCAGTTGCCCAGGCGCGGGGCGAGGCGGCGGCCGAGGATGACGGCCGCGATCCCGAGCAGCACGCTGAGCGCGATCATCAGGAAGAACAGCGTGGTGCGCTTGCCGATGGTGTCCGGGTTGCCGACCGCCGGCGGCGTCGCCGGGTACTTGAGGAACGGCACCAGGTAGACGGTGGTGAACGCGGCCGCCGCGACCAGGGCGGCGGACGCCCGGGGCGAGAAGCGGCCGATCCGGCCGAGCGCGAAGCAGTACGCCAGTGCGGCGATGCCGCCGAGCGCGACGCCGTAGACCAGGGTCGCGGTGGCCAGGCCGAAGGTCGACTGCACCGACCGGCTGACCAGCTCCTCTTCCTCCTCGGCCGCCGGAGCGGCCGGGGCAGCGGCGGCGTCCCCGCCGTGGACGTGCTGGGGGGCCGAGGCGGCACTCTCCAGCGCGATCGAGGCGTCCACCGACGGCTCACCGACGAGGAAGGCGAAGGCGAACGCCAGCACCCCGGCCAGCAGGCCCGCGAGCATGCCGCGGACCAGCAGGTTTCTGACAGTTGAGGAAGGCATGTGCGTGTTCTCCGTCAGTGGCAGGGGAAGCCGAGCAGGTGGCGACCGTCGTGCACCCACTCGTGCACGGACGCGCCGGAGAACACGGAGGTGGCGCCCTGTTCGGCACCGACGAAGTAGAGCAGCACCAGCATCAGGGTGCCGAGGAAGACCGCCCAGGGCAGCAGGGCCCGGACGGGGAGGGTCTCGGTGACCTCGGTGGTGGGGGAGACGATGGCCTGAGCCATGGCAGGACCTCCTTGGGGAACGCGCGTCCCAGTCGTTGGAGCTCGAACGACGGCCCTCGGGTCTGACTCACCGGCAGTTCCCGCACCTGGGCGGGGTCCTGCGAGGCATACAGTGGCGCGACCGTGCCGGGTTCTCACCGGCTTCCGTCCTGCCGTCGTCATGTCGCTGCGAACCGTACCGCCAATCGGGTGGGGCAGCCAAGGGAGTGCGTAGCGGGGCGCAGGCCGCCGAGGTGCGCCGGGCGGCGCTCGATCCGGCGGCGGCGAGCGGTAGTTGAGCGGAAGGGGAGAGCAGGATGACGGTACGGGTGACGTTCATCTCACCGGCGATCGGGGCGGCCCTGCGCGGGGCCCGGTTCGAGGACGGGGAGCCGCTGGACGCCGTCGGGCGGGGCCGGGCGGAGGCGGCCGCGGGGAGCGTCCGGGCGGACGGGACGGTGGCCGTCTCCCCCACCGCGCGCTGCCGGGAGACCGCCGAGGCGCTCGGACTGACCGTCACGACGGCACCCGGGCTGGCCGGCTGGTCGATGGGCCGCTGGCACGGCCTGGCCCTGGATGAGGTGGCCGCCGCCGAACCGGAGGCCGTCGGCCACTGGCTGGCCGACCCGGACGCCGCCCCGCACGGCGGGGAGTCGCTGACCGCACTCTGCGCCCGGGTGGCCGGCTGGCTCACCGGCCTGCCGGACGGGCCGGTGCTGGCGGTGGCCGAACCGGAGCTGGTCCGGGCCGCCGTGGTGCACGCGCTGGGCGTACCGGCCCAGGCGTTCTGGCGGATCGACGTACCGCCGCTGACCGCCACCGAACTGACCGGGCGCTCCGGGCGGTGGAACCTGCGCTGCGGCCGCCCGTTGACGTAACCGGGCGGCCGCGGCGCGGCCGGGTCAGCCCTCGGCCAGGGTGGCGGCGACCAGCGCGTTGGCGTGGCCGTGCCCGAGCCCGTGCTCGGCCTTGAGCCAGCCCACCAGCTCCATGTGCTTGGTCAGCGGCGAGGAGCGGATCAGCTGCTGCCACTCCGCGATCGGGCGGCCGTACTTCTGCTCGATCGCGGGGAAGTAGCTGGCG
This sequence comes from Kitasatospora sp. NPDC002040, assembly GCF_040296785.1. NCBI lineage: Bacteria > Bacillati > Actinomycetota > Actinomycetes > Kitasatosporales > Streptomycetaceae > Kitasatospora > Kitasatospora sp. NPDC002040. The sequence continues at coordinate 59,659 of NZ_JBEOXV010000010.1, read as the reverse complement.
GGGCCCTTCACAGGTTCGGTCATGCCCTCATCCTGCCACCAGGCCCCGACAGCACGCCCGCTGACGGGGCATCACCGATCCGGTCAGCCCTTGAGCAGCCGGTTCATCTGCTCGATCTCCGCACTCTGGCCGCTGATCACGGCTCCCGCCAGCTCCTTCGCCGGGGCGTAGCCGCCGTTGGCCCGCTCCTCCTCGGCCATCCGGACGGCCCCGGTGTGGTGGGCCACCATCAGCTTCAGGAAGGCGGTGTCGAAGGCCGCGCCGGTGGCGTCCTTCAGCGAGGCCAGCTCGGCCTCGGTCATCATGCCCGCCGCCCCGGCCCCGCCGTGGCCGGCGTGCGCACCGGCCGCACCGGGCTGCGGGACCTGTTGGCCCCAGCCGGTGAGCCAGCCGGACATGGTGGCGATCTCCGGGTCCTGGGCCGCCCGGATGGCGGCTGCGAGCTGCTTCACCTCGGCCGCCGAGGCCCGGCCGGCCGCCAACTCGGCCATCTCCAGGGCCTGTCGGTGGTGCGGGATCATGCCCTGGGCGAAGGCCACGTCGGCAGCGTTGTACGCCTGGCCCGAAGCGGTCGAAGTGGTCGGAGCAGCCGGGGCCGCGGCGTGGCCGCCGTGGCCACCGCTGCCGCCGCAGGCGGTGAGCAGCAGGCCGCCCGCGAGCAGTGCGGCCGCGGCCGTCGCGGTACGGCGGGTCGTCTTGGCGTTCATGGTGTGGTTCTCCTGCGTACGAAGGTGAGAGGGGCGGTCCGGTCCAGGACGGCCTATCTGCGCAGGAGTTGGAGCTCGGCCAGGCTGGGCGGGGCCCGCCCGCCGTCCGGTTCGCCGGTGGTGGCGCCGACCGGTCCGGCGGCGGGCGGCCCGCACCCGAACGGCGCGGCCGGCCCGGGCCGGACCGGGGCGAACGGGACGGCCACCGCACCGGAGAGGCACATCGGCCCCGCGTGGCTGCCGTTGCCGTGGTCCCCGCCGCCGTCCTCGTGCTGCTGGTGCCCGGCCATCGCTGCGGGCGGCGCCGAGGCCGCCGGTACGGCACCGAGCCCGTGCATCGCCAGCACCCCGAGCAGCGCGGCCAGCACGAGCAGCACCCGCAGGTGGGCTCGGGGGCGACGGCGTTCGGGGTGCATGACGGCAGGTCCTCCGGTGCGCGGGCGGTCAGTGGTGGTAGGCGTGGACCACGGCGTGGCCGCGGCCCTTGGAGATCAGCAGGCGGTTGACCGGGACGGTCAGGACGAAGGCGATCACCAGCGAGAAGGCCAGCGACCCCCAGAACAGCAGGCTGTCGAGACCGGCGTCCATCGCGCCGGGCACGGCCACCATGATGCCGTTGTCCACCAGCTCCATCACCACGATCGACACCGTGTCGGCCGCCAGGGCGACCTTCAGCGCGCCCCGCAGGTCCAGCCCCGCCCGCAGCACGCCGCGCATGGTGAGCGCGTAGCCGAAGACGAAGGCCAGCAGGACGGAGAGGACCACGGTCGCACCGTTGTGCAGGCCGAGCGCGGTGCCGATCACCAGGCCGAGCACCTCGCCGATCGCGCAGCCGGTGAGGCAGTGCAGGGTCGCCCGGGCGGCGTTCCGCCAGCTGTCGGCCCGGCCCTCCTGCTGGTGGCCGTGCTCCGCGTGTCCGTGCTGGGCGTGTTCGTGGTTCATCAGCTCTCCCCGCGCTTTCGTCGTCCCTTCGGACACCACGAACCATATACCCCCAGGGGGTATTCCTCAACGGCCCTCAGGTGGCCGCCCGCGGCAGCTCGGCGAACGGGGACTCGCCGCGGATCAGGGCCTCCGCCCGGTCGGACTCCATCGGGCGGGCGAACAGGTAGCCCTGCCCGAGCGGGCAGCCCATCGCGCCGAGCAGCTCGCGCTGGCGGGCGGTCTCGATCCCCTCCGCGATCACCCGGACGCCCAGCGTCTCGGCGATCCGGGTGATCCCCTCGACCAGGGCGTACTGCTGCGGGGACCGCTCCAGGCCGTCGATGAAGGACTTGTCGATCTTCAGGATGGTGATCGGGAACTCCCGCAGGTAGCTGAGCGAGGAGTACCCGGTGCCGAAGTCGTCGATCGCCAGCCTGATCCCCAGCTCACTCAGCATCAGCAGGTCCGCCCTGACCCGGTCGTCACGCTGCATCAGCACGCTCTCGGTCAGCTCCAGCACCAGCGAGCCGGGCGACATCCCGCAGCTCTCCAGGGTGTCCTGGACCACCTCGACGAAGCCGGGGTCGCGGAACTGCCGGGCCGAGACGTTGACGCTCACGTACAGCGGGCGGGCCGAGCCGTTCGCCCGCTGCCAGCGGGCCGCCTCGGAGGTGGCGTGGCCGAGCACCCAGGCGCCGAGCGGGACGATCTGGCCGCTCTCCTCGGCCAGCGCGATGAACTGCTCCGGCGGCACCATCCCGCGCTTGGCGTGCGGCCAGCGCACCAGCGCCTCGAAGCCCTCCAGCTCACCGCTGCCGATCTCCACGATCGGCTGGTAGAGCAGGTTGAAGGCGGAGTCCGCGACGGCGCCGTGCAGGCTCTCCTGGAGCTCGTGGCGCTCGATCATGCCCTCCTGCAGCACCGGCTGGAACCGGCGCCACTGCCGCTTGCCGGAGCCCTTGGCGGCGTACAGCGCCAGGTCGGCGTGGGTGAGCAGCTCGGTGGAGTCGCAGCTGTCGTCGGTGGTCGCCACCCCCGCGCTGACCGAGATGTTGACCGGGCCGACGCTGAGCGGGAACGGCTCGTCGAAGGCGCGGATCACGTGCTCGGCGAAGCCCTCGGCGTCGGCCGGGGTGCGGGCGTCCTCGATCAGCACCGCGAACTCGTCGCCGCCCAGCCGGGCGGCGGTGTCCGAGGCCCGCGCGATGGTGGAGAGCCGCAGCGAGACGGCCACCAGCAGCTCGTCGCCGACGCTGTGGCCCATCGCGTCGTTGACCACCTTGAAGTCGTCGATGTCGATCAGCAGCACGGCGGCCGCCAGCCCGCCCCGGACGCCGCGCCGGAACGCCTGGGTGACCCGGTCGTGGAAGAGCACCCGGTTGGCCAGGCCGGTCAGCGCGTCGTGGAACGCCCGGTGGCTCAACTCGCGCTCCAGCTGGCGCTGTTCGGTGACGTCCCGGAGGGTCAGCACCAGCCCGGCCACGGTCGGGTCGCTGCGCAGGTCGCTGTGCCTGACCTCGACCTCGATCGGGATGCCGTCGGGCCGGACCATCCGCCAGTGCTCGCGCCGCTCCCGGACGCCGGGCCGGCGCATCTGGTCCAGGGCGCCGACCACGCCCAGGCTCTCCTCGGGCGGCACCAGGTCGGCGATCGGGGTACCGACCAGCCCGGGGTGGCCGAGCACCCGGTCGGCCGAGGCGGAGGCGTACCTGACCCGGTCGCGCTCGTCCAGGATCAGGATCACGTCCGAGGCGTTCTGCACCAGGCTGCGGAAGTACGCCTCGCTGTTCCGGCGGTTGACCTCCTGGCTGAGCGTGATCCGCTCCAGCGCCAGTGCCGCCTGCGAGGCGAGCGAGCCGAAGGTGTCGGTGAGCGTGAACAGCTCCTCCTCCTCGCCGCCGACGATCAGCACGCCGATCAGCGGGTCGCCGGTGGGCCGGTCCTGCAGGGCCAGCGGGCAGACCAGGGCCTGGCTGGAGCCGCGCAGCGCCAGCGCCAGCTCCTCGCCCAGATCGGCCGCCCGGCACTGGTGGCTGCGGCCGGTGGCGGCCAGCAGGTTGACCGCGCGCGGGACCTGGAACGGCGGCCATTCACCCGTTCGGCCGTGCAGCGGCTGGAATCTGACCCGGCCCTCCTCGCTCAGCCCCAGCAGGACCAGGCGGCGCGGATCGGGCGGCGGCAGCGCGGCGCCCGCCGCCCGCAGCGCGATGGTGACCTCGTCGACCCGGGTGGCGGCGGCCAGTGAGCTGACCGCCACCCGGAGCACCCGCTCCCGGGCCACGGTCTGCCGGTGGGTGCTGACCACCCCCGCCAGCCGGGCCAGCACCAGCACGTAGAGCAGCGCGGAGAAGGCCGCCACCACACCGACGTTGCTGGTGTCGCCGACGAAGGCGTCCAGCATCAGGATCGCCGGGGCGACCAGCGAGGCGAAGGTGAGCAGCCCGATCCGGCCGCGGGCCACCTCGGCCCGCTGACGCGGGGCCGGGCGGGTCATCGAGACCATCGAGGGGTGCAGCGCCGCGATGCCCCAGGAGGTGTAGAACGCGGCCCAGCCGAGGTCCACCGGGGTGCCGATCCGCCACATCCCGTGCAGCTGGATCAGGCCGAACATCACGTCCGACACCAGCATGCCCAGGGTGCCGACGGTGAGCAGCCGGAGCGACCAGCTGCGCGGCCCGTGCGGCACCAGCAGCCGCAGCAGCATGGCCAGCACCAGGATGTCGCCGAGCGGATAGGCGATCGAGAAGGCCTTCTGAACCCACGTCAGCGCGGAGTTCTGCGCCGACGGCAGCACGATGTAGATCCACACCAGCAGCGCCAGCCCGGCGGTGAAGGTCAGCGCGTCCAGCAGGCTGCCCCGGTCCCGGCCCGCGCTGCGGCGGCGGACGAAGAGCAGGAGTCCGGCGGCGTAGAGCGGGTAGGTCAACAGGTAGAAGCCGTCCGCGATGGACGGGAACGGGTTGACCAGGCCGAGGATCTCGGTCTGCACCACCTCGGCGACCTCGCCGGCGGTGAAGCTGAGGTTCGCCGCTGCCAGCAGGAACCACGGCAGCGCATGGGTCGGCCGGTTGCGGAAGGTGCCGTACACGATCGCGGCGACGCCGCTCAGCCCGATCCCGGTCCACCAGATGATCCGCTGGTCGGGGTGGGCGTAGTACATCGAAACGAGCAGGACCATCCAGCCGAGAAACACATAGGCCGGGTAGGGCCAGCGCCATCTGGTCATCGCAGCCTCTGGGGCGGGGAACCGAAATGGAATCCTGACCAGAATACCTGACGGCGTATATTCGAAGAACAGTTCACCGGGGGTCCTGAGCACACCGGGAGGACCAAGGTGGCGGACCGTGAATTGCATGTGACGGTACTCAACTCGCGCGGCCAGTACTCGGTCTGGCCGAGTCGGCGGGATACTCCGCCCGGCTGGGAAAAGGTGGGCCGACCAGCGGCGTTGGCCGACTGTACAGCGGCCATCGACGCTCTGTGGACGGATGTCGGGCCGCATTCCACCGATTCCCCGGTACCGACCGTGCCGGAGTTGGTCCGGGCCCGGGCGCGATTGATTCCCGGGCATCCGGCGGTGATTTCGGAACACGGTTCGCTCGATTACGCGGAGTTGGACCGGCGATCGGACCTGTTGGCCCGTCGGCTGCGCGAGCGCGGGGTCGGCGTGCGGAGCACGGTGACGGTCTGTCATGACCGCAGCCCCGCGATGGTGGTCGCACTGCTGGCGGTGCTGAAGTCGGGCGCCGCCTTCCTGCCACTGGATCCCGGGCTGCCCCGGCGCCGGCTGGACCGGCTGGTCGCCGACTCCGACTCCGCGCTGGTGCTCACCGACCGGGACCACACCTGGCTGGCCGACCGCAGCATGGTGGCCGACACGGACGGCCCCGACCCCGGCGGCCCGCTGCCGGTGCCGGGCCCGGAGGACCCGGCGTACCTGATCTACACCTCGGGCTCGACCGGCGAACCCAAGGGTGTGATGGTCGGTCACCGCTCGTTCGCCACCGTGCTGGGCGGGCTGGTCGAGGCGTACGGGCTGCGCCCAGAGGACCGGGTGTTCCAGCTCGCGGCGCTCGGCTTCGACACCTCGCTGGAGCAGATCTTCGCGCCGCTGATCGGCGGTGCCACCCTGGTGCTGGCCGACCGGCGCGGCTGCGCGCCGACCGAGCTGGCCGGGCGGCTGGCCGCGCACCGGATCACCGTGGCCGACCTGACCCCGGCGTACTGGCACCAGTTCCTGAACGCCACCGGCCCCGATCCGGTGCAGCCGGGCGAGCTGCGGCTGGTGATCGTCGGCGGGGACGGCGTCCCGCCCGCGGACTGCCGCCGCTGGCTCCGGCAGTGGCCGGGGGTGCGGCTGGTGAACGCGTACGGCCTGACCGAGACCACCATCACCTCCACCCTGTGCGAGTTGCGGCCCGAGCTGCTGAACGGTTCGAGCGGGGCCACCGCGCCGATCGGGCGGCCGGTGGCCGGGGCCACCGTGCACCTGCTGGACGCGCAGCTGCGGCCCGTCCCGGCGGGCCGGCCCGGCGAGATCTTCGTCGGCGGCCCCGGGGTGGCGCTCGGCCTGTGGCGGCAGCCGGGGCGGACCGCCGAACTGTTCCTGCCGGACCCGTTCGCGGCCGACCCCGGCACCCGGATGTACCGGACCGGGGACCTGGGCCGGTGGCGGGCCGACGGGGAGCTGGAGTGCCTGGGCCGGCTCGACCGGCAGGTGAAGATCCGCGGCTACCGGGTCGACCCGGCCGAGGTGGAGTCGGTGCTGACCGACCACCCGGCGGTGGACCAGGCCGCCGTGGTCGCCGAGGACGGCGCGCTGTCCGCGTTCTACACCACCACCGGGCCGGTGCCGGAGTCCGAGGTGACCAGGTTCCTGACCGAGCGGCTGGCCCGCTGGATGCTCCCGGCCCGGCTCACCGAGCTGGCCGACCTGCCGCTGGACCACAACGGCAAGGTGGACCGCAAGGGGCTGCTGTCGGCCGCTCCCCCGCCGCCCGCGGTCGCCGAGGCCGGGCCCGCCACACCGCTCTCCGCCGGGGTGGGCGAGCTCTGGGCCAACCTGCTGCACCTGGAGCGGGTCGGCCCGGGCGACGACTTCTTCCGGATCGGCGGGAACTCGCTGCTGGCCACCGAGATGCTGGCCCGGGCCCGGATCATGTTCGGCATCGGCATCGGCCAGCTCCGGGCGCTCACCCGGGCACTGCTGGAGGAGCCGACCCTGGCCGCGTTCGCCCGCAACACCCAGGCCGCCCGGGCCGGGACCCTGACCCCGGGCGATCCGCCGCCCGACTTCGCCGCCGAGGCCGAGCTCGGGGTGCCGATCCGGCACGACGACGGTCCGCCGCCCAACTGGCGCACCCCGGCCGCCGTCCTGCTGACCGGCGCCACCGGCTACTGCGGCAGCCACCTGCTGGACGCCCTGCTGCGGGAGACCGGCGCCCGGATCCACTGCCTGGTCCGCGCCACCGACCCGGCGCGGGGGCTGGAACGGATCCGCGAGGCCGGTCTCAAGCACCTGCTGCGCGACCCGCTGGCGGGGGTAGCGGCCGACCGGGTGGTGGCCGAGCCCGGTGACCTCGGGGCGCCGCTGCTCGGGCTGACGGAGCACCGGTTCACCGAACTGGCATCGCTGCTCGACCTGATCCTGCACTGCGGGGCCCGGGTCAACTTCATCTATCCGTACCGGGAGTTGAGCGCCGTCAACGTCGGCGGCACCAGGGAGGTGGTCCGGCTGGCCGGGCACGCCCGGGCCGTCCCGGTGCACCAGCTGTCCAGCATGGCGGTCCTGGCCGGGTACGGCGCGGCCGGGATCCGGCAGGTCACCGAGCGGACACCGCTCGGGTATCCGCAGCACCTCTCGGTCGGGTACGCGGAGACCAAGTGGGTCGCCGAGGAACTGCTCCGGCAGGCCTCCGAGGCCGGTCTCCCGGTGACCGTGCACCGGTTGAACGACGTCACCGGGGACGCGGCCACCGGCGCGATGAACAGCAGCACCGAGATGTGCGCGCTGATCCGGCTGATCGCCGACGCCGGATCCGCGCCGGACGTCGACCTGCCGCTCGACTTCCTGCCCGCCGACACGTTCGCCCGCGCCCTGACCTACCTGGCCACCCACGTCGAGGCCACCGGGCAGGCGTACCACCTGACCAACCCGCGGCACCCGCTGATCGGTGAACTGGCCGCCCGGATCCGGGCGTTCGGCTATCCGGTGGAGGAGCTGCCGTACCAGGCGTGGGTGAGCCGGTTCGCCGAGTTCGCCGCCGAGCACCCCCGGCACCCGGCCACCCCGTTCCTGCCGCTGTTCGTGGACCGCTGCTCGGGCCGACCCGAACTCACGGTCAGCGAGATGTACTTCCGGCACAACTTCCCGCGCTTCGACCGGTCTGGGGTGACCACCGCGCTGGCCGGCAGCGGTATCGACTTCCCGCCCGTGGACGGAGCGCTGCTGGACCGCTACCTGCGGCACCTGATCGGCTCCGGCTATCTCGCCCTGCCGACCCTGAGCGGGTGAACGGGATTTGTGGTGGCAGGAGTTGGACCTCAGCGGCGCACCGGCGGACGGCCCGGTGGCGTTCGGGGGCTCGCTGGACGCCCCGACCCTGCTGGGGGCGTACCGGGCCGGGCTGTTCCCGTTCCCGGCCGCCGACCCGGTGCTCGCCGCCTTCAACGAGGTGCGCTGGGAGGGCAGCCGCGCCGTGCTGGCCGGCGGCGACGACCCGTACGCGGTGGCCTGGTGGTCGCCCGACCCCCGGCCGGTGCTGGCGGTGGACGGCCTGCGGGCCAAGGTGCGGCCCGGGTGGCGGTACAGCACCGGGCGGGCCTTCGACCAGGTGCTGGAGGAGTGCCGGAAGGGGCGCGAACCCCGGTGGCTGACCGATGAGTTGGCCACCGTGCTGCGGGAGCTGCACCGGGACGGCTGGGCGGTGAGCGGCGAGGTCTGGGACGGCGATGAGCTGGTCGGCGGGGTGTTCGGGGTCCGGGCCGGCCCCGTGCTCAGCCTGGACTCGATGTTCCACCACCGCCCGGGGGCGGGCACGGCGGCGCTCGGCGACCTGGCCGCCCGGTTCGGCGCGGTCGGCGGCCGGCTGCTGGACGCGCAGTGGGACAGCCCGCACCTCCGCTCGCTCGGCGCGGAGCTGCTGCCCCGGGAGCGCTACCTAGCCGTGCTGCGGGAGCCCGACACTCCGCCGCTCCCGTCCTGAAGGTGCAGGGTGCGGTCGGCCAGCAGCTCGACCGCCGCCCGGTCGTGGGTGATCAGCAGCACGGCCAGCCCGGTCCGGTCGCGCAGCTCCGCCAGCCGGGCCAGCACCAGGCGACGGCTCGCACCGTCCAGCCCCGAGGTGATCTCGTCGCAGACCAGCACCCGGGGCCCGACCACCAACGCCCGCGCCAGCGCCGCCCGTTGCAGCTCGCCGCCGGAGAGCTCGGCGGGCCGGCCGAGGACCGGGACACCCAGCGCCGCCAGCAGCCGCCCGGCCTCGCGCCGGGCCCCGGCCGGAGTCAGGCCGCCGAGCCGGACGGCCGCCCTGGCCACCTGGTCGGCCACCGGCCGGCCCTGGTCGAAGGCTGCCCAGGCGTCCTGGAAGACGTACTGGACCGCGGCCAGTTCGGCCCGGCTGCGGGAGCGCAGGCTGCGCGGCAGCGGGCGGCCGTCCAGCTGGACGGTGCCCCGGTAGGAACTGTGCAGACCGGCCAGGCAGCGGCCCAGGGTGGTCTTGCCGCTGCCCGAGCGGCCGGTCAGGGCGAGGCACTCGCCCCGGCCGAGGGTGAGTGAGATCCCGGCCGGTGCCACTGCGCCGCCGGGGTGGCGGGCGGTCAGGGCGTGCACGGTCAGCACCGGGTCGGCGGGGGCGGCCCGCCGGCCGGCCGGGGTGGGTCGGGGCGCGTCCCAGCCGCTCGCGTCGACCACCCTGCCGTCCCGCAGCAGCACCACCTCGTCCGCCAACTCCCGTACCACGTCCAGGTCGTGACTGAGCAGCACCAGGGCAAGACCGTCCCGGACCAGGCCGGCCAGTTCGGCCACCAGGTGCCGCTTGGTCTCCGGGTCCTGGCCGGTGGTCGGCTCGTCGGCGACCAGGACCCGGGCGCCGAACAGCAGCGCCTGGGCGATCACCACCCGCTGCTGCTGCCCGCCGGAGAGCTGGTGCGGGAACCGTCGCAGCACGGCGGCCGGGTCGTCCAGCCGGGCCCGGCGGAGCGCGTCCTCGACGGCCGCCCGGGGCCCCAACTCGCCGAGCAGCGCGCCGATCCGGCGGGCCGGATTGAGCACCGAGGCCGGATGCTGCGGCACGTACCCGACCGCACCCCTCGGGGCCCGGACGGTGCCGGAGACCCGGGCGCCGGCGGGGTACTCGCCGAGCAGGGCCAGCCCGGTGGTGGTCTTGCCGCTGCCGGAGGGGCCGAGCAGTGCGGTCACCCGGCCCGGCCCGGCGCGCAGGTCCACCCCGTCCAGCAGCAGCCTGCCGCCGACCTCCACCGTCAGTCCGGTGACCTCCACCAGCGCTGGCTTCATCGTTCAACCCCCTTGCCGCGCCTGCCTTGCAGGGCCGCGTCGAACAGCAGATTGGCGCCGATCGCGAGCCCGGCGATCAGCGCGGCGGGGACCACCACCGCCCAGGGCCGGAGGTCGAGGCCGGGGCGGTTGCGGTCGACCATCACCGCCCAGTCGGCTGCGTCCGGGGCCACCCCGACGCCGAGGAAGGCGGCGGTGCTGACCAGGTAGAGCGCGCCGACGAGCCGGGTGCCCGCGTCGGCAGCCAGCGTGCGGCGCAGCTCGCGGGCGGTGTAGCCGAAGGCGATCCGGGCCCAGGACTCCCGGTGCATCCGCAGCGCCTCGACCGCCGGTCGGGCGGCGATCTCGACCGCGGCGGCGTGCACCACCCGGGCGGCGTCCGGAACGGCGACCAGCGCCACCAGGACGGTCACCCCGACCGGTCCCGGCTCCAGTGCGGCCGCCACCAGCAGCACCAGGATCAGCGAGGGCACGGCGAGCAGCACGTCCAGCGGCCGCATCAGCAGCTCCTCCAGCCAGCCGTGCCGGGTGAGTGCCGCGGCCAGCCCGAGCGGCAGCGCGGCGGTGTACGCGAGTGCGGTGGCGGCGACCGCCACCAGTACCACCGACCGTCCGCCCAGCAGGACTTGGCGCCACACGTCCCGTCCGGTGAAGTCGGTGCCCAGCCAGTGCCCGGCGCCCCCGCTGAACGACACCGCCCGAGGTCCGGCCCCGCCTGCGAACAGCGGCCCGAACAGCGCGAGGAGCAGCGGTACCGCCACCAGCGCCGCCCCGAGGGCGTACCGTCCCCGGCCGGTCACCGGGCCAGCTCCGTCCGGGGGGCGAACCGCCGGGCCACCAGGTCGGCGCCCAGGTTGAGCACCACGGTGAGCAGGGCGAAGACCAGCGCCAGCCCCTGCACCACCGGCACGTCCCGGGCCGCCACCGCGTCCAGCAGCACGCTGCCCAGGCCCGGCAGGACGAACAGCGCCTCCACCACGACCACGCCGCTGAGGAGCCAGTCGCAGGTCCGGGCCAGCTGCTGGGCGGCCGGGGCCAGCGCGTTGGGCAGCGCGTGCAGCCAGACCACCCGCCACTCCGGCACGCCGTAGCGCCGGGCCTGGGCCACGTACGGCCGGGCCAGGGCCTCGATCATCCCGGCCCGGACCAGCCGGCTGATCGAGCAGACCGGCCGGGCCAGCAGGACCAGCACCGGGAGCACCAGCACGGTCGGGTCGGCGGCGACCCCGCCGACGGCGGTCGGCGGCAGCCAGCCCAGCCGCAGCGCCAGCACCGTGCTGAGCAGCACGCCGAGGGCGAACTCCGGTGCGGCGTACACCGCGAGGGTGGCCGAGCTGATCACGCGGTCGAGGCCGGAGCCCTCCCGGCGGGCGGCGGTCAGGCCGAGCCAGAGCGAGAGCGGCACCAGCAGCGCGAGGGTGAGCACGGCGAGCAGCAGGGTGACGCCGAAGCCGTCGGCCAGGTAGCCGCTGACGGGCCGTCCGGTCACCAGCGAGCGGCCGAGGTCGCCGTGCAGCAGGGCGTCCAGGCGGTCGAGGAAGCGCTCGACGGGCGGGCGGTCGAGGTCCATCGCCGCCCGGATCAGCGCGATCCGCCCGGGGTCGGGGCTGTCCCCCGCCAGGGCGACGGCCGCGTCGCCGGGCAGCGCCTCGGTGAGCACGAACACCAGCACCAGCACGGCCGCCGACTGGGCTGCTCCGAGCAGCAGCCGGCGGGCCACCCAGGCCCGGGTCATGCCAGCCAGATCCGGTCGAACCTGGCCCAGTCCAGCGTGTTCGCCGGGGCGTCCGTCGCGACGCCGCGCACCTTGGGCGCGGTGGCCACGATCCAGTCCGCGAAGCCCCAGATCAGGAACCCGCCCTCGTCGTGGAGCCGGCGCTGCATCCGCTGGTAGAGCGCCGAGCGGGCGGCCTGGTCCCGGGTGGACTGGGCCTGGAGGTAGAGCTCGTCGAAGTCGGGTCGGCGCCAGTGCGTGGCGTTGGTGGTGGATCTGCTCAACAGCCGCTGGGAGAAGTGGGATTCGAGCGGCAGCGCGCCGGAGCGGTAGGAGGCGAACACGCCACCGTCCAGGATGTCCTTCCAGTAGGTGTCCTTGTTGCCGACCGCGATCTCGACGGTCACCCCCGCCCTGGCCGCCTGTTCCTTGAAGATGCCCGCCGCCTCCACGAAGCCGGCCGCCACCGGGGAGGTGTCCAGGGTGACCGTCAGGCCCTCCCGGCCGGCCTGCTTCAGCAGTGCCCTGGCCTGCGCCAGGTCCTGGGTGCGCTGCGGGAGTTCGCTCGGGTAGTACTGCGCCCCCTTGCCGAACAGGTCGTTGCCGGTCTCCCCCGCCCCCGACAGCGCGCCGTCGACCAGCTCCTGGCGGTCGGCGATCAGGAAGAACGCCTGCCGGACCCTCGGGTCGTCGAACGGTGCCCGGTCGGTCTTCATCACGAAGCCCTGCATGGCGCTGTTCCGCAGCCGGATCACCTCGACCCTGCCCCTGCCCTGGTGGGCCCGGGCGGTGGCCGGGTTCAACTCGTGGGCGTAGTCGGCCTGGCCGCCGAGCAGCGCGCCGGCGCGGGCGGACTCCTCGTTGGCGACCAGGATCTCCAGCTCGTCCAGGTGCGGGGCGCCGTCCCAGTAGTCGGGGTTGCGCCGGGCCAGCAGCGAGCTGCCGGGCTTGAACGAGACGAAGCGGAACGGTCCGGACCCGACCGGGCTGCTGAAGTCCTCGGTCCCCGCCGGCACGATGTACGCCCCGAACGCGGCCAGCGCATTGGGGAATTCGGCGTACGGGCGCTTCAGCCGGAACTCCACCGTGCCCTGGTCGACGGCCCGGCTCGCGGCCAGGTCGATCGGCTCCAGCGAGGCCTTCGCCCGGAACGCCCGGTTCGGATCGGTGATCCGCCGGTAGCTGTACAGCACGTCCTCCGCCGTCACCGGGCGGCCGTCGTGGAAGGTCGCCGGGCGCAGCCGGACGGTCCACCCGTCCAGCCCGGCGTTCGGCTCCCAGCCCGCGGCCAGCCGGGGCACGGCGGCCAGGTCCGAGCCGGAGTCGGCGAGCTTGTCGTAGAGCGCCTTGGCCCGGGCCGCGTCCACGAACAGGTTGCTCAGGTGCGGGTCGAGGGTCTCGTTGGTGCCACCGCCCGCGAAGACCGCGCGCAGGCGGCCGCCGCTCCTGGGCCGGGCACGGTCGGATGTCGGGGCCTCGGCGGTGGTGGCGCAGCCGGCCGCCGCGCCCAGGGCCGCGGCTATCAGGACGGTACGGCGGGCGAGGGGGTGGTTCACGGTCGGCTCGTTTCGGTGCGGCGGTCATCGGCAGGACGGTCATCGGCGGGGTGGGCGGTACGGGTGAGGCGGGCGACCAGGTGCAGCCGGTCGGAGTCGGCGGTGTCGGCGGGTTCGGCGTCCTCGGTCCAGGCCGGTTCGGTCCGCGGGCCCGGGCGGTCGTGCAGGGTGAGCACCTCGAAGCCGTGGACGGCCAGCAGGTGGCGTAGCTCCTGCGGGAACAGCAGCCGCCAGGCCGAGCGCTGCTCCACCGGCGAGCCGCCGTCGTCGCTGCTCCACTCCCGGGAGCGGCGAAGCAGTTGGGCGGTGCGGTCGATCCAGAGCCTGGTCCGGGAGGTGTGCCGGACGCCCTCGTGCTCGACCGTGTCGGTGCGGACGGTGTCCAGCAGGTCGGTCCGGCCGAGGAAGTAGGCGCCGTTGCGCATCTCCGCCACCAACAGGCCGCCCGGGGCCAGGTGTCGGCGGCAGCGGCGGAGCAGCCGGTCCAGGTCCTCATTGGTGTGGCAGTACAGCAGGGCGCTGTCCAGGCAGAGCACCGCGTCGAACCTGCGCTCCCCCAGGTCGAGTTCGCGCATGTCGCCGCAGCGGTACTCCGGGCCCGGGTGGTGGGTCCGGGCGTGCTCGACCATGGCCGGGGAGCTGTCCAGGCCGAGGACGTACCGCCCGCCGTGCCGCTGGAGCCAGGCGGCGTCCCGGCCGGTGCCGCAGCCGAGGTCGAGCACGCGCGGCCCGGCGCCGTACCGGCGCAGGGTGGCGTCGGCCCAGCGGGCGGCCAGGTGGTCGGGGTCGGGGAAGCGGAGCTCGTACAGCTCCGGGGTGTCGGTCAGCAGGTTTCCGCTGGTCATGTCGGCTCTCCGGTCGGCTGTCGGGGCACGGGTGGTCGGACGGTCGGGTCGGGCAGGCGGGTCCGTTGGCGGGCCACGGCGGCGGCACAGGTCGAGCCGAGCGCGCAGCAGAGCAGCCAGGGCGCCGCGGCGGCGGTGTCCATCGCCCAGCCGACGCTCGCGTTGCCGAGCGCGGCGGCCAGGCCGGAGACCAGGTAGAAGACGCCGTAGTAGGTGCCGGTGAGACCGTCCCGGCCGAAGGCGGGGATCAGCTCCTGGACAAAGGGCTGGGCGATCATCACGCCCGTGTGCAGCAGCAGCGCGGTGAGCAGCAGCGGCGCCAACCCGCCTGCGAGCAGCGGCGGGAGGAAGGCGAGCCCGGCCAGCAGCAGACCGCAGGCGATCCACCGGCCCCGGCTGCCGCGCTGCTGGAGCGAGCGGGTTATTCGGAGCTGCAGGGTGAGGTTGGCGACCGTGCTGGTCAGGAAGAGCAGTCCGACCGCGCCGTCCCAGCCGGTGGCCGCCCTGGCCCGGTCGGCCAGCAGCAGGTAGAGCTGGCTCTCCAGCACGTAGAGGCCGACCAGCGCGAGGGCGAAGGCCAGGAACCGGCGATCGCCCAGGACTTCGCCCCAGTCGCCGAGCACGCGGGTGGTCGGCGGCGGCACCGGGCGGGCCGGCAGGGCGCACGCCTGGGCCACCGTCAGCAGGGCGAAGATCCCGGCGGCGCCGAGCGCGGCGGCCCGGAAGTCGACCAGCAGCAGGGCGGTGCCGAGCAGCGGGCCGAGCAGGGCGCCCGTGGTGGCGAAGACGCCGAACAGGGCGAAGGCCTCGGCCTTCCGCCCGCCCGACTCGTGGGCCAGGTAGGTGCGGACGGCCGGATTGAACAGCGCTCCGGCCAGCCCGCTCAGCGCGGAGGCGGCCAGCAGGACGGCCAGTCCGTCGCCGAGCGCGAAGAGCCCGAACCCGACGGTGCGCAGCGCGCAGCCCGCGATGATCACCCCCCGGGCGCCGAGCCGGTCCGCCGCCGAGCCGCCCAGGATGAACAGGCCCTGCTGGCTGAGGTTGCGCACCCCGAGCACCAGGCCGACGGCCACCGCCGACAGGCCGAGGTCCCGCCCGAGATGGGTGGCCAGGTACGGGATCAGCAGGTAGAAGCCGGTGTTGACGCCCAGTTGGTTGACCAGCAGCAGCCGTACGGGCAGCGGGAAGCTCCGTACCGCGCGCAGCGTCCTCACTGCTGCGCCCCGGCGGGGCGGACCCCGAGCCCGGCCCGGTCGGCGGCCCGGACCACGCCGTCGGCGCCGCCGATGCCGCGCCAGGGGTCGTACCGGAGCAGCAGGTGGCCGTCCAGGTCCACCCAGCGGGCCCGGTCCACCAGGTGCACGGCGGGGGCGATGCCGAGCGAACTGGCGGTCAGGCAGCCGAGCATGACCTCGGTGCCGCTGCCGTGCAGGGCGGCGCAGATCCGCAGCGCGGCCGAGACGCCGCCGCACTTGGCCAGCTTGATGTTGACGCCCTGCACCCGGCCGGCCAGCCGGGTGGCGTCCGCCAGCGAGACGGCGTCCTCGTCGGCGATCACCGGAAGTTCGGACCTGGCGGCGACGTCGGCCAGCCACTCCGGGTGCCCCGGAGTGGTGGGCTGTTCCACCGCCGTGACCCCGAGTTCGGCGAACTTGGGCAGCAGGGACAGCGACTGGGCCACCGTCCAGGCGCCGTTCGGGTCGAGCAGCAGCTCGGCCCGGGGTGCGCCGGTCCGTACGGCGCGGACCCGGGCCAGGTCGTCCGCCGGGTCGGGTGAGCCCGCCTTGACCTTGAGCACCCGGAAACCGTCGGCCGCCAGCCGGGCGGCCTGGGCCGCGGCCCGGACCGGGTCGACGATGGCGATGGTCCGGGCAGTGGCGGCCGAGGTGCCCGGCAGGCCGAGCAGGCGGTGCACGGGCGCGCCGGCCCGCTTGCCGACCAGGTCGAGCAGAGCCGCCTCGACGCCCGCCAGGACGCCGGGCGGCAGCTCCTTGAACGGGGCTGCCGGGCGCTGGAGTTCGACCAGCGCGGTCTCCGGGTCGGGGTAGCGGGCCAGCTCCAGGCCCCGGCTGTGGCGGAGGATCTCCTCGGTCGGCAGGGCCAGGTAGGAGCTGGCCACCACCTCGCCGTAGCCGCTCAACCCGTCGTGGCGGACCGCGAGTTCGACCGAGTCGCGGGAGGCCATCACGGAGCGGGAGATCCGCAGCGGTTCGGTCAGGTGGAGTTCCACCACGCGCAGGTCGAGTCTCACGGTCGGGCCGCCGTCTTCGGCGGACTCGTCGGGACGGTCGCCGGCGTGGTCGCCAGCGGGTCGAGGACGGTCCGGCAGCGGGCCCAGCCGGCCACCTCGACGGCGCCCGGGTGCGGGATCTCCACCGGCCGGCGGACCGGCTCGGGCAGCCGGTGGGCGCCGCACCAGTCGTCGTCGTACACGGTGCCGAGGTAGCGGTGCGGACCGTCCGGGAAGACCGTGGCGACCACCGCGCCGGGCTGCACCCTGGCGGCCCAGGCCGCGACCAGGGCGACCGCCCCGGTGCTCCAACCGCCGCTCACGAAGCTGCCCCTGGCCAGCCGTCGGCAGGCGTCCACCGCCTCGGCCGGGCCGACCCAGTGCACCTCGTCGAAGTGGCGGTAGGCCACGTTGCGCGGGTGGATGCTGCTGCCGAGGCCGCGCATCAGCCGGGCGCGGGCGGGCTGCCCGAAGATCGCCGAGCCGACCGAGTCGACCCCGATCACCTGGAGCCGGGGCCAGCGCCGGCGCAGCGGTTCGACCAGCCCGGCGCTGTGGCCGCCGGTGCCGACGCTGCACACCAGCACGTCCAGGTGGTCCAGCCGGTCGGTCAGCTCACGGGCCATCGAGAGGTAACCGGCCGCGTTGTCAGGGTTGTTGTACTGGTCCGGCCAGTAGGCGCCGGGCAGCCGGTCAAGCAACTCGTGCAGCCGGGCCAGCCGGGCGGCCTGCCAGCCGCCGCGCTCGGCCGGGCGGTCGACCAGCTCCAGTCCGGCACCGTACGAGCGGAGCAACTGCCGCATCGACGGCTCCAGTTCGGTGTCGCCGACCAGCAGCACCGGATGGCCGAGGGCCTGGCCGGCGAAGGCCAGGCCGATGCCCAGGGTGCCCGAGGTGGACTCCACCACCGGTGCGCCGCTGCGGAGTTCGCCGCGCGCATGGGCACCGCGCAGCATCGCGACGGCCGAGCGGGCCTTCATCCCGCCCGCGCCGAGATACTCCAGCTTGGCCCAGAAGCCGGGGTGCGCCTGCGGCAGCGGCGCCGAGATCCGGGCCAGCGGGGTGTGGCCGAGCAGGGCGAGCAGCTCGGGGTTGGCGGTGACGGGCGGCAGCAGGGCGGTGGTCATCGCGGGCTCCCGTAGAGGTGGATGGTGCCGGGGTTGCCGTCCAGCCAGAAGAACGGGTACGGCTCGGCGCTCACCGCCGTGACGCCCGCACCCAGCAGCTGCGGCAGCACCGCGCTGCCGGTCTGGGCGAACATCACCAGCGGCTTGCCGGTCTGCCGGGCATGGTCGGCGAAGGCCTGGAAGCTGCCGTTGCCGAGCGTCATCCCGGACACCAGCAGGGCGTCGCAGTCGGCGGGTTCGGCCTGTTCCAGGATCGGCTCGTCCCACTCGGTCCGGCCGCCCTTGAGGTCGCACGGGACGTACCCGGTGCCACGCTCGCGGAGCTGCTCCAGCAGCGAGTTGACCACGCCGACCACCAGCACCCGGCGGGCCTGGGCCGGGATCAGCCCGACCACCGCCCGGGCCCGGGCCCGGGAGCGCTCCAGCGAGCTGCCGCCGGGCAGCGGCACCGGACGGGCGCCGTGCTCGGGCGTGTGCGGGCGGGCCAGTTGGAGGAAGGCGTCCAGTGCGGCGATCCGCACCGGTGCCAGCGGGTGGGCCAGCAGCTCGGCCACGCTCGCGCCGACGCAGTCGTCCAGCGCGGCGGCCGGGAGCGCGCCCGGCTCGACCGCGCAGGAGCCGACGGCGGGCCCGAGCCGCAGGCTCAGCACCTCGTTGCGGTAGCCGCTGCGCCGACCCGGGTGGCGGACGGCCTGGCTGGTGGTGAAGGCGAGCGCGATCCGCTGGTCCGCCGGATCGAGGCCGTACGCACCGGAGTTGACCCGCTCGACCAGCCCGGGGAGATCGACGGCGGTCATACCTGCACCGCCTCCTCCGCGTAACAGGGCGTCAGCCGGGCGAGCAGCCGCTCGGCGGTGTCGAGCGCGCCGAGGCCCTCGGTGTCGGTGGCCATCAGATGCCCGAGGTACTCGTTGTTGCTGACCGCCCGGCGGACCTGGCGGCCCGGCTCGGCGAGGGTGAGCTCGACCACCACCGGGTCCGCCGCGAACTGCTCCGCACCGTCGATCCCGGCCAGCAGCCCGTCCCGCTCCGGCAGCAGGAAGGCGATCGCCGCACTGGCCACGCCGGTCGGACGGACCGTCAGGTCGGGCCGGCGGCCGAGCGCCACGTCGACGGCCGCCGCCGCCAGGTCGATGCCGGAGACCCGGCGGACCAGCTCGGTGATCCGGTTCCCGGCCGGGCGGGGGTTGACCTCGACCACCCGGGGGCCGTCCGGGGTCAGCTTGATCTCGGTGTGCGCAACCACCTGGTCGAGCCCCAGTGCGGCCAGCGCCCGGACGGCGGTGTCGGCGGCGGCCGCCGCGTCCGCCGGGTCGAGCGCGGCCGGGAACATGTGCCCGGCCTCGATGAACGCGGGCGCTCCGCCGACGTTCTTGCTGGTGACTCCGACCACCTCGGTCCGGCCCTCGTACGAGACCGTCTCGACGCTCACCTCGGGGCCGGTGAGCAGCTCCTCCAGCAGCACCGCGGGCTCCCGCCGCTGACCCCGCGCATTGACCGGGAACTCGTCCAACTCGCGGTACGCGGCCAGCAGTTCCGGCTCGTCGGCGACCTCTCGGACCAGCATCCCGGCGCACAGGTCGACCGGCTTGACCACCAGCGGGTACCCGGCCCCGGCCGCTGCGGCGACCGCCTCGGCCCGGTCCCGGCAGAGCGCGAACCACGGCCCCGGCACCCCCTGCCCGGCCAGCCGCCGCCGGGTCAGGTCCTTCCGGCAGGCCGCCGTCACCGACTCCGCCGAGGGTCCGGGCAGCCCGAGCCGCTCGGCCACCAGCGCGACGGTCGGCAGGTAGTAGTCGCAGGAGGAGACCACCCCGTCGAAGCCCAGCACCCCGTGCAACTGCTCGACGTACGGCAGCAGCAGCCCGGGGTCGTTGGTCTCGGCGGTCAGCACGTTGGCGGCCGCGAGCAGCGGGTGCGCGGTGTCGGACGGCGCCGCCCTGAGGTAGTGGTGCAGGTCCCGGGTGAGGAAGGTGAACCGGTGCCCGCCCTCGCCGATGGCCCTGGGCAGCAGTCTGCTCATGGACCCGACCCAGCTCTCGATCACCAACAGATGCGCCACGGATCTCCCTCTCGCTCCACCCGGCAGGACGGGGTGCACGGGTTGTAGAAGCAGAACCTAGCCGACACGCGTTTTCATTTTCAATACGTCTAGTTGGAAACCGTTTCCATGTAGGGTGTGACTCCGCACACCTTCCCACGTCACCCGGGATGATCTGATGACCAGTCACCAGCCCTACCAGGTACGCCCGGCCCGGCCCGCCGACCTGCCCGGCGCCCGCACCCTGATGCTCGACACGTTCTACCGGGAGTTCGGCTACGGCTACGTCCCCGCCTGGCACCAGGACGTGGTCGACCTCGGGGCGACCTACCTCGACCACCCCCGGCACGCCCTGATCGTGGCCACCGGACCGGACGGCGAGGTGGTCGGCACCACCGCCCTGCACTCGCGCGGCCCCGCACATCCGCCGCACCCGCGCTGGCTGGCCGAGCGCTACCCGTCCGGGCTGACCGCGCAACTCGTCCGGGTGTACGTCCGCGACGGACACCGCCGGCACGGACTGGCCCGGCGGATGGTCGCGCTGGCGACGGAGTTCGCCGCCCGGGACGGCGGGTACCAGCACCTCTACCTGCACACCAACGTGGACATCCCCGGCGCCGAACCCTTCTGGCGCAGCCTGGCCACCGAGGTCTGCGACGCCCGCAGCACCGGCGAGCACGGGCCCGGTGTGGCCACCGTGCACTTCGAGATCCCGCTCGGGCCACCCGGGGCACCCGGGACGTCCGGGGCATCCTTCCGACCGGCCGGAGAACTGGCGGGCCTGCAGGTGTAGCCGCGCCGCCCCGCTTGACCCTGACCCGCGCGTCAGGGGTTAGCTTCACGGCTCCCGTACCGAACAGGAGCCGTCGCGCGATGAGTCCGAACCTTCCCCAGCGCACCCGTGCAGTCCGCCTGTCCGCCGTCCCCGAGGGGCTGCCCGAGGCACACCACTTCGAACTGGTGCAGACACCGCTGCCCGCCCCCGGCGAAGGTGAAGTGCTGGTCCGGAACCGGTACTTCTCGGTCTTTCCCGGCCTGCGGACGCTGATCGGCGGCGAGGTCGACGGCGTCCCGCTGCCGCCGCTGCGGCCCGGTGACACGCTCTTCGGACCCGCCGTCGGCGAGGTGCTCGACGGCGCGCTGCCCCCGGGCACCCTGGTCTCGCACTACGCGGGGTGGCGCGAGCACGCGGTCCTGCCCGCCGGTTCCTTCGCCCTGCTCGATCCGGCACTGCCCGATCCGGCCGCCCAGCTCTCGATGGGCGAGGCCGCGTACGGCGCCCTCACCCGGCTGGCCGAAGTCCGGCCCGGCGACACGGTGCTGGTGACCGGCGCGGCCGGCGGAGTGGGTTCGCTGGCGGGCCGGATCGCCCGGCTGCTCGGGGCCGGACGGGTGATCGGCAGCACCTCCTCAGCCGCGAAGGGCGACCGGCTGACCGGCGAACTCGGCTACGACGCCGCCCTGTTGCGGGACTCCGGCACGCCGTTCGGGGTCCAGCTGGCCGAGGCGGCGCCGGACGGGATCGACGTGCTGGTGGACAGCGTCGGCGGCGAGCAGCTCGCGGCGGCCGTCCTGGCCGGCCGGGCCGGGGCCAGGTTCGCCCTGGTCGGCGCGGTCTCCGGCCAGTTCGCACCGGACCGGGCGGGCGGTAGCGCCCCGGCCGTCCTGGACACCTTCCGGATCGTGGTCAACGGGATCTCGCTGCGCGGCTACCGGGGCAGTGAACACCCCGGGGTGGCGGCGGAGTGGACAGCCCGGTTCGGCGGCTGGCTGCGCTCCGGCGAGATCACCTTCCCGCACACCGTGCTGCCGGGAATCGAGCGGGCACCGGGCGCGTTGCGGGAACTGATCGACGGACGCCATGTCGGCGCCGTGCTCGTCGGGTTGTAGCCCGTCGAAGGCAGGGGGAGCAACGGGGATGCGGATCGGGGACGCGGCAGCGGCAGCGGGCACCACGCCGAGGGCACTGCGCTTCTACGAGCAGCGCGGGCTGCTCGCCCCGGCCCGCTCCGCCTCCGGTCAACGCGAGTACGGGCCGGTCGAGTTGGACCGGATCCGGGCGATCCGCAGCCTGCTCGCGCTCGGCCTCACCGTCGAGGACGTCCGCGGCTGCGCCGACAAGCTCCACCTGCTGGTCGGCGACCCGCCCCCGGTCTGCCCGTCGGCAGGCCCGCCCTCCCCCGCCGCCCGGGTGGTGGACCGGCGGCTCGCCGTCCTGGACGCCGAGATCGCCCGCCTCACCCGGCTGCGGGACACCCTGGCGCAGCGGACCGGGTCCTGACGGTCCGGCGGATCTTTTCTGAACCTCCGCCGCTACTGCCAGGTGGAGTCCGAGCGCAGCACGCTGTAGCCCACGCCGTCGTGCCACCCGCCGTCCCGGTACGCGATGCTGCGCAGCACGCCCTCGCGGCTGAACCCGGCCCGCTCCAGCACCCGTTGGGCCGCGATGTTCTCCACCTCGGTGGCCGCCTCGACCCGGACCAGCTGCGTGTGCGCGAACAGGTAGCGGACCAGCTCGCGCATCGCGCTCGCGCCGAGGCCGCGCCCCCGCACCGAGGGCAGCAACGAGATCCCGGTGTTCCAGCAGAACGAGCCGCGCCAGCACATCACCTTCCGCCAGGACACGAACCCGGCCGGCTCCCCGGCGGCCAGCACCATCAGCGTGCCGCCGTCCTCGGTCAGCATCCCGTTCTCGTGCCACTGGCGCCGCCAGCGGGTCGGGTCCGACCAGCCCTGCCACTGGAACGTCCCGGCGGCTTCGGGATCGGTGAGGAACGGGTCCAGCAGTGGGAGGTCGTCCTCCCGCACGGGCCGCAGCGTGACGGTCTCTTCGCTCATGCCGCCACCCTAGACCGCTACCCCGCCAGCCCCTCCAGCACCTGGGCCCCCGGCAGTTGCGCCAGCAGCCGGCCCGGCAGGATCAGCTTGCCCCGCCGACGCCCACTGCCCACCAGCACGAACGGCGCCGCCACCACGGCCGCGTCGATCAGCAGCGGCCAGGCGGCCGGCAGCCCGACCGGGGTGATGCCGCCGTACTCCATTCCGGTCTCCGCGACGGCGGTCTCCATCGGCGCGAAGGACGCCTTCCGCGCCCCCAGGTGCTTGCGGACGGCGGTGTTGACGTCCACCCGGGTCCCGGCCAGCGCAAGGCAGGCGGCCAGGGTGGTCTCGCCGCCGCGCTTGGCCGCGATCACCACGCAGTTCGCGGACACCTCGGGCGCGACGTCGTACGCCTCGCAGAACACCGCCGTGTCGGCCCGCTCCGGATCGGTGTCGACGTACAGCACCGACTCGGCGGCCCCGGGCACGTCCCAGTTCTTCAGCGCGTCCGCCACCGGCCCGACCAGGACGTCGTCCAGGGCGTGGGCGGCGAAGGCGGTCTCGAAGTTCCCGAACGGGGCGGGCAGGCGGTCGGTCATGGCGGTGGAGCCTTTCGAGGTCGGGCGGGCCGATGGGAAATCCACGGGCCGCTGGAACACCCTTCAGGCAGGATTCTGCCGTGGATCGCCTGCTGTACGGACTCGCCGCCAACCCGAACCTGCCGCCCCACCTGCTCGACCGGCTGATCGCCGGCGCCGGGCCCGAGGTCCTGGCCGCGCTCGCCGACCGTCCGGACCTGAGCCCGGCCCAGGCGTCCGCACTGGCCGCCCGCGACCAGGGCGCGGCACTCCGGCTCGCGTACGCCGGGCTGCTCGCCCCCGACGGGGTCGACCCAGCCACACAGCCCTCGACCGCGCTCGCCCTGCTCGACTC
The DNA here is from genome assembly GCF_040296785.1 of Kitasatospora sp. NPDC002040. Taxonomy (NCBI): domain Bacteria; kingdom Bacillati; phylum Actinomycetota; class Actinomycetes; order Kitasatosporales; family Streptomycetaceae; genus Kitasatospora; species Kitasatospora sp. NPDC002040. The sequence continues at coordinate 36,247 of NZ_JBEOXV010000010.1, read as the reverse complement.
CGGTACCGGACTCCCCTCCTGGGCAAGCCGGTTGGCAGTGGAGCCGGACGTCGAACACCGGGAGCGGCTGGCCGCCTGCCCCGGCCTGCCGGCCGACGTGGTGGCACGGCTCGCCGTCGATCCCGAGGTCCGGGTGGTCACCGAGCTCGCTCTCCGGACCACCGCCGAGGCCGCCGCCCGGCTGGCCCGGCACCCGCACGCCGAGGTGCGCCGCGCGGTGGCCGGCAACCAGGCGACGCCCTCGGCCGTGCTGGCGGCGCTGCTCAGCGGCGACGGCCTGCCACCCGCGCGGTGGTGCCGGGTCTGTGCCCAGGAGCCGGTCCCGTTCGAGCACGACCCGCACTGCCCACGGGCCGCCTGCGAGCTGCTCCCCGGCGACGCCTGCGACGGCGACCACCGGTCCACCGTGCACGCGATCCAGCTCGCCGCCGTGGGCAACCCGGCCACGCCGCCTGCGGCCATGGGCCGGTTCGCCACCCACCCGTCGGCGCTGCTGCGCCACGAACTCGCGGGCCGGGTGGACCTGTTGGCGGAGACGTACCGTCAGCTCGCCGACGACGCCATCCCCTGGGTGCGCGGCGCACTGGCCGCGAACCCCGCGATCGACGAGGCGCTGATCCGTCGCCTGGCCGAGGACGACGGCCACGACGTACGCCGCCGGCTCGCCCACCATCCCCGGCTCCCGCTCGACCTGCTCGCCCGGCTGGCCGACGCCGTCAGGATCGGCCCGGTGCTGCTGCCCCGGATCGCCGATGCCACCGCGGACGAGGTCAACCAGCTGGCCAGCAGCGGGAGTCCGAACCTCCGGATGCTGGTGGCCCAGCGACGTGACCTGCCGGACCCGATCCGGGACGCGCTGGCCGACGACCCCGACGTCAAGGTGGTCGGCTCGATCGCGGCGCACCCCGGCCTGTCCGGGACCCGGCTGCACGCCATGGTCGACCGGCACGGGGACCGGGTGGCCGCTGCGGCGGCGGCCAACCCCGAGGCCCCGCCCGACCTCCTGACCCGGCTGGCCCGGCGCGACCCGCCGGCCCGGAAGGCGCTCCGGGCCATCGCCGAGCACCCCCGCGCGACCGGCCCGGCACTGCTGGTCTGCCTCACCGACCGGCGGGCCCGACTCCCGGCCGCCCGCCACCCGGCGCTGCCACCGGGTGTCCTCACCGCGCTGCTCACCGGCGATGACGAGGAGTTGGCGGAGGCCGCCGCCGCCAACCCGGCGCTGCCGGTCGCGGCGATGGCCGGCCTGGTCCCCTGACGCCTGTCGTCACCCTCCGCCTCAGACCGCGTTCATCGGCCAGTACGCGAGGGCCTTGTCGTCCGAGAGCTTGCCCCTCGGGGCGTGCCGGGCGTCCGGGTCCTGCTGCTCGAAAGCCTCGATCGCCTCCAGCACCTGCTGCGGGTGGCCGGACCGGCAGGTCGCGGCGATCCGGGGCCAGGTGAGCAGGCCGTAGTCGTCGACGGCGCTGCTCACTCCGTCGGTGGCGAGCAGGAGTTCGCCGATCTCCTCGGCCGGCCAGCCGGCGGTGACCGCGTGCTGCCCGGCCGTCGGGTCGGTGGCGGCGATCCAGTAGCCGCCCGGCCGGTTGACCACCGTGTGCTGGTACTCCCGGAGTTCGCGCAGGATCTCCCCGTGCCGGTCGTCGAAGCCGTGGCCCGCCCGGAGCCGGGCCCGGTACTCCGCGGCCTGCGGCCGGGCGTCGATCAGCTCGGCCAGGCGGTCGTCGCGCAGCTCCCGCACCCCGCCGTCCCGCAGCAGGGCGACCACGGGGCTGTCCCCGAGCACCGCCGCCTCCACCAGCCCGGCGGACCGGTCCAGCCGGGCCACCGCGACGGTCGCCGCCGCACTGCCCTCGGCGATGTCGTGCTCCCGGACCAGGCCGGCGATCGCCGCCGTGATCACGTCCCGCAGCGGGACGGCCGGCCCCTCGGTCAGCAGCCCCGCGATCCGCCCGCCCAGCTCCCGGGCGTACCAACCGCCGTACGGGGTCTCCCCGGTGACCGTCGAGACCCCGTCCAGCACCACCACCGCATCGGGCAGCGTCAGCACGACGTCCTCGGTCGGCCGCCGGGCACTCCCGGGCAGCTCACCGGTCCGGACGGTCGAGGCGGCAGAGGTCACGACGGGCTCCAGGTCTGACGGGCGGACACTTCCCCCGAACAGTACGCCCGCCGGTCAGTCCCCCCGTCCGGCCTCCTGCGCCACCTGCGCCTCCTTCGCCACCTGCTCCAGCCGGTCGCGGTACTCCGCCCACCAGGCCGGGTCGGCGGGCGGCAGGTTGTCGTCCGCGCTGCGCTGGCCCACGGCGCCGTCGATGAGTTCGCGGACCACGTCGGCGTGCCCGGCGTGCCGGTGGGTCTCGGCGATCATGTGGACGAGGACCCGGCGCAGCGTCAGTTCGCTGCGCCGCCCCCAGGGCACCCGGCCGACCGCGTCGAGGTCGAGCGCCTCGATCGTTCGGTCCGAGTGGGCACAGGCACGGCGGTACAGGTCGACGATCTGCGCGCTGGTCTCGTCGGGCCCGGCCCAGAAGTCCGCGTTCGGCTCGGCCTCGCCCGCGATCCACAGCCCCGGCCCGTCGAACGGCCGCCCGAAGGTCTCGCCGAAGTACGCCGACTCGGCGCCGGCCAGGTGCTTGACCAGCCCGACCAGGTTGGTGCCGGTCGGCGTCATCGGACGGCGCAGGTCGTACTCCGACAGTCCGTCCAGCTTGAACAGCAGTACGTCGCGGGCGTCCTGCAGGTAGCTCCGCAGGTCTGCCTTGGCATCGGTTCCGGTCATACGGGCAGTCTGCCGACGCCCCGGCCACCCGGTCATCCCCTTTGACTGTTCGCCTAGTTGGCGGGACCTGTTCACGGCGGTAGGCGAATCCGAGCCCGCTCCTCCGTGCGGTCCCATCGGAGAAGGCGAGGTCCGGGCTCAATCGTGCCGGGCGAGCTTGACCGCGGAGACGAGCAGGATCACGGCGAGCGCCGGGATGAGGACCACGTCCGGGAACACCCCGAGCAGCAGCCCGCCCAGGACGGCCCCGGCGATCGAGCCGGCGGCCATCACGGCGGTGAAGCGGACGTTGGCGCGCAGGACGGCGAAGCTGCCGTCGCGGCTGTAGCGGGCGAAGGCGACCAGCATGGTGGGCAGCGAGACGAGCAGGGAGAGGCTGCCGGCGGTCTTGATGTCGACGGCGAAGAGCAGCACGATCGTGGGGATCAGCAGCTCGCCCCCTGCCACGCCCATGATCGCCGCGACCACGCCGATGCCGAACCCGGCCACCACCCCGCTCGGGATCCGCGCCCACGGAGGCAGGGAGAGGCCGTCGAGGTCGGCGGTGTGGGTGAGCACCAGGGCGGCGGCCATCAGCACCATCAGGGCGGCGAGCACCTTGTAGAGGGTGGCCGAGCGCATCCGCACCGCCCAGGACGCCCCGGCCCAGGCCCCGAGCAGGCTCCCCGCCAGCAGGTTGACCGCGGCGGGCCAGTGTGCGGCGACCTGCGAGGCGGGCACCGCCGCGAGCCGGGCGGGCAACGCGGTCAGCACCACCACCAGGCTCATCGCCTTGTTCAGGATGACCGCCGACAGGGCGGCGAACCCGAACAGGCCGATCAGCAGCGGGAGTCGGAACTCCGCCCCGCCGAGCCCGATCATCCCGCCGAGCACCCCGATCGCCGCCCCGGCGGCGAACACCACGGGCACCGGGTGAGTGGAGCGGACGGGAACGAGGTCGGTGTCCATGGCCATGGCGGGCATCCTCGCGGGACTCGGCCCCCGCGCGCTACGTCAGATCCCACAGAACGGCACCAGCGGTTGGAGCTTGGCGACGGCCTGGCGAGGCGGCTCCCGGCGTGGCTCGCACGAGGGCCGACGCGCAAGCGGGTGAGGGGCGGTCGGGACACGATGTCCCGACCGCCCCTCACCGTGCCGGACTCGTCCGCCCGGATCCGACCGGCGTGGATCAGAGCGCGAGGAGGGCCTGCCTGAGCTCCTCGGCGGTGACCGTGCCGTCCCCATCCTTGTCGGCCCGCGCCCCTATGCCCTTGAAGGTCTCCTTCGCCAGCTGTCCGTAGGAGCCCAGCTGAGCGGAGATCGCCTGCATCATGTCCTCGGCCTCCTGCACGGTCATCGGGCCGGTGATCTGGTCCGCCAGGTGCTGCGCGACGGACTCCTTGAACTCCTGCTCCAGGTCTGCCATGTCCCGCCCCATTTCGTACGTCCGTTTGAGCTGTGCCGGGGCGAGCCAACCACATCAATGATCGTTTCGGCAGGGCTTCTGCTGGAGCCGCCGGGCCACTCGGCGGATACGCCCACCGCAACCACGGCGAGGCTCCAGGCGGGCGAACCGTCGGTGTACGGGTCCGAGGTGCCCGCCACCGTCAGCCGCAGGGGTTGTGCCCGGTGTTGTCCGGCGGGTGGGCCGTCCTGTCGCGCGACACAACGGGCGTGTCGAGAAGGAACGTTTATCCGGTTTCTGGCCTTCTAAGGTTATTTCGCACTGATCGTCCGGTACCGGCAGGTACCCGTCCCCAAAGGGCCAGTCCTATGCGTCTTCGTCAGGCCGCCGTCACCACCGTCGGCGTCTTCGCTCTGCTGCTCTCAACCCCCTTGCCCGCGAACGCCGCCGCCGGCGACTTCCTGTACAGGACTGGCGCCGGTGCCAAGTCCGGGATCGCCGACCCGAAGAGCGGCGTCTGCATCGACCTCGAAGGCGCCACCGAGGACTCCCCCGCCCACTCCCCGGAGAACTTCACGGACTCCACCGCCACCGTCTTCCTCGAGTCCGAATGCAACGGCGACACCTACTACGTCATGAAGCCCGGCAAGAGGCTCGGCACGAAGCTCAAGCTGCGCTCCGTCATCTTCTCCTGACGACCGGTCCCTGGTTGGGGAGCGCCACGGTGGCGTTCCCCAACCAGGGCCTCGGCCCGGTGGCCTCCGTCGGCGTGCGACAGGCTACGAGAGGATGACCGAGCGGAACCTGGTGAGGATGCTGAGCTTCTTGCCCGGGTTGGCCACGGTGCAGATGTCACCTTCGCAGTCGAACTCCGCGAAGTCCGTGGCGGTGGAGTCGGTGAAGTTCTGCGGGGCCATGGCCGGCTCCAGCGGGGTGGCCCCGTCCACGTTGATGCACACGCGGTTGTCGGGGTCGGCCAGGACGTTGCTCCGGCTGCCCAACAGGCCGTACCTGCAGTGGAATTCGCCGGTGCGTCGGCGGCGTCGGCCGAGCTGGGGACAGCGACCAGGAGCGCGAGGACGCCGAGGGCGGCGACACCCCATGCCATCGGCCCCTCGCGATCTGACCCACAGCAGACGCAACTGGACGGGAGCGTCCCTGCTTTCGCACCCTGCGGCCGGGGCTGCCCGGCTGGGCACGGTGGGGTCCCGATCGGCGTAGCCCGTCACCGCAGGTGGGGCGATGATGCCCTGTCAGACATCGACTCTCGGTGGGACGGACCAGGTGTTCGCCCGCCCTCGCTGGACCCCGGGCCGACCGGCAGGCAGTGGGGTGGAGACGTCGGCAGACGAGGTGGCGGCAAGATCGAGCCGCGGCGCCCGATGGCGATCCTGGTGACAGCGGGGAGGTGGTGTTGCGGCAGGTCCACTCACCTGGCGGACGTGCCGCAACGCCGGTCCTTCTAGCGGGGCTCGCCGGTGATGGGCAGGTTGATGATGGCGTCCGCCTCGACGTCACCGTCGATCGCCGCCCGCTCGACCTCGGCGGAGCCCGAGAGGGTCAGCGCGATCACGTTGAGCTTGGGGTTCTGGTCGTCAGTGGAAGGCGTTTCGGGCACGGAACTCTCCGATCATGGACGGCAACACGGAGCAACAGTGTGTCAGCCAGGCCCGCACCGAAGCATGGAGGTCGCGACCTCCGACCCCGGCCGGACCTCAGCGGGGTGGTGCTGGGTCAGACCCGCTTGTAGCTGCGCTTGGAGACGACGCCGTCGGCTTCGAAGGTGGCTTCGAGTCCGTCGGCGGTGAAGGTTCGGGTGATAGTGGCGATCAGGCCGTCCAGGTGCTGCTGCTGGACCAGCTTGTTGCCGTCGCGGACGATCGTGGTCGGGACCTTCCGGCCGTCGTCGGTCTCCTCGGCGAACTCCTGGCCGAGGGTGAAGGCGAGGGTGATGGTCTTGAAGGTGGTGGTGGTCTTCAGGGTGAAGGCGTCGCCGTCCTCGGTCAGCTCCACTGTCGGCTTCGAGGAAGCCGCCAGTTTCCGGGTGGCGAATCCGACTCCCACCGCCTTCAGGTACTCCTCGAAGTTGTCGCTGCTGGTCATCTCGTACTTGCCGGCGAAGCTCATTGATCCCCTTTGCCAAGTGATGCGGGTCGGTGGCCGGGCCGCTCGTGCGGGCCGCTGCCCGTGCGCTGTTCAATAGCGATGGTCCGCAGCCGAGCCCGGTCCAAGCCCGGCGGACGGGAAGTCCTACTACGCCTTGGCGGGCACCTGCTGCCGCAGGGCGTCCTTGATCCGGGTGTCGGTCTCCGTCTTGAGGCCGCCGCGCAGGAGAATCCCGGTCGCCCCCAGGACGTCCTCTCCGGTGACCGTCTTGCGGTCGGCCTGCTGGGCCAACTCGCCTGCCAGGCCGGCGAGCTCGTCCACGTACGCGCTGGCGATGCCGCTGAGCGCGTCCGCGGCGTTGCTGGAGATCTGCAGCTTGCGCGCCTTCACGACCTGGCGGACCGCGCTGCCGTACTCGTGGGCGGAGTCGGCCGCGCTGTCCCCGCCGTTCTTGACCTTCTTGCCGGCGGACCCGGTCTTCGTACCCGCCGAGGGGAGCCGGGGCGGGGGCACCACCTGTACGAGCCAGTTCGCACCGACGGCGCGCAGGTCGGTGTCGCCGGTGATCGCCCGGCTGATGTACCGAGGGAGGATCTTCTGCTTGCCGTCGGCCAGGGCCGCGGACTGCGCACCGTCGACGACCTTCCCCAGCAGGTACACCGTGGCCGTGGCCACGGCCACGGTGGCGCCCTTGTCGGCGCTGAGCCTGGTCTTCTTCTTGACGGCCTGCTGGACCAGGGAGAGCCGCAGCGGGGCGGCCGCCTGGCCGGCGACCGGCGCGGTGGGGGCGGAGGTGGGCATGGCGGAAAGCTCCTTCTCTCTGACGTCTGACCGGACTCCCGCCAGGATTCGAAGAGCCGCTCGGCCGAGTCAGTCTGACCGGCCATCAGAAGATCGACATCAGAATCCCGAAGATCGACACCGACCGGCCGACGACCGTGTAAAGGCCTCCCGAGCGAGTGGGACCCGTTCACGGCAGACGGCGGATTCGCTCCGCGAACCGTGCGACCGCTCGCGACAGGTGACACCACCGGCGGATGTTGAGCAGGCACGATGCCTCGCCCTGGTCGCGGCAGTCGGCACCATCTGGTCATCGCCGTTGGCACCTCCTCACGTTGGGCGGCCTACCTGTCACCGACACCGAACTGTCTCAAGGCTCACATGAGCCGTCGCTGTCGATCATGATGAACTGACCAGCAGTCAACTGTTCGCCGGATCAGGGAGAGTTCATGGCAACCAGAAGCATCGCCAGCACTTCAACCGCCTTCGCCGCAGTGCGTGCTGACGGAAGTGTCGTGGCATGGGGTAACCAGAATGACGGCGGGAGGCTTCCGGAGGAAATCAGCGGACTCAAGGATGTCGTCCAGGTCTCCAGCACCAAGTCTGCGTTCGCCGCCCGGCGCGCCAATGGCATGGTCGCGGTATGGGGAAACCCGGGCGCCGGCGGCAGTCTTCCCGAGGCCGTCGCGGGCCTGGACGACGTCGTTGAGGTGGTGGGCAGCGACTCTGCCTTCGCCGCCTTGCGCAGCAACGGAACCGTCGTGGCATGGGGAAACGGGGATGCTGGAGGGTACGTGCCAGCCAACGTCGCCGCCATAACTGACATCGCCGTTGGCGACCGGGACTGACCGGTCCGATCGGCGAGGAGCCCCGGTCCGTGAGGATCGGGGCTCCTCTGCGCTCAGACGTCTCCGCAGCATCGGTGTCAGTCACCACGACCAGGTGACAACCATCGCGACCGATCACATCCCCTTGCTCCGCCAGGGGCAGGCCCTGCGGATATGGATTAGAACATCTTTTCGATTCAGGGCGTACGCTGGTGCCATGCACTTCCAGGGATCACTGCTGAGCACCGACCGCCCCGAGCTCGGGCCCCTCACCGGGGTGCGCCGGACGGCGCTCGGGCGCGGGGCCTGGGTGGACGTGCTGCCGGGGTGGGTGCGCGGGGCGGACGTGCTGTTCGAGCGGCTGGCCGACGGGGTGGAGTGGCGGGCCGAGCAGCGGGAGATGTACGAGCGGGTGGTGGCGGTGCCCCGGCTGCTGGCGTACTTCGGGGTGGGCGAGGCGCTGCCCGATCCGGTGCTGGAGCAGATGCGGGCGGCGCTCGGCGGGTACTACGCGCGCGAGCTGGGCGAGCCGTTCGTGACCGCCGGGCTCTGCCTCTACCGGGACGGGAACGACAGCGTGCCCTGGCACGGCGACCGGATCGGGCGCGGGCGGTCGGAGGACACCATGGTGGCGATCGTCTCGGTCGGCGAGCCGCGCGCGCTGGCGCTGCGGCCCGCCGGCGGGGGCGGGGAGACGGTCCGGTACGCGCTCGGGCACGGGGACCTGCTGGTGATGGGCGGCTCCTGCCAGCGCACCTGGGAGCACGCCGTCCCGAAGACCGCCCGCGCGGTCGGACCCCGGATCAGCATCCAGTTCCGCCCGCGCGGGGTGAACTGAGCCCGGCTCAGTCCTTGACCGCACCTCCCAGCCCCGAGACCAGGTGGCGCTGGACCAGCACGAAGAAGAGCAGCACCGGCAGCGTCATCAGGGTGGAGGCGGCCATGATGCCGCCCCAGTCGTTCTCGTCCGGCTTGAAGAAGACCAGCAGGGCGGCCGGCAGCGTCTGGTGGTCGGTGTCCAGGATCAGCGTCTTGGCGAAGACGAAGTCGTTCCAGGACGTGATGAACGAGAACACCGAGGTGGCGGCCAGGCCGGGCGCCACCAGCGGGAAGACGATCCGCCACAGCACGGTGAACCGGCTCGCACCGTCCAACCGGGCCGCCTCCTCCAGGGATTCGGGCACCGCGGCGACGAAGCCGCGCAGCATCCAGATCGCGAACGGCAGTGAGAAGGCCAGGTTCACCAGCATCAGCGAGCCGAGCGAGCTGAGGCCCAACCCCGGTGCCACCGTGCCGAGATCGCGGACCAGGAAGAACAGCGGGATGGTCAGCGCCTCGATCGGCACCATCTGGGCGACCAGGAACATCACCAGCACGGTGGTGCGGAACCGGAACCTGAACCTGGTCAGCGCGACGGCCGCGAGGAAGGCGACCCCGGCCGAGAGCAGCACCACCACGACCGCGACCAGCAGGCTGTTCAGGAAGTACCGGCCGAAGCCGCTCACCCCGAGCGCGTCCCGGAAGTTGTCCAGGGTGGGCGCCCAGGTCCACGGCCTCGGGTCGGCCGAGGTCAGCTCGCCGTCCGGCTTGAGGGCGGACAGCACCATCCAGTAGAGCGGGAAGACGGTGACCAACCCGGCTGCCACGACAAGGGAGTTGGCCAGACGGTTCGGTTTCACAGCTCCTCCCCGGAGCGACGCAGGGCGCGGATGTAGAGGGCGGTGACGGCGAGCAGGATCAGCGTCATCAGGACGCCGATCGCCGCGCCGAGGCTGTAGTCGGAGGAGGCGAAGGCCTGCTGGTAGGCGTACACGTTGAGGACCAGGTTCTGTCCGGCGATGCCGCCACCGGTGGTCATCACGTAGATCTGGGTGAACACCTTGAAGTCCCAGATCACCGACTGGATCACCACGATCACCAGCAGCGGCCGGAGCATCGGCAGCAGCACCAGCCGCGCGGTGGCGAAGGCGGAGGCGCCGTCCAGCTTCGCCGCCTCCAGTACCGAGACCGGGATCGCCTGGATGCCCGCGTACAGGGTGATCATCACGAACGGGAAGGAGTGCCAGACCACCACCGCGCCGACGATCACGAACGCGGGCCACTTGTCGTACATCCAGTTGTGGCCGGTGGTGCCCAGGATCTCGTTCACCAGACCGGAGTTGGTGTCGAGCAGGAACATCCAGACGGTGGAGCCGGTCATCGCCGGTGCGGCCCAGGCGCCGAGGGCGGCGAACATCAGGAACAGCCGTGAGCGGCGGCCGGCCCGGGTCAGCAGGACGGCGAGCGCGCCGCCCACCGCGAGGGTGGCCAGCACGCAGCCGCCCGCGAAGACCAGGGTCTGCAGCAGCACGTCCCAGAACTGGCGGTCCCCCAGCAGCTGGGTGTAGTTGGCCAGGCCGGCGAGGGTCGCGGGTACGCCGCCGGAGGCCTGCGGCTGGCCGAAGTCCAGCACCGAGAGCAGGCCGAGCTGGTACATCGGGTACCCGAACAGCGGCACCAGGACCAGCGCGGCGGGCAGCAGCAGCCAGACGGGTGCCGGAACTCGCCTGCGCAGCAGGACGATCGGGCCCGGCACCTTACTTGGCCCCGAGGGCGGCGTTCATCGCGGTGGCCGCCTCGGCGGTGGCGGCACCCACGTCGGCCTTGCCGGTGATCACCTTCTGCAGCATCGTCGGCACCACGGCCTGCGCGTCGATCTTCGCCCAACCCGGGTGCTTGGGAACGAACTTGGTACCGGCCGCGATGGTGTCGGTGAACGGCTTCAGCCACGGGTCCCGGGCGCTCACCTCGGCCCGGGCGGAGGCCAGCGTGGGCAGCGTGCCCATCGCGTCGAACAGGGCCAACTGGTGCTTCTTCCCACCCAGCGTGGTGAGGAAGTCGACGGCCAGCGAACGGTGTTGGGAGGACTTCATGATCCCGAGGTCGTTGCCGCCGGAGAACGCCGGGGCGATCGAGCCGGCCGCCACACCCGGCAGCGGGACCACCGCGTACTTGCCCTTGACCGCACCCGCGTCGACCGCACTGCGCGAGGAGTTGGGCAGGATCGCCATCCCCGCCGTGCCGGAGGCGAACGCCTCGACCGTCTTGCCGCCGGTCAGGTCCGCACAGCGCTGGGCCGGACAGATCCCGTCGGCGAACAGGTCGGTGTACGCCTTCACCCCGGCCTGCGCACCCGCCGCGTTCACGGTGGCCGCGTAGACGCCGTTCTGCTGGGCGGCCAGGTCGCCGCCGTTGGCCCAGACGAAGGGCAGCGCGCCGAAGGTGTACTTGCCGCCGACCGCGATCCCCAGCAGGTCGGGCTTGCCGGCCCGGACCTTCTTCGCCGCGTCCAGCAGCCCGTCGTAGCTGGTGGGCGGGGTGAGGCCCAACTCGGTGAAGACGTCGGTGCGGTAGTACAGCGAGCGGACGGCGATCCACCACGGCAGGCCGTACGCCTTGCCGTCCACGGTGGCGGTGTCGCGCAGGTCCTGCGGGAGGTCCTTGCCCTCGGCCCAGCCGGACAGGTCGGCGGTCAGGTCGGCCAGGCCGCCGGCCGCGACGTAGCCGAACAGGTCGGTGTTGCCGAACTCCACCACGTCCGGTGCGCTGGCCGGGTCGTTGAAGGCGCCCTTCATCTTCTCGGCGCGCGGCCCGGCATCGGTCGGGATGTAGCCGACCTGCACGTCGGAGCCGGGGTGGGCGGCCTTGAAGTCGGCCACGGCGGCGGCCACCACCTTCTCCTTCGGCGCCCGGTTGGCCTCGTCGTAGAGCCAGACCTTGAGCGTGCCGCTGCCCTTGTCCGCGGTGCCGGTGGTGGAGGCGGTGCCCGGGGCGCAGGCGGCCAGGACGATGCCGGACAGGGCCACCAGGGCGGCCCGGCGGAGCGGCCGGGAGACGGAGCGGGAGAGCTTCACGGGGTACCTCCTCGAAACGAAGGGCAAGTGAGCGGTGACGGTAGGAAGCCGTCCGGGGCGGCGGCAAGACGGTTCGGCGAATGTTGTGCAGTGCAAAACTGTGTGCTGCGGAACTGGCCCCGGGCGGCGCAGGAGTCGTAACGTCCGATCATCTGTTCACCGACGAATGGGGTCAGGCGTGCCCGAGGTGCCGCCGCGGAACCAGTCCGCCTCGCTGCGCCGTGCGCTGGCAGTGCTGGAACACGTCCGGGACCACTCCGGGGTGGCCGCCGGGCTGTCGCTGACCTCGGTGGCGGAGTCGCTCGGACTGGCGAAGAGCACCGTGCTGCGACTGGCCGAGCCGCTGGTGGAGGCCCAACTCCTCAGCCGGGACCGGGAGTCGGGCCACTTCCGGCTCGGCCCTGGGTCGCTGATGCTGGGCCAGGCGTACCTGGTCGGGCTGGACCTGAGGACGGTGGCGGCCGAGGAGTCGCACCGGCTGATGCACGAGGTCGGCGGCACCGTGCACCTGTGCGTGCCGGACCCGCCGCACGTGGTCTACATCGACAAGGTCGAGAACGAGACCGCCGTCCGGATGGCCTCCCGGATCGGCAGCCGGGCGCCGATGTACCGCACCGCGGTGGGCAAGGCGATGCTGGCCTGGCTGCCGGAGGACGCGTTCACCGCGGTGGTGGCGGCCGGCCTGCCGCCCAGCACCACCCGCACGCTCACCGAACCGGCCTCGCTGCGAGCCGAGTTGGCCCGGATCAGGACCAGGGGCTACGCGGTCGACGACCGGGAGAACGAGCCCGAGGTGCGCTGCGTGGCCGCGCCGGTCTTCGACCACACCGACACCGTGACCGGGGCGCTCTCGGTCTCCGGGCTGACCTCGCGGATCACCGCCGCCCGGGTCCGGGTGCTCGGCCCGGCGGTGGCCGCCAGCGCGCTGCGGGTGTCGCGGGCCCTGGGAGCGAGTCGCTGATCACCTTATTTGCGTCGTGACGCAATAAAGGTGCAGACTCGGGGGGACGGAAGAACATCCGGCCAGTTCGCTGTGCCGTACCGGAGAGGAGGCAGCCATGAACGCGGAACCCCCCAGTCGCCTGCACTGCCTCCGCCCCGCCGGTGGCCGCTGACCGCCTGCCCGGTTCCCCCGGTTGCTGCGGTCGGCCACTGAGCTCTCCTTTTCCGTAACTCTCCGCACCGGCCCACGCCGGGCCTCCCCCGCCGTCGGCACGCCCGGCGCCGACCGGGTGCCCCGGCGTGCGCACCCGTGCGGCCGGAGGTCTTTTTCTCGTGATGTCGTTCCGGACACAGCACACCCCTGCCCGCGCCGGCCGCCCCGTCCGCGGCCCGGGCAGGTTCTCCTGGGTGGACCTGGTGGTGGCCGCGGCCGTCCTGGTCCTGCTCTACACCGCCCTTCGGGTCGGCCGGGGGACCACGGTCTCCTTCACCCCCGACGAGACCCTGTCGATCAGCACCGACCCCTCGCAACTGCCGTACGACGCGGCCCGCAGCCTGCTGCGGATGTTCGTGGCACTGGCCGCCTCGGTGGTCTTCACCTTCCTCTACGCCTACGCCGCCGCCCGCAGCCGCCGGCTCGAACGGGTACTGATCCCGGCCCTGGACATCCTCCAGTCGGTGCCGGTGCTCGGCTTCCTGACCATCGCGGTGACCGGCTTCATCGCGCTCTTCCCGGGCTCGCTGTTCGGCCTGGAGTGCGCGGCGGTCTTCGCCATCTTCACCTCGCAGGCCTGGAACATGACCTTCGGGTTCTACCACTCGCTGGTCTCACTGCCGGGCGAACTCGACGAGCTGTCAAGGTCGTTCCGCTTCACCCGGTGGATGCGGTTCTGGAAGGTCGAGCTGCCCGCCGGGGCGATCGGGCTGGTCTGGAACGGGATGATGAGCTTCGGCGGCGGCTGGTTCTTCCTGGTCGCCTCCGAGATGATCAGCGTCGGCAACCAGGAGTACGCCCTGCCGGGCGTCGGCTCCTACGCCGGGGCGGCGATCGCCGACGGCGACCTGGGCAAGGTCGGCTGGGCCATCCTCACCATGGCGGTCATGGTGATCGGTGTGAACTTCCTGTTCTGGCGGCCGCTGACCGCCTGGGCCGAGCGGTTCAAGAACGAGCAGTCGGAGCGCGGCGAGGTCCAGCGCTCGCTGGTACTGGACTTCCTGCGGCGCTCCAACTGGCCCCGGGTGCTCGGCCGTTGGCTCCGTCCGGTCGGCCTGGCCTGCTCCCGGGCCGGGCGGGTGTTCGGAGTGGACGACCGCCCGCTGGTGGTCGACCGCGCCCGGCGCCGGACCGGCGACGTGGTCTTCGCGGTGCTGGCCGGCGGCCTGATCCTCTGGGGCCTGGTCGACCTGGGCCGCTACCTCGACTCCCGTACCGGGCTCGGCGTCTTCGGCGAGCCGCTGCTGCTCGGACTCGCCACCCTGGCCCGGGTACTGGTGCTGACCGTGCTGGCCACCCTGGTCTGGGTGCCGGTCGGGGTGCTGATCGGCTTCTCGCCGAAACTGACCCGGATCGCCCAGCCGGTGGTGCAGGTGCTGGCCAGTTTTCCGGCCAACTTCCTCTTCCCGCTGGCGGTCTGGTTCTTCCTCAGGACCGGGCTCTCGATCGACGTCGGCGGCATCCTGCTGATGGCGCTCGGCGCCCAGTGGTACATCCTCTTCAACACCATCGCGGGCGCCATGTCGATCCCGACCGACCTGCGCGAGGCGATGGACGACCTCGGCGTCCGGGGTTGGCAGCGCTGGAAGCGGCTGATCATCCCCGGCATCTTCCCCTCCTACGTCACCGGCGGGATCACCGCCTCCGGCGGCGCCTGGAACGCCTCGATCGTCTCCGAGGTGGTCACCTTCGGCGCCACCACCCTGACCGCCACCGGCCTCGGCGCGTACATCGCGCAGGCCACCTCGGACGGCGACTTCCCGCGGCTGCTGGCCGGGGTGGCCGTGATGAGCCTCTACGTGGTCACGCTCAACCGCCTGGTCTGGCGCCGGCTGTACCGGCTCGCCGAGACCCGCTACTCGCTCTGAGACCCCCTGGAGTTCCACCATGAACCTGAACACCCTGCGCAAGTTCCGTACCCCTGCCCTCCGGACCTCCGGGCACGTCCGGCCCGACCGCGCCGTGGACGGCCAAGTCCTGCTGGAGACCGTCGGGTTGACCAAGTCGTACGCCGGCGCCGACGGCGAGCTGCCCGTGCTCGGCGGGATCGACCTGACCGTCCGGGCCGGTGAAGTGGTCGCCCTGCTCGGCAAGTCCGGCTCCGGCAAGTCCACCCTGCTGCGCTGCCTGGCCGGCCTGGTACCGGCCAGCTCCGGCACCGTCTCGTACCGGGGCCGGGCCCTCAACGGCGCCAACCCCGGTACCGCGATGGTGTTCCAGAACTTCGCCCTGCTGCCCTGGCTGACGGTCCAGCAGAACGTCGAGCTCGGCCTGGAGGCCCAGGGCTGGAACGCCCCCGACCGGGCCGAGGCCGCCCGGCAGGCGATCGACCTGATCGGCCTGGACGGCTTCGAGTCCGCCTACCCCAAGGAGCTCTCCGGCGGCATGCGCCAACGGGTGGGCTTCGCAAGGGCGTTGGTGGTCGAGCCGGACGTCCTGATGATGGACGAGCCGTTCTCCGCCCTCGACGTCCTGACCGCGGAGAACCTGCGCGGCGAACTGATGGAGCTCTGGGAGTCCGGACAGTTCCCCACCCGGGCCATCGTGCTGGTCACCCACAACATCGAGGAGGCCGTCCTGCTGGCGGACCGGATCGTGGTGCTCGGCTCCCGCCCGTACGGCACCGTCCAGGCCGTCTTCGAGGTCGACCAGGACCGCCCGCGCGACCGTACCGCCCCCGCCTTCGAGGAGCTGATCGACCAGGTCTACCGGACCATGACCGGCCGCCCCAAGGAGACCCGGACTCCCGGCCGTTCCACCGCGGTCGACCGCCCCACCCCCGCCAACACCCCGCTCCCCACCGCCAGCGTGGACGGCCTCTCCGGCCTGGCCGAACTGGTCGCCCACGCCGGCGGCCGCTGCGACCTCGCCGACCTGGCCGACGACCTCGGCCTGGAGGTCGACGACGTCCTGCCCCTGGTGGACGCCCTCGACCTGCTCGGCCTGGCCGCCGTCGGCGGCAACGACCTGGTCCTGACCGAGCGCGGCACCGCCTTCGCCCGCGCCGACGTACAGACCTCGAAGACCATCTTCGCGATGGCCGCGATCGGCGTCCCCCTGGTCCAGCTGATCACCAGCAGCCTCCGGCAGAACCCGACCGGCACCCTGCGGGCCGGCTTCTTCCGGGACGTCCTGGCCCACCACTTCACCAGCGTCCAGGTGGAACGGCAGCTGGAGACCGCCACCGACTGGGGCCGCTACGCGGAGCTGTACTCCTACGACGCCGAGCCGCAGGAGTACCGCCTTGACGAGAACGGCCTGCTCGGCCGCCAGGACGACGAGCCCCAGCAGGGGTGACCCGGCCCGGCCCGGCGCTACGCGGGTACCCGCCGCGCGCCGAGCGCCCGCCCGGCGCGGGCCTTCGCCGCCACCGGCTCCCCCTCCGGGGCAGCCCCCGTGGCGGTGTCGTCCCGCGCCGTGGCCAGGCCCACCGCCAGCGCCGTCTCCAGCAACCCCCGGACATCGGCCCCCTCGGCGGCCCGGTAGAAGATCCGGGTCCCCTCCCGCCGGGAGTCGACCAGCCCGGCCGCCCGCAGCTTCGCCAGGTGCTGCGAGGTCGCCGCCACATGCGCCCCCAGCAGCTCCGCCAACGCACTCACCGGCAGCTCCGCCCCACTCAGCGCCCACAGCAACCGGTACCGCACCGGATCCGCCACCGCCTTCAGCACGGCCACCGCCCGCCCGGCCCCGGCGGCGTCCCACGGACCTACTTGCGCTCCCATGCAAATATCCTACGGCGCCCCGGGCACCGGGTTCAGCCCTCGATGTCGACCCCGTAGAACCGGGCCAGGGCGTCCAGCCCGTGGTCGAAGCCCTGCCCCACGGCGCGCAGCCGCCACGACGGCCCTCGGCGGTAGAGCTCGGCCAGCAGCATGGTGCGTTCGGTGGTCGCCGCATCCAAGGTGGCCTGCGCCAGCGGCCCACCGTCGTCGCCCCTGCCCACGGTGAGCTCGATGGCGCCCACCTCGCCGAAGTCCACGGTGCCGTCGACGGCAGCCGCCACCACCACCTTCCGGGTGGTGAACGGCAGGGCCGCCAGGTCGACCGTGACGGACTGCTCGGTCGGGCCGTCCATGGCGAGCAGGACGGATCCGCCCGGATTCTCCGGGGCTCCGTAGAAGACGAAGTCCTCGTCGCACGAGACCTGTTCGTCCTCGTCGACCGCGAAGGCGACCACGTCCACCTCGCAGCGGGTCTGCTGCGCCCAGGAGACGTCGACCTGCCAGCGCGAACCGGTCCCCCCGGTCGGCGCCGGCAGGTCGATCACCCCTCCACGCGGCAGCACGGGGGCCTGCGGGCCCGAGGCCTCCACCGTGGTCCACTGCGGAGCGTCCAGCCAGGCCAGCTCGTGCACGATCAACCCGAGCGTGCCGATCCTGGTCAGCCGTCGGTCCGCCTCACCCCCCGGCAGCAGTACGACGTCGCTGACGTTGGCCGACAGGTTGACGGCGGCGCTCCCGCCGAGCTCGACCACCCGGGTCCGCACGGACGCCGCAACGGGGTGCGTCCCGCCGAGCACCAGCACCCGACGGCCCGTCAGCGGGCGCACCGGCGCGGCCGGGCGCGGCGGCGGTGCGGCTGCAACCGGCGCTGCCGCTGCCGCCGGCGTACCGGTCGCCTCGGGAACGGGAGTGGGAGCAGACCGGGCCGGAGCGGTCGAGGCACCGTCCTGGGCGGCCCCGGCCCGTACCGTCGGGAGCAGGGCCCGGAACCCGGCCTCGTCCAGGACCGGCACCCCTTCGGAGACGGCACGACGGACCTTCGCCGATCCCGAGCTCAGGTCGTTGGCCACCAGCACGCTGGTGTGCTTGCTGACAGCCGTCATGACGTTCAGACCGGCCGTCACCGCCTCGGCCACCAGTTCCTCGCGCGACAACCCGGTCTCCCCGGTGACCGCCACCTTCATTCCCTGGACCAGCGCACCACCAGGCTGCCAGCGCCCGGGGTTGCGGAAGGCACACGGGGTCTTCGGGATGCTCGGCCGGTACTGGGACGCCCGCCGCGGCGGGCAGTCGACCAGCGGCAGCGACACCCCGAGCCGGACCGCTTCCGCAAGCGACCCGCGCAGGACGCCGGCCAGCACCCTGG
The DNA here is from genome assembly GCF_040296785.1 of Kitasatospora sp. NPDC002040. Taxonomy (NCBI): domain Bacteria; kingdom Bacillati; phylum Actinomycetota; class Actinomycetes; order Kitasatosporales; family Streptomycetaceae; genus Kitasatospora; species Kitasatospora sp. NPDC002040. Next base: position 18,231 of record NZ_JBEOXV010000010.1, on the reverse strand, counting down.
TGTCGTCCAGCGCGTCGTGCGCCTGCAGTTGCCGGACTCCGTAGAACGCAGCCAGCGTGCCCAGCCGGAGGTTGTCCGTGGGTGTACCGAGCCGCCGGTTCAGCGCCACGGTGCACAGCCGCCGACTCACCGGAAGCGCCGAACCGGCGGCTCCGAACTCACGGGCCAGGAAGTCGTAGTCGAACTGGGCGTTGTGGGCCACCATGACCCGTCCCTGCAGCAACTCCGCCACCCGGCCGGCGACGTGCTCGAACCGGGGCGCACCTCGCAACCGCTCGCGGGTCAGGCCGTGGACCTCCACCGGCCCCGGATCACATCCCGGATCGAGCAGCGTCGAGAACTCGCCGGTCTGCCGACCCGCCTCATCGACCGTGATGACCGCGAGCGACAGCACCCGGTGCTCGGCCGCCCGCAGGCCGGAGGTTTCGACATCCACCAGAGCCCACTCCGGCGTCCGGTCGGTGGTTTCGGGTGCGGTGATCACGGTCATGCACAGAAGAATGCTCGATTCCCCGACTGCTGCTCAACCCGTCCCGCCCGTGAAATTCCGTCAGATCCCCATCTGCGACGCCGCGGCCGTGAGCGAGCGGGCGTACCCGACCCGCGCGCTGTAGTCCTGCACCTGTGCCACCGAGGCCACCGGAAGCTGGACCTGGTGCAGCAGCCTGGGTCCTTGCACCACCACTTGGACCGACCCCTCGGTGCGGTCCTCCTTCGCCAGCAGGAACAGCAGGCCGAGGAAGCAGAACACGAAGAAGAGGACGGCACAGACGATCGCCCAGGCCGGAATGGACCGGGTGGTGCGGGACATGTCGGTGAAGGACCAGCTCACCTGCCCGATCGGACAGGTACCGCTCGGAGTGATCACCTCGGTCTGGGTGCAGATCACGTCCCCGATGGTGACCATGGTGCCGGGCGGCAGGTGCAGCGGTACCGGCAGCGGAGCAGCCCAGCCGGGCTCGGGTGGGGTGGGCGCGTTCCAGGATGGTGTGGTCACGGCACGGTCCTTGTCCGGTGAATGACGGCTCTGCCCACTCTCGGTGCTGCGATGGCCGTGCGCACGCCTCGTTGGGCCGACTGACCGCCGAACCCGCTTCCCTCCGCCGGCAGCGGCAGAGGTGACAGCTGCTGGGCGGGAATGCGGGCCGGGTGTGCAGACTTCTGGGTAGACGAACGCAGCGTCGGGCCCGGCACACGGTCCGGCCGAGAGAGGACGACACGACTATGGGCACCCCCGTCGACCAGCTGGTGGACCTGCTCGACCTGGAGCAGATCGAGCTCAACATCTTCCGGGGGCGCAGCCCCGAGGAAGCGCTCCAGCGGACCTTCGGCGGCCAGGTGGCCGGGCAGGCGCTGGTGGCGGCGGGGCGGACGGTGGAGGACGACCGGCCGGTGCACTCGCTGCACGCGTACTTCCTGCGGCCCGGGGTCCCCGGGGTGCCGATCGTGTACCAGGTGGACCGGATCAGGGACGGGCGCTCGTTCACCACCCGCCGGGTGCTCGGCATCCAGCAGGGGCGGAGCATCTTCGCGCTGACCGCCGACTTCCACGTGCCCGAGGCGGGCGGCATCGAGCACCAGGAGGCGATGCCGGACGTGCCCGCCCCCGAGGACCTGCCGAGCGCGCTGGACGAGGTGGGTGCCCGGCTCGGCGAGCTGCCGCCGTTCATCAGCCGCCGGCAGCCCTTCGACATCCGGTACGTGGAGCGCCTGAAGTGGACCCAGGAGGAGCTGGTCGGGGTCGAGCCCCGCAGCGGTGTCTGGCTGAAGACCAACGGTGCCCTCCCCGACAACCCGCTGATCCACGTCTGCGCGCTCACGTACGCCAGCGACATGACGCTGCTCGACTCCGTCCGGGCCCCGGTCGAGCCGCTCTGGGGGACCCGGAACTTCGACATGGCCTCGCTCGACCACGCGATGTGGTTCCACCGCCCGTTCCGGGCCGACGAGTGGCTGCTGTACCAGCAGGAGTCGCCGATCGCGCACGGCGCACGCGGACTGGCGCGGGGTCAGATCTACGACCGGAACGGCCGGCTGGTCGTCTCGGTGATGCAGGAGGGGCTGTTCCGGCCGCTGGGCGACCGGCGCCCGTGACCGGCAGGCATGGCCGACGGACCTGACGACCGGGCCGTCGAAGAAGCGATTCCAGGGAGGACACCGCATGACCGACACCGCCGCCGAGGAGTGGACGCACTGGACGGAGCGCCGCACCGCCTCCGTCAGCGCACCGCACGGCGCACTGGCTCTGACCGGCACGCACTGGCTGGAGCCGGAACCGGCCGGGATCCCCGGCCTGCCCGGCCGCTGGTGGGCCGCCGACGGAGCCGTCCTGGTGCAGGCCGACGCCGTCGACGGACTGCGGGTCAAGGGCACGGACAGCGCGGTGGACGGCACGGTCGAGCTGCGCCCCGACACCGATCCGGACGGCGACCTACTGACGCTCGGTAACATCCTGCTGGTCCCGATCGAGCGCGAGGGCGAACTCGCGCTGCGGGTCTTCGACCCCGAGTCCGCCGCCCGGACCGGCTTCGCCGGCATCGCCGCGTACCCGTACGCGCCGGAGTGGGCGGTGCCCGCCGTCTTCACCCCGTTCGAGAGCGACCACGACGTGGTGGTGCCGAACGCCGACGGCCGGGAGCGGCCGCTCGCCGTCACCGGACAGATCGCCTTCAACCTGCTCGGTGAGCCCCACACCCTGACCGTCAGCCGCGCGGGCCACCAGCTGAGCGGCGTGATAGCGGACGGCAGCAGCGGGCGGGAGACGTACCGGTTCCGCTTCATCACGCTGCCCGCACCGGACGCCGAGGGCCGGACGGTGCTCGACCTGAACCGGGCCTACCTGCCGCCGTGCGCCTTCGCGGACCACTTCGTCTGCCCGTTCCCGCCGCCGGGGAACCGGCTGTCGGTGGCGGTCGAGGCGGGCGAGAAGCAGGTCCTCACCCGCTAGCGGGGCGGGGTCCGGCCGAAACCCGTTCGGCCGCAGCGGGCCCGTGGGTGAGGATGAGTTCCGTGTCGACCACTCCCCCTGCCGAGCCCGCTGCTCCGCCCACCGACGAACCGTCCGCTCCCCCGGGTGTTCTCCCGGCCGCTCCCCCGGCCGAAGGGGGCGGACGGTGGCGCCGGCTGGGCCGGGGCGCCCTCGCCGACCTCAGCCCGCTGCGCGAACACCCCGACTACCGGCGGCTCTGGACCGGGCAGGTGATCTCCGCCGTCGGCCAGCAGATGACGGCGGTGGCGGTCGCGGTCCAGGTGTACGCCCTCACCGGCTCCAGCTTCGCCACCGGCCTGGTGGGCATCTTCTCCTTCGTCCCGCTGGTCGTCCTCGGCCTGTACGGCGGCGCGATCGCCGACACCGTGGACCGCCGCCTGCTCGGCCTGGTCGGCTCCTCCGGCCTCGCCCTGACCTCCGCCGTACTGGCCGTCCAGGCCCTGCTCGGCCTCGGCTCGGTCGGGCTGCTGTACGCGGCGGTCGCCCTGCAGTCCGGCTTCTTCGCGCTCAGCTCCCCGGCCCGCTCGGCGATGATCCCCCGTCTGGTACCGGCCCGTCAGCTCCCGGCCGCCAACGCGCTCGGCAGCATGAGCATGAGCCTGGGCACCACCGTCGGCCCGATGATCGGCGGCCTGCTGATCGGCGCCTTCGGGGTTCAGTCCGCGTACCTGCTCGACACCGTCGCCTTCAGCGGCACCCTCTACGCGATGTGGCGCCTGCCCGCGATGCGGCCCGGCGACGGCGGCACCCCCACCGGCAAGCGCGCCTCCGTCCTGGACGGCCTCCGCTTCCTCCGCACCCGCCCCAACCTGCGCACCAGCTTCGTCGCCGACCTGATCGCGATGATCTTCGCCTCCCCGCGCGCCCTCTTCCCCGCCATCGCCCTCACCGTCTACGACGGCGGCCCCGGCACGGTCGGCCTGCTGGTCGCCGCCCCCGCGGTCGGCTCGCTCGCCGGGGCCCTCTTCTCCGGCTGGATCTCCGGAGTCCGCCGCCACGGCGCCGCCATAGTCGCCGGCGTCGCCGCCTGGGGCCTGGCCATCGCCGCCTTCGGCCTCTCCCACTCGCTCTGGCTGGGCCTGCTGATGCTCGCCGCCGCCGGCTGCGCCGACAGCATCAGCATGATCTTCCGCAACACCATGCTCCAGGTCGGCGCCCCCGACGAGATGCGCGGCCGCCTCCAGGGCATCTTCATCGTCGTCGTGGCCGGCGGCCCCCGCCTCGGCGACTTCTTCGCCGGCACCGTCGCCCACTTCACCTCCTCCACCACCGCCCTCCTCTGCGGCGGCCTGGCCTGCGTCGCCGCCATCCTGCTCCTCGCCGCCCGCCGCCCCGCCTTCCTCCGCTACGACTCCCGCCACCCCGCCCCCTGACCTGCACCGGCGCGCCCGCCCCCGCCCCGGAAACTGGCAACGAGCACCCCTCCCTGTGCTGTATTGTTTTCCACGTCGCCGAGAGATCGGGGACAAGGTCGGAAAGCCGAAGCCGCGAGGCAACAGCAGTCGGACCACGGGACGTGGCGCAGCTTGGTAGCGCACTTGACTGGGGGTCAAGGGGTCGCAGGTTCAAATCCTGTCGTCCCGACAGTGATGTCGGAGCCCCGCTGACTGGACGAAAGTCCAGGCCAGCGGGGCTTTTTCCGTTCCTGTTGCAGTGTCAACGCACCAGTCGCAGGTGCCGCCCCTCGGGTGCCTGCGGGACCAGCGCGGGACCAGCCGCCTCTCGCGGGCCGCTCAGGTGGGCGCTCAGGGCCTCCCCCGCCCGATCGATCGACTGCTGGTCCGGGTGGAGGTATCGCTGAGTCGTCGTCAGCGATCCGTGTCCGGCGATCTTCCGCAGGACGTGCACCGGTACGCCGGCGTCAGCCATCCACGTCAGGCCGGTGTGCCGCAGGTCGTGACGGCGCAGGTGTTCGTAGCCGAGCTTGACGACCACCTCGTCCCAGTGGGTGGCGTCCCGCAGGACGGCCGTGGTGATCCGGCCGCCCCGGGGCCCGGTGAACAGCCTGGCCATCGGGTCGTTGCTGATCACCGCGAGGCGGCTGGCCACCAGCTCCCGGATCTCCGGGATCAGCGGCACGGTTCGACGGCGCTTGCCCTTGGTGCCCTTGTCCACCAGTCCGCCGGGGGCGGTGGTGGTCTGGCGGCACAGGTCCCAGGTCCAGCGGTGGGGGTCGATGTCCTTGCGGCGGACACCCGAGACCTCGCCGATGCGGGCCGCCGTGCAGGCGGAGAACCGCACCACGCTGCCCCAGCCACCGAACTCGCCGTGCGAGCGCAGGACCAGGGCGTTCGCCAGCGTGTCAAGCGCGTCCCAGTCCCGCAGCGCCAGTGCCCGGGGGTCGTCCAGCTCATCCTCGGCGAGCTGGTATTCGCGCTGCCACCCTCTGACTCTTGCCGGGTTGATCTCGATGAGGCCGTCCCGGACGGCCTGCTCCATGACGCGAACGAGCATGGCGAGGGTGTTCTTCACCGTCGAGCGGCCGGCCTCGTCGGCGATCCAGCCGTAGACGGCCCGGTCGACCACGCCGTTCGTGACGGCGGTCGTCAGGAGGTGACCAATCGTCGGGACGATCCGGAGTCGCCAGCCCGCGAGGTACGGGTCACGGGTCTTCAACTCCGTCCCGCGCAGGGCCAGTTCCATCACCGACTCGCCGTACTCGGCGAGTGTCATCGTCGCCGTATCCGGGGTGACGCCTCGGACAGCGAGCCGTTGCATGTCGGTGATCCACTGCTCGGCTGCCTCGCTCGTCGGGTGCATCTCGGACCGGCCCGGCCGCCTACCGGTGGCCGGGTCGGTCCAGCGGACCCGTGCGCGGTACGGGTTCGTGTACTGGGGCCGGAACTCGATGTCAGTCGAAAGCTTGACCCCGATCGGCGGGTTCTGCTGCGACATCAGGCCGCCTCTCCGGGAACTACACGCCGCGACTCCAGCCAAGCCTGGACGTCCGGGATGCTGTAGACCGTCACCCGGGCGCTGAGGCGCACAAAGGGAGGTCCCTGGAGCGGAGTTGAGGTGCGCCAACGGCGGAGGGTGGACGGGTCGACGTCGATCAGTGCCGCCACGTCCTCGGTGGAGTACCAGCCACCGTTGAGCAGCCCGCCGGGCGGCGTGGTGTTTGGCCTGCTGCGGGTCATCATGTCGATCAGTTGGGCTACCTGGTCCATCGTCAAGGTGGGGTTGGACAAGGGGAAAGTCCCTTCCGTGAGCGAGTAGCTCTGGTGAAACGTCGAATGACTGGGCTGGATCACTTCGCCGCCCTTGTACCTTCCAGTGCCGCTACAGCCGCTACTCCGCTACATCCCAGGTCAGATGGGGTGCGGTTGTAGCGGATGGTGTAGCTGTAGCGGCTACGGCGGTCAGCCGACGGTGGTGAACTCCGTCGGGGCGTCGGCGGTGGGGATCGGGGATGTAGCCGCTACGGCTTCCTCTGCCGCTACAGAAAACAGGGCCCTGACCTGCGATGTAGCGGATGTAGCGGATGTAGCGGATTCCTCGGGGACGGGCGGGCAGTACCGCAGCCAGGCATCCACAAGGTCTTCGGCGAAGTAGCCCTTGAGCACGGCCTTGGGGCCGGTCCTGATGTTGCGGGTCTTGATGGGCTTGCCCGCCGGGGTGACGTACTCGCCGAGCATCTTGGCCAGGGTCCGGGTGGTGAGCCGCTGGCCGTCGAGGTCAGCCCACGGGGCGTCATCCATGTCGTTGAGCTGCTCGACCAGTGCGGTGCTGAGGAGTCGCTCGGCGGTGCCGAAGATGGTCCGCAGGTCGGTGAGCAGGCGGATGCCGATGGAGCTGCTGTCGTCGCCCTGGGCGGCTTTAACCAGGTGGACGCAGGCGGCGCGGGCGCGGGCGGGCCAGGTTCCGCCAGCGGCGTCGGCGACGGCGAGCAGGGGCTCCCACACGTCGGCGGGGCGGTCGCTGATTCCGTCGGGCATCTCGGGCCACGCTCCGTCGACCTGTTCGCGTACCGAGTCGGCCCAGTCGGCGAGGCGGTCGCGCAGCACGTGGCCCTCGGGAATGTGGATGCGTTCGCGGAACGACTCGACCTTCTCGTTGGGTGCGCGGCGGCGCATCCGGATGACGATGGAACGGCCCATGATCGTGTCGGGGAGGCCGCCGAGGCCGGCGAGGGCGAGGGCTGCGTAGACGGGGAACTTCACGGTCTTGTGGTTGTCGCCCTCGCGGACGGAGCGGATGACTCCTCCGGTGCGGCGGTAGCCGGAGTTGATCAGACCCCGGAGTTCCTCGTTCCCGGCTGCCTTGGGGCCGAAGATCGCGTCGACTTCGTCCCACAGGATCGTGGGGCGGCCGGCGGCGTCGCTGGAGATGGAGCGGAACAGCGCGCTGGGGCTGATGTCGGTGGTGACCAGTGACCGGGGCACCAGGGTCTGGATGATCTCCAGCGACCGGGTCTTGCCGCTCTGCGGTTCCGGGGAGAGGAAGGCCAGGCGCGGGGTGGTCCCGAAGCAATCGACCAGGTGGGTGTGGGCGTCCCAGAGGACGACGGCGACGTAGGCGTGCTCGGAGGGGAAGGCGTTGAAGCGGCGGTGGTGTGCCTCGACGGCGTCGAGGAGGTCGGCGCCGTTCTCCTGTGCGGGCGGGATGGGATCGGTCATGCTGGTTCTCCGTTCTAGGGCGGAGCCCAGGGGGCGGCCGGTGTCTTTGGCGAGAGACGGCCGCCCCCTTGGGCATTCAGCTGGTGAGTTCGAGGCCCCGGGTGACCGAGCGGAGCGCGTAGGCGTGCGGAACGCCCACGGACTCGGCGGCGGCGACCAGTTCGGCGGCTGCGGCGTCCAGGTGGCAGGGGCCGGGGCAGGTGCGGTGCTGGGCTGCGAGGAATCGGGCGGCGCTGTAGGCGGCGGTGCCAGCACCGTGCTCGCGGTGGGAGCGGATCCGGGCCAGGCCCGTTTCCAGACCGGTGCGCAGGAAGCGCTCGGTATGGCGGCACCCGGGCGTCGCTGCGCGGGACCACCCGCCGTCGGGGGTGGAAGACACCAACGTCCCCCGCGACGGGCCGGGGTTGGTGTCTTCCCGTTCCGCCAGTGCGCGGACGGCTTCGGGCAGGTCGGTAAGGGTTCCGGTGCCGTTGCCGAGCCAGCGGGCGTACTGCATCAGGGACTTGATGTCGACGCCGTCCCGGACGCCGTTGGAGGAGCGCATCGTGCCCCGGTAGATCCAGTGCTCACCCCGCGTGCTGGCAACCGTGACCGTGGCCGGCAGGGTGGCGCGGGCCCAGGCGACGGCTTCGGCTGTGTCGAGGTCGAGGACGGTCACCCCGGCGCCGCCCGGGTGGTAGGCCACCGCCACCGCGTCCCGCCACGCCCGCGCCCACCCCGGACTGGTGATGACTTTCGGGTCGGTCGTTGCGGCGGCCCAAGCGTGGCAGGGGCGCGGGCAGCGGCAGGGCCCGGGGACCAGCATGTTCGGCCGGCCACCGCACGCGTTGCCGTGGCAGTTGCGGCAGTTGCCGACCGGGCCCTTGCCCTCCCGTACCGGCATCACCGGCAGCCCGGATCGGGCGAGGCCGAGGGCCAGCGCGACCAGCGGCATCGCGCCGCCGTTCAGAACGGCGGCTCCTGGCTGTACGCGGCGTTCGTTGTACGGCTGCGAGTGGGGAGGCTGAGCACGGGCTCGGCGGAGGCGCAGGGGCAGATCTCCCACCACCCGTCTTCGGTCTCGTTGCTGCCGTCGTACCAGCCGCCGTCACCACCGCAGTTCCAGCAGCTCGACTTGGGCAGCTGGTAGAGCCCGAGGTGGCGGTGGGAGGGGTCGAGTCGCAGTTGCAGGTTCAGGCTTCGCAGCAGGGAGTGGAGCCGCGCGCGCATGCTGAGCATTGCTGCTTCTTCCTTCCGGGGTCGGGGTGTTGGTCTCGGCGCAGACCTTGTGCGAGGCCCGGCCGGTGTCATCGCGGAGCGGGGTTGTCCGCCCGCACCAGCGGCAGGGCAGGTCGCGGGTGTGGTCGAAGTGGGACGGGTCGCGCCAGTCCAGCAACCGGCCCATAGCCGCTCAGCGGTTGCGACTGGTGACGTTCACGTGGACGTTCACCGCACCCCGGCCCGAACTGCTGGTGCTGCTCTGGTTCTTGAGGAGCCAGCCGAGGGCGAGTGCTGCGGTGATGAGTCCGAGGCCGGTGGTGGCGGCGGCGATCGCCTGCAGCAGGAACGCCAGGCCGGTACCGGCGGCGCCGATGCCGATGCCGCCGCAGAGCAGTCGGGCCGGCCACAGGTCCCGCCTGGCCTCGGGGCCGTACGGGATCGGTTGGTGGACGGCGGTCGGGCGGAGTACCTGCGGCGGGTACTGCTGGGCCGTCAGGTGCGGGACCGGGGCGCCCTGGTAGGTGATCAGCGGCGCCGGGGCGGCGGGCGCGCCGTAGTACAGGTGGCCGCCGGCGGGGGTGGGCACCGGGGCGGCGACGTAGAGGGGGTAGGGCTGGTTGGGGTCCACGGTGCTCTCCTCGGGGCTGGTGTCAGTTGAGGGGCAGGAGGCCGACGACGGCCGATATCGCGGAGTTCACGGGGCCCTGGATGCCGGTCTGGGCGAGGGTGAAGCCGGAGAGCCAGAGCACGAGGGCGGTGGGGAGGGAGACCCGGCGGCCCCGGATCAGCAGGACGCCGATGCCGGTGAGGACGGCGGTCAGGGAGGCGGAAACGATCACGGTGGTGCCTTCCGGTGTCGGGGGCGGGCTTGTGGGCCATCACGTGGCACCAGTGGCAGGCCGGGTGGTCGGCTTGTCGCCTGGCTTGTCGTGCGGCTTGTCGCTTGGCACTTGTCGCGTGCTTGCTTGTCGCTTGTCGCCTTGCAGGTCACAGGGGGGATTCCAAGCCCTGGCGGGCCGGTGGTCCCCCCTGTCCTGGTGGGTGGCGACAGCTGACAAGCCGCGCTTGGGTCAGCTCTCGGCGCCGGGCTCGGGGAGGTACTGGCGGTGGACGTAGCGGGCTTTGGTGCCCTCGCCGACGCGTACCGCTTCGCCTGCTTCGACCCATGCCTTGAGCCAGCCGTTGATGGTCTGGCGGGTGGTGCCGAAGTCGGGCTTGAGGACCTTCTCCATCGCGGACGCCCCGGTCCCGTCGGGCCCTGCCGTCACCAGCAGCATGAGCGCGGCCTCCCGGGCCCCCGGCTGCTCGGGGGTGGTGCTGGGGCGGCCGGTGGTCCAGGTGCTGGGGTCGGACCAGTCCACGCCGGAGGTGGCGGGGCTCTCGTAGACGCTGTCGCGGTCGGCGGCGGGCATCGCCCACAGCCGCTCCAGCGCATCGGCCGAACCGTCGGCGGGCCGGTCCCAGTTCGCGGTGACCTTCCAACCACCCGGCAGCGGGCCGGTGTTCAGCCCCCGCTCCGGCCCCGCCCCGGCAGCAGCGGCGGAAGCGGGGTGGGTGCCGGCGGGGACGGCTTCGCCTTCCCAGAGGTGGCCGCAGCGCTCGATCAGCCAGCGGTTGGTGTAGTCGCTGCCGGCCGCGTCGAGCGAGGGAGCGTCGAGGGCCGGGCGCCGGTGGGCGGTGAGGGCGCTGACGTCCTCGATCGTCTCGGGGCGGATGCGCCACTGCTGGGCCTTGGCGGGCTGCTTTCCCTCGGTCCCGACCAGCATCGACCCCGGCCCTGAGAACGAGTCCTCCGCGCGCAGTGCCCGCCAGCCGAAGAGGTGACCGAGCTCGGTGTCCTCGTAAGCGCCGGTGGCGACCCGGTTGGAGGCCATCTTGCGGACCATCGGGTCGGGCATCACGTCGGCGGTGACCCGCAGGACGGAGACGACGGCCCGGATCGCCATGGCGCGGGCGATCCGGATGACCTCGGAGACGCCGGCCAGCACGGCGCGGGCTTCGCGGGTGGCGGCGACTTCGGCGCCCTCGTCCATGATGATGACGATCTCCGGCACGTCCGGGCCGACGGGCAGCTTGTCGTCGTTGGCGTCCCGCATGGCGTCCTGGTAGGCGGTCTTGCGGCGCTTGGCGATCCGCACCGCCGCCTCCAGCATCCGCTTCGCCTCACCGGGGGTCGAGGCGACCCAGTCCACGCCGGGGACGGGGATGTCGGCGTTGGCCCACCGGGATCCGGGGCGGTGGATCTGCGCGTCCCGCCACGCGTTGAGCCAGGGCAGGCCGATCGATCCGGCGTTCAGGTCGATCACCCACACCAGCGTGTCGTTGGTCTGGCACAGCAGCGCGATCAGGGTGTGCAGCCAGTTCGTCTTCCCCGAGCCGGTCGGACCGGTGACGACGGTCGATGCCTGCCGCAGGTCCAGCTCCGCCCGCGTCCCGTCCGACATCAGCCCGACGGGGATGGGGTTGTTGACGGTGGTGGTCTCGGCGAGCGCGTCCAGCGGGAACGCGATCTCCGTGCCCCCGAGGGCGCGGGTGGTGACCATGATGAGGACCCGGCGGCGGGAGATGCCGGCCATCACCTGCAGCCCGCAGCCGTGCGGCAGGTCGAGGTCGGAGCCGAGCCCTTCGGCGCGGTCGGTGATGGACCTGCGGGTGGTGCCGCCTTCGGGCAGCTCGATCTCCACCGTGTATCCGGCGCCGCTCGGCCAGTGCTCGATGCCCAGCACCACCACGTCCACGTTGCAGACGCGGCGGATCCGGTCGGTCCACTCGGCGCCGAGCTGGCGGCGGGCACCGATCAGCAGCAGGTGCCGCCGGGCTTCCTGCTCGATCTCCTCGTGGCCGGCCAGCACCGGCGCAAGGCACCCGCCCACCACCCCCGCGACCGCGAGGGTGCCGAGCTGCGGCCAGTGCCACGGCCCGCCGCTGGCGATCGCCCAGGACGTCCAGCCCCCGGCCGTCAGCCAGCACGCGCTGCGGAAGGTGAGGGTGGCGGTGGTCAGGCGGCGCCGGGCCGACGCGTAGACGGTGGCCAACGCCCCGGCGGCACCGGCCGCAAGCGCCCATCCGGCGGGCATCGCGGTGGCATGGCCGAGGGAGGCAGCGGCGAGTGAGCCGGAGATGGAGTTGAGAGCACCGGTCAGCGGGGTGTGGCCGGCACTCCAGTCGAGGCGGTCCATCAGGCCCGGACTCTTGCGGGTGTTCTTCGTGGACGTGCTCATGGGGTGCCCTCCTGGGGCGAAGGGAGCGGGCCGCCCACAGGGTGTGGGCGGCCCGGTCAACGACGGTGCGGGGTTGGTGTCTTGGGTGGTCAGACGTTCCACTTCCGCTCGGCGTCGAGGCCGTTGCGGGGGTTCTCGTTGCGTTCCAGGTCATCGGCGTGGGCGATGCGGAACACGGACGCGACGTGCTCCAGTTCCTCGACCACGTTGCCCATGGCCTGGTAGCCCTTGCCGATCTGCTCGGCGACCAGGAAGTGCAGCGGGAGCTGCTCGGCGCCCTTCTCGGTCAGCACCCGCAGGACTTCCTGCAGCGTGGCGAACGCCACGGGCAGGTCATCGGCCAGCGCCGAGAACTCCGTCATGTGCTCGGGGTCGAAGGTGGACGCCGCCTGGAGCATCACGTCGGCGGCGGAGGAGAGGGAGAACGCGGGGACGGTGGACTCGGAGTCGGACATGGCGGTCTCCTTGATGGTGGTGGGCTTGCCGAGGGTGATCCGGGCCAGCACACGGGAAGCCGCGGTGCCCACCGGCTCCCGCGCGGGGGCCGAAGTGGCGGTGCGGCCGGGGACGTTGACGCTCTCGCCCGGCACCGGCACAGCCCCGGGCGTGCTGTTCTGGTCCGTGGCGGTGGCGAGGATCTTCGCGTTGCGGGCGTCCCGGACCGTCCTCGCCCGGGAGGAGAGGCGGGCCCAGGTCCGGCGCACGTGGGAGGACACCTTGCCCTTGTGGCGCCAGTTGCCCGCCGCCACCGACACGGCACCGACCAGCCCCGTCGCGAGACCAGCGGCGACCATCCGGGCCCGGAACCGGCCCGTCGAACGCTTCAACCGCTTGCGCTGCTCGGCGCTCAAGCCGTCCGGTGTCCGGGGCGCGGTCTCGGTCGCGGCGTTCTTCGCGCTGGTGGCGGGAGTGATCCCGGCACGACGCTGGGCGCGCGCCAATCCCTTGGCCAGACGGCCATCGGTGCGCGTGGCCCGCCGCTCCTGCCTGGCCTGCACCTTCGCCGACCCGCCCGACCACGGCCGGCCGCTGCCGGACGGCCGGGCCCCATCGAGGGAGCGGCCCACCCACCCGGACCGGCCCGACGCGACGCTCCCGGCCTTGCGCTGGTGACCCCGATAACCCGAACCACCATGGGCCGGTGCCTGGTTGGGGCTGTGGACGGTCGGGCGGTGGCTCGGCCGGGGCGGGATGGTGAAGGTCTGGCCGAACGCGGTCGTGCTCCGGGCCGGAACACCGGCGGCGGTGCCGCTGCGGCCGGTGCGGGTCTGCTGGCCGGGGACGTGCGGTGCACCGGAACGGCGGCCGGCAGCGGCCGGGCTGTAGGCGGAGCCGGGCATCGCGTGCCGGGCGGCCGAGCGGGCCAGGCGGCTCGCGTTCGCGGCACGGCCCCCCTGATGGGTGCGGGCCCGGCCGGTGCGGCGGCGCAGAGCTGCCGCGCCGGCGGCAGCACCGGCGGCAACTCCCGCCGCTGCCAGAGCTAGGGGACCTGCGATGACGGCACCCGACGCGATCGCGGCGGCGGCATTCGCAGCGGCGACCGCCAGCGGCATCCCCGGCATCGAAGACCCCAACTCCCTCCCGGGGGCGCCGGCGGGGGCGGACTGGGGTGAAGGGGGTGGTGCGGAGGTGGTGACCTCGACCACCGTGGGTGTGTCGGTCATGATGACAACTCCGGTTCTCTCAGGAGGATTCGGAGACCCGGGACAGCCGCCCGCCTGGCAGTGGTACGACTGTCCCGGGCTAGGTCAGAGCTGGCTGGTACCGGGCGAAACCCGCTGAGCGGCCGCGTTGAAGATGTCCGCGTGGTCGAACGCCAGCGGCGGCAGGTCAGCGGCCGGCCACCAACGAGCGGCGCGAGCGTCATCCCCGGCAGAAACCGGGGTGAAGGCGGGGACGACAGCGAGGTAGGCGACAGTCACGTACCTGCCGCGCGGGTCCCGGCCGGGCTGGTCAAAGACGCCGATCTGACGCAGGTCACCGGCATCCACCTGAACGCCCGTCTCTTCCGCCAGCTCCCGGGCCCCCGCCGCCCGACTCGTCTCACCGGGGTCCACATGGCCACCCGGCAGCGCCCAGGCACCCTCATGCGGGGGCCCGCCCCGCTCGATCAGCAGAACGTGGCCATCCGGCGTCATGACCACCACGTCAGCGGTGTAGCGGATGTTCTCGAAGGTCTCGGCCATTTCAGCTCCCAATCAGGGCAGTCAGACAGCGATCGAACGACCATCGGCACAGGGCACACAGGTGCCCAAGTGCCGGGGCAGGACGTAACCCGCGTCCCGGCCGCAGCCGGGGCACATACGGCGGGCCCGGTTCGCGGCGGCCAGTGAGGACCGGCGCCCGGGAGTCATCTCCCGGACCGGCGCGGCCAGTTCGGTGCGGTAGAGGCAGGCCAGGGCGGTGCCGCCGAAGCGGGAGTTCCACTGGACCTGCGCGGCGACGTCCTGCCCGTTCGGCCGCAGGCCCCGCTTTCGGAGCTGGCGGCGCGTCAGGAACCCGTCGGGTGCCTGGCGCCAGCGGTAGGTCGGCAGGACCTCGGGCACGGACGGGGTGTCCGGGGCCGGGGTGAGGAGGCGGCTCACCGCAGTGCCATTCCGACAGCCAGCGCCACAGGGGTGCACTCGCCGTTGCGCAGTTCCTGGAAGCGGGCCGCGACCCAGCCGGCAGACCAACCGGTCACCTCCACCACCCGCCGCTGCGGGACCTCGGTGGCGATCGCCACCCGGACGATCATCCGGGCCTCAAGCTCCGACAGCCGCTCAGCGGCGGGTTCGGCGTTCAGCAGCTCGTGCCGCATCCGGGCCAGGTGCTCGCGCTCATACTGCTCACGCTCGCTCACCTCACGCTCACGCCGCTCGCTCTCGGCCCGCTCGGCCGCCTCCACCCGCTCCCGCTCAGCCTGCTCGGCGAGGACCAACTGCTGCTCGTGCTCACGCTGCTCGCGCAGCAGAGCGGCTTCGTGCTCACGGCGCTCACGCTCCCGCCGCTCGACCGCCTCGAACTCCGCCAGCCGCTCCGCCCGTTCCCGGAGCCGCTTCTCCTCCGCGACCCGTTCGCGCTCGGCCCGCTCAGCGCGCTCACCTGCCTCACGGTCGGCCAGAGCAGCACCGATCGCCCGGCGGTAGGACAGGCCCGCTTCGGCGGTGACGATCAGCAGCAGCGGCGCCACCGCGTGCACCACCACCCCGACCGGATCACGGTCCAGCGCGGAGAGACCCACGTTGAGCAGCAGCGTCATCGCTCCGGTGAGCCAGCGCAGCACCACCGGCCACCGGCCGCCGTGCCCGCCGAGGCGGGCGAGGATCGCGTCCATCCGGACCACGATCACCACCGCCGCGTCCACCACCAGCGGCAGGATCGGTGCCGTCCACTCCCACCCGGCAGGGGAGTGTGCGCGCATCAACGGGGTCACCGTGAGCACGCTGTAGAGGACCGCGCCGAACGTGATCGTCCACGTTCCGGCGGTCAGGGCCCGCTCCGCTGAGCGGATCTGATCGGCGGCCACCGGAAGCCTCACTCCGACCACCCCGCGAGTGCCGGCGGGTGAATGGCGAGCGCGGGGTGAGCGGCCGTGAGCGCGGTGAGCACCGCACGGTCCCGCTCCCGCAGAACGGCCAGCTTCTCCTGCCGCCGACGGGTCGCGGCCGCGTTCAGATCGGCCACCAGACGCACCCGGCGCAACGACTCCTCCACGTCCGTACCGGTGGTCATCACGCCGCCTTGCCGAACGCGGCGGCCGGCGGGTGGCGACGGACAGTCAGCCGCACCAGCATCCCCGGGGACGACTTCAGCAGCCGCTCCGCGTAGGCGGCCAGCTCGTAATCCTCCCGGCGCAAGTCCTCCAGCACCGCGAACGCCACGTCCAGCCGAACCGCACGCTCCTCCGCCGACTCACCCGGCTCACCGGTGAACAGCTCGGCGTCCACACCGAGCGCCAGCTCCGCGAACTCCTCGACACCGAAGGCCATCTGGCCTGCAACAATCGACCTCATGGGTCTACCTCTTCCTAGATGGGGTGTAGGCCCGAGAGACCGCCGCGCTCCGGCCAAGGAAGGCGCGGCGGTCTCGTCATGTCTGGGCCCGACCACTCGTCACGAGCAGTCATGGGCCCCGACCCGGCCCGGCGAGCGGGGCGGATCGGGGATCAAAAGTGCTCGAAGCGGGGGACTTCGCCGGCCGCGTTGCCACGCTGGCCGGGCCCGAGTCCCCGATCGGTGCGCCATCGTCACTGCTCTGGCGCCAACAGGCGGCACACGCCCACTCCTGGGGCATGCTGCGTGGCTCGCAGCCGCTGCGACATCACCCGGTCGCTCGGGGGCGGTCTGTCTCATCCCGCCACGTGCATCCGACCACGCTGTCCTTCCCCACACTCCCGAAGGAGCGGCACGCCATTTGCGTAGGGGGAGGGCCACGTTCATCACGACGGTTCACCCCCAGCATCTCTGCCTAGGCGCCTACCGCGACCGCAACCCCCGCGTCGGTCTCGCACGATCACTCTTCAGTTCTCAAGCAACAAGCGCTGCCTTCAGCCAGCCGTGAAGCCGACCTCCAGGCGCATTTGCGCAGATCAGGGCAGCCCAAATAAGGGCCTTTCGGACTCGCAGTCCTAGGACTGCCTGCCGCCGAGGAAGACGATGCACTACCGCGACCAGAACTGTCAACAGTCCTAGGACTGTGCTTCACTTGTCCTACGGAAAGGAGCCCACATGGCGGCCAAGTGGAGAGAGCTGGCAGACGAGCTCGCCGAGCAGATCCGGAACGGTGACTACAAGCCCGGACAGAAGTTGCCGGAGATTCGAGACCAGGTCGCCGCGGGCAAGGGCTCGAAAGCAACGATCAGCCAGGCATACAAGGCATTGGGGGCCGAGGGTCTTGTCACCTCGATCCGAGGGCATGGAACCATTGTTCGACCTCAGGCCCCGCTCAAGAGGATCGGCATTGAGCGGTACGACAAGGCCAAGTGGCTCCACGGCGAGCAGGTCGCCTTCATCGCCGACCGGGTGGCATCAGGGCGCGCTTACCAGCGGAACGAGCAGACTCAGACCGTGGAACGCATGGCCGCACCGGCCCTCGTCGCCACAGCCCACGGCCTGCCAACCGGTGCCCCGGTGTACGCGCGGGCGCGGCTCGTCAAGGAAGGCGAGCAACCGACCCACACCCTGACCAGCTACTACAGGCCCGAGCATGTTGAGGGGACAATCTTGGTGGACCCAACTCCCGGACCGGCCGGCCGTGGCGGCGGCTTCCGGGTGCTCTACGACGCCGGCTTCGAGATCGATCACATGCGGGAGGAGCTGTTTGCCCGGGCGGCGACGCCCGAGGAGGCAAAGCTCCTTCAACTGCCGTCGGGCGAACCGGTTGTGGAGCTGCACCGGACGACCTACACCGTTGACGGCACAGTGGTCGAGTTCGCAATCGGTGTCCACGCCGCATCGCGGTTCGCGTGGCGGTACGACTTCGAAGTGCCCGACTCCAGCCAGGCGGAGAAGGTGAGCCAGTGACTGCGCAGCAGGACCTCATGGACGCTCAGACCATCTGGGACTACCACCAGATGCGCCACGACCTGCACCCGTGCTCCGTCGCCGTGGGCCTCGGCAGCCACGACCTGGGCGTCGCGGACACCACTGTCGACCTCTACCACCGGGGCCTCGTGCCGCTCATCGTCTTCACCGGGGCGACGAGCCCCACCACCCAGGCGATCATGCCGCGCGGCGAAGCAGTGCACTACCAGGAACGGGCCCTCGAACTGGGCGTGCCCAGCTCCGCCGTCCTGATCGAGCCGCAGGCCCGCAACACCGGGGAGAACATCCAGTTCTCGCGGAACCTGCTTGAAGAAGCTGGCGTGAAGGTCTCCTCTGTGCTGCTTGTCAGCAAGCCCTACGAGGAGCGGCGAGCCTTCGCGACTGCCCGGAAGCTCTGGCCCGAGGTGGAGATCGTCGGTACCTCCACCTCGCAGACCTTCGAGGAGTACCTGGCCTCAATCGGAGACAACCAGAAGGTCATCGACATGCTGGTAGGTGCCCTCCAACGCCTTCTCATCTACCCCCAGCAGGGCTTTACGATCAGCCAGCCGCCCCCCGCCGACGTGCTCAGCGCGTACGAGCGGCTGGTGGCCCAGGGGTACACGAGCAGGCTCATCCCGAGCGCTTAACGACCCTGCAGCTTCAATGGGAGTGGGCCTGATCGGCGTGCCGATCAGGCC
>NZ_JBEOXV010000009.1:0-242228 GCF_040296785.1 Kitasatospora sp. NPDC002040 | reverse complement strand
GAACGCGAACTCGGCAACTCCAAGATGAGCCGCAACATCGTCATCGAAGCCCTCTGGCGCGTCACCGTCTGGGGCATCACCGCCCGCCTCGACAAACTCACCGGCAAGAAGTAACACCACGTCAGGCCCCGCACGCCGCCCGCATGCGGGGCCGCTGCTTCCGGGTGAGGATGGAGGCCCCAGGCCCCCTCCCGGAGGTTCGCGTGACAGAGTCGCTGACCCGTGCTCCGGAGCAGCCCGGCCGGTGGGCCCGGACCAGGACCAGGGCGGCCGCGCTGGCCGCCGCCGCGAAGGCGCTTCCCGACCGGGTGCCGATCGTCGGCCGGACGGTCGGGCAGCTCGTCCGGGTGAACCTGCTGGACAACGCCACCCGGCTGGCCGCCCAGGCCTTCCTCAGCGCCCTGCCCGCCCTCTTCGTGGTCGCCGTGTTCGCCCCGGCGAGCGTCCGGGACGGCGTGGTGAGCTCGCTCCGGGACCAGCTCGGCATCGAGGGCGAGGCCCAGCGCCAGGTCCAGCAGGTGATGGCGGCGGGGCACGACGACGTCGCCCAGAGCTTCGGGGTGATCGGCGCCCTGGTCACGCTGCTCTCCGCGACGGCGCTCAGCCGGGCCATGCAGCGGGTCTGCGAGCGCTGCTGGGAGATGCCCAAGTCCGGCACCCGGGTGGCCGCCTGGCGCTGGCTGGCCTGGCTGGTGGTCTGGCTGGTCGTGCTGGTCTTCCAGGGGCCGGTCCGTGACGGCTTCGGCGTCGGCGCCTGGCTCGGGCTCCCGCTCTTCATGCTGCTCGCCACCGCGCTCTGGTGGTGGACCCAGCACCTGCTGCTCGGCAGCCGGGTCCGCTGGTACCCGCTGCTGCCCGGCGCCCTGCTGGCCGGCGCCGCCATGACCGGCCTCGGCGTCGCGGCCCAGATCTACCTGCCCGGCGCCGTCTCCCGCAGCGTCACCAAGTTCGGCCCGTACGGCGTCGTCTTCACCTCGCTGTCCTGGCTGATCGTGCTCTTCACCGCCGTCACCCTGGCCATCTCCCTCGGCCGCGTCCTCGCCGAGGAGCCCCTGCTCGCCCGCCGCCTCGGCCCGCCGTGACCACGGGCACGAGGAACGGCGAGGACGACAGGCGCTAGGCGATCCGGGTCAGGCGGGAGACGATCGACGGCGGGGCCAGGTCGCTCTGGAGGGTGACCGGGACCTCGACCCGGCCCTCGCCCTCACCCGCCGCGATGGTCCCGACCGTGGTGCCGGCCTTGGCGGAGTGTCCGAGCTGCTCGGTCCTCATGGTCAGCTGCGCGGTGATCCCGGGCCAGCCCGCGACGGTCAGGTCCTTGGCGGCCACCACCGGCACCCGTCCGCCGAGCCCGTCGTCGACGTAGCCGACGACCTGGCCCTGCTTGGCCAGGGTCTGGCCGGTCAGGCCGTCCTGCGCCCCGGTGATGATCTTCTGACTGACCGTCTGGGCCGCCTTGAGCAGGTTGTCCGCGGTGGTCGGCGACTGGCCCAGCGTGACGCCGATGATCAGCCGCTTGGTGCCGCCGATGTCCTTGACCGCGGCCCACATCAGGCAGGAGCCGGCCGGGGTGCTGGAGCCGGTCTTGACGCCGATCACGCCGTTCTTGGCGGACAGCAGGGCGTTGGTGTTGTAGATCCGCTGGCCGTTGAAGGTCATGTCCGGGGTGGCGACCACCTGGCGGAACACGTCGCCCTTCATCACCTGGCCGGCCAGCTTGAGCTGGTCCTTGGCGGTGCTCTTGGTGTCGTTGTTGTACCCGGCCGGGTCGGCGTACGTGGTGTTGGTCATGCCGAGCGCCTTGGCCTCGTCGTTCATCTTCTGGACGAAGGCGGCCTCGGTGCCGGAGTCCCAGCGGGCCAGCAGGCGGGCGACGTTGTTGGCCGAGGGCAGCATCAGCAGTTGGAGCGCGTCGAACTGGGTCAGCGTCTGGCCCTCGGTGAGCTGGGCCCGGGACTCGTCCGTGTTGGCGGACTCGGCGGCGGCCTGCTTGTCCACCACGATCGTCGGGCCCGGCTCGCCCTTGCGCAGCGGGTGGTCCCGGAGGATCAGGTGGGCGTTCATCACCTTGGTGACGCTGGCGATCGGCGCCGGGGTCTCGGGGCCCGAACTGCCCAGGCTGCCGACCCCGACCACCTCGGCGGCGGCCTGGCCCTTGGCCGGCCAGGGCAGCGCCAGCGGGTTGCCGGTGAAGGTGTACGAGTTCGCCAGCGAGAGCCTGGCCGCCGGGTCGGGCAGCGGGCGGAGCAGCTGGGCGGCGACCACCGCGGCGACCACGACGGCGACGAAGAGGCCCCAGACGGTGGCGCGCTTGACGCCCCGTCGGAACGGCGAGACCGGACGGGCGGAGAGGGCGGCCAGCACCTCCATCGCCTCGGAGGTGGTCTCGGGCGCCGGCAGCGGGGCGGGCGGCTCCTCGACCGGCGGCGCGGCCGGCTCGGGCACGGTCCAGACCTGCACCGGCGGCTTCACCGGCGCGGGCTCGGGCTCGGACGCGGGCTCAGGCGTGGACTCGGGCTCGGGCTCGGACGCGGGCTCCTCGGCCGTCGCGGGCTGCTCCGCAGCCTCCGCCGGCGGCTCGGCGAGCGCCTCGTCCGCCTCGTCCTTGTCGTCCCGAACCGCGAGACGGGGATCGACCGCCCCGGCCTTCGCCGCTGCCTCCCCGACTGCCTCCTCCTCGGCCGCCTCCGGCTTGTCCGGGCTGGTCAGGGGGGCGGGCTCGACCTCGGGACCGGCCTCCTCGGGCAGCCGCAGCATGGTGGTCGCGTTGTCCACCGGCAGCCTCAGCATGGTGGTCCGGCTGTCCACATCGCGGACCCGCAGCTGGACGGTGGAGCCATTCGATTCGGTCCCGGCCCGATCGGCCGACATCTCCTCCTCGCCCGCCCCGTCGCGTCGCACCTTGTCGGGGGACTCGCCCACGTAACCCATCCTCCTCGTCCGCCGTACCGGCCGAACTCGATTTCCGTCCGCCGGTTAGCTGTCCAGTCTCCGGCACCGACGGCCGTAACGGCCGTCACACCCCGCCCGACCGGCCGTTATTCGTCCGGACCGGCCCATTTCCGGGGGTACTCAGCCTCAGACGCGGGGGTCGGGCCGGGCGGTTCCGGCCCCCACCGCTAGGTCACGATTCGGAGGCGTACTCGACAAGCCGCTGTGAGAGGCGTCACTCTGTCATTCATCCACGCGGGGAGGCTTGGATGGGCAAGAGCCGCAGAACTATTCCCGAGGAACTCCTGTTGCTCGCCTTGGACCCGACCACGGGCACCACGGCGCAGCCGCAGACCCTCGACCTCGGACTCGCCGGGGCACAGCTCGTCGAGCTGTCCTTGGCCGGAAGGATCGTCCCTGACGGGGACCGGATCGCCGTGGTGCTGCCACGACCGACCGGTGACCCGACGTTGGACCACGCGCTGGAACTGCTGCGCCGTCGCGGCAGCCCGGTGCGAGCTGCGCACTGGATCGGCGGGCCCCGACTGGGGCTCAGGCAGACCTACCTGGCGCACCTGGAGAGGTGCGGCATGGTGACCGCCGTGCCGGGCCAGGTGTGCGGAGTGCTGCCGACGACGCGGTACCAGGCGTCGGACGACTGCACCAATGCCGCGATCAAGCAGCGGCTGGACACCGCGATCCGGACTGGAGTCCCGCCGGACCCCAGGACGGCCGCGCTGGCCGCGCTGGCGCACGCCGTCGGCCTGGGCAAGCACCTCTACCCGGGCAACGAGGGCAGGTCGTCGCGGTCCCGGCTGCGCGACCTGATCAGGTACGACCCGCTGGGCGGCATGGTCGCGCACGCGGTGATGGACGTTCAGAACGGGCTGCCCAACCAGGCCCGTGGTCCGGCGACCGTTGCCGGGCCGACCAGGCCGGCTCCGGCCGGTCGACCGGCACCCAGCCGGCCGACCGCGGGCGGCAGCGGCCACGGGATGGCCAGCCGGGCGGTTGCCCGCTGAACGGAGCGCGCGGCGGACCGTGCGCGCCGGTGATCGGAAAGACCTTGAGGGGCGGTCGGGCCCGGCAGTCAACTGCCGGGCCCGACCGCCCCGTTGGCGTTTCGGCCGATCCGGCCCCTTTATCGGATCCGGGCGCCGGGCGCAAGGGGCGCCTTCCCGATTGGGTGGTTTTCCGATGATCTGTTCTAGTGCGCTCCTGCGATTCCCCGGCGCTGTACCGAGCCAAGATGGCATGCTGCTCCAAGTCAGGGGGGTTGGTACCAATTTCCACAGTCTTCCGAGGCGCGCCGCTCTCCGGCGCGTCAGAGGTACGGCCGGAGGTCGACGTGTCCGCCAACATCAATCCGACGGTTCGGCGACGCAGACTCGGCGCCGAGCTGCGGCGTCTGCGTGAACTGAAGGGGATGACGGCCGAGGAGGTGGCCGGCCGCCTGATGGTCTCCCAGTCGAAGATCAGCCGGCTGGAGAACGGCCGCCGCTCGATCAGCCAACGGGACGTCAGGGACCTGTGCGACGTCTACGAGGTCAGCGACGAGCGGATCAGGGCCGGTCTGATGGAGATGGCCCGGGAGTCCCGCCAGCGCGGCTGGTGGCACGAGTTCGGCGACATCCCCTACAGCGTCTACATCGGCCTGGAGGCCGAGGCCAGCTCGATCCGGGCGTACGAGTCCTCGTTCGTCCCCGGCCTGCTGCAGACCAGGGAGTACGCCGAGGCGGTGGTCGAGGGCACCCAGCCGGACACCGAGGTCGGCGCGATCAAGCGGCGGGTGGACGTCCGGCTGAAGCGGCAGAGCCGGATATACGGCGAGGACCAGCTCGGCAGCCTCTGGGTGGTCATAGACGAGGCGGTCCTGATCCGGGTGGTCGGGGGCCCGCGGGTGATGGCCGATCAGCTGCTCCAGCTGCTGGAGTTGAGCGAGCGGCCGAACATCAACCTGCAGGTGATCCCGTTCCGGCACGGTGCCCACCCCGGCATGACCGGGACATTCTCCCTGATGGAGTTTCCGGAGTCGGCGGATTCCACCGTCGTCTACTTCGAAGGAGTGACGAGCGACCTCTACCTCGAGAAGGAGGCCGACGTCCGCCGCTATACCAATCTGTACGACCACCTGCGGGCCGCAGCGCTCAGCGTCGCGGAGAGCCGGTCATTGATTCACACCTATGCAGAGGGGTTCAAGAGATGAGCACGAAGTCCACCAGCAACCTGACCTGGCGCAAGAGCAGCCACAGCGGTGGCAACGGCGCCTGTGTCGAGATCGCCGTCCCGAGCAGCGCCACCATCGCCGTCCGCGACTCCAAGGACCCCGAGGGCCCGCAGCTGCACTTCAGCAAGGAGGCGTGGGCGGCGTTCGCCACCGCCACCGCCACCGGTGCCTTCGGCGCGATCTGAGCCCGGCGGGCACTCCGGCGAGCGGGCCGCGGGCGACCAGCCCGCGGCCCGCTCCGCCGTTTCCGGGACGGAGGGGCCGGGGTGCCGGCTACTTGATCGGGTACCGCTCGGTCCAGGCCCGGCCGCGCAGTTCGGGTCCGTGCAGCAGCTCCAGCACGAAGTCGTCGGCCAGCTCCAGCACCGTTCCCCGGCCCTCCAGTTCGGCCACCAGCTCGGCCGGCAGCGCGGTCTCGCCGTGCAGCGCACCGAGCAGGCTGCCGCAGACCGAGCCGGTCGAGTCGCCGGCGCCGGAGTGGTTGACCGCCAGCAGCAGACCGGACTTCACGTCGTGCGCCACCAGCGCGCAGTACACCCCGATCGCGAGCGCCTCCTCGGCGACCCGGCCCTGCCCCAGCTCCTCGACCCGCTCGGCCGACGGCTCTCCGGCCCGGACGGCGTCCAGCGCCTTGCGCAGCGCCGCCGTGGTCTCCTCGTGGCCCGGGTGCTCCGACAGGGTGGCCAGCGCCAGGTGGACGCCCTCCTCCAGGGTGCCGCCCCTGGCCACGGTGTGGACGATCACCGCGAAGGCGCCCGCCGCCAGGTAGCCGGTCGGGTGACCGTGCGTCAGCACCGAGCACTCGACCGCCAGCTGGAACACCAGGCCCGGCTCCCAGGCGGTGAGCAGCCCGAACGGGGCCGCCCGCACCACCGTGGCGCTCTCCTTCGACTCCGGGTTGCGCGGCGCCTCCAGCGTCCCCGCACGCTCCGCGTCGGGGCCGGTCAGCGGGGCCAGGCAGAGCTGCCCGGACCCGCGCCGGGAGTACAGCCACTCCTGCTTCCCGAGCCACCCGAGGTCGGATCTGCGCTCGTCCGGACCCCAGTCGTACTGGGTCGACGCCCAGCGCAGGTACGCGTGGTGCACGTCGGTCGGCGGGTGCCAACTCCCGCCGTCCCGTTGGACATGAGCCCTGATCAGGCCGTCCACGGTGAACAGTGCGAGCTGGGTGTCGTCGGTGATGCCGCCGCACCGGCCGTACGCGGAGACGTACCCCGTCACGCCGTCGGGCCCGTGCGCCGCGCGGATCCGCTCCAGCGGGTCGGCCTCGATCCCGGCACCGAGCGCGTCACCGATCGCCCCGCCGAGCAGACAACCCCGCACCCTGCTGCGGAAGTCCTGCTGCTGCGCGCGTGACCACAGGGGCATCAAGGGACGGTACCTTTCCTCGGGTACAGGGGGTGGCGCACCGCCGGGGCTGGAACGCACCCGCACTGTATTCGAAAGCCGCTCCGATTTGGACCGCCGACCGGAACACCAGCTCGTCAACAAATTGTTGCCGTCACGCCACCCGGCGGCCACCGGACCCCGGCCCGGGCTTCCTAACGTCCGCACCATGACCACCACCCGCTCCCGTCTTGCCGTCGCCGTGGCCCTCACCGGCGCGCTCACCCTCGGCACCGCCGCGCTGGCCGCCTCCCCCGCCCTGGCCGACGCACCCGGGCACTCCGCCCAGCAGTCCGCGCACCGCATCCCGTTCACCGCCGCCACCGCGACCCAGCAGGCGGACGGCTCGTTCACGCTCAACTGGACCGCCCCCGGCACCCGCAGGGTCACCGTGTACGCCGGCACCGACCGGGACGGCATCCGGCACCGCACCCCCGTCGCCCGGGGCACCGGCTCGGCCACCGTGAAGGTCACCGGGCTGGCCGCCGCCGACCGCTGGTTCTTCGAGCTGGTCCCGGACCGCGGCGAGTCGCTGACCGTCGCCGACCGCTCGCTGCACCTGGCCTCCGCCCCCAACTTCCGTGACGCGGGCGGCTACCGCACCGCCGACGGCCGCTGGGTGAAGCTCGGCGAGGTCTACCGCTCGGACGACCTCAGCAAGCTGACCGACGCCGACCTGGCCAAGCTCCGGCGCCTGGGCATCCGGCAGATCTTCGACCTGCGCACCCCCGCCGAGCAGAAGAGCGCCCCCGACCGCATCCCGGCCGGCGCCACCGTGGTGAACGCCAACGTGCTCGGGGTCGCCGACACCGGCGCCTTCAACGTCACCAGCCCGGCCGCCGCCGTGCAGGCGATGGTCGACGCGGAGCGGGTCATGGTCTCCGCCGACAGCGCCAAGTCCGCCTACCGGGGCGTGCTCGGGGCCGCCGACGACCGGGGCGCGATCCTGTTCCACTGCACCGCGGGCAAGGACCGCACCGGCTGGGCGAACGCCGCGCTGCTCACCGCGCTCGGCGTCCCGCGCACCACGGTCGAGGCCGACTACCTGGCCAGCAACGACTACCGGGCCGCCGCCAACGCCGCGATCCTGTCCCAGCTGCCGCCCGCGTACCAGGCGATCTACAAGCCGCTGCTGGACGTCCGCGCCGAGTACCTGAACGCGGGCTTCGACGAGGTGCAGGCCAAGTACGGCTCCTTCGACCGCTACCTCAAGGACGGCCTCGGCCTCGACCGCCGCGGTCTGAACGCCCTCCGGGACCGGCTCCTGGTCGGCTGACCGCGCCGAAGTTTCGTACCCGCAGCGGGAGTTGGATCGGCCCGCGACGGGGCAGAACTCGCTCACAGGGATCACGAGTGCGAGGGCCGGGGGGCCACCGTGAGCGATTCGACCGAGAACACCATCCACGACGGCGAGTACCACGGCCCGGTCTTCATGGGAGGGGTCCTCAACCTGCACAACGCCCGGCTCAGGACGGGCGTCGTCGCACTGCTGGTCCTCGCCACCGCCGTCGTGGTGGGGGGCGGTGCGTTCTGGATCACCGCCCTGCTCCAGGGCCCGCAGCCCGGGCCGGCCACGACTGCGGCGGGCGGCGGCGGTTCGTCCTCGCCCGCCGCGACCGTGCCGGCGCCGGGGCCGCCGACCGCCACCCCGCCCGGGCCCGGGCCCGGGGAGTCCCACAACCCGACCCCGGTGCCGCCCGGCTCGCCGACGCCCTCGGGCCTGCCGACCGCCACCCCCGGGCCCACCACCCAGCCGCCGAGTCCCGGCACCACCCGTTCGACCACGGCGCCGCCCCCGCCGCCCTCACCGGTACCGAGCCCGACACCGACACAGGTCGCGGTGGCCGAGTGGACCGGCGGGCCGTACCGGATCACGCTGCAGCGCGGCCAGCACCTGGACACCGGGACCCCCGGCCCCGACCACGCGGTCGGCGACGCCGAGTGGAGCCCCCGGACCACCTTCGGCTGGACCGGGAAAACCGACAAGGGGTCCGAGTACGCCGCGATCAAGGGCGTCTGGAACGCCGGGGCCTACCTCGACCCCGGCCAGCCGCCGACCCATGCCGCCTGCATGGCGCAGCCCCGGTTCTCCGTCCCGGACGGGGTCGCCCCGCGCGGCTTCGAACCGGGCGACCGGGTCTGCCTGTTCACCCAGAACTCCGACGCCCTGCTCACCGTCCTCGGCAACACCGCCGCGGCCGGGGTCTGGGAGGGCGGCGAACTCACCGTCGAGGTCCGCTACGGCCCCCCGGCGGACTAGCGCCTGTCCGACGGGTCACTCCAGCACCGGGAGCAGCTGCGGCAGGTGCCCGTCCGAGGCCAGGGCGGCCGCCCGGCGCTCGGCCGGGACCTCGCCGTAGGTGGTGGTGCGCTGGCGGTGCGGGCGCCCGGCCGCTTCGGCGATCGCCTCCAGGTCGCGGACCGACATGTAGCTGCCGTAGGCGGAGCCGGCCATCCGGGAGATGGTCTCCTCCATCAGGGTGCCGCCCAGGTCGTTGGCGCCGGAGCGGAGCATCTCCGCCGCGCCCTCGGCGCCCAGCTTCACCCAGCTGGTCTGGAGGTTGGTGATGTGCGGGTGCAGCAGCAGCCGGGCCATCGCCATCACCGCCCGGTTGTCCCGCATGGTCGGTCCCGGCCGGGCGATCCCGGCCAGGTAGACCGGGGCGTTGGTGTGGATGAACGGCAGCGTGACGAACTCGGTGAAGCCGCCGGTCCGCTGCTGGATCTCGGCCAGCAGCCGCAGGTGGCCGAGCCAGTGCTGCGGCCCGTCCACGTGCCCGTACATCATGGTGGAGGACGAGCGGATGCCCAACTCGTGTGCGGTGGTGACCACTTCGACCCAGGTCGCGGCGGGCAGCTTGCCCTTGGTGAGCACCCAGCGCACCTCGTCGTCGAGGATCTCCGCCGCCGTGCCGGGGATGGTGTCGAGCCCGGACGCCTTCGCCTCGGCCAGCCAGTCCCGGATCGAAAGACCAGTCCTGGTGGCCCCGTTGACCACCTCCATCGGCGAGAAGGCGTGCACGTGCATCCCCGGCACCCGGGCCTTCACCGCGCGGGCGATGTCGAAGTACGCGGTGCCCGGCAGGTCGGGGTGGATGCCGCCCTGCATGCAGACCTCGGTGGCGCCGACCCCCCAGGCCTGCTCGGCCCGGTCGGCGACCTGGTCCAGCGAGAGGGTGTAGGCGTCGGCGTCCGTCCGCCGCTGGGCGAAGGCGCAGAACCGGCAGCCGGTGTAGCAGACGTTGGTGAAGTTGATGTTCCGGGTGACGCAGTACGTGACCTCGTCGCCGACCGCGTCCCGGCGGACCGCGTCGGCGATGCCGCAGAGCGCGTCCAGCGCCGCCCCGTCGGCCCCGAACAGCGCCAGCGCCTGAGCGTCCGTCAGCCGGACCGGGTCGTCGGCCGCGACGGCCAGCGCCTGCCGCAGGTCGCCGCCCAGCCGCTCCGGCGCGGAGCTGCCGACCTGGGCCCGCAGCTCCTCCCAGTCGCCGTAGACCTCCTCGAAGTCGGCCCGGCGGTCGCCCGTCCGCCCCTCGGTGTCGATCTCCCGGTGCAGCTCGGTCCGCCCGGACGAGGCGGGCAGGTCCTCCGGCTCCTGCCAGGGCAGGCCGACCGGCATCGCGTCCGCCCGGGCCAGCCCGGTCTCCGGGTCGGCCAGCGCCCGGACGTGCGGCATGATCCGCGGGTCCAGCCAGGGCTCGCCGCGCAGCAGGTACTCCGGATACACCGTCAGCCGCTCGCGCAGTGCGAAGCCCTGGGCCGCCGTCCGCTCGGCCAGCTCCTCGATCTGCGGCCAGGGGCGCTCGGGGTTGACGTGGTCGGGCGTCAGCGGCGAGACGCCGCCCCAGTCGTCGATGCCGGCGCCGATGATCAGCGGGTACTCCTGGTCCACCAGGTTCGGCGGCGCCTGGATCCGGGCGGACGGGCCGAGCACCAGCCTGGTGACCGCGATCGCGGCGGCCAGCTCCTCCAGCTCGGCGTCCGGCATGGCCCGCATCGCGGTGTCCGGCTTGGCCCGGAAGTTCTGCACGATCACCTCCTGCACGCCGTGGTAGCGGCGGGCGGTGCGGCGGATCGCGAACAGGGCGTCGGCGCGCTCCTCGTAGGTCTCCCCGATGCCGATCAGCACCCCGGTGGTGAACGGCACCGCGCTGCGGCCGGCGTCCTCCAGCACCCGCAGCCGGACGGCCGGCTCCTTGTCCGGCGAGCCGTGGTGCGGGCCGCCGGGCTCGGACCAGAGCCGGGTCGCGGTGGTCTCCAGCATCATGCCCATCGAGGGCGCGACCGGCTTGAGCCGCTGGAAGTCGGTCCAGCTCAGCACCCCGGGGTTGAGGTGCGGCAGCAGCCCGGTCTCCTCCAGCACCCGGATCGACATCGCCCGGACGTAGGACAGGGTGTCGTCGTACCCGTGCGCGTCCAGCCACTCGCGGGCCTCCGGCCAGCGGTCCTCCGGCCGGTCCCCGAGCGTGAACAGCGCCTCCTTGCAGCCCATCGCCGCGCCCTGCCGGGCGATCTCCAGCACCTCGTCCGGCGACAGGTAGAGGCCGTGGCCGTCCTTGCGGAGCTTGCCCGGCACCGTGACGAAGGTGCAGTAGTGGCACCGGTCCCGGCACAGCCGGGTGAGCGGGATGAACACCTTCTTCGAGTACGTGATGACCCCGGGCCGCCCGGCCTCGGCCAGCCCGGCGTCCCGGATCCGGGCCGCCGTGGCGCACAGGTCCGCCAGGTCGTCGCCCTGGGCCCGGAGCAGCACCGCCGCCTCGGCCACGTCCAGGGCCACCCCGTCCCTGGCCCGGCGCAGCGCCCGGCGCATCGAGGAGGCGGTCGGTGCGGACGGCCGGTCATCCGTAGCATTCATGAGGCCGACCATACCCAGCGGTTACTACGTGCGGATGACGTAACCCTGATGTGGGGTCAGGGTCACGTGGGCCGGTGGTCGTACGGAGATCCGGCCCTCCAGGGCGATGCCGGGGGAACCCCGCGCGGGCTCTAATGGTTGGGCAGGGCAGGACATCTGACAACGAGGGGTAGCAGTCATGGTGGACGAAGTGAGGCCGTACCGGTCCGGGCGACGCACCACCGCCCGGGTGCTGGTGCCGGTCGGGGTGGTGGCACTGACGGCCGCCGGGATCGGTCTGGTGCCCGCGATGGCCGGCGATTCCGGGCCCTCGCTGCCCGCCCTGACGGCGGAGCAGGTGGTGGCCAAGGCGCTCGGCTCCGAGGCCGAGGCACTGTCGGGCACGGTGAAGGTCAAGGCCGATCTCGGGGTGCCCGCCCAGCTGCTCGGCGGGGCGCTGCCCGGCGCGGCCGGCGGCCACGACGGAGGCGGCAAGGAGCGCGGCTCGCAGGCCGCGCCGGAGACCAAGCTGCTCGAACTGCTCGGCGGGGAGCACACGCTCCAGGTCGCGGTGGACGGTCCGGACCGGCAGCGGATCGGCCTGATCGGCGGCCTGACCGGCTACGAGCTGGTGCACAACGGCGGCGAGCTCTGGGCCTGGGACAGCCGGAGCAACGACGCCGTCCACCTGACCGGCCCTCAGGCCGCCCGGGCCGAGCACCCGAAGACGCCCCTCCCGGTCACCCCGCAGGACGCGGCCCGCCGCTTCCTCACCCTGAGCGCGGAGTCGACCTCGGTCACCGTGGCCGGCACCGCCGAGGTGGCCGGGCAGAAGGCGTACCAGCTGAGCGTGAAGCCCAGGCAGAGCGGCTCGACCATCGCCGAGGTGCGGATCTCGGTGGCGGCCGACAACGGCGTGCCGCTGGCCGTGCTGATCCGCTCGACCGACGGCTCCAAGGTGCTGGACGTGCACTTCAGCGAGGTCTCGTTCAGCAAGCCCGCAGCCTCCACCTTCAAGTTCACCGCCCCCAAGGGCGCCCGGGTGACCGAGCGGTCGGCCGGCGACGCGACC
Organism: Kitasatospora sp. NPDC002040; assembly: GCF_040296785.1. Lineage (NCBI taxonomy): Bacteria > Bacillati > Actinomycetota > Actinomycetes > Kitasatosporales > Streptomycetaceae > Kitasatospora > Kitasatospora sp. NPDC002040. The sequence continues at coordinate 229,775 of NZ_JBEOXV010000009.1, read as the reverse complement.
GCCGCCGCGGCCGAGCACCGTCCGGCGCAGTTGCCCGGGGCCGGCGGGGTCGACCTGGTCGGCGAGGGCTGGGCGACCGTGCTGACCGCCAAGCTGCCGCAGGGCGACGGCGGTTCCTTCGCCAAGGCGCTCGGCAAGCCGGTCGGCGGCGGCACCCTGATCGGCACCAAGGTGCTGAACGTGCTGCTCACCGACGACGGCCGGGTCTTCGCCGGCGCGGTCACCCCGCAGGTGCTGCAGAACGCGGCCGGGGTGAAGCCGTAGTGGCCCTGCTCCAGCAGTCGGACGGCCGGGCGGCGGACAGCCGCCCGGCCGTTTCGGCGGACGTGATCCGCACCAGCGGGCTGACCAAGCGGTTCCGGGGCGGCCAGCTCGCGGTGGACAGCCTGGACCTGGCCGTCCCCCGGGGCTCGGTGTTCGGCTTCCTCGGCCCAAACGGCTCCGGCAAGACCACCACCATCCGGATGCTGATGGGCCTGATCGCCCCCACCGCCGGGGTGGCCACCGTGCTCGGTGAGCCGATGCCCGGCGCGGTCTCCTCGGTGCTCCCCCGGGTCGGCGCCCTGATCGAGGGCCCGGCGCTGTACGGCTTCCTCTCCGGCCGGGACAACCTGGCCCGGATCGACGCCGCCGACCCGACCACCGACCCGCGCACCCGGTCCCGCCGGGTCGACGAGGCGCTCGACCGGGTCGGCCTGACGGCGGCGGCGGGCAAGAAGGCCCGGGCGTACTCGCTCGGGATGAAGCAGCGGCTCGGCCTGGCCTCCGCCCTGCTCCGGCCGCGCGAGCTGCTGGTGCTGGACGAGCCCACCAACGGCCTCGACCCGCAGGGCATGCGGGAGATCCGCGCCCTGATCCGGGAGGTGGCGGCGGACGGCACCACGGTCTTCCTCTCCTCCCACCTGCTCGACGAGATCGAGCACGTCTGCACCCACGCGGCCGTGATGTCCAAGGGCCGGCTGCTGGTGCAGGGCACGGTGGCCGAGCTGGCCGCCCGCGCCCAGGGCCGGCTGGTGGTCCGCACCCCGGACGTCGCGCTGGCCACCGAGGTGCTGACCGGCCGTCAGGTCGCCGACCTGAGCAGCGCCGACGACCGGGTGCAGGGCACCCCGCCACCGGGCGAGCAGGAGCTGCCGAAGCTCTGCGCCGCGCTGGTCGAGGCCGGGGTGCGGGTGCACGGCTTCGGCGTCGAGCGCGGCACACTGGAGGACGCCTTCGTGGCACTGACCGGGGAGGGTTTCGATGTCGCTGGTTGAGACGCGGCCACTGGCCGCCGCGGCGTCCGTACGCGGGTCGCTGTCGCTGTTCCGGAGCGAGCTGGGGCTGACCTTCCGCCGGGCCAGGACGATCACCCTGCTGGCCATCCTGGCCGGGCTGCCGGTGCTGATCGGCCTGGTGATCAAGTGGCAGACGGACGAGTCCGGCGGCGGTGGCGGCGGTCCCGCCTTCATCGCCCAGGTGACCCAGAACGGCCTGTTCCTGGTCTTCACCTCGCTGGCCGTCACGCTGCCGATCTTCCTGCCGATGACGGTGGGCGTGGTGGCCGGTGACTCGATCGCCGGCGAGGCCGCCTCCGGCACCCTGCGCTACCTGCTGGTCGCCCCCGCCGGGCGGACCAGGCTGCTGCTGGTCAAGTTCGCCGCCGGGATGACCTTCTGCCTGGCCGCCACCCTGGCCGTCGCCCTCTCCGCCCTGGCCACCGGCGCGGCCCTGTTCCCGCTCGGCGAGGTCACCCTGCTCTCCGGCGACACCGTCGGGCCGGGCACCGCCCTGCTCCGGGCCGTGCTGATCGCCCTGGTGGTGGCCGCCTCGCTGGCCGGCCTGGTCGCGATCGGCCTGTTCGTCTCCACCCTGACGGGCAGTGGGATCGCCGCGATGGCCACCACCGTGGTGCTGGTGATCACGGTGCAGATCCTGGACACCTTCCCCCAGCTGCACGCCATCCAGCCCTACCTGTTCACCCACCACTGGCTCAGCTTCGGCGACCTGCTCCGGCAGCCGATCCACTGGGACAACGTGCTGCAGAACCTCGGCCTCCAGGCCGTCTACGTGGCCGTCTTCGGCTCCGCCGCCTGGGCCCGCTTCACCAGCCGCGACATCACGGCCTAGGTGGTGCGAGAGGTCGCGGCCGCGCAGGCGAGCACCGCGAGCTGGGCCGGGGAGACCAGGAAGAGCGGGGACCAGTCCGGGCAGACCAGCCGGACGCCTGCGGTGAGGCCGTGCAGGCGGGCCCGGGGGGATCCCCTGAGCTCGACCCGGTCCAGCCGGTAGGGGGACTCCAGGGTGATCGGTGAGTGGCCCCGGCGCTGCCAGCAGATGGTGACGGGGCCACCGGGGCGCTCGGAGCTGAGCAGCAGGTCGCCGGTCTCGGCGGCGTCCGTCCCGCGGCGGACGGCCGGCACCCGCCGGACGGGCTGCACCGGGAGCTGCACCATCGCCACACCTCCTGCGGCCGGGCCGCTGGAGCTGCGGCACCCCGGACGTTAGCAGGAGAGCGGCCCGGTTGAGGAGATCCGGAAACGAGTTCTTCACAGACCCGTCCGACCTGATGGAGCGTCAGCCGGAGACGGCCCGCGCCGGTTCGTCCACGGGGGCGGTGCGGGGCTGCGGCAGGGCCGCCCGGCTCCGCCGCAGCCGGCGCAGCGCGTCCCAGCTCAGCATCGCCAGCGCGAGCCAGACCAGGGCGAACCCGGCCCAGCGGGCGGGCGGCATCTGCTCGCCGAAGACGGTGATGCCGATCAGGAACTGGAGCACCGGCGCCAGGTACTGGAGCAGCCCGAGCGTGCTGAGCGGCACCCGCAGGGCGGCGGCGCCGAAGCAGAGCAGCGGGATCGCGGTGATCACCCCGCTGAGCATCAGCAGCCCGGAGTGGCCCCAGCCGGAGACCGCGAAGCTGCCCTCGCCCCGGACCGCGAGCCAGATCAGGAAGGCGACGGCGAACGGGAACATCACCGCGCTCTCCAGCGCGAAGCTCTCCATCCCGCCGAGCGCGACCTTCTTCTTGAGCAGACCGTAGGTGCCGAAGGAGAACGCCAGCGTGAGCGCGATCCAGGGCAGCCGCCCGTACCCGACGGTGAGGACCACCACCGCGGCCACCCCGACGCCGACCGCCGCCCACTGGGCGGTGCGCAGCCGTTCGCGCAGCAGCAGGACGCCGAAGGCGATGGTGACCAGCGGGTTGATGAAGTAGCCGAGGCTGGTCTCCACCACGTGGCCGGAGTTCACTCCCCAGATGTAGACGCCCCAGTTGACCGAGATCGTCATCGCGGCCAGCACCGAGAGCGCGAGCCGGCGGGGCTGGGCCAGCAGCGGCCTGATCCAGGCCCACTTCCGCTGGACCAGCAGCATCAGGGCGACGGCCACCAGTGACCAGGTCATCCGGTTGGCCAGGATGTCGACCGCGCCGCTCGGCTCCAGCAGCGGCCAGAACAGTGGGAACAGCCCCCAGATCCCGTACGCGGCGAAGCCGTACCCGATCCCGTTCCCGCCGCCGTTGCCGCCACCGGCCTGCTGCTGTGCTGCCATCGACCGGCCTGCCCTCCGCGCGCGCTGATTCCCGACTGAAGGTAGCGGCACGGAGGGCGGACTGTCATCTCCGTATCAAGGTTTTACTCATGACATGTCAGGACGGGTCAGACCGCGGCCGCGACCGTCTCGGCCAGCGGCGTGGTGGGGCGGCCGATCAGCCCGCTCAGCACGCCCTGGTGGCGGGCGAGCTCGCCCCGGGCGATGGCCGCGTCGACGTCGACCAGGATCGCCGCGAAGCCCTCCGGCAGGCCCGCACCGACCAGCACCGCGTGGTGCTGCTCGGCCGGCACGTCGCGGTAGACCACCGGCCGGCCGGAGCGGGCGGCCAGCTCGGCGGCGTACTCGGAGAAGCTCCAGGCCGTGTCGCCGCTGAGCTCGTAGGCCCGGTTCTCGTGGCCCTCGCCGGTCAGCACCGCGACCGCGGCGTCCGCGTAGTCGCGGCGGGAGGCGGTGGCGATCCGGGCGTCGCCGTTGCTGCCGACCACGGCGCCGTGCTCCAGCGCGACGGCGGCGTTGGCGGTGTAGTTCTCGGTGTACCAGCCGTTGCGCAGGAAGACGTAGGGCAGGCCGGCCGCGAGGATTGCCGCCTCGGTGGCCTTGTGCTCGTCGGCCAGCCGGAAGTTGGCGTCGTCGCCGCCCAGCACGCCGGTGTAGGCGAACAGCGCCACCCCGGCGGCCTTGGCGGCCTCGACCACGGCGGTGTGCTGCGGCACCCGGGCGCCGACCGCGTTGCCCGAGATCAGCAGCACCTTGTCACCGGCGCCGAAGGCGGCGGCCAGCGTCTCGGGGCGGTCGTAGTCGACCACCCGGACGTCGACGCCCTGGGCGGCCCAGTCGGCGGCCTTCTCGGCGGAACGGACGGCGACCGCGACCTCGGTGGCGGGGACCTTGGCGAGCAGGCCCTCGACCACCAGGCGGCCGAGCTGTCCGGTGGCTCCGGCGACGACGATCATGACGTTCTCCCTGCGTGGGCTCTTGTGCTGACTGGACTTACCGTATGTACTGGACTTACCAATCGGAAGTACGCACTTCAAAGTAGGGTACTGACATGAAGGTAAGTGCAGAGCTGATGCCGCCGGCCGACGTCAACGACCGGATGTGCCCGTCCCGGGGCGTGCTGGAGCACGTCACCAGCCGCTGGGGCGTGCTGGTGCTGATCGCCCTGACCGAGCGGGAGTACCGGTTCAGCGAGCTGCGCCGCCGGGTCGCGGGGGTGAGCGAGAAGATGCTCGCGCAGACCCTGCAGAACCTGGAGCGGGACGGCTTCGTGCACCGCGAGGCCCACCCGGTGATCCCGCCCCGGGTCGACTACCGCCTCACCGGGGCCGGCACCGAGGCGGCCGGGCTGGTCGCCGGGCTGGCGCACTGGGTGGAGCGGCAGACCCCCGACGTGCTGGTGGCCCGCCAGGCGTACGACGCCCGCTGACCCCGGGCGGGGTCAGCGGGCGTCGTACCGCGGGGCCGGGTCAGACCACCGTCCAGGTGTCGCTGCCGTTCAGCAGCGCCCCCAGGTCGCCCGCGCCGCGCTGGGCCACGGCCTGGTCGAGCTGATCGCCCATCAGGTCGTCGTAGACCGGCCGCCCGACCGCGCGGAGCACGCCGATCGGGGTGTGGTGCAGGGTGTCCGCGTCGGCGATCCGGGAGAGCGCGAAGGCGAGCGCCGGGTTGGGGTGGTGGGCGTTGTGCACCAGCACCTGCGCCTGGTTCTGCTCGGTCAGCGGGGCGACGTACAGCTCCCCGAGCGCGTCCCGGAAGACGCCCCGGCCGGCGAAGGTGACGGGCTGTCCGTGTTCCAGCCGGATCAGCGCCTCGTCCCGGGTGCCCGGGTCCTTGAGCACCTCGAAGGCGCCGTCGTTGAAGATGTTGCAGTTCTGGTAGATCTCCACCAGCGCGGTGCCCTGGTGCTCGGCCGCGGCCCGGAGCACCGAGGTCAGGTGCTGCCGGTCCGAGTCGATGGTGCGGGCGACGAAGGTGGCCTCGGCGCCGATCGCCAGCGAGAGCGGGTTGAACGGGTGGTCCAGCGAGCCCATCGGCGTGGACTTGGTGATCTTCCCGACCTCGCTGGTGGGCGAGTACTGACCCTTGGTCAGACCGTAGATCCGGTTGTTGAACAGCAGGATCTTCAGGTTGACGTTCCGCCGCAGCGCGTGGATCAGGTGGTTGCCGCCGATCGACAGCGCGTCCCCGTCACCGGTCACCACCCAGACCGACAGGTCCCGCCGGGAGGCCGCCAGGCCGGTGGCGATCGCCGGGGCGCGGCCGTGGATCGAGTGCATCCCGTAGGTGTTCATGTAGTACGGGAACCGGGAGGAGCAGCCGATCCCGGAGACGAAGACGGTGTTCTCCCGGCGGATGCCCAGCTCGGGCATGAAGGACTGGACCGCGGCCAGGATCGCGTAGTCCCCGCAGCCGGGGCACCAGCGCACCTCCTGGTCGGTCTTGAACTCCTTGGCGGTCTGCAGTGCCTCCGCCTTGGGGACCAGCCGAAGACTCTCCATCAGTTCTCCTCCAGGGTGCCGATGGCGGCGGACAGGACGTCGGCCAACTGGGCCGCCTTGAACGGGAGTCCGCGCACCTGGTTGTAGGACTCGGCGTCCACCAGGTACTTGGCCCGCAGCAGCAGCGCCAGCTGCCCGAGGTTCATCTCCGGGACGATCACCTTGTCGTAGCTCTTGAGGATCGACCCCAGGTTCGCCGGGAACGGGTTGAGGTGGCGCAGGTGCACCTGGGCGACCTGGCCGCCGTCGGCCCTGACCCGCCGGACCGCCGCGGTGATCGGGCCGTAGGTGGAGCCCCAGCCGAGCACCAGCACCCGGGCGCCGTCCGACGGGTCGTCGACCTCCAGGTCGGGCACGTCGATGCCGTCGATCTTGGCCTGCCTGGTCCGGACCATGAAGTCGTGGTTGGCCGGGTCGTAGGAGATGTTCCCGGTTCCGTCCTGCTTCTCGATCCCGCCGATCCGGTGCTCCAGGCCCGCCGTACCGGGCACCGCCCACGGGCGGGCCAGCGTGGCCGGGTCGCGCTGGTACGGCCAGAACTCGCCGTCGTGGTTCGGCCCGGTGGCGAAGTCCGGCTCGATCACCGGGAGTTCGTCCACCGCCGGGATCCGCCACGGCTCCGAGCCGTTGGCCAGGTAGCCGTCCGAGAGCAGGAAGACCGGGGTCCGGTAGGTGACCGCGATCCGGGCCGCCTCCAGGGCGGCGGCGAAGCAGTCGGCCGGGGTGGCCGGGGCCACGATCGGCACCGGCGCCTCGCCGTTGCGGCCGAACATCGCCTGCAGCAGGTCGGCCTGCTCGGTCTTGGTCGGCAGCCCGGTGGAGGGGCCGCCGCGCTGGATGTCGACCACCAGCAGCGGGAGTTCGAGCGAGACCGCCAGGCCGATGGTCTCCGACTTCAGTGCCACCCCGGGGCCCGAGGTGGTGGTGACGCCGAGCGCCCCGCCGAAGGCGGCGCCGAGCGCGGCGCCGATGCCGGCGATCTCGTCCTCCGCCTGGAAGGTCCGGACGCCGAAGTTCTTGTGCCGGGACAGCTCGTGCAGGATGTCCGAGGCCGGGGTGATCGGGTACGAGCCGAGGAAGACCGGCAGGCCGGAGCGCTGCCCGGCCGCGATCAGGCCGTAGGACAGCGCGAGGTTGCCGGAGATGTTGCGGTAGGTGCCCTCCGGCAGCCGGGCCGGGGCCACCTCGTAGGAGACCGCGAAGTCCTCGGTGGTCTCACCGAAGTTCCAACCCGCCCGGAACGCGGCGATGTTGGCCTCGGCGATCTCGGGCCGCTTGGCGAACTTGGTGCGCAGGAACGCCTCCGTCCCGTGCGTGGGCCGGTGGTACATCCAGGACAGCAGCCCGAGCGCGAACATGTTCTTCGCCCGCTCGGCGTCCTTGCGGGCCAGCCCCGAGTCCTTGAGCGCCTCCAGCGTGAGCGCCGTCAGCGGCACCCGGTGCACGTGGTACGCCTCCAGCGAGCCGTCGCCCAGCGGGTCGGCCGCGTAACCGACCTTCGCCAGCGCCCGCTTGGTGAACTCGTCGGTGTTGGCGATGATCTCGGCGCCGCGCGGCAGGTCGCCCAGGTTGGCCTTGAGCGCGGCCGGGTTCATCGCGACCAGCACGTTCGGCGCGTCGCCGGGGGTCAGGATGTCGTGGTCCGCGAAGTGCAGCTGGAACGACGACACGCCCGGCAGCGTGCCGGCGGGGGCCCGGATCTCGGCCGGGAAGTTCGGCAGCGTGGAGAGGTCGTTGCCGAACGAGGCCGTCTCCGAGGTGAAGCGGTCGCCGGTGAGCTGCATGCCGTCGCCCGAGTCGCCGGCGAACCGGATGATCACCCGGTCCAGCCGCCGGATCGGCTTCGCGACCCGCTGTCGGCCGCCGGGCGGCGGCACCGGCCCCGAGCGGTCCTCGCCGTCGTCCGAGCCGTCCACTGCCTCTGCCTGATCCACCTGACTGGTCACTGCCGCGGACCTCCTCGTGGGCGCCAGCCGCGGGCGTGAGCCGTGTGCCCCGTCCGCCTGGTGCACTGCTTCGCATCCTAGGCGGCCGGACCCCGGACGTACCGGAACTTCAGGCCAAACGGCGGGGCCGCCACCCGTTCACAACGTTGACGCGGGTGGAGTCCATACCCTGCCGGTCAGGACTGGAGGTAGGTCAGGACGGCCAGCACCCGGCGGTGGTCCTCCGGGCTCTGGCCCAGGCCCAGCTTGAGGAAGATGTTGCTGACGTGCTTCTCCACCGCACCGTCGGAGATCACCAGCTGCCGGGCCACCGCGGCGTTGGTCCGCCCCTCGGCCATCAGCCCGAGCACCTCGCGCTCGCGCGGGGTCAGTTTGGCCAGCACGTCGCCCTTGCGGCTGCGGCTGAGCAGCTGCTGCACCACCTCCGGGTCCAGCGCGGTGCCGCCGTCGGCGACCCGGACCACGGCGTCGACGAACTCCCTGACCTCGGCGACCCGGTCCTTGAGCAGGTAGCCGACCCCCCGGGTGGAGCCGGCCAGCAGCTCGCCCGCGTACTTCTCCTCGACGTACTGGGACAGCACCAGCACCCCCAGCGCCGGGAACAGCCCGCGCAGCGTGACGCAGGCCCGGACGCCCTCGTCGGTGTGGGTGGGCGGCATCCGGACGTCGGCCACCACCACGTCGGGCAGCTCGCCGATGGCGGCCAGCTCCTGCACGGTGCGCACCAGCGACTCGCCGTCGGCGACGCCGGCGACCACCTCCAGGCCCCGGTCGGTGAGCAGCCTGGTCAGGCCCTCGCGCAGCAGCACGGAGTCCTCGGCGATGACGACACGGAGCATGACGGCCTTTCGGAGCGAGCGAGTGGACGGCGCCCAGTCTCCCTCATCCGACGGTCCGTCACATCGTGCGGATGGCCACCGCGTCGCACAGGCCCTGCAGGGCCGCCTTGGCCGGGCACTCCGGCAGCGGGGCGAGCAGCGCGCGCGCCTCCTCGGCGTAGCGCAGGGTGTCCCGGCGCGCCCGCTCCAGCGCGGGGTGACGGCGCAGCAGCTTGAGCGCCTCGGCGTGCAGCTCGTCGTCGGCCGCCAGGTCGAGGGTCAGCAGCTCGCGCAGCCGGACGTCCTCGGGGTCGGCCGGGTCCACCGGCATCTGCTGGAGCAGCAGGATCGGCAGCGTGGGCACGCCCTCGCGCAGGTCGGTGCCGGGGGTCTTGCCGGACTCGTGGCCGTCGCTGGCGATGTCGAGCACGTCGTCGGCGAGCTGGAACGCGGTGCCCATCCGCTCGCCGTACAGGCGGAGGATCTCGACCGTCTCCGGGGCGGCCCCGGCCATCAGCGCGCCGAGGTGGCAGGAGACGGCGACCAGCGAACCGGTCTTGCCTGCGATCACGGCCAGGTAGTGCTGGAGCGGGTCGTCCTCGGCGGTCGGTCCCGCGGTCTCCAGGATCTGACCGGTCACCAGCCGCTCGAAGGCGTCGGCCTGGATCCGGACCGCCTCCGGGCCGAGGTCGGCCAGCACCTGGGAGGCGCGCGAGAACAGGAAGTCGCCGGTCAGGATCGCGACCGAGTTGTCCCAGCGGGAGTTGGCGCTCTGCGCACCGCGCCGGACCGGGGCCTCGTCCATCACGTCGTCGTGGTACAGCGTGGCCAGGTGGGTCAGCTCGACCACCACGGCGGACGGCACCACACCGGGGGCGTACGGGTCGCCGAACTGCGCCGCCAGCATCACCAGCAGCGGGCGGAACCGCTTGCCGCCGGCCTCGATCAGGTGGCTGGCGGTGACGGTGATGAACGGGACGTCGCTCTTGACCGTCTCGGCCAGGGAAGCCTCCACGGCATCCATGCCGGCCTGGACGTCGCTGGTCAGATCGCGGTCCTGCACGCTCAGCCCGAAGGGCCCCACGACGGTCACGCAGACCACTCCTGTCCCTGGTCGAATCGCGGCCCGGTCCCTGAGTGCCGCCGCTGGCCTACTACTAGGAGGGTATCCGGTCGCGAGTGGATCACTGCACGGGCGTGCTCGTGTATACGAAACGGGGCCCGCAGCCTGCGGCTACGGGCCCCGTCGACACGACTCAACGCGTGAAGACCGAAGCCGAGGAGGCCAGGTCGAGGAAGTACTGCGGCGCCAGACCGAGCACCAGCGTGACCACCACGCCGAGCGCGATCGCGGTGCTGGTGAGCACGCTGGGCACGGCCACGGCGGGCCCGCCCGGGCGCGGGTCGGAGAAGAACATCAGCACGATGACGCGGATGTAGAAGAAGGCCGCGACGGCCGAGCTGAGCACACCGACGATCACCAGCGGGGTGGCGCCGCCGGCCGCCGCCGCCTGGAACACCGCGAACTTGCCGGTGAAGCCCGAGGTCAGCGGGATGCCGGCGAAGGCCAGCAGGAAGAGCGCGAAGACCGCCGCCAGCAGCGGCGAGCGCCGGCCCAGACCGGCCCAGCTGGAGAGGTGGGTGGCCTCCCCCTTGGAGTCCCGCACCAGCGTCACCACCGCGAACGCGCCGAGGGTGACGAAGGAGTACGCGGCCAGGTAGAACAGCACCGCCCCGATGCCCTGCTTGTTGGAGGCGATCACCCCGGTGAGGATGAACCCGGCGTGCGCGACCGAGGAGTACGCCAGCAGGCGCTTGACGTCCTGCTGGGTCACCGCCAGCACCGCGCCGACCGCCATGGTCAGGATCGCCACGCCCCACATGACCGGCCGCCAGTCCCAGCGCAGGCCCGGGAAGGCCACGTAGAACAGCCGGAGGAAGGCGCCGAACGCGGCCGCCTTGGTGGCCGCCGCCATGAAGCCGGTGACCGGGGTCGGCGCGCCCTGGTAGACGTCCGGGGTCCAGGAGTGGAACGGGACGGCACCGATCTTGAAGAGCAGGCCGACCGAGATCATCGCCAGGCCGATCAGCAGCAGCGCGTCGTTCTGGGTGGAGCCGGCCAGCGCCGGGGTCACCTGGGCGACACCCGACACCACGTCGGCGATCTCGCCGAGCCGGACGGTGCCCGCGTAGCCGTACAGCAGCGCGGTCCCGAACAGGAAGAAGGCCGAGGCGAAGGCGCCGAGCAGGAAGTACTTGACCGCCGCCTCCTGCGAGAGCAGCCGGCGGCGCCGGGCCAGTGCGCAGAGCAGGTAGAGCGGGAGGGAGAAGACCTCCAGCGCGATGAACATGGTCAGCAGGTCGTTGGCGGCCGGGAAGAGCAGCATGCCGCCGACCGCGAACAGGGTGAGCGGGAAGACCTCGGTGGAGGCGAACCCGGCCGTGGCGGCCTGCCGCTCCTGCTCGCTGCCGGGGACGGCCGCGCCCTGCGGGGCGAAGGCGTCCACCGCGTTGCCGTTCAGGCGCGGCTCCAGCCGGCGCTCGGCGTAGGTGAGCACGGCCACCACGGCGGTGAGCAGGATGACGCCCTGGATGAACAGCGCGGGGCCGTCGATGGCGACCGCGCCCATCGCCAGCAGCCCGGCCCCGGTGGTGCCGTGGCCCTGGGCGGCGAGCACCACCACGGCGCCGAAGGCGGCCGCCAGCCCGAGCAGGGCCAGCGTCACCTGGGTGCCGTACCGGGCCCGGCGGGGCAGGAACGCCTCGGCCAGGATGCCCAGCAGGGCGGCGCCGAAGACGATCAGCATCGGCGAGAGCTGGCCGTACTCGATGTGCGGCGCCGGGATGCTGGGGCTGTTGCCGCCCGCGGCGGCGAGCCAACCGCTCACTTGTGCTCACCTCCGGTGGTGGCGGCGACCGGGTGGGCCGGTGCCGGGTCGGACTGCTGGACCTGGGTCTGGGTGGCGTCCACGGTCGGGTTGACCAGGTCGGTGAGCGGCTTGGGATAGACGCCCAGCAGGATGGTCAGCGCCACCAGCGGGGCCACCACGGCGAGTTCACGGACCTTCAGGTCCTTCATGCCCGCCACGCCCTCCTTGACCGGACCGGTCATGGTGCGCTGGTAGAGCAGCAGCGCGTACAGCGCCGCCAGCACGATGCCCAGGGTGGCGACGATCCCGATCACCGGGTACTTGGCGAAGGTGCCGACCAGGACCAGGAACTCGCTCACGAACGGGGCCAGCCCGGGCAGCGAGAGGGTGGCCAGGCCGCCGATCAGGAAGGTGCCCGCGAGCACCGGGGCGACCTTCTGCACCCCGCCGAAGTCGCTGATCAGGCGCGAGCCCCGACGGGAGATCAGGAAGCCCGCGACCAGCATCCAGGCGGCGGTGGAGATGCCGTGGTTCACCATGTAGAGGGTGGCACCGCTCTGCGCCTGGGTGGTGAAGGCGAAGATCCCCATGATGATGAAGCCGAAGTGCGAGATCGAGGCGTACGCGACCAGGCGCTTGATGTCCTTCTGACCGACCGCCAGCAGCGCGCCGTAGACGATCCCGATCAGGGCCAGCACCAGGATCACCGGCCCGAAGGTGGTGGACGCGTCCGGGAACAGGCCGAGGCAGAACCGCAGCATCGCGAAGGTGCCGACCTTGTCCACGACCGCCGTGATCAGCACGGCCGTCCCGGCGGTGGCCTCGCCCATCGCGTTCGGCAGCCAGGTGTGCAGCGGCCAGAGCGGGGCCTTGACCGCGAAGGCGAAGAAGAAGCCCAGGAAGAGCGCCTTCTCGGCGGTCGGGTCGATCACCAGCTTGCCGTCGGCGATCGCCCGGGTGAGCGTCGGCAGGTCGAAGGTGGCGAACCCCTGCCCGGAGGCGATCACGTACAGCCCGATCACCGCGGCCAGCATGACCAGGCCGCCGAGCAGGTTGTAGAGCAGGAACTTGACGGCGGCGTACGAGCGCTGGGCACTCGCGTCCGGACCGCCGGCCCGGTCGCCGAAGCCGCCGATCAGGAAGTACATCGGGATCAGCATGGCTTCGAAGAAGACGTAGAACACGAACACGTCGGTGGCCAGGAAGGAGACCACCACCATCGCCTCGACCGCGAGCACCAGGGCGAAGAAGCCCTGGGTCCGGCGCAGGTTCTCGAACGTGCCGTCCGGGTTCTGGATCGGCTCCGCGTCGTGCCAGGAGGCCAGCAGCACGATCGGCACCAGCGCGGCGGTGAGCAGCACCAGCACGGCGCCGATCCCGTCCACCCCGAGCGAGAAGCTGATCCCGAAGGACCTGATCCAGCTGTACGACTCGGTCAACTGGTAGCGGGCGCCACCGGGTTCGTACCGGACCACGACCAGCACGGCCAGCACCAGGGCGGCCGTGGAGACGGCCATCGCGGTGAGCTTCGCCGTCCGGCGGCGGGCCTCGGTGGTACCGCCCGGCAGCGCCGCGGTGAGCACCGCCCCGGCCGCCGGGACGGCACAGGTGGCGGTCAGCAGGTAGCTCATCGCCGTACCTCCCATGCAAGTTGACTGGTCATCAGACGGACCTCATCAGGAGAGTGGTGGCGACCAGCACCAGGGTGCCGCCGAACATCGAGAGCGCGTACGTCCGGACGTATCCGGTCTGGACCCGGCGCAGCCGGCCCGAGAGGCCCCCGATCGCGGCGGCGAGGCCGTTCACGAAGCCGTCCACCACCTTGCTGTCGGCGTAGACCAGCGAGGCGGTCAGGGCGGAGCCGGGGCGGACCAGCACGGCGTGGTTGAAGTCGTCCTGGAGCAGGTCGCGGCGGGCCGCCCGGGTGAGCAGCGAGCCCACCGGCGGGGTGACCGGCACCTGGGAGCGGCCGTACATCAGCCAGGACAGCAGCACACCGGCGGCCACGCAGACCGAGGTGAGCACGGTGACCGTGGTGGCGTTCAGCGGCGAGTCGCCGTGGGCCAGCCCGGTGACCGGCTCCAGCCAGCCGACGAAGGACTCGTTGAAGGCGAAGAGTCCACCGGCGAAGACCGAGCCGAAGGCGAGCACGACCATCGGCAGCGTCATGCTGGCCGGCGACTCGTGCGGGTGCGGCTCGTGGCCCTCGGCATCGGGCTGCCAGCGCTTCTCGCCGAAGAAGGTCAGGATCATCACCCGGGTCATGTAGAACGCGGTGACGGCCGCGCCGACCAGGGTGCAGACGCCGAGGATCCAGCCCTCGGTACCGCCCTTGGCGAACGCCGCCTCGATGATCTGGTCCTTGGAGAAGAAGCCGGACAGGCCGGGGAAGCCGATGATCGCCAGGTAGCCGAGGCCGAAGGTGACGAAGGTGACCGGCATGTACTTCCGCAGGCCGCCGTAGTGGCGCATGTTCACCTCGTCGTTCATGCCGTGCATGACCGACCCGGCACCGAGGAACAGCCCGGCCTTGAAGAAGCCGTGCGTCACCAGGTGCATGATGGCGAAGGCGTAGCCGATCGGACCGAGGCCCGCGGCCAGCACCATGTAGCCGATCTGCGACATGGTCGAGCCGGCCAGCGCCTTCTTGATGTCGTCCTTGGCGCAACCGACGATCGCACCGAACAGCAGCGTCACCGCACCGACCACCACGACCACGGTCTGGGCGTCGGGGGCCAGGTTGAAGATCACGCTGGACCGGGTGATCAGGTACACCCCGGCGGTCACCATGGTGGCCGCGTGGATCAGGGCCGAGACCGGGGTCGGGCCCTCCATCGCGTCACCGAGCCAGGACTGCAGCGGCACCTGGGCGGACTTGCCGCAGGCGGCCAGCAGCAGCATCAGCGCGATCGCGGTGAGCTTGCCCTCGCTCGCCTGGCCGGCGGTGCCGAAGACGCCGCCGAAGCTCAGGTCGCCGAACTCGGTGAACATCAGCATGATGCCGATCGACAGCCCGAGGTCGCCGACCCGGTTCACCAGGAAGGCCTTCTTGGCGGCCACCGCGGCGCTCGGCTTGTGCTGCCAGAAGCCGATCAGCAGGTACGAGGCCAGCCCCACGCCCTCCCAACCCGCGTACAGCAGCAGGTAGTTGTCCGCCAGCACCAGCAGCAGCATGGCGGCCAGGAAGAGGTTCAGGTACGCGAAGAAGCGACGGCGGCGCGGGTCGTGCGCCATGTAGCCCATCGAGTAGATGTGGATCAGCGTGCCGACACCCGTGATCAACAGCACGAAGGTGACCGACAGCTGGTCCAGCTGGAAGGCGATGTCGGCCTTGAAGCCGCCGACCTCGATCCAGGTGAAGAGGCGCTGGGAGACCGAGCGGTGCTCGGCGTCCCGGCCCAGCATGTCCGAGAACAGTGCCAGGCCGAGCCCGAACGAGGTGGCGGCCAGCGCGGTGCCGAGCCAGTGCCCGTAGCGGTCGAACAGCCGACCGCCGAGCAGCAGCAGGGCAGCACCGAGCAACGGGGCCGCCACGAGCAGCGGAATGAGTGAGTTCACCGTGGGCCCTCCGCCTACAGCTTCATCAGGTTGCTGTCATCGACCGAAGCCGAGTGCCTGGACCGGAAGATGGACACGATGATGGCGAGGCCGACCACGACCTCGGCCGCGGCGACCACCATGGTGAAGAACGCGATGATCTGCCCGTCCAGGTTGCCGTGCAGCCGGGAGAAGGTGACCAGGGCCAGGTTGGAGGCGTTGAGCATCAGCTCGACGCACATGAAGAGCACGATCGCGTTCCGCCGGATCAGCACGCCGGAGGCACCGATGGTGAACAACAGGGCCGACAGGTAGAGGTAGTTGACGGGGTTCACGCCTCGTCCTCCGACTTCTGCGGGACCGTCTCCAGCGCCTTGCGCGGACCGGTCACCGGCGGCCGGGCCGACTGCGGGCGGTCCAGCCAGTCGGCGGTGCTCGCCTCCAGCTCGGCCATCCGGTCCAGCATGTCGCGGCTGACGTCGCGGATCTGGCCGCGCTCGCGCAGCGTGTTCATCACCGAGTCCTCGCTGATGGTGCCGTCCGGCAGCAGGGCCGGGATGTCCACCGCGTTGTGCCGGGCGTAGACGCCGGGGGCGGGCAGCGGCGGCAGCTGGATGTTGTCCTTGACCCGCTGGGCCGCCAACTGCCGCTGGGTGAGCGGCGCCCGGACGTGCTCGCGGTGGGTCAGCACCATCGCGCCGACCGCCGCGGTGATCAGCAGCGCGCCGGTCAGCTCGAAGGCCCAGACGTAGTCGGTGAACAGCAGCCGGGCCAGGCCCTGCACGTTGCCCTCGGCGTTCGCCTCGGTCAGGCCGGCGAAGGTGGACAGCTTGGCGTTGGCGATACCGGCGATCAGCAGGACGCCGAAGCCGAGACCGCAGACCACCGCGGCCACCCGCTGGCCCTTGAGCTGCTCCTTGAGCGAGTCGGCCGAGGTGACGCCGACCAGCATCACCACGAACAGGAACAGCATCATGATCGCGCCGGTGTAGACCACGACCTGCACCACGCCCAGGAAGACCGCGCCCTGGGCCAGGTAGCAGACCGCCAGCGCCATCATGGTGGTGGCCAGGCAGAGCGCGCTGTGCACCGCCTTCTTCATCAGCAGCGTGCCGAGCGCGCCGCCGACCGCGAGCACGGCGAGGATCCAGAACTGGACCGCCTCTCCGGTGGAGGTCATCCCTGCACCTCCCGCTCCCGGTCGGTCTTCTGCTGCTGGACCGTGCCCGGCGCCGCCTGGGTGATCTCGCCCAGGTAGTAGGCGCTCTCGCCGGCCCCGGGGTAGTAGGCGTGCGGGGCCTCCACCATGCCCTCGGTGAGCCCCACCAGCAGCTGCTCCTTGGTGAAGATCAGGTCGGCCCGGGAGGAGTCGGCCAGCTCGTACTCGTTGGTCATGGTGAGCGCCCGGGTCGGACAGGCCTCGATGCACAGCCCGCACAGGATGCAGCGGGCGTAGTTGATCTGGTACACCGCGCCGTACCGCTCACCGGGCGAGTAGCGCTCCTCGTCGGTGTTGTCCGCGCCCTCGACGTAGATCGCGTCGGCCGGGCAGGCCCAGGCGCAGAGCTCGCAGCCGACGCACTTCTCCAGGCCGTCCGGGTGCCGGTTCAGCTGGTGGCGACCGTGGAAGCGAGGAGCCGTGGGCTTCTTCTCCTCCGGGTACTGCTCGGTCAGCCGCGGCTTGAACATGGCCTTGAAGGTCACGCCGAAGCCTGCGGCCGGGCCGAGGATCGACGACTTGTCGGTCTCGTCAGGCATGGTCAGCTCCCTTCCGACGAGGAGTGGTTGGCTCCGTTGAGGGCGTCCTGGAGTTTCGGCGCCCGGCTGGGCCGGCGCGGCACCGGCGGCAGGGTCTGGCCGGGCAGCGGCGGGACCGGGTAGCCGTCCGCCATCGGGTCGAACTCGGCCTGTTCGGCGGCGACTTCGTCCTTCTCCTTCGGCTTGAGCAGATCCCGGACCAGGAAGCCCAGCAGGATCACCACGATCGGCGCGCCGACGTACAGCACCACCTGGCCGAAGTCGTAGCCCTCGTTGCGCAGCGCGCGGACGGTGGCCACCATCACCAGCCAGACCAGCGAGACCGGCAGCAGCACCTTCCAGCCCAGCTTCATGAACTGGTCGTACCTGAGCCGGGGCAGCGTGCCGCGCAGCCAGATGAAGAAGAACAGCAGCAGCTGGATCTTCAGCGTGATCCAGAGCATCGGCCACCAGCCGTGGTTGGCCCCCTCCCAGAAGGCGGAGACCGGGTACGGGGCCCGCCAGCCACCCAGGAACAGGGTGGACGCCACCGCCGAGACGGTGACCATGTTGACGTACTCGGCCAGCATGAACATCGCGAACTTCAGCGAGGAGTACTCGGTGTTGAAGCCGCCGACCAGCTCGCCCTCGGCCTCCGGGAGGTCGAACGGCGCCCGGTTGGTCTCACCCACCATCGCGATGACGTAGACGATGAAGGAGACCGGCAGCAGCACCGCGAACCAGGTCGGCTGCTGCGAGGCGACGATCTCCGAGGTGGACATCGAGCCCGAGTAGATGAAGACCGCCGCGAACGACAGGCCCATCGCGATCTCGTACGAGACCATCTGGGCCGCCGAGCGCAGCCCGCCGAGCAGCGGGTAGGTCGAGCCGGAGGACCAGCCCGCCAGCACGATCCCGTAGATGCCGATCGAGGCCACCGCCAGGATGTAGAGCAGGGCGATCGGCAGGTCGGTGAGCTGCATCGGGGTACGGGTGCCGAAGATCGAGACCTCGTTGCCGGGCGGGCCGAACGGGATCACCGCGAAGGCCATGAAGGCCGGGATCGCGGCGACGATCGGGGCCAGCACGTAGACCACCTTGTCGGCCCCGGTGACCACCAGGTCTTCCTTCAGCGCCAGCTTGATGCCGTCGGCCAGCGACTGCAGCATGCCCCAGGGGCCGTGCCGGTTCGGGCCGATCCGCAGCTGCATCCAGGCGACGACCTTGCGCTCCCAGACGATCGCGATCAGCACCGTGCCGACCAGGAAGGCGAAGACGAAGACCGCCTTGATCAGCACCAGCCACCACGGGTCGTGCCCGAAGAAGCTCAGGGTCTCGGAAGCAGCGAGTGTCATGACTCCTCCGCCGGGGCGATGGTCACCAGGTGGCCGGTGGTGGTGCCGAGGCTGCGGTGGACGCCGCCCGGCGTGGAGTTGAGCGGCAGCCAGACCGTGCGGTCGGGCTGCTCGGGGTTCAGCTCCAGCGGCAGGGTGAGCGAGCCGGCCGGGCCGGTGACCCGGAGCGCGGTGGTGGCGCCGATCTCGGCGGCGGTGGCGGGCGAGAGCCTGGCCACCGCCGGGTGCCGGGTGCCGGCCAGGTGCTCGTCACCGATCTGCAGCGTGCCCTGGTCCAGCAGCAGCCGGTGGCCGCCGAGCACCGCCTGGCCGGCGGCCGGGCGGGGCAGGGCCGTGGCCGCCGCGTCGGGCGCGGCCGGGCGGTCCCCGTCCCAGGGGGCGAAGCGGTCCAGCTCCAGCCGGGCCGCGCGGACGTCCGGCAGGCCGATCGGCCGGTCCAGCGCGTCGCTGAGCATGCTCAGCACCCGGACGTCCGAGTGCAGGTGTCGGCCCATCAGCTGGTCGGGCTTGATCGCGGTCTCGAACATCCGGACCCGGCCCTCCCAGTCCAGGAAGGTGCCGGTCTTCTCCGCCACCGCGGCCACCGGCAGCACCACGTCGGCGCGGTCGGTCACGGCGGACGGGCGGATCTCCAGCGAGACCACGAACCGGACCCGGGCCAGTGCCTCGTCGGCCAGCGCCGGGTCGGCCAGGTCGTCCGGGTCGAGACCGCCGATCACCAGCGCGTCCAGGTCGCCGTGGGCGGCGGCGGCCAGGATCTGGTCGGTGTCCCGGCCGCTCCTGGACGGGAGTTCGGCGCCGCCCCAGATCGCGGCGGCCTCGGCCCGCGCCTCGGTGGCGGAGACCGGACGGCCGCCGGGCAGCAGGCCGGGCAGCGCGCCCGCCTCGACGGCCCCGCGCTCACCGGCCCGGCGCGGCACCCAGGCCAGCCCGGCCCCGGTCGCGGCGGCCAGCTTGAGCGCGGCGGTCAGACCGCCGGGCACGGTGGCCAGCCGCTCGCCGACCAGGATCACCGCGCCCGGCTGGCGCAGCAGTTGACCGGCCCGGCCGGCGTCGTCGCCGAGCGCGGTGTCCTCGGCCAGGGCGGTCAGCCACTCGGCCTCGGTGCCGGGCGCGGCGGGCAGCAGCGCACCGTGCAGCTTGGCCAGGCCCCGGCTGCGGTGGCTCGCCACTGCGAAGACCTGGAGGCCGCTGGCCCGGTTGGCCTTGCGCAGCCGCAGGAAGACGACCGGCGACTCCTCCTCCGGCTCGAAGCCGACCAGCAGTGCGGCGGGTGCGGCTTCGAGGGCCTGGTAGGAGAGGCCCGTTCCGTCCAGGTCCACCCCGCGGCCGGCCACGGCGGCGGCCAGGAAGTCGGCCTCCTCGCCGCTGAGCGGGCGGGCCCGGAAGTCCACGTCGTTGGTGCCGAGCGCGACCCGGGCGAACTTGCCGTAGCCGTACGCGTCCTCGACCGTGACCCGGCCGCCGGCCAGCACCCCGGTGGCGGCCCCGGCCAGGCCCTGGGCGGCGGCGGCCAGCGCCTCCGGCCAGGAGGCGGCCACCAGCTCACCGTCCTTGCGGACCAGCGGAGTTGCCAGCCGGTCGCGCTGCTGGGCGTAGCGGAAGGCGAACCGGCCCTTGTCGCAGTTCCACTCCTCGTTCACCGCCGGGTCCTCGCCGGCCAGCCGGCGCAGCACCTTGCCCCGGCGGTGGTCGGTGCGCTGGGCGCAGCCGGCCGAGCAGTGCTCGCACACGCTCGGCGAGGAGACCAGGTCGAACGGGCGGGAGCGGAACCGGTAGGCGGCCGAGGTGAGCGCGCCGACCGGGCAGATCTGGATCGTGTTGCCGGAGAAGTACGACTCGAAGTCGTCCCCCTCGCCGGTGCCGACCTGCTGCAGCGCGCCGCGCTCGACCAGGTCGATGAACGGGTCGCCGGCGATCTCCTGGGAGAAGCGGGTGCAGCGGGCGCAGAGCACGCAGCGCTCCCGGTCGAGCAGTACCTGACTGCTGATCGGGACGGGCTTGGCGTAGGTCCGCTTCAGGCCGTCGAAGCGGGAGTCCGTCTCGCCGGTGGACATCGCCTGGTTCTGCAGCGGGCACTCGCCGCCCTTGTCGCAGACCGGGCAGTCCAGCGGGTGGTTGATCAGCAGCAGTTCCATCACGCCGCGCTGGGCCTTCTCGGCCACCGGCGAGCTGACCTGGGTGCGGACCACCATGCCCTCGGTGACCGGGATGGTGCAGGAGGCGACCGGCTTGCGCTGGCCCTCCACCTCCACGATGCACTGGCGGCAGGCACCGGCGGGTGCGAGCAGCGGGTGGTCGCAGAACCGGGGGATCTGGGTGCCGATCTGCTCGGCGGCGCGGATCACCAGGGTGCCCTTGGGCACACTGACCTCGACCCCGTCGATGGTGAGCGTGACCAGGTCGGTGCTGGTCTGCGGCTCGGTCACGGTCATGCGTGCACCTCCCTCTCGGTGGTGGACTCGTGGGCGCGGCGGTCGGCCCAGACGGTGGAGGCCGCCGGGTCGAACGGGCAGCGCCGCTCGCTCAGGTGCTGCTCGTACTCGGCCCTGAAGTGCTGGAGCGAGGAGACGATCGGGCTGGCCGCACCGTCGCCGAGCGCGCAGAACGACTTGCCGTTGATGTTGTCGGCGATGTCGAGCAGCTTCTCCAGGTCGCCCGCCACGCCCTGGCCGGACTCGATCCGCTTGAGCAACTGCACCAGCCAGTAGGTGCCTTCACGGCACGGGGTGCACTTGCCGCAGGACTCGTGGGCGTAGAACTCGGTCCACCGGGTGACCGCGCGGACCACGCAGGTGGTCTCGTCGAAGATCTGCAGCGCCTTGGTGCCGAGCATCGAGCCGGCCGCGCCGACGCCCTCGTAGTCCAGCGGGACGTCGAGGTGCTCGTCGGTGAACATCGGGGTGGAACTGCCGCCCGGGGTCCAGAACTTGATCCGGTGCCCGGCCCGCACGCCGCCGCTGACGTCCAGCAGCTGACGGAGCGTGATGCCGAGCGGGGCCTCGTACTGGCCCGGGTTGGTGACGTGGCCGGAGAGCGAGTAAAGCGTGAAGCCGGGCGACTTCTCGGTGCCCAGCGACTTGAACCACTCGTTGCCCCGGGCCAGGATCGGCGGCACCGAGGCGATCGACTCGACGTTGTTGACCACCGTCGGGCAGGCGTACAGGCCGGCGATGGCGGGGAACGGCGGCCGCAGCCGCGGTTGGCCGCGGCGGCCCTCCAGCGAGTCCAGCAGCGCGGTCTCCTCGCCGCAGATGTACGCCCCGGCGCCCGCGTGCACGGTGATGTCCAGGTCGATGCCGGAGCCGAGGATGTCCTTGCCGAGGTACCCGGCCGCGTACGCCTCGGCGACCGCCGCGTGCAGGCGCCGCAGCACCGGCACGGTCTCGCCGCGCAGGTAGATGAAGGCGTGGTCGCAGCGGATCGCGTACGAGGCGATGATCATGCCCTCGATCAGCGCGTGCGGGTTGGCGAACAGCAGCGGGATGTCCTTGCAGGTGCCCGGCTCCGACTCGTCCGCGTTCACCACCAGGTAGTGCGGCTTGCCGTCGTTCTGCGGGATGAACTGCCACTTCATCCCGGTCGGGAAGCCGGCTCCGCCGCGGCCGCGCAGTCCGGACTCCTTGACCAGGGCGATCAGGTCGTCCGGTGCCATCGCGAGGGCGTTCTGCAGGCCCCGGTAGCCGTCGTGGCGGCGGTAGGTGTCCAGGGTCCAGGGGCGGTCGTCGTCCCAGGAGGCGGACAGCACGGGCGAGAGCAGCTTCTCGGCCGGCTCTACGGAGGTCATCACGCTTCCGTCCCTTCGTGCCGGGGGGCCACGACCTTGGCGCCCGGGGTGCCGGGCAGTGCCTCGCCCTTGGCGAGCCGCAGGCCCGCCATCGAGGGCGCGCCGCCCGCACCGGAGGCGTCCACCGCGCCGGGGCGCTCGTCCGGGAAGCCGGCCAGGATGCGGGAGGTCTCCTTGAACGAGCAGAGCTTGGCGCCCCGGGTCGGCCGCGGGTCGTGCCCGGCCCGCAGGTCGTCGACCAACTGCCGTGCGCTGTCCGGGGTCTGGTTGTCGAAGAACTCCCAGTTGACCATCACCACGGGGGCGTAGTCGCAGGCCGCGTTGCACTCGATGTGCTCGATCGAGATCTCGCCGTCGGCGGTGGTCTCGTTGTTCTCGATCGCCAGGTGCTGCTTCAGCTCGTCGAAGATCTGGTCGCCGCCGAGCACCGCGCAGAGCGTGTTGGTGCAGACGCCGACGTGGTACTTCCCGGCCGGGCGGCGCCGGTACATGGTGTAGAAGGTCGCCACCGCGGTCACCTCCGCCGTGGTCAGCTCCAACTGCTCGGCGCAGAACCGGATTCCGGTCGGCGTGACGCAGCCGTCCTCGGCCTGCACCAGGTGCAGCAGCGGCAGCAGGGCGGACCGGGCCACGGGGTAGCGGCCGATCAACTCCTTGGCGTCCTCGGCCAGTCGGGCGTGCACCTCGGCCGAGTACGGTTTGGCCGGGAGGGCCGGCATCCCCAGTTGGACGTCGCTCACCGGTCCACGCCTCCCATCACCGGGTCGATCCCGGCCACTGCGACGATCACATCGGCGACCTGGCCGCCTTCGCACATCGCCGCCATCGACTGCAGATTGGTGAACGAGGGGTCGCGGAAGTGCACCCGGTAGGGCCGGGTGCCACCGTCGCTCACCACGTGCACCCCGAGCTCGCCCTTGGGCGACTCGACCGCCGTGTACGCCTGGCCGACCGGGACCCGGAAGCCCTCGGTGACCAGCTTGAAGTGGTGGATCAGGGCCTCCATCGAGGTGCCCATGATCTTCCGGATGTGGTCCAGCGAGTTGCCCATGCCGTCGGGGCCGACGGAGAGCTGCGCGGGCCAGGCGATCTTCTTGTCCGCCACCATGACCGGCCCGGGCTTCAGCCGGTCCAGGCACTGCTCGACGATCCGCAGCGACTGGTGCATCTCCTCCAGGCGGATCAGGAACCGCCCGTAGGAGTCCGCGCTCTCGGCGGTCGCCACGTCGAACTCGTAGTTCTCGTACCCGCAGTACGGGTCGGTCTTGCGCAGGTCGTGCGGCAGGCCGGTGGCCCGCAGGATCGGTCCGGTGGCGCCGAGCGCCAGACAGCCGGCCAGGTCCAGGAAGCCGACGTCGACCAGCCGGGCCTTGAAGATCGGGTTGCCGGTGGCCAGCTTGTCGTACTCGTGCATCCGCGAGCGGAGCGTCTTGACCGCCTCGCGGATCTGGTCCACCGCGCCGGGCGGCAGGTCCTGGGCCAGTCCGCCGGGGCGGACGTAGGCGTGGTTCATCCGCAGGCCGGTGACCAGCTCGAAGACGTCCAGGATCAGTTCGCGGTCCCGGAAGCCGTAGATCATCAGCGTGGTGGAGCCGATCTCCATCCCGCCGGTGGCCAGGCAGACCAGGTGCGAGGAGATCCGGTTGAGCTCCATCATCAGCACCCGGATCACGCTGGCGCGGTCCGGGACCTGATCGGTGATGCCGAGCAGCTTCTCGACCGCGAGGCAGTACGCGGTCTCGTTGAACATCGGGGTCAGGTAGTCCATCCGCGTGACGAACGTGGTGCCCTGGACCCAGTTGCGGTACTCCATGTTCTTCTCGATGCCGGTGTGCAGGTAACCGATTCCGCACCTGGCCTCGGTCACCGTCTCGCCGTCGATCTCCAGGATCAGCCGCAGCACGCCGTGGGTGGACGGGTGCTGGGGGCCCATGTTGACGATGATCCGCTCGTCGTCGGCCCGGCCGACGGCCTCCACCACCTCGCCCCAGTCGCCACCGGTGACGGTGAAGACGCGGCCCTCGGTGGTGTCCCTGGCCTCTTCGTAGTGAGTGGTCATCAGCTGTACGACCTCCGCTGGTCGGGCGCCGGGATCTGGGCACCCTTGTACTCGACGGGGATGCCGCCGAGCGGGTAGTCCTTGCGCTGCGGGTGGCCGGTCCAGTCGTCCGGCATCATGATCCGGGTGAGCGCCGGGTGGCCCTCGAAGACCAGGCCGAAGAAGTCGTAGGTCTCGCGCTCGTGCCAGTCGTTGGTCGGATAGACGCTGACCACCGACGGGATCCGCGGGTCCGCGTCCGGCGCGGTGACCTCCACCCGGAGCGTCCGGGTGTGGGTGATCGAGCGCAGCTGGTAGACCGCGTGCAACTCCCGTCCGGTGTCGCTCGGGTAGTGCACCCCGTTGACCCCGAGGCAGAGCTCGTAGCGCAGGGCCGGGTCGTCGCGCAGCGTGCGGGCCGCCTTGAGCAGGTGCTCGCGGGCGATCTGGAAGGTGAGCTCGCCGCGGTCGACCACGGTCTTCTCGATCACGTCGGCCGGGTCGAGACCCTGCTCCTCCAGCGCGCCCTCGAACTCGTCCGCGACCTCGTCGAAGCCGTGGCCGTACGGGCGGCTGCTGGCGGGCGGCAGCGCGATCGGGGCGGCCAGGCCGCCGAAGCCGGAGGTGTCGCCGCTGCCCTGGGCACCGAACATGCCCTGGCGCTTGCCGACCACCTCGACCGCCAGCTCCCGGCGGGTGCCGGGGACGGGTGTCTGCTCGGTCATCGCAGCAGCCCCCGCATCTCGCTGGTCGGGGTGGCCCCCAGGGCCAGCTCCTCGGCCAGCTCCTCGGCCCGGCGCCGGTTCACGCCCAGCGGCTCGTGCTGGATCTTGTCGTGCAGCTTGAGGATCGCGTCCATCAGCATCTCCGGCCGCGGCGGACAGCCCGGCAGGTAGATGTCGACCGGGACGATGTGGTCCACGCCCTGCACGATCGCGTAGTTGTTGAACATCCCGCCCGAGGAGGCGCAGACGCCCATCGAGATGACCCATTTCGGATTGGCCATCTGGTCGTACACCTGGCGCAGCACCGGCGCCATCTTCTGGCTCACCCGGCCGGCCACGATCATCAGGTCGGCCTGCCGGGGCGAGCCCCGGAAGACCTCCATGCCGAACCGGGCCAGGTCGTAGCGGCCCGCCCCGGTCGTCATCATCTCGATCGCGCAGCAGGCCAGCCCGAAGGTGGCGGGGAAGAGTGACGACTTGCGCACCCACCCCGCCGCCGTCTCGACGCTGGTGAGCAGAAAGCCGCTCGGCAGCTTCTCCTCGATACCCATCAGATCCCTCTCTGCCTTCTCCAAGTCCGGTGGTTTGCCCTTGTGTTCACAAGGGGCTGCTCAGTCCCACTCCAGACCGCCGCGACGCCAGACGTAGGCGTAGGCGACGAAGACCGTGGCGATGAACAGGAGCATCTCGACCAACCCGAAGATCCCCAGGGAGTCGAAGCTGACCGCCCAGGGGTAGAGGAAGACGATCTCGATGTCGAAGACGATGAAGAGCATCGCCGTGAGGTAGTACTTGATCGGGAACCGGCCGCCGCCCATGGGCTGCGGGGTCGGTTCGATACCGCACTCGTACGCCTCCAACTTGGCCCGGTTGTACCGCTTCGGGCCGGTCAGTGAGGCCATCACGACGGAGCCGACCGCGAACGCCGCCGCGATGGCACCGAGTACGAGGATCGGCGCGTAGGCATTCATGAGCCCCCGCTCCCTCCGTCCAGTCGTCCTTGACTGCAGATCGGAACTGACGGGTCACGCTGTGGTTGACCCGTGATCCAACCCGTGAGATCACCTCATGTGAGGCAGTTCACAAGGGCTGGAACGAGCGCATCCTATGCCCGTCGGCTTGTGACGTGCGACACGCAGTTCTGGATGATCTTTGTGATCTGCGCCACCTCGCAAAGCATTACCAAGGCACCGGAGTCGTGTTCAATCAACACAGTGCAGGCAACTGCTCACAAACCGTCGCATTCACCTGTGAAGTGACTGGTCAGAGGGCTCCGCCTATATCAATGAGCACGTGCCCCAGGCAAATTTCAAGGACGGTGGTTGACGTGATAGTGGACCTCACCCGACCGGGTGGCGGTGCCCGAACGCGTGCTTGACCTTTCGTTCACAAGCGCACGAACGCGGGGCTCCGCTACCGGCGTTCGCTCCAGATCCGGGCCGCGATGCCGACCCGGTTCCGGACCCCGAGCTTGCGCTGGATCGCGGCCAGGTGGTTCTTCACCGTCCCGGGCGAGATGAACAGCCGGCCGGCGATCTCCGCGTTGGTCGCCCCGTCCGAGACCAGCCCGGCGATCTCGGCCTCCCTGGGGGTCAGCGGATCGGCCAGGGGCTCCGGCGCCTCCCGTACGGGGGCCGTCAGTTGACGCAGCAGCCGGACGGTGATCTGCGGGCTGATCAGGGTGTCCCCGGCCACCGCCGCCCGGACCGCCTCGACCAGCAGGGCCGGGCCCGAGCGCTTGAGCAGGAACCCGGCCGCCCCGTTCCGGAGCGCGGCGTGCACGTACTCGTCCAGGTCGAAGGTGGTCACCACGACCACCCGCACCGGGTTCGCCACCTCGGGGCCGGCCAGCTGCCGGGTCAGCTCCAGACCGTCCAGCCGCGGCATCCGGATGTCCGCGAGCACCACGTCCGGCCGCAGCAGCCGGGCCTGTTCGAGCGCCGAGACCCCGTCGGCCGCCTCCCCGACCACGGTCAGGTCGGGCTGCGCGTCCAGGATCATCCGGTACGCGCTGCGGATGTCGGCATGGTCGTCGGCCAGCAGGATCCGGACCGTCACAGCTCCCCCTCGGTGGCCGGCAGCACCGCGGTGACCTGCCAGCCCTGTTCGGTGCGGCCCGCGTCGAGCGTGCCGCCGAGCGCCTCGACCCGGGCGGCCAGCGCGGTCAGCCCGTGGCCGCCCCGGTGCCGGGGCCCGGGCTCGACCGCGCCCCCGTCGTCGGAGACGGTCAACTCCAGCTCCCGGTTCTGCCGGTGCCGGAGCGCCACCCGGACGGTGCGACTGTCCGGGGAGTGCCGCCGGACGTTGGTCAGCGCCTCCACCACGATCCGGTGCACGGTCGCCCCGGCCTCCCGGCCGACCGGCCGCTCCGGCAGGTCGAGCCGGACCACGGTGCTGCCGGAGGCGGCGAACCGTTCGGCCAGCTCGGGCAGTTCGGCCAGACCGGGCTGCGGCCCCCGGCCCGCCGCGTCGTCCTCGCCCGGGGTGCGCAGCAGTTCGACCGTGCGGTCGAGCGAGGACAGCGCCTGCTGCCCCGACTGCTCGATCCGGCGGAACACCTCGGCCAGCTCCGGGTGCGCCCCGGCCAGGAAGCCGCCCGCCTGGGCCAGCGCCACCATCCCGCTCACGTCGTGGGCCACGAAGTCGTGCAGGTCATGCGCGAGTTCGAGCTGCTGGGCGCGGCGGGCGGCCGCCACCCCGCGGCGGCCGCGCTCGTCCAGCGAACGGAGGTAGAACCCGACCAGGGCCGCCCCCAGCACGCCGACCGCACCGAAGCCGAGCAGCCCGCCCCGGGCCCACCCGTCGACGGGAGCCGCGTACCGCAGCGGCCAGCAGAGCAGGGCCGCCGCCAGTGCGGCGACCGCCGTCCGGCCCCGCCCCAACCGCACCGTCACCGTCACCAGGGCCAGCAGCCCGCCCAGTTCGACCACGCCGATCAACCCGGCCGGACCGCCGTCCGCGAACCCGCCGCGCGCCGCCCCGACGGCGGTCAGCCCGAGCGACACCGCCCCGGCCGCCGTCACCAGCCGCCGCTGCCCCGCCCACAGTGCGGCCGCGACCGCGAGCACCGGTACGACGCTCCCCCATTCCCCGATCATGCCGCCAGCCTAGGCAGGTCCACCCGGGTCCGCCTGTGCCGAACGGCACCTGACGGAGCGTCGGCCGGCTCCCGGACCTCCCGATCGGCATCTGCCGCCGGTGCCGGTCGCGCCGCGAGGCTGAGGGCACACCGAACGATCGAGAGGAACTCCGATGTCCGCCAGCACCCTTGCCGCTCCGCTCCGCCCCGCCGCACCGGCCGTACCCGCCGTACCCGCAGCCCCCTGGGCCGTGCGGGTGGCGCAGCTCGCCGCCCTGACCGCCGTGCCGTCCGGCCTGTGGCGGGTCGCGCTCGGGGTGGGGGTCCCGGTCGGCTTCTCCGGCACCATGGAGGCCCAGCTGACCGCCCACATGCCCGGCTGGGGCACCGCCTACGTACTCGCCCTCAGCGGGCTGGCCGAGCTGCTGGCCTTCCTGTCGCTGGGCCTGGTCCGCCCGTGGGGCCGGGTGACCCCGCGCCGGCTGCCGCTGATCGGCGGCCGCCGGGTCCGTCCGCTGGCCGCCGTGATCCCGGCCGGGCTCGGTGCGCTGGCCGTCACCGTGATCACCTTCGCGGCCGGGTTCGGCGGCTGGTACGGCCCGGACGCCATGGGCAGCCCCGAGGCACCGCAGGGTGCGGCCGGTCTGGTGATGACCCTCTGCTACGTGCCCCTGCTGGCCTGGGGCCCGCTGCTGGCGGTCGTCACGGTGGACTACTACCGCCGGGCCAGGGCCGGTTCGCGCTGATCCTCCGTCAGCGGGGCGGCGGGTGCGGGAGCCGGGGCCGCCGTGCGGCGGCCCCACTCGGTCCCGACCAGCACCAGCAGCGCCCCGGCCAGCGCGGGCGCACCGAGGTGGTCGCCGGCCAGCGTGATGCCGAAGACCGCCGCCCAGAGCGGTTCGGTGCCGAGCAGCAGCGACACCCGGGACGGCGAGGTGGCGCGGACGGCCCAGGTCTGCACCAGGAAGGCGAACAGCGTGCAGAGCAGCGAGAGGTGCAGCAGCAGGGCCCAGTCGGCGGCCGAGTAGGAGGCCGCCAGGGTGAGCGGCGAAGGGCCGACGAACGGTGCGACCAGGGCGAAGACCAGGGTGGCGGTGGCCAGTTGGACCCAGGTGAGGGCGCTGGAGTCGGTGTCCCTGATCACCCTGAGCCGGGAGACGGTGAGCACGTTGACGGTCCGCACCACGGCGGCGCCCAGCACCAGCAGGTCGCCGAGGCTGGGCGCGCGGAAGCCGCCGCCACCGGTCAGCAGGGCGACCCCGAGCACCGAGAGGCCGGCCGCCGCGACGAACGCCCGGGGCAGGGCGGTGCGGCTCAGCGCGCTCTCCGCGAGCGGGGTGAGGACCATGGTGAGGCTGATGATCAGTCCGGCGTTGGTGGCCGAGGTGTGCACCGCCCCGTAGGTCTCCAGCAGGAAGATCGCCCCGAGCACGACGCCGAGCGCGGCGCCGCCGAGCCACTCCCGGACGGTCAGCTTGGCCAGGGCCCGCCAGGTGAAGAGCGCCAGCAGCGGCAGCACCAGCCCGAACCGGAGCACCAGCATGGCCACCACGCTGTCCGGTTCGGCCACCTGCTTGACCACCAGGAAGCTGGATCCCCAGACCACGGCGACGCCGAGGACGGGCAGGTCGCGGAAGCTCTGGGCAGCGGATGTACGCACGGGGGTCTCCTCCGAGGCAGGGAAGGCCGGACCCGTACACCGTCGGACGGAGAAACCACCGATGGGTGGTGGCGGGCCATCGTCGCTCACCTGAGCACATACGATCAACACCTTTCCGGCCCGCGGACATGAGGGGGAAGCGATGCCCGGACCGACCGTCCGACCGCCGCGCGGGGAGGCGCCGCGGGGCGGGGACGACCGGCGGGACGTCAACGCGGCCGCCGTCCTGCAGACCGTCCGGGACCACGGGCCGGTGGCCCGCAGCCGGATCGCCGCCCTGTCCGGGCTCAGCCCGGCCGCCGTCACCCGGCAGGTGGTGGACCTGACCCGGATCGGACTGCTGCGCGAGCGGCCCGAGTTGGCGGCCGCCGGTTCGGTCGGCCGCCCCCAGCTGCCGGTGGACGTCGACACCGGGACGCTCGCCGTGGCCGGGGTGCACATCGGGGTGCCGCACTCCACCCTCTCGCTGCTCGACCTGCGCGGGCGAGTGCTGGCCCGGGAGGAGATGGGCAACCGGGGTCTGACCGGTCGGGCCGTGCTCGACCGGGTGACGGACCGGCTGCCCGGCTTCCTCGCCACCGCCCGGGAGTCCCGCCGGGTGATCGGTCTTGGGGCGATCATGGGCGGCAGCGTCGACCCGGTCCGCGGCGTGACGGTCCGCCACCAGCCGCTGGGCTGGCACGAGATACCGCTGCGGGCCGCGCTGGAGCAGGCGGGCGGACTGCCGGTGCACGTGGACAACCACGCCCGGGCGCTGGCCCAGTCGGAGATCCTGTTCGGCCGCCCGGCGGCCCGCCGCAGCGTGGTGCAGGTCTTCGTCGGCCATGTGGTCGACGCCGCGCTCGGCACCGGCGGGCTGGTCCACCGGGGGCCGCAGTCCGCCACCGGCGACGTCGCCCACCTGCCGGTCACCGGCAGCCGGGCGCTCTGCGTCTGCGGCCGCCGCGGCTGCTTCATGACCGCCGCCTCCGACGGCGCGCTGTACGCCGAGGCCGCCGCCGCCGGGGTGATCGCGGCTCCCGAACGCGCGCTGATGCTCGCCGCCGTACAGGCGGGCGACCCGGCCGCCGACCGGCTGGTGCGCCGCCGGGCCCGGCTGATCGGGCAGGCGGTCGCCCTGCTGGTGGATGTGGTCAACCCCGATCTGGTGGTGGTGACCGAGACCTTCGCGATGCTCGACCGGCGCTATCTGGACGCGATCCGGGCCGAGGTGGT
Source organism: Kitasatospora sp. NPDC002040 (assembly GCF_040296785.1). NCBI lineage: Bacteria > Bacillati > Actinomycetota > Actinomycetes > Kitasatosporales > Streptomycetaceae > Kitasatospora > Kitasatospora sp. NPDC002040. The sequence goes on along the minus strand of NZ_JBEOXV010000009.1, from coordinate 198,982 downwards.
CCGGCGCTCCCACCTGTGCCAGGACCCGGAGTTGATCGTCACCCAGCAGCTCGGGGCGGACGTGCTGGCGGTCGCGGCCGGCGCCGTCGTCCTGGGCGGCCTCTACCGCAGCCCGCTCGGTCTGCTGGACGGACCCGGTTCTGAGACGTGATTGACCAGCCCGAATCGGTCTGACAATCTGTCCGCATGTTCGCTCCCGCCCGGCTCGTCACCCGCAGGCACGTCGACCTCTGTCGACTCGCCGGCGCGCTCTGTGACGCCCGGCCGCAGCACTGCTGTCGCTGACCTCTCGCGACGCCCGCACCGCTCTCCGCTGATCTCCGCCTGCCGTCCGGCAGGTCCCGACCCGGGCCCTTTTTCGACCCCGGTTACTTCTGCTCCGAAATTAACTAAGTCCAGCCCCGCCCACAGCCAAGGTGGTCCCAGCCCATGAACGCGCTCAACTCCCCGCTCTCGAACGGCCTTTCGCGCCGCAACCTGCTCCGCGCCGGTGGTGCGGGCGTCGCGCTGCTGGCTCTCGCGGCCTGCCGTTCAGCGACGGACAAGAGCTCCGAGGGCGCGGGCGCCTCGGCCACCCCGAAGCGCGGCGGCACCCTCACCCTGGCCAGCGGCCTGGACTACACCCCCAGCCTGCTCTTCGCCCAGAGCGCGATGACCCACGTCCAGCGGCTGGTCTTCAACACCCTGACCCGCTACGACGACAAGCTCCAGCCGCAGCCCGAGCTGGCCACCTCCTGGCAGCTGGCCGCCGACGGCAAGGCCGTCACCTTCAAGCTCCGCGAGGACGTGCTCTTCCACAACGGCCGCAAGTTCACCGCCGACGACGTGATCTTCGCCGTGAAGAACCTGCAGAACCCGGTCCGCTCGGCCCAGTTGAGATCCACCGCACTCGCCGTCACCAACTTCGAGAAGAAGGGCGACTTCGAGCTCACCCTCACCCTCGCCCACCCGGTCAGCAACCTGTTCGACCTGTTCGAGTTCATGATCATCACCGACGAGGCCACGGTCGAGGACGCCGTCAACGGCAAGCAGCTGATCGGCACCGGCCCGTTCACCCTGGCCGGCCGCAACCCCGGCTCCTCGCTGAGCTTCAAGCGGAACGAGAAGTACTGGCTGCCCGGCCGCCCCTACCTGGACGCGGTCGAGATCCGGGTCATCCCGCAGGCCGACTCGCTCCTCTCCTCCCTCAAGACCGGCCAGTCCCAGCTGAGTTACGACGTGCTCGGCAAGGACGTGGCCGCCCTGAAGGGAGACTCCCAGTACCGGGTGAAGGAGTACGCCACCGGCGCCGGCGCCTACTACCTCGGCGTCAACCTGAGCGCGCCGCAGGTCCAGGACAAGCGGGTGCGGCAGGCACTGGCCTGGGCCCTGGACCGGGACCGCCTGGTCAAGCAGGCCCTCGGCGGCGTCGGCTTCCCCTCCTCCACCCCGTGGCCCAAGTCCTCCCCCGTCTACAGCGAGGCCGGCGCCGCCCACTACACCCACAACCCGGACAAGGCCCGCGCCCTGCTCAAGGAGGCCGGGGTGGACACCCTCACCCTGCCGCTCGCGCACGCCAACACCCCGGGCGGCACCGCGATCGCGCAGATCCTGCAGTACGACCTCAAGCAGGTCGGCATCACGGTCGAGCTCCAGCCGACCGACTCGGCCACCATGCAGAAGCAGCTCATCTCGCAGACCATGCCCGCGCTCTGGACCCTCAGCCACGGCTTCGCCCAGCTGCACCCGGCCACCCTGACGGTCAGCGCGTACCCCTTCAACGAGGCCAAGAACAGCTCGAAGTTCAGCTCCCCCGAGTACACCCGGATCGTCCAGGAGGCCTGGAACCGCGCCGACGGCGACAGCGCCGAGGCCAAGGCGCTTTACCAGAAGATCTCCGACACCCTGCTGGACGAGGCCTTCGTGATCGACCTCGCGGTGGCCGGCCGGACCGAGGTCGCCACCGGCAAGGTGGCCGGCGCCGACCTCAACAAGTACGCCTACCTGATCCTCGACGACGCCTACCTGACGGCCTGAAGGCGATGCGCTCCTACCTCCTCAAACGGCTGCCGTCGGCGGCGCTGGTCCTGCTGCTCGCCTCGTTCGTGATCTTCGCGATCCTGCGGCTGATCCCCGGCGACCCGGCCACCAGCCTGGCCGGGCCCGACGCCGGACCGGAGGCCGTCGCGGCCATCCGGGCCCGGCTCGGGCTGGACCAGCCGTTCCTCACCCAGTACGCCGGCTGGCTCGGCGACCTGCTCACCGGCGACCTCGGCCCGTCCTACGCGATCGGCGGCGAGGTCTCCGAGCTGATCGGCAACGGACTCGGCGCCACCGTCGAACTCACGCTCGCGGCACTGCTGTTGGTGGTGGTGCTCGGCCTGGCCATCGGCCTGGTCGGGGCCACCACCCGGCGCCCCTGGGTGGCCGGTGCGCTGCGCGCGCTCACCACCGCCGTGCTGGCCGTGCCGCCGTTCGTCACCGGCATCGCCCTGGTGCTGGTCTTCGCCGTCACGCTCGGCCTGCTGCCGCCCGGCGGGCACGAATCGGTGCTGGACGCCCCGGACCTGGCGGTCCAGTACCTGCTGCTGCCCGCGCTCTGCCTGGCCCTGCCCAGCGCGGCCATCCTCGGCCGGTACGTCAAGGACGGCCTGGAGCGGACCCTCGCCGAGGACTACGTCCGCACCGCGACCGCGCTCGGAGTCCCCCGGAAGCGGATCATCCGCCGGCACGCGCTGCCCAACGCGCTGCCGCCGGTGGTCACCGTGCTCGGCATGCAGATCGGCCAACTGCTCGGCGGCGCCGTCCTGGTGGAGGCCATCTTCGCCTGGCCGGGCCTCGGCCAGCTGGCCGAGCAGGGCGTGGTCCGGCGCGACTACCCGGTGGTGCAGGACCTGCTGCTGCTGATGGTCGGCGTCTTCGTCCTGGTCCAGCTGCTCACCGACCTCGTCTACGCCTGGCTCGACCCCCGGATCAGGTGGGAGTAACACCATGGCTCTTCTGCTCACCCGCCGCCGGCGACCGGGCCTGCTCTCCGCCCGCGGGCTCACCGGCCTCGCCCTGGTCGGCGCGGTCGCGCTGGCCGGGCTGTTCGCCCCGCTGCTCACCTCCTACGACCCGGTCGCGCAGAGCGACCTGGCCCTGGCCGGGCCGGGCGCCGACCATCTGCTCGGCACCGACGACATCGGCCGGGACCTGTTCAGCCGGGTGCTGTACGGCATCAGGACCGACCTGCTGATCAGCTTCACCGCCGTCCCGGTCGGCGCGCTGCTGGGCTGCGCCTTCGCCCTGCTGGCCGCCACCTCGCGCTGGGCCGACATGTCGGTCCAGCGGCTGTTCGACCTGATCCTGGCCTTCCCCGGCCTGATCCTGGCGCTGGCCGTGACCGCGATCCTCGGCCCCGGCGCACTGCCGGTGGTGATCGTCATCGCGCTGGCCGAAATACCCGGCTTCGGACGGCAGTTGCGGGCCGGCATCCTGGTCCAGCGGGAGCGCGAGTACGCCCTCGCGGCCCGGGTCGGCGGTGCCTCCAGACTCCGGGTGCTGGTCCGGCACGTGCTGCCGAACGCGGTCGACCCGCTGATCGTCCAGGGCGCCGTGGCGATGTCGGTCGCCGTCTTCATCGAGGGCGCGATGAGCTTCCTCGGCGTCGGCGTCCGCCCGCCGGAGCCCTCGCTCGGCTCGATCCTGAGCCAGTCGATGGCCTACCTCTCCACCCACCCCGCCTTCGCGATCGCCCCGCTGACCGCGGTCACCGCGCTGGTGCTCGGCTTCGCGCTGATCGCCGAGGCCCTGAACAAGGGGATCCGCCGATGAGCAGCACCACCGTCGCACCCGCCCCGGCCGACCGGGGGACCCGCTCGGTGCTCGAAGTCCGCGACCTGCGGGTCGCGTTCGGCGAGCAGGAGGCGGTCTCCGGGGTCAGCTTCTCGCTCGCCGCCGGGGACACCCTCGGCGTGGTCGGCGAGTCCGGCTGCGGGAAGTCGACCACCGCGCTGGCACTGCTGCGGATGCTGCCCTCCCCCGGCCGGGTCACCGGCGGCTCGGTGCTGCTGGACGGCGCGGACCTGGCCGCACTGCCGGAAGAGGCACTGCGCGCCGTCCGGGGCAAGCGGATCGCGATGATCTTCCAGGACCCGATGTCCTCGCTCAACCCCGTGCTCACCGTGGAACAGCACCTGCACGAGGCCCTGCTGGCCCACGGCCGGACCGACAAGGCAGCCCGCCGGGCCCGCGCACTCGAACTGCTCGACCTGGTCGGCATCCCCGACCCGGCCGCCCGGCTCCGCGACCACCCGCACCAGTTCTCCGGCGGCCAGCGCCAGCGCATCATGATCGCGCTCGCGCTCGCCAACGAGCCCGAGGTGCTGATCGCCGACGAGCCGACCACCGCGCTGGACGCCACCATCCAGCGCCAGATCCTCCAGCTGCTGGACCGGATCAACCGGGAGACCGGCACCGCGATCCTGCTGATCACCCACGACATGGGCGTGATCGCCCAGTCCTGCCGCCGCCTGCTGGTGATGCACGACGGCGAGGTGGTCGAGCAGGGCCGGACCGCCGAGATCCTGACCGACCCCCAGCACCCGTACACCAAAAGGCTGCTGGCCGCCGTGCCGCGCCTGGAGGAGCCCTCCCGGGCGGCCGGGCGGCCGGACGGCACGCCGCTGCTGGAGGTCACCGGGCTGCGCAAGACCTTCCCCGGCTCCGGCCGGTTCGGACGGCGCAGGCCGGTCACCGCGCTCGGCGGCGTGGACCTGGTGCTGCACCCCGGCGAGACGCTCGGCATCGTCGGCGAGTCCGGCTCCGGGAAGTCCACCCTGGCCCGGGCCCTGGTCGGGGTGCACACCGCCGACGCGGGGACGATCCGCTACCTCGGCCCCGGCGACCCGGCCCGCCGGATCCAGATGGTCTTCCAGGACCCGTACTCCTCGCTGAACCCCCGGATGACGGTCGGTCAGATCATCGCCGAACCGCTGATCGCGCACCGGCTCGGCGACCGGGCGGCCCGCGCCGCTCGGGTGGCCGACCTGCTCACCCGGGTCGGCCTGGACCCGGCGACCGCCGACCGCCACCCGCGCTCGTTCTCCGGCGGGCAGCGCCAGCGGATCGGCATCGCCCGCGCGCTCGCGCCCGAGCCGTCCGTGCTGGTCTGCGACGAACCGGTCTCCGCCCTCGACGTCTCGGTCCAGGCCCAGGTGGTCGACCTGCTGGCCGAGCTGCAGCGCGAACTCGGCCTGGCCGTCGTCTTCATCGCGCACGACCTGGCCGTGGTCCGCCAGGTCAGCCACCGGATCGCGGTGATGCACCGCGGCCTGGTGGTGGAGACCGGCGACGCGGACCAGCTGGTCACCGACCCGCAGCACGAGTACACCCGCACCCTGCTGGCCGCCGCGCCGCGCCTCACCGTAGTTCGGAGCACCTGATGACCTTCGGCACCCACCGCCGCGACCCCTACGCCGGCTTCCCCGGCACCGTCGGCCGCACCTTCGGCGAGTCCACCGCCGCCTGGCCGGACGCCCGCCGGGCACCCGAGCGGGCGCCCAACATCGTGGTCGTGCTGATCGACGACATGGGCTACAGCGACATCGGCCCGTTCGGCTCCGAGATCCCCACCCCGACCCTGGACGCGATCGCCGACCAGGGTGTCCGGCTCGCCAACTACCACACCATGCCGCTCTGCTCGCCGGCCCGGGCCGCCCTGCTCACCGGGCTCAACCCGCACCGGGTCGGCTACTCGATGGTCGCCAACTCCGACCCGGGCTTCCCGGGGTACGGCATGGAGGTGGCCGGCGACATCCCGACCCTGGCCGAGCTGCTGCACGACCAGGGCTACGCCACCTACGCCGTCGGCAAGTGGCACCTGACCCGGGACTCCGCCTCCAATGCCGCCGACGACCGGCGCAACTGGCCGCTGCAGAAGGGCTTCGACCAGTACTACGGCGTCCTGGAGGGCCTGACCAGCCTGTTCCACCCGCACCAACTGGTCCGCGACAACAGCCCGTTGGCGATTGACGAGTTCCCGGACGACTACTACTACACCGACGACATCACCGACCGGGCGATCGAGATGGTCAAGTCGCTCCGGGCCCACGACGCCGAGAAGCCGTTCTTCCTCTACCTGGCCCACAACGCCGTGCACGGCCCGCTCCAGGCCAAGCCCGCCGACCTGGCCCGGCACCGGGGCCGGTACGCGGACGGCTGGGACGCGCTCCGCTCCTCCCGGTTCGCCCGCCAGCTCGCCGCCGGGCTGTTCCCGGCGGGAACAGAACTGCCGGACCGGGAGACCGAGGCCGGGTACGACGTCCCCGCCTGGGAGTCGCTCACCGAGGTCCAGCAGCGGCTGTACGCCCGGTACATGGAGGTCTACGCGGCCATGGTCGACAACGTCGACCAGAACCTCGGCCGGCTCACCGACACCCTGGCCGCGCTCGGCGAACTCGACAACACCATCGTCGTCTTCACCTCCGACAACGGCGGCACCGGCGAAGGCGGCGCCGAGGGCACCCGGAGCTACTTCAGCCGCTTCGTCCACCACCCGAACCTCCCCGCCGACTGGAACCCCGACGTCGAGCGGGAGATCGACCTGATCGGCACCGCACAGAGCCTGGTGCACTACCCGCGCGGCTGGGGGATGGCCTCCAACACCCCGTTCCGCTTCTACAAGGGGCAGACCTACGCGGGCGGGGTGCGGGTGCCGTTCGTGCTCTCCTGGCCGGCCGGGCTGCCGCGCGCGGCCGGGGACTCCGGGGTGCGCAGCCAGTACCAGTACGTCACCGACCTGACCCCGACCCTGCTCGAACTCGCCGGCCTGGCCCGGCCGTCGGAGCGGAACGGGGCACCGGTCCAGGAGCTCGACGGGGTGAGCTTCACCGCCACGCTGCGCTCACCCGAGGCCCCGTCCGCGCACACCGAGCAGTACTGCGAGATGGTCGGCAACCGCAGCTACTACCGGGAGGGCTGGAAGCTGGTCACCCTGCACCGGCCCCGCACCCCGTACGACGACAGCGAGTGGGCCCTGTACGACCTGCGCACCGACCCGACCGAGATCCACGACCTGGCCGCCGAACACCCGGAGGTGGTCAAGGAGTTGTCCGAGGCCTGGGAGGCCGCGGCCTGGCGCAACGGCGTCTTCCCGCTCCCCGACGGCAGCGGGGCGATGGCCCTGCGCAACCCGGAGGAGGCCCGGCTGCGCCGACCCGTCACCCTGCTCGCGGGCACCCCCGAGCTGGAGCGCTACCGCTCGTCCCGGCTGATCTCCTTCCGCTCGTTCGAGGTCACCGCGAGGCTCGACGGCTACCTCCCCGGCGACCGGGGCGTCCTGGTCTCGCACGGCGACCAGGGCGGCGGCTACGTCCTCTACGTCGAGGACGGGCAGCTGCACTTCGCCTACAACCAGTACGGCGAACTGCACCACTCCGCCCCGGCCCCCGTCCCCGCCTCGGCCACCGCCGTCACCCTGCGGGCCACCGCCGTGGCGGACCTCAGGTGGGAGTTCGAGCTGCTGATCGACGGGGCCGCCGTGTCCGGCCTCCCGGCCGTGCACCAGCTCATCGGCATGGCCCCGTTCCAGGGCATCAGCGTCGGCATCGACCGCAAGTCCCCGGTCTCCTGGCCGCTCTGGGAGCGCCACCGCACCTTCCGCTACACCGGCGCCCTGCACTCCGTGACGTACACCCCGGGCGCCCCGGCACCGTACGACCCGGAGACCGTGGTCACCGCCCTGCGGGAGGCGGCGGCCGCCTTCGAGTGACGTTTCCGCGGCGTCGTCGGCAGCCCGGCCGTAGGCTGCTGACGACGTCCGGAGCGGTGGGGGTTGGGTGTTGGAGCTGTACGAGCGGCTGCGCGAGCTGCGGGAGCAGGCCCGGGCGGAGCGGGAGGCCGGCGGACTCCGGTTCTCCGCCCTCGCCGTCGAACAGGCCGTCCGCGCCTCCGCCCGGCCCGGGGCGGCCGGGTTCACCGCCCGCCGGATCAACGACTGGGCCCCGGCCGACCGCAGGAAGGCCCGGCTCCCCGGGGCCGAGGACCGCGGCTGCTTCCTCGCCCTGGTCGAACTCTGGAGCACCTGGGCGGAGCTGCCCTTCGACGAACCGTCCTGGACCGCCCTGCTCCCGGCCCAGTCGCCGTCGGCTCCCGGCTGGACCAACCTGATCAACGACGGCGACTTCGGCGGCACCGTGGTGATGGCGCAGACTGCCAACTTCACTCTCCCCGAGCGCCGCCCGGGCCCCGCCGACCTGCCGCCGCTGCGCGCACTCCCCCGTGAATTCACCGGACGCGAGGCCGAGTTGGCCGCCCTGCTGCCGCTCCTCGACCCCGACTCGGAGGCCGACCCGGTCCTGGTCACCTCCGTGGCCGGCATGGGCGGCATCGGCAAGACCACCCTCGCCCTGGCGGCCGGTCACGCCGCCCTCGCCAACGGCTGGTTCACCGGAGCCCTCTTCATCGACCTGCACGGCTACGACGACACCGCCCTGGCGGCGGGCCAGGCGCTGGACTCGCTGCTCCGCGCGCTGGGCGTCACGGCCGACCGCATCCCGCCGGACGAGGACGGCCGGGCCGCCCTGTACCGGGCCCAACTGGCCGCCCGGGGCGCCGTACTGGTGGTTGCCGACAACGCCTCCCGCCCGGAGCAGGTCCGTTCGCTGATCCCCGGCCCCGGCCCGCACCGGCTGCTGGTGACCTCCCGCGACGTGCTCACCCCGATCGGCTCCGCCCGGATCGACCTGGACGTGCTCACCCCGGACGGCGCCGTCACCCTGCTGGAGCGCACCCTCGCCACCGCCGACTGCCGCCCGGAGCGGGTCGGTTCGGCCCGGGAGGACGCCCTCCGGCTGGCCGCCCTGTGCGGACACCTGCCGCTGGCCCTCCAGGTCACCGCCGCCCAACTGGTCCGCGACCGGCACCTCCCGGTCGCCCGGCTCGCCGACGAACTGGCCGAGGAGCTGGCCGACACCGGCAGCCGACTCGGGCTGCTGGAGGACGGCGACCTGGCCGTCCGGGCCTCGCTGGAGCGGTCGCTGCACCCGCTCCCGCCGACCGCCGTCCAGCTGCTGGAGCTGCTGGCCCTCGCGCCCGGGCCGGACGTCTCCACCGAATCCGCCGCCCACCTCGCCGGACGCAGGCCCCGGGACACCCGGCGGCTGCTCACCACGCTCAGCAGTGCCAGCCTGCTCCGGCAGAGCCCCGGCGGCGGCCGCTGGACCCTGCACGACCTGGTCCGCGACTACGCGGCCGAGCACGCCAGGGCCCACGGCCACCGGCACGGACCCGCACTGCTGCGGCTGGCGCAGCACTACCGCTCGCTGGCGTCCGCCGCCGACCAGCTGCTCCACCGGCCGTTCGAGCCGGGCGGCCCGTCACCGTTCCCGGACCGGGCCGCCGCACTCGCCTGGATGGAGGCCGAGCGCAGGAACCTGGTGGCCGCGGTCGGCTCGGCGCCGGTCGACCCGGTCAGGTCGGTCCTGCTGGCCAACAGCCTGGCCCAACACCTGCACCGGCAGCGCTGGTTCGACGACCTCCACGCCGTGAGCTCGGTGGCGCTGGGGCTGGCGCAGGGGATCGGTGACCGCAGCCGCGAAGCCCTCGCCTGGCTCAACCTGGCCGGCGCCCACCACGACCTCCGGCAGTTCGACCGGGCCCGCACCGCCAACCGCCGGTCCCTCGCCCTGCTCCAGGAGCTCGGCGACCGCCACGGCGAGGCCACCGCCTGGAACAACCTCGGGAACGCCCTGCACGAGCTGCACCTCTTCGACGAGGCCGAGGATGCCACCCGCCGCGCCCTGACGCTGTACCAGGAGCTCGGCGACCGCCACGGCGAGGCCGCCGCCTCGGGCAATCTCGGCTCCTCGCTGCGCGAGCTCCGGCGGTTCGAGGAGGGCCACGCCGCCCACCGGCACTCCCTGGCCCGCCACCAGGAGCTCGGCGACCGCCACGGCGAAGCCACCGCCTGGAACAACCTCGGCGCCTCACTGCACGAACTCCGCCGGTTCGAGGAGGCCGAGAATGCCACCCGCCACGCCCTGACGCTGTACCAGGAGCTCGGCGACCGCCACGGCGAAGCCCGGACCAGGAACAACCTGGGGATCTCCCTGCACGGGCTGCGCAGGTTCGAGGAGGCCCGCACGGCCCACGGACAGGCCCTGGCCGCCCACGAGGTGCTCGGCGACCGCCACAGCCAGGCGATCTCCTGGTACAACCTCGGCAACGCACTCCGCGGCCTGGAACGCTTCGAGGAGGCGGAGGACGCCGCCCGCCGCGCGCTGACGCTGTACCAGGAGCTCGGCGACCGCCACAGCGAGGCCGCGGCCTGGAACGGTCTCAGCGCGGCCCTGCACGGCCTCCGGCTGTTCGAGCAGGCCCGGGACGCCGACCGGTGCGCCCTGCTCGCCGCCCAGGAGCTCGGCGACCGGCACGTCGAGGCCCTGACCTGGGGCAGCCTCGGCGCCTCCCTGCGCGAGCTCGGCCGGCTCGCCGAGGCCGAGGACGCCACCCGGCGCGCCGTCACCCTGTGCCGACAGCTGGACGATCCCCACGGCGAGGCCGTCGCCCACAACAACCTCGGCACCGTCCTGCGCGACCTGCAGCGCTTCGAGGAGGCCGAGCAGGCGGCCCGGCAGGCCGCCGAACTTCTCGGCGCCCCCCGGCTCCAGGACGCCTACCTGGAGGGCCGGGCCCTCGGGGAGCTCGCCGACACCCTGGCGGCGGCCGGGCGGGCCGGGTCCGAGGTCCGCGCCGTCCGCGCGAGCGCCGCTGCCGCCTACCGCCGGGCGGGCGAACCCGCCCAGGCCCTGGCCGCCCTGGACGGGACGGACCTCCGCCACTGACCGGCCCGGCCCGGGGCCGACCTGACACCGTGCATACCGACCGGGCGGATGGGCATGGATGATTGGTCCATGTCAATCACTCCCCCGGAGGCACCTCAAGTGCTGCGCAAACACTGGGCGTTGCTCACCGCCGCCACCACTCTGCCGCTCGTTCTCACCACCTCGGTGGGCATCGCCGACGCGGCCCCCGCCGCAGCCACGGTGACCTGTGCCTACACCCCGGCGGTGCCCGCCGACAACTTCAAGGGCATCCCGGTCTTCGACGCCAAGAAGGGCGCACAGCCGTACAGCGCGACCCTGAAGACCACCCAGGGATCGATCACCTTCAAGGCGCTCACCGACAAGGCGCCGTGCACCACCTTCTCGTTCCGCTTCCTGGCCGAGCACGACTACTTCGACAAGAGCCACTGCCACCGGCTCACCACCGAGCGGATCTTCGTGCTCCAGTGCGGCGACCCCACCGGCACCGGCAGCGGCGGCCCCGGCTACTCGTTCGCGGACGAGAACCTCACCGGCGCCACCTACCCGGCCGGCACCGTCGCCATGGCCAACGCCGGTCCGAACACCAACGGCAGCCAGTTCTTCTTCGTCTGGAAGGACACCAGGCTCTCCCCGGCCTACACCCCGTTCGGCCAGGTCACCGGCGGCCTGGACGTGCTCCAGAAGATCGCGGCGGCCGGCTCGGACTCGCAGAACAACCCCGGCGACGGCTACCCGAACCTGCTGCCCACCTTCAAGAACGTCAAGATCAGCAAGCGCTGACCCGGGCCCCGGCTCCCGTACGGTGGTGCTCCCCACCACCGTACGGGAGCACACGCATGGACAGCGCCACCTGGGACGCCCTCGACCGCATCGTCGACTGGCTCGACCACGAGAGCCGACTGCCGCCGGGCGAGGAGAAGTTGCTCCGCATCCTCAAGGTCACCGAGGAGGCCGGCGAAGCGGCCCAGGCCGTCCTCGGCGCCACCGGCCAGAACCCCCGCAAGGGCACCACCCACACCTGGACCGACGTCGAGCACGAACTCTGCGACGTCGTCTTCGCCGCCCTGATCGCCCTCCGCACCCTCACCCCGGACGCCCGCACCGTCTTCGCCGACCGCCTCGCCCACGTCACCACCCGCCCCCGACAGCCCGCCGCCCCCGAGCAGACGTAGTCCACTGGGGGGCGGGCCGGTTCGACGGGGGGTCAGGCGTTGGGGGCCACCCGGGAGAGGCCGTTGATGATGCGGTCCATCGCGTCGCCGCCCTGCGGGTCGGTGAGGTTGGCGAGCATCTTGAGCACGAACTTCATCAGGATCGGGTGGGTCAGGCCGCGCTGGGTGGCGAGCTGCATCACCTTGGGGTTGCCGATCAGCTTCACGAAGCCGCGGCCGAGGGTGTAGTAGCCGCCGTAGACGTCCTTGAGGACGGCCGGGTAGGCGTGCAGGGCGCGCTCGCGGCCCGCGTCGGTGATCCGGGCGTGGGCCTGGACGATGACGCCGGCGGCGAGTTGGCCGGATTCCATCGCGTAGGCGATGCCCTCGCCGTTGAAGGGGTTGACCATGCCGGCCGCGTCGCCGACCAGCAACAGGCCCCGGGTGTAGTGCGGCTGACGGTTGAACGCCATCGGCAGGGCCGCGCCGCGGATCGGGTCGGTCATGTTCTCCGGCGTGTAGCCCCACTCGGCCGGCATCGAGGCGCACCAGGCCTTGAGCACCTCGCGCCAGTCCAGCTCCCCGAACGCGGGCGAGGAGTTGAGGATGCCGAGGCCGACGTTCGAGGTGCCGTCGCCCATGCCGAAGACCCAGCCGTAGCCGGGCAGCAGCTTCTTCTCGCCGCCCCGGGTGTCCCACAGCTCCAGCCAGGACTCCAGGTAGTCGTCGTCGTGCCGGGGCGAGGTGAAGTACGTCCGGTACGCGACGCCCATCGGGCGGTCCTCGCGGCGGTGCAGGCCCATCGCCAGCGAGAGCCGGGTGGAGTTGCCGTCGGCCGCGACCACCAGCGGGGCGCGGAAGGTGACCGGCCGCTTCTCCTCGCCCAGCTTGGCCGTCACGCCGACGATCCGGCCGGTCCGGTCGTCCAGCACCGGGCCGGTCACGTTGGCCCGCTCGTACAGCCGGGCCCCGGCCTTCTGGGCCTGACGGGCCAGCAGTTCGTCGAAGTCGGCGCGCTTGCGGACCAGTCCGTAGTCCGGGAAGGCGGACAGCTCGGGCCAGTCCAGCTCCAGCCGGACGCCGCCGCCGATGATCCGCAGGCCCTTGTTGTGCAGCCACCCGTTCGAGGTCGAGACGTCGATCCCCATGTCCACCAACTGCTTGGTGGCGCGCGGGGTCAGACCGTCGCCGCAGACCTTCTCGCGCGGGAACTCGGTCTTCTCCAGCAGGAGCACGTCCAGACCGGCCTGGGCGAGGTAGTAGGCGGTCGTCGCCCCGGCCGGCCCGGCGCCGACCACGATGACGTCGGCGGTGCTCTCCACGGTCTCGCTGCTGTCGCTGCTCAGGTCAACTGCGGTCTCGGACACGGCTGGGCACACTCCTGCGATGCGGTCGGCTGGGCTTGGACGAGTCTAGCTAGGCCTTGAAGCCCCGGTGCAGAGCGACGATGCCGCCGGTGAGGTTGCGCCAGGCGACCTTGGACCAGCCGGCCTGCTGCAGGCGGGCGGCCAGCGCGGGCTGGTCCGGCCAGGAGCGGATCGACTCGGCGAGGTAGACGTAGGCGTCCGGGTTGCTGCTGACAGCGGTGGCGACCGGCGGCAGCGCCCGCATCAGGTACTCGGTGTAGACCGTGCGGAACGGCGTCCAGGTCGGGGTGGAGAACTCGCAGATGACCACCTTGCCGCCGGGCTTGGTGACCCGGTACAGCTCGCGCAGCGCGGCGTCGGTGTCCTGCACGTTCCGCAGCGCGAAGGAGATGGTGACGGCGTCGAAGCTGTCGTCCGCGAACGGGAGCTTGGTCGCGTCGCCCGCGGTGAGGGCGAGTTCGGGGTGGCGGGCCTTGCCCTCGGTCAGCATGCCGAGCGAGAAGTCGCACGGGACCACGTCGGCGCCCGCCTCCGCGAACGGCAGCGAGGAGGTGCCGGTGCCGGCCCCGAGGTCGAGCACGGTCTGGCCGGGCTGGGCGGCGATCGCCTCGGCCACCGCGCGGCGCCAGGCACGGGCCTGGCCGAGGGAGAGCACGTCGTTCGTACGGTCGTACTTGGCGGCGACGTCGTCGAACATCGCGGCGACTTCGTGCGGCTGCTTGTCCAGAGAGGCTCGGGTCACGACCCCCATTGTTCACCACGGCGCAGCGCAGCCTTCTGCAGGGCGCTCGGTTGCCCTGCCAAGGGCGCGGCGAACGGTGCCTGACCAGCCCTCGGACAGGCGCTAGCGCAGCGCGCGGCGGCCGCCGGGCTTGCGGCGGCGGCGGGAGCGCTTGCCGTGGGTGAGGGCGGGCATGCCCTCGCCGAAGGACTCGGTGGCGAAGGCGACCGTGGTGCGGATGCGGGTGGTGCGGGTGGCGGCGCGGGCGCGGTGGTGGCGCCAGATCCGGGCCGCGCATAGGGCGAAGAGCACCAGCGCGATCGGCACGCTGGTGCGGGCCAGGCCGACACCGGCCGGCTGGGGGTAGCGCTTGCCGCAGACCCGGACGGCGCCGGGGTCGGCGGCGGCGTACTCCAGGCAGATCGGGTCACCGGCCCTGGCGTGCTCGGGCAGCCAGAGGTCGGTGGCGGTGAGCGGGCGGCCGTCGGCCCGGTAGCTGATCGAGCTGTAGGTGGCACTGCCGGCCGGGAGTTGGGTGATGGTGCCCTGGACCCGGACGGGGTCGGCGCCGATCCGGTCGGCCTGGTCGGCCTGGCGCCAGCCGAGCAGGCACATGCCGAGGGCCAGCACCGCGCTCAGCACGGCCGCGAGGTACCAGCCTCGACCAAGGCGCGCGCTGCGCGGACGGGGAGCGGTCGCGGATCGCATGGTTCCTGTCGGCTTGCCGGACCGGGCTGGGGAGGACCCGGTGGAAGAGCACCCGTCCGCAGTACGGAGGGCTGACCGGGATCGTAACCGCTGGCGACCCCTCAGGTCACGGCGAGCAGCAATCAGTTTGTGTGAATAAAGCGGGAGTTAGTGCACTTACTTCCGCTTGACGGCCCGCCAGGCACACTGGTGGACCGGCGGTCGGCCGGCTCAGCGGCGGCGGTACAGCAGCCGTCCGCCCAGCACGGTGGCGAGGCAGCAGCCCGCGCCGGTCCGTTCGAGTTCGGCCACCGACCCGGCGGCGAAGACCGCGAAGTCCGCCCGGCCGCCGACCGTGAGCGGCCGGTGCACGACCGAGGCCAGCGGCGCACCGGCGAGCGGGTCCAGGCCCCCGGGCGGCCCGTCCGTACCCGGCACCACGACCAGGCCCGAGCGGGTCACCGCGGTCCGCACCGCGGGCAGCGCGAACGGGCCGGCCAGCGCCGTCACGCCGTGGCCGAGCAGCCGCTGCAGACCGAGCCGGGCGCTCCCGCCCCGGCGCTCCGCGGGGACGTCCAGCAGCAGCGGCCCGGTGCCGAGCTCCTCCCGGGGGTCCGGGTGGTACGCCGTCTCCAGCAGCCACTGCCCCGATCCGCACCGCAGACCGGGCGTCAGCAGCCCGTCCCACTCCCGCACCCGGGCCCCTGCGGCGGCATCGGCCAGCGCGGCGTACGGGCCCACCGCCGCCACCACCGCGCCGTCGACCAGCACCGCCCCGTCGGGGATCGACGGGGCGGTGGGGTCCGCGACCAGGGCGGTGGCCCGGTGCAGCGTGAGCATCAGGGCGCTCAGGTGGTGGAGAGGATCTTCAGCTCGGGGTGCGCGGTGCCGCCCTCGAGCGCGGTGGAGGCGATGTGCGAGGCCACCCGGGGGTCGACCGGGTCGTTGGCCGGGTCGTCCAGCACCCGCAGGTGCTGGTAGGTGGTGGAGCGCTGGGCCGGGGTGCGGTCGGCCGCGCGGATCAGGTGGATCAGCTCGGTCAGGTTGGAGCGGTGCTTGGCACCGGCCATCGAGACCACGTTCTCCTCCAGCATCACCGAGCCGAGGTCGTCCGCCCCGTAGTGCAGCGAGAGCTGGCCCGCCTCCTTGCCGGTGGTGAGCCAGGAGCCCTGGATGTGGGCGATGTTGTCGAGGAACAGCCGGGCGATCGAGATGATCCGGAGGTACTCGAACACGGTCGCCTGGGTGCGGCCCTTGAGGTGGTTGTTCTGCGGCTGGTAGGTGTACGGGATGAAGGCCCGGAAGCCGCCCGTGCGGTCCTGCACGTCGCGGATCATCCGCAGGTGCTCGATCCGCTCGGCGTTGGTCTCGCCGGTGCCCATCAGCATGGTGGAGGTGGACTCGACGCCCAGGCCGTGGGCGGTCTCCATGATCTCCAGCCAGCGCTCGCCGGACTCCTTGAGCGGGGCGATCGCCTTTCGCGGGCGCTCCGGCAGCAGCTCGGCGCCGGCACCCGCGAAGGAGTCCAGGCCCGCCCGGTGGATCCGGGTGATGGCCTCCTCGACCGAGACCTTGGAGAGCCGGGCCATGTGCTCGACCTCGGAGGCACCGAGCGAGTGGATCACCAGCTCGGGGAACGAGCCCTTGATCGCGGCGAACGCGGTCTCGTAGTACTCGACGCCGTAGTCCGGGTGGTGGCCGCCCTGGAACATCACCTGGGTGCCGCCCAGCTCGACCGTCTCGGCGCAGCGGCGGAGGATCTCGTCCAGGTCGCGCGACCAGCCCTTGTCGCTCTTCGGCGCCACGTAGAAGGCGCAGAACTTGCAGGCCGTCACACAGACGTTGGTGTAGTTGATGTTCCGTTCGATGATGTACGTCGCGATGTGCTCGGTGCCCGCGTAGCGGCGGCGACGGACGGCATCGGCGGCGGAGCCGAGCGCGTGCAGCGGCGCGGAGCGGTAGAGCTCCAGCGCCTCCTCCGGGGTGATCCGGCCGCCGGCGGCCGCGCGGTCGAGGACGGCCTGCAGGTCAGTGGCGGACAGGTGAAGCTCGGACACCTTGCTGGCCTTCTTTCTCTTCCGACGTCGGACGCGAACCAGCCTACGCCAGCCCCGGCACGCCCTTTCGGGCGTGTCGGGGCCTGCGGGGCACCGGTCAGGCGGGCTGGAGCAGAGTGACCGTCACATCGGGCGCGAAGCCGCTGTCGTGGCCGACCATGCGGGCGAACTCGGCGATGCCCGCGAGCTGCCGCTCGCCGAGCGAGAAGTCCAGCGCCTCGCTGAAGTACCGCTCCAGCACCGGGGCTTCGAAGGACTCCCAGCGGGCGGCCTGCGCGGCGACCTGGCCGGCCTCGGCCAGCGAGAGGTCGCGGGACTCCAGGAAGGCCCGGTGCACCGCGGCCACCGTCTCCGGGCTGCGCTCGGCGTAGTCGCGGCGGGCGGCCCAGACCGCGAAGACGAAGGGGAGGCCGGTCCACTCCTTCCACATCGCGCCCAGGTCGTGCACCGCGAGGCCCTGCTGCGGCGCCTGCTCCAGCGAGGCGCGCAGGGCCGGGTCGCCGATCAGCACGGCGGCGTCGGCCTCGGCCAGCATCGCGTCCAGGTCCGGCGGGGCGGTGAAGTACTCGGGCCGTACGCCCTCGCGCTGCTCCAGCAGCAGCCGGGCCAGCCGGACCGAGGTGCGGGAGGTGGAGCCGAGCGCGACCCGGCGGCCGTCCAGCTCGGCCAGCGGCCGCTTGCTGACGATCACGCAGGACATCACCGGGCCGTCGCTGCCGACCGCGATGTCGGGCAGCACCACCAACTTGTCCGCGTTGCGCAGGTACTCCACGCAGGTGATCGGGCCGATGTCGAGCGCTCCGCCCACCAACTGGTCGCTGAGCTTCTCGGGGGTGTCCTTGGTGAGGTCGAGGTCGAGCAGATTGCCGGTCCTGGCCAGTCCCCAGTACAGCGGAAGACAGTTGAGGAACTGGATGTGCCCGACCCTGGGCCGTACCGCCGCCGAGCCACTCGTGTCCTGACCGGTCACCGTGCGTCCTTCCTACCTGCCCGTTTCGTGCGCTCTCCGCAGCGTATGCCCGTTGACGCCGGCGGGGTGGTCAGGGGGTGCTCACTATCTGTGCCACGCGCGCGCGGGACACGAGGAGCGTGGCCTTGGTCACCCCTGGTCGGGGCTGCCGCTGCGTGCTACGGTTCCATCCAGTTGCAGTTTGATTCCCCTTGCAGTACTTGAAGCCTGCGGAGCATGTAACCGCGGGCTTTTTGTAGTTTTTCAGCTTTATCGAAAAACTCCGGACCCTTCCGGAGGCGGGGCGATCAGCGCAGCGGACCGGCTATCACACGGTGTGGTAGCCGAAACGTCCCTCGCAAGGAGAACGGCATGGCTCAGGGAACCGTCAAGTGGTTCAACGCTGAGAAGGGCTTCGGCTTCATCGCCCAGGAGGGCGGCGGCCCCGACGTCTTCGTCCACTACTCCGCCATCAACGCGAACGGTTTCCGCTCGCTGGAGGAGAACCAGGCGGTTTCGTTCGACGTCACCCAGGGCCCGAAGGGCCCGCAGGCGGAGAACGTCACCGCTATCTGATTCATCTCCTCTGATGATCTGATCGCTCTGGACCCCACTACCTCGGGTCCGGCGGCGGCCTACCGGTCGCCAGCAAGAGCATGACGCGCAGTACCAAGGGGGCCCGCCACGTCTTCGGACGCGGCGGGCCCCCTGCCTCTGCGTCAGCCCCCACCAGGCATGATCGGGCCATGCACCTGCTACGGGCCTTCGACCGCCGACTGCACCGGATCGGGATCGACGGCTACCTACTCCTGCTGCTCGGCACCGTCGGCCTGGCCACCCTGTTCCCCGCCCGGGGCGCGGCCGCCGAGCTCGCGAGCGACTCGGTGAGCGTCGCGGTCGGGCTCCTCTTCTTCCTGTACGGCGCCCGGCTCTCCCCGCAGGAGGCGCTGGCCGGCGCCCGGCACTGGCGGCTGCACCTGCTGATCCTGGGCTGCACCTTCGTGCTGTTCCCGCTGCTCGGCGAGGCCGCCCGGCTGCTGCCCTCCTCGGTGCTCGCCCCGCAACTGGTCACCGGGGTGCTCTTCCTCACGCTGCTGCCGTCCACCGTGCAGTCCTCGATCGCCTTCACCTCGATGGCCCGGGGCAACGTCGCCGCCGCGATCTGCGCGGCCACCTTCTCCAGCCTGGTCGGCATCGTGCTCACCCCGCTGCTGGCGGCCTGGCTGCTGTCCGGCTCCACCGGGGTGCAGGTCAGCGGGCAGCAGATCCTGGACATCCTGCTCCAACTGCTCGCCCCGTTCGCCGCCGGCCAGCTGCTCCGGCGCTGGGTCGCGCCCTGGCTGCGGCGGCACCGCTCGGTGACCCTGGTGGTGGACCGCGGCTCGATCCTGCTGATCGTCTACACCGCCTTCAGCGAGGGCGTCCGGGAGGGCATCTGGAGCCGGGTGACGGTCTCCCAGCTGCTCTGGCTGGGCGCGATCTGCCTGACCCTGCTCGGCCTGGTGCTGCTCTTCACCGCAGCCGCCTCCCGCCGCCTCGGCTTCCCCCGCCCCGACCGGGTCACGATCCAGTTCTGCGGCTCCAAGAAGAGCCTGGCCAACGGCCTCCCGCTGGCCACCATCATCTTCCCGGCCGCCACCGTCGGCCTGACGGTGCTTCCGCTGATGCTCTTCCACCAACTCCAGCTGATGGTCTGCACGGTGCTCGCCCAGCGCTGGGCCCGGGCGGCGGACGCCGAGGGGGGCTGACCCGGAGCGGCCCCGGGGCGCGCACCGGGCGGCTCGCCCGCCGAATCCGACGGCCTCCCCGCAGCAGGGCCCGCCGTGGGCTATCACTGGGCACATGGTCCGACTACGAAGAGTCGTCATCTGCGCGCTGACCGTCCTGCTCGCCTGGCCGTCGACCGCCTCGGCTCCCGCGTCCGGCTGCCCCCGGCCCGCCGTGGTCGGGCACCGGGGCTCCCCGGTGAACGCACCCGAGAACACCATGGCCGGGTTCGCCGCCGCCGTCCGGGACGGCGCCGACTGGATCGAGACGGACGTCCTGACCACCAAGGACGGCGTCCCGGTGCTGTTCCACGACCCGACCGTGGAACGGCTGACCGGCGGCACCGGCCGGGTCGCCGACCTGACCGCGGCCGAACTGGACCGGCTGCGGGTCACCGTCGGCCCCGGCCCACCGGAGCCGATCCCCCGGCTGACCGAGCTGCTGGACCGGCTGCGCGGCCGCCGGACCAGGCTGCTGCTGGAGATCAAGGAGATCGCCCGCCCCGAGGACGCCACCGTCATCGGCCGACTGGCCGCGGCGAGCGGGGCCGACGTGGAGCTCTACTCCTTCTACCCCCAGCACCTCAGGACCGCCCACGCCGCCGCACCGCGGCTGCCGGTCACCCTGATCCAGAGCTCCTGGTACGCCCAGGACCCCGCCGGACTCCCGCTGGCCGCCCTCTCCCTGGAACACGTCCTGGCCACCCCCGAACGGATCCGCACCGAGCACGCCGCGGGCCGGGCCGTGTACGCCTGGACGGTCGACGACAGCCGGAGCTGGGAGACCCTGCTCGGCGCCGGCGCGGACGCGCTGATCACCGACACCCCGGGGGCCGCCCGCCGCTGGCTGGACGAGCGCTGCCCGGCCGGGGCGGCACCCTGACGGAACGTCGAAGGGCCCCCGCCGGTGATCCGGCGGGGGCCCTGGGGCCGACGGTGCGTCAGGCGGCGATGACGACCTTGGGGGCGTCCTCGGTGAGGAGGTCGCCGGTGGGGTTGTTGTACGCGTTGAGGTCGAGGGTCTTCTCGCGGGCCGCGACCAGGATCGGGACGACGGACTGACCGGCCACGTTGGTGGCGGTGCGGATCATGTCGAGGATCGGGTCGATGGCGAGGAGGAGGCCGACGCCCTCCAGCGGGAGGCCGAGGGTGGAGAGGGTCAGGGTGAGCATCACGATCGCGCCGGTCAGGCCGGCCGTGGCGGCGGAGCCGATGACCGAGACGAAGGCGATCAGCAGGTAGTCGCCGATGCCGAGGTCGATGCCGTAGACCTGGGCGACGAAGATCGCGGCCAGCGACGGGTAGATCGCGGCGCAGCCGTCCATCTTGGTGGTGGCGCCGAACGGGACGGCGAACGAGGCGTACTCGCTCGGGACGCCGAGGCGCTCGGTGACCCGGCGGGTGACCGGCAGGGTGCCGACCGAGGAGCGGGAGACGAAGGCGAGCTGGATCGCGGGCCAGGCGCCCTTGAAGAAGTTCAGCGGGTTGAGACCGCCGACGAAGCGCAGCAGCAGCGAGTAGACGCCGAACAGCACGATCGCGCAGCCGACGTAGACGTCGATGGTCAGGGTGGCGAACGGCTTGAGCAGGTCCCAGCCGTAGACGGCGACGGACTTGCCGATCAGGCCGAGGGTGCCGAGCGGGGCGAGCCGGATGACCCACCACAGGGCGGTCTGGGTGAGGTCGAGGATCGCCTCGTTGAGCTTGCGGACCGGCTCGGCCTTCTCGCCGACCTTGAGGATGGCGGCGCCGACCACGATGCCGAGGAAGACGATCTGCAGCACGTTCACCTTGAGGAAGGCGTCCGCGATGTTGGTCGGGATGATGCCGGTCAGGAAGTCGATCCAGGTGCCGGGCTTCTCCGGGGCCTTGAGGCCCTGGGTGGAGAGGTTGGCGCCCTCGCCCGGGTTGGTCAGCAGGCCGAGGCCGAGGCCGACGCCGACCGCGATCAGCGAGGTGATCAGGAACCAGAGCAGCGTGCGGCCGGCCAGCCGGGCGGCGTTGGTGACGTTGCGCAGGTTGGCGACCGAGAGCACGATCGCGGTGAAGACCAGCGGCGGCACCGCCAGCTTGAGCAGCTGGACGAAGGTCTTGCCGATGGTGTCCAGGGTGGTGGTCAGCCAGGCGACGTCCTGGACCCGGGCGACGTAGCCGAGCAGCAGGCCGAGGACCAGACCGAGGACGATCTGGGCCCAGAAGGGGACGGTGCGGACCTTCGCGAGGAAGGTGGGCGCGGGCGCTGTGGACATGGTGGTGCGGCTCCGAGGAAGGAGAAGGGGGAGGGGAGGACGGGGCGGCGACACGGCCGGGGCCGACCACGGCGGGGAGGAGCCGGGGGCCTCAGGGGCGACGTGCCGCCCGAATACAGCTGACGGTGCGACAGGCGCGACCGCTGTCCACAGCGCTGGGCAGGCACGCGCAGCGCATGAGCGGGGGGCTCATGTCCTGCTGCCGGGGCGCGCCTGAGGTGGTCATGGCCGACACAGTAGCAATAAACCTTTGAGATGTTCAAAGTACTTGTTTGATGACGGCCACGAACCACCCGGGCGCCCCGGGGGTCACCGCTTCAGGTAGGCCTCCGTCATCGCCTTGACCACCGGGCCCGCCAGACCGCCGCCGCTGATCTCGGAGCGGTCGTCGGACCCGTTCAGCACCACGGCGGCGACGGCGATCCGGTGCCCCTTGCCGTCGTCGGCGTACGAGGTGAACCAGGCGTACGGCAGGCCGCTGTTGTTCACCCCCTGCTGGGCGGTGCCGGTCTTGCCGCCGACCGTCAGGCCCTTGATCGCGACCGACCTCCCGGTGCCGTCGGTGACCACCGAGACCATGGCGGACTGCAGTTGCTTCGCGGTCGCCCCGCTCATCACCCGGCCCAGCTCCACCGGCGGGAACTCCTGCACCGTCCGCCCCGAGTGGTCGGTGAGCTCCGACACGGTGGACGGCCGCATCAGCACCCCGTCGTTGGCGATCGCCGCCGAGACCATCGCCATCTGCAGCGGCGTCGCGGTGACCGAGAACTGGCCGATCCCGGTGAGCGCCACCTGGGACGGCTCCATCCCCGCCGGATAGACGCTGGCCGAGGCCCGCACCGGGGTGTCCAGCTGGGTCAGGTTGAAGCCGAACTTGGCCGCCTGCGCCGAGAGTTCGGCCTCACCGAGGTCGGCGGCCAGTTTGGCGAAGACGTTGTTGCAGGAGTACCGCAGCGCCGTCCGCAGGGTGGCGTCCGCGCACGGGGCGCTGGCCGACTCGTTGGTCAGCACCACCCTGGTCCCGGGCAGGGTGTACGGGTTGGGGCTGTCGGTCGGGGTGTCCACGTCCGGGTAGCGGCCGCGCTCCAGCGCGGCGGCGGCGACCACCAGCTTGAAGGTCGAACCGGGCGCGAGGGTGGAGCGCAGGGCGCCGTTCACCATCGCCCTGCCGCTGTCCGCACCGAGCCGCTGCCAGGCCTGCTCGTCCGCCTTGCCCCGCCCGGTGATCCCGGACGGGTCGTAGGACGGGGTGGAGACCAGCCCCAGAACGCGTCCGGTGGCCGGGTCGAGCGCCACCGCCGCGCCCTGCTTCCCGCCGAGCGCGTCCCAGCCGGCCCGCTGCACCGCGGGGTCGACGGTGGTGACCACGTCGCCACCGGCGGGCCGGGACCGGGTGAGCGGGTCGGTCACCGCCGCGACCGGACCGGTCAGCCGCCGGTCGCTGCCGTCCAGCAGGTCGGCGAAGAGGCTCTCCAGCTGGTTGCTGCCGTACGCCTGCGAGGTGTAGCCGGTCAGCGGGGCGTAGAGCGGGCCGTCGGTGTAGCTGCGCTTGTAGGCGAGCGGGCCGTCGGTCGGCACCGAGCCGGTCACCGGCTGCCCGCCGACCAGGATGTTGCCGAGCGGCTGGGCGTAGCGGTCGATGGCGAGCCTGGCGTTGGCCGGGTGCTGCGCGTAGGTGTCCGCCTCGGCCACGGCCAGCCAGGTGGCCCGGGCCATCAGGGCGAGCACCAGCAGCAGGCAGAACATCGAGGCGCGGCGCAGCGGGCCGGCCATCGGGTCACGGGTCCTGGGCTTGTTCATCCGTACCTGCGGCCCCCGGAGCGGCTTCCCGTCCGCCCGGCGGCCGGTCACGGCCGGCGTCCCGGTCCGGCCTGGCGAGTGATCAGCTGTCGGACTGTCAGACGACGAACGATCCCGCCCGGTTCCCGCCGCTCGATTGACCCCGATCCGGTTATACGTATAACTTATGACCTTGCCGCCACCCTCATGCCGTCTGGAGACCCGAATTCCATGGGCTACCTCGCCCTGCTCCGCGCCCCGCACGTCACCCGTCTCCTGCTCGGCACCCTGCTCGGCCGCCTCCCCGCCGGCATGACCGCGCTGGTGATCGCCCTCGCCCTGCGCGAGGCCGGCACCCCGTACAGCGCGATCGGGCTGGCCACCGCCGCGTACGCGATCGCCGCCGCGATCGGCGGCCCGGTGCTCGGGCGGATCGTGGACCGGACCGGGCAGCCGCGGGTCCTGCTCGCCTCCGCCGTGGTGGCCGGCGTCGGCTACGCCCTGCTCGCCCTCGCCCCCGGCTCGGCCTGGGCCGCCCCGCTCGGCGCCGCGATCGCCGGGCTGGCGATGCCCCCGCTGGAACCCTGCCTGCGCGCCCTGTGGCCCGCCGTGGTCGAGGAGGAGCAGCTCGACACCGCGTACGCCTTCGACTCCGCCGCCCAGCAACTGCTCTACGTGGCCGGCCCCTTGGCAGTGGCCGGGATCGCCGCCGCGTTCTCCCCGTCCACAGCCCTGTGGACGGCCGCCGGACTCGGCCTGGCCGGTGCCCTGGTGGTCGCCACCGCCGCACCCGCCCGGGCCTGGCGGGCCCCCGCCCGGCACCCCTCCTCGGGCCTGCTCGGCCCGCTCCGCTCCCCCGGCCTGGTCCTGCTGCTGATCGGCCTGGCCGGAGCCGGCTGGACGGTCGGCGCCCAGAACGTCCTCTTCATCGCCTACGCCGAGGACCACAGGGGCGGCCTCCCCGGCGGCGCCGGGCTGCTGCTCGCCCTGGCCGCCCTCGGCGGGCTGGTCGGCGCACTCGGCTACGGCGCCGTGAAGTGGCGCAGCACCACCGCCACCCGGACCTGGGTGATCGCGCTGGCGATGGCCGCCTCGTACCTGCCGCTGCTGCTGCTCCCCGCCCCGCTGCCGATGTCCGCCCTCGCCCTGCTCTCCGGCATCGGCCTGGCCCCGCTGCTCGCCGCCGCCTTCGTCCTGATCGCCGAGCTGGCCCCCACCGGCACCGTCACCGAGGCGTTCGCCTGGCTGATCACCCTCTTCGCCACCGGCAACGCAGCGGGCTACGCCGTCTCGGGAGCCCTGGTCTCGCACTCCCTCACCGCCGTAGCCCTCTGCTCCACCGCCGGGATAGGCCTCGGCGGCTGCCTGCTCTTCGCCGCCCGGGGCCGCCTGGTCAAGCCGTCAGAGGCTCGGGGAACTGCGACGCCGACCCCGGCAGAGGCCACCTTCAGCGTGCAGGGTTAGGCGCTTCCGCCGTTCGCCCGAGCCTCCCTGGGTCAGTGGCGCCCTCGCTGACGTGTGGTCAGGCCCAGCACCGCGCCCGCCGCACCCAGTGACAGTGCCAGCAGCCCGAGCAGCGCGAGCGGGAAGTCCGACCCCGTGACCGGCAGCCCCCCGGTCGGCGACGGCGAGGGCGGCGGAGTCGGCGAAACGCTCGGCTCCACCGTCGGGGCCGGCGTCGGCGACGGCGACGGCGGAGGCGTGGGCTTCGGCGGGAGCACGAGACCCAGGTCCAGGTTGAGCTGGGCCTCGCCCCCGGCGACCAGCACCTGCGGCGTCAGCCCGGTCACCGGGTCGGCGTCCGAGTCCTCCGCGCTGGCAGCCGTCCGGCGCACCGCGTCCTTCAGCGTCACGGTGGCCCCGGCCGGCAGCGTCGCCAGGTCGAACCGGACCGAGTAGGTCCCGTCCGGCAGCCGCCCGAACAGGTAGATCCCCCGCCCGTTCGAGGTGGAGCTGATCGGCTTGCCGTTG
Organism: Kitasatospora sp. NPDC002040; assembly: GCF_040296785.1. Lineage (NCBI taxonomy): Bacteria > Bacillati > Actinomycetota > Actinomycetes > Kitasatosporales > Streptomycetaceae > Kitasatospora > Kitasatospora sp. NPDC002040. The sequence goes on along the minus strand of NZ_JBEOXV010000009.1, from coordinate 173,498 downwards.
TTGCCGCGGACCTCCCGGCCCTTGGCGTCCAGCAGGTGGGCGGTGACCCCGGGCACGCCGGGCTCGCCCGGGTCCTGCAGGCCGTTCCGGTCGAGATCGTCCCAGACGAAGTCGCCGATCGAGTTGTTCAGCGGCTTCCGGTGGTGGACACCGACGCCGACCTTGGCCGGCTCGGCGGGCAGCAGCGGCGTACCGGTGCTGTCGGTGGCGGTGTACGCGAAGCTGTTCCAGGCGAACGCACCCTCGGGGGCGTCGATCGAGGCGACCATCGGCCAGGTCAGCGTGAACAGCCCGCCCGAGGGCAGCGTGCCCGGCCGGGTGATCCGGAACCAGGTGGCCAGCCCCGGGCCGGGGAAGGCCGTGGTCCACTCCGCGGCCAGACTGCATCCGGCCGGACCGCCGAGCGCGGCCGGACGGCACGGGTCCGCCGCCGTGGAGTACTCGACCACCACGGCCGGGTCGCTGCTGACGATGGGTTCGGTGAGCGAGGGCGCCCACGCACTGCCGCGCGGGGTGCCCGGCCGCAGCACGTACGCGTCCCCGGGGGCGGGCAGCCGGTCGTACGCCGTGAAGTCGGTGACGGCCTCGGGGGAGTCGTTGCGCACGGTCATCCGGTACGAGATCGCACCGCCGGGCGAGGAGGTGCCGGAGCTGCCGTAGCCCTTGTCCTCGTCGCCCTTCACCTCCTTGAAGGCCCGCAGCACGGCCGGCACCTGGATCTGCACCTGGGACGAGGCGTGGCAGAGCTTCTCGGTGGTGTTGCCGTTCCCGTTCAGGTCGCCGGTGTCGGGGACCGAGGTGTCGGCGCGGTAGTACATGCAGCTGACCGGGGCGGTCGGCCCGTCGACGGTGACGTACACGTCGTTGGTCAGGGTGCCCGGCTGGGCGCTGCCCGCCGCCTCGGCCTCGAACAGCATCCGGTAGGCGAGGCTGTCGTGCAGGTACATCATGTCCGGGGCGCCGGCGGGCCAGGTCATCCGGAGCAGCTGGCGGCCGTCCTGGCCGGGCAGCACCTTGACCTCCTGCGGTGCCTTGCTCTCCGGCCAGCTCGGGTCGGGCCGGGCGGAGCCGTCCACGTAGACCATGCCGGGCGGCAGCAGGTCGTACAGGACCAGCGGCCGGTCGAGGGTGTAGCCGGTCCGGTTGTACGGGACCACCTGGAAGGTGGCGGTGGCGCCGGGGGCGATCACCGCGCCCGCCGTGGTGGTCTTGGCGGCGCCGAGGTTGGTGGCGGCGGTGACCGTGGCCTCGGCACAGGCGTTGGCGGTCTGGCTGGTACCGGCCACGCTGCCGGTGACGTCCACACAGTTGCGCAGCGGGGTCGGCGCGGTCCGGCCGTCGTGTCCGGTGGCGACGATCTGGCTCAGCACCTGGATCGAGTTGCCCGGGCTCCAGCCGGTCGGGATCGGCCCGGCCCAGCTGAACCGCAGGCCGTCCAGCCGGCGGCCGGCCGGGATGCCGAGCACGTCGTTCGCCGGGTCGCTCGCGGCGGCGAAGGTGATCCGCCGGGCGTTCGCCCCGTTCAGCGCGGTGGTCGGGCTGAAGGCCTGCCAGGCCGGGTCGCCGTTCAGCCGGTACTCGAGGGTCAGCGCGATGCTGGTCGGGTTCCACGCCTCCAGCTGGATGCTCTGCGGGACCAGCCAGTTGTAGAGGCCGTCCGTGGTGCCGGTACCGGGATCGGTCACCACCATGCTGGTGATCGGCCCCGCGGTGTTCACCGGGAACAGGCTGAACGGGGCGATGTCACCGGAGGAGTACGTACCGCCCCAGTTCTTGGCGGCGGTGACCACCACACCGGTGCTGGCGTCCTGGAAGGTCGGCGAGACGGCGGTGGCGGTGGACAGGTCGCGCCCGGCGTCGGGGCCGAGCGGGTCGCCCGCCATGGTCACGGTGTTGGTGGCGGTGGAGCCGGTCGGGAAGGTCGGGTCGGGGTAGTTGACCACCAGCACCCCGGGGTTGCGGCAGCCCGCCTGGCCGTTGCCGGAGACGAACGGGCCGACGTCGTACTGCCAGGTGTTCGGCCCGGGCCCGCCCGAGGTCCAGCCCGGCGACCGCGAGGTGTCGACCACCGCGCCGACCGGCAGGCTGTCCAGCAGGGTGGCCGCGTCCAGGTCGACGTTCGGTACCCCGTCGGTCGAGCAGGTGCTGAACTGGTACGTCACCGTGCGGCCGTCCTGGCTGCTGGTCTGGACGCCCTTGGTCACCTTGTACTGCGGCTGCACCACCGCCGTGGTGGTGGCGGTGGCGGTCTGCGGGGTCTCGCCGTCGGCCGCGAAGGTGGCCGAGTTGACCGCCTGACTGCCGTTGGCGGTGGTGAAGTTGGGGAACTTCAGGGTGACCTTGACCGTCGCGGTGGTGCCGGGCGTCAGATCGTTCAGCACGATGTTCATCGTGCCGCCGTGCGCCCCGGCGGCCGGCACGGTCGAGGCGTCGACGTCCACCGTGGTGGCGTCCGGGGTCCAGCCGACGAACTCCATCCCGGCCGGCAGGGCGTCGGTGATGGTGCCGTTGGCGCAGTCCACCTGCGAGCAGGTGTAGCTGAGGGTGTAGGTGACGTTCTCACCCGGTGCGGGGCTGGCCTTGTCCACCGTCTTGGTGAAGGTGATCGCCGCCCGGGCGTTCGGGACACCCGCGAAGGTGCCGGCGAAGAGACCGGCGGAGAGCACCCCCAGGGCCGTCAGCAGCCGGGGAACCCGGGATTTCTTCCACATTCCGCCAGTTGACGGCCGGATCCGGGGCAGCATGCGGCGCCACGGCGGAGTTGTCCACCGGTAGGACCAACAGGTCGTCAGATGGCCTACTGCGCCGAGCGGGTGGAGCTGCGCAGCACCAGCCCGGTGGCCAGCGGCGCCACCGGCGGGACCGGCTCGCCGCGGAGCAGGGTCGCCAGTGCGGCCACCCCGGCCCGGCCGAGCTCCTCGCCCGGCAGGTCGACGGTGGTGAGCGGCGGGGCCAGCAGGTCGGCCACCGGGATGTTGTCGATGCCCACCACCGAGACGTCCGCCGGGATCCGCAGCCCGAGCTCGGCGGCCGCCTGGTACAGGCCCGAGGCCACCACGTCGTCGTCGCAGACCACCGCGGACGGCCGGTCGGGACGGCTGAGCAGCTCGTGCGCGGCGGCCCGCGCGGCCCGCTGGCCCTCGTTCAGGGTGACGCCCAGTTCGACCACGTCGAGGCCCGCGGTGGCCGCCTCGAACGCGGCCTGCCGGACCCGGAAGGTGTAAGCGGAGTGGGTCGAGCGCAGGTGGCCGATCCGCCGGTGGCCGAGTGCGGCCAGGTGCTCGACCGCGGCCCGCATGCCGCCCGCGACGTCCAGTTCGACGGTGGGGCGGGTCCGGCCGGTGCCCGGGTCGACCAGCTGCGGGTCGGCGTCCAGGAACACCGCCGGGGTGTCGGCGGGCAGCGCACCGAGCTGACTGTCGTCCGGCGAGCAGACCAGCAGCCCGTCGAACCGGCTGGTGGTGGCCGCCTCGGCCAGCGTCGCGCTCCCCCAGCCCGAACTGACCACCACGGCCAGGCCGTGCTTCCCCGCCTCCTCGTGCACCCCCACCAGCACCCGGCCGAAGAACGGACCGAGGATGTTCGGCACCGCGAGCAGGATCATCCCGCTCCGGCCCAGCCGGAGCTGACGGCCCGCCGCCTGCGGCCGGTAGCCCAGGCTCCGGGCCGCCGTCCGGACCCGCTCCCGGGTCGCCTCGGACACCCGCTGGCCGGCCTCCGCCCCGGAGAACACCAGCGAGACGGTCGCCTGCGACACCCCGGCCAGCCGCGCCACGTCCCGGCCGGTCGGCCGCCTGGACGGGCCCGGGGCGGGCGGCTCTGGCGTGGTCATCCGCTGCTCGGGGTCGGGGTCCGGCCGGGGTCGGCCGGTCAGCCCTGCGACCGGGCGGCGGCCGCGGCGCGGGCGGCGTCGTCGGCGGCGTCCTCCTCGGCGGCGACCTCGGCCGAACGGGACCGGCGGGTCGCGACCTTCTCCGCCAGCTGCGCGGACATCTCGTCCCGCTGCTTGCTGAGCATGACGTAGCTGAGCGGGGCCGAGACCAGGCCCGCGATCAGCACCAGGAAGACGACGCCGGTGCTGCCGGTGACCGGGATGACGCCGAAGTGGCCGAGCAGCATGGCGACCAGCAGGCACGACAGGAAGATGCTCAGGCGCATCGAGGTGTAGCGGAGCGTGGCGTGCTTCTTGCTGCTCACGAGGACGTCCTTCACTGCGGGGGTACGGCTGGCGCGGCTATCCAGTGAAGCATGCCTTCACATCGGCAACCGCCCCGGTATCTGCGCACCGGGGCCCAGGGCCGCTACGGCTGCAGCGCGAGCCACATGGTGACGTCGTCGCGGTCGTCGCCCGGGGCGACCCGGATCGCGCCGGGGACGCGGCCGACCTCGGTGTAGCCGCAGCGGAGGTAGAACTCCTCCAGCCCCTGGCCGCCCCGCAGGGTGAGCTTGAGACCGGCCCAGCCGGCCGCCGTGCCGACCCGGGCGGCCTCGGCCATCAACTCGGCGCCGTACCCCCGGCCCTGGAGGCCGGGGTCCACCATGACCCGCTTGAGCATCCGCCAGTGGTCCATCAGGTCGAACCGCATGTCCTCGAAGAACAGCGCCGCCGCCGGCCGCCCGCTGGGCTCGAAGCCGACCAGCAGCCGGTCGGGCTGCCCGGGGCCGAGCCCGGCGAACTGCTTCTCCGCCGTCACCCGGACCTGGTCCTCCGTCACCGGCGGGACGAACCCGACGGCGCCGCCCGCGTTGGTCACCGCCGTCCAGAGCGAGACGATCCCGTCGCGCAGCTCGGGGGTCAGTTCGGGGTCCAGGATGAAGGTGAGCGTCATGGGCACCGAGCCTAATCGGCGGCCGGGACGGCCTTCCCGGCGGTGGTGCCCCGGCCCAGGGCCAGGCAGAGCAGGACGGCCACCGCGCAGAGTGCGCCGGCGCCGTACCAGGCCAGGTCGTAGTCGCCGAAGCGGTCCCGGCTCAGCCCGGCCAGCCCGGCCACCGCGGCGGCGCCGAGCTGGTGGCAGGCGAGCACCCAGCCGAACACCACGGGTGCGTCGGCGCCGAAGTGGCGGCGGCAGAGTGCGATGGTCGGCGGGACGGTGGCGACCCAGTCCAGGCCGTAGAAGATCACGAAGGCCAGGATCGGCGGCTGCAGCGAACCGGCGAAGAGCTGCGGCAGCAGGAGCAGCGAGAGCCCGCGCAGCGCGTAGTACGCGATCAGCAGGGCCCGGGAGTCGAACCGGTCGGTGAACCAGCCGCTGGCGATCGTGCCCACCACGTCGAAGACGCCCACCATGGCGAGCAGTCCGGCCGCCGTGGTGACCGGCATGCCGTGGTCGTGCGCGGCCGGGATGAAGTGGGTGCCGACCAGGCCGGCCGTGGTGGCGCCGCAGATCGCGAACGAGCCGGCCAGCAGCCAGAAGGCCCGGCTGCGGCAGGCCTCGCGGAGGATCCGCAGACTGCGCAGGATCGCGCTGCCGTCGGTCCTGGGCGCGGGCGGCTGCTCGGTCGCGCCGTACGGGAGCAGGCCGAGGTCGGCCGGGCGTTCGCGCATCAGGACCAGCACCGGCAGCGCGACCGCGGTCGCGGAGCAGGAGACCACCACCACGGCGGTGCGCCAGCCGTGCTGCTCGACCAGCCAGGCGAGCAGCGGCATGAAGACCAGGTTGCCCGCCGCTCCGGCGGCGGTCAGCACCCCGGTGACCAGGCCCTGCCGGGCGGCGAACCAGCGCCCCGAGACCGTGGTGGCGAACGCGCCCGCCATCGAGCCCGAGCCGAGGCCGACCAACACGCCCCAGCAGAGCACCAGTTGCCAGCTCTGGGTCATCAGCATGGTGAGGCCGGCGCCGGTGGATATGGTCAGCAGCGCGGCCACGACCACCAGCCGGACCCCGAACCGGTCCATCAGCGCGGCGGCGAACGGGGCGGTCAGGCCGTAGAGGGTGAGGTTCACCGAGACGGCGCCGGAGATGGTCCCGTGCGACCAGCCGAACTCGGTGTGCAGCGCGTCCATCATCAGCCCGGGGGCGGACCGGAAGCCGGCCGAGCCGAGCAGCACCAGCAGCGCGACGCCCGCCACCACCCAGGCGTAGTGCAGGCGGGGCGGTCGGGCGGCGGGCGGGGCGTCGGCGGGCGCGGCGGCGGGGGACGCGGCGGCGGGGGCTTCGTTCACGGGCCGATCCTTCCTCGGTGCGGCCCCCCGGACGAGGCCCTGAGCTGCCAACCTGCGGCGAAACACCGCCACCTCCCGGTCGGACCGGGTCAGGGACGGTCGGGGACGCGGCGCAGGGTGCGGATGGGACGGACCAGCAGCAGGGCCGCGACCGCCAGCAGCGAGACCGCGATGCCGACCCCGAGCACGCGGTCCGCGCCGAAGGCCTCGGTGGCCGGGCCCGAGAGCGCGCTGCCGATCGGGAACATGCAGACCGAACCGGCCACTTCGTACGCGTGGATGCGGTTGAGCACCTCACCGGGGACCTGGGTCTGCACGCTGGTGGCCCACATGACGCTCCAGAAGGTCAGCCCGGTGCCGACCACCACCTGGGCGGCGGCGAGCAGCCAGACCGGCCAGCCGAGCACGATGCCGAGCGGGTAGAGCGGGAATGCGAGCATCGCCACCGCCCCGACGGCGAGCGGGCGTTCGGGCTTGTACCGGACCGCGAGCAGGCCGCCGATCACGGTGCCGGCGCCGAACGCGCAGTTGACCACGAAGTAGGCGGTGCCGCCGTACTCGGGGATGACCAGCCCGGATGAGACCGGGAGCAGCGGGCCCCAGCCGAGCACGGTGAAGAAGAGCCAGATCACGATGACGCCCCAGAGCCAGCTGCGGGCCCTGAACTCGTGCCAGCCGACCACCAGGTTGCGCCAGAGGCTGTCACCGTGCGGCGGGGCCGGGACGGTGCCGAGCCGGAGCGCGAACAGGCAGACCGCGCTGATCCCGTAGGTGACGGCCGCGATCACCATCACCCAGCCGGTGGCGACGGCGGCCAGGGCGCCGGCCAGGGCCGGGCCGAGCAGGGCGGCGAAGGCCTCGGCGGTGCGCAGTACGCCGTTGGCGCCCTGGACGTCCCGGGCCACCAGCGGGACGGTGGAGGCGGCGCCGGGCTGGAACATCGCGGCGGCGGTGCCGGCCAGCGCGAGCAGCAGGTAGAGCTGCCAGAGCTGGTCGATGCCGCGGAAGAAGAGCACCGCGAGCAGCACCCGGGTGGTCAGGTTGAGCAGGTCGGCGCCGATCATCATCCGGCGGGCGGTGAACCGGTCGGCGAGGACGCCGCCGAACAGCACCAGGCCGGCGAACGGGCCGAAGAGGAAGGCGAGCGCGAAGCCGACGGTGCTGGCGTCGTGGTGGGCACTGACCAGACCGGCCGTGACCGCGACCGGGAGCATCGCGTCACCGAGCAGGCCGGCGCCGCGGGCGGTGAAGTAGTACCGGAAGTTGCGGGACCAGATCGCCGGGGTCCCGGCTGCCGGGTCGGTGGTCGTCGGGTCGGTGGCCGGGTCGGATCCGGCCTGCCGGTCCTGTAGTTCGGGGAGCGTCACCCCAGCAGTTTTGGTGTAGACCACCTGGATTGCCAGTGGTTTACGGTCACGAATGATCACGATCGGACGGCGGCGGCATACGTGCCACGCGCGCGGCACGACGGCCGCCGTCCGATCGGCGTGCCCGGGGCCCCTGACCCGTGCACCGAGCGCTCCGTACTCGCCGAGGAAGGACCAGCCCCCTACAGCTCCCTCGGCGTCCCCTCACAACGGAGAACTGCACCCAAGAGTGATCAGTTGGATACGTCACGTCAATGGGTTGTCGGAAATTCGGAATGGTTGCGGCGCATTTACCGAGGCACGGGAGCACACGGCGGACACCTACGCGATCAGTGCGCCCCCTGCGCCGCTGGTCCGCTCCAGTGCCGGGACCGCCGTCGCACCGTCGCCGATCTCGCACCAGACCCGCTTGCCGGAGCCGTCCGGGTACCAGCCCCAGCGCTCGCAGAGCAGCTCCACCAGCTCCAGCCCGCGCCCGTTGGTCGCGTCACCCGCCGCGTGCCGGGGGGCGGGCGCGGTACAGCTGCCGTCGGCCACCTCGACTCGGACCAGCGTGGGGGCCGACGGCCCGTCACCCTCCGGCAGCGGCACGGAGAGCCGGAGCACGGCCGGCGAACCGGTGTGCACCACCGCGTTGGTGACCAGTTCGGAGACCACCAGCACCAGGGTCTCCGCGATCGGCGCGTCCGGGTCGAGCCCGTGTCCCTGGAGCCGCGAGCGCACCCACCGGCGCGCCCGGCCGACCTCGGCCGGGTCCGCCTGGACCGCCAACTGCACCTGAAGTACCTGCACCGCTCCACCACCCGCACTCGCAGTTCGAGGCCCGGTCGGACCGGCCGTGGCTCCGTCACGAATACGCCTCAGAATGATCCGGCAGGACGGTCGCAGCAAGCGCTTCGGGCATATTCCAGCGATGGGGGGACAGCGCAGTGCATACTGTCCCGCTCATCCTGGCGAGCGTCGCACCGGCGATCGTCCGGCCACCCGCCCCGACCTGGCCTTCCGGCGGAACGGCGCGAGCGTAACGAAAGGTACCGCGCAGCGGCGCGGATAGGACGGCCGCCACGAGCGAACCACCCTTCCTACATCTGTCCACCGCCGGTCGAACGGCCGAAAGTCCGTACCGCCACCGTCAACTGACGATTCGAAACTTCTTCATACGATTCCCCTCGCCGATGATTCTCGGCCAGCTACCGTGGAGGTGAGCGAGCGGGAGGGGCGATGGAGACCGCCGGACCGGTCCCGAGCTGGGACGAGCAGATCCACTGGCGGCTGGCCCGCGGCGAAGAGACCGCGCTGGCCGAGCTGTACGACCGGCTGGCCCCGCTGGTGCACGGTCTGGCGGGCCGGATCCTGGCCGACCAGACCGCCGCCGAGCAGCTCACCCGGGAGGTTTTCGGCCAACTCTGGGAGCACCCCGAGTCGTTCGACCCCCGGCAGGGCTCGCTCCGTTCCTGGCTCGGATCGCTGACCCGGCGCCGCGCCCTGGACCGGCTCCGGCTGGACCGGACCGACGACCACGAGCTGCGCGAGCGGGCCGGTGCCGCCCGGGCCCAGTACGTGGTCGACTCGCTGCCGCACCCGCTGCGCGAGACCATCGCGCTGGCCTGGTTCGACGGCCGCAGCTACCGGGAGACCGCCCGGCAGTTGGGCATCACCGAGCAGGCCGCCAAGCAGCGGCTCCGGCTGGCCCTCCAACTGCTCGCCACCGAACTGGCCGACGAGGAGGGTGAGTCGTGACGTACGAGGACGGTCCGGCGGCCGAACTCCGGCACGAGGCGTTCCGCTCGCTGCTCGGCGCCTGGGCGCTGGACGCCTGCCCGCGCCGCGAGGCCGCCGAGCTGGCGCAGCACCTGGCGGGCTGCCCCGAGTGCGCCGAGGAGGCCACCCGGCTGCGGAACGCGGCGGGCCGGCTCTCCCCCGACGAACCGCTGGACCCGGCGGGCTCGCTCCGCCAGCAGGTGCTGGACTGGTGCCTCGCCCGCCGCCCGGCCCGGCTCCCGGTCCCGCGCTGGGCCGCGCCGTACGCCACCGAGACCGCCAAGCTGGACGCGCTGCTGCGCGACCTCGGCCCGGAGGAGTGGCAGGAGGTGGCCGAACTCCCCTGGTACGGCGGGGTGCAGCGGTGGCGGCCGGCCGAGGTGCTGGGCCACCTGACCGCCGTCGACGGCTACCTCGCCCCCGGGCTCGGGCTGCCCGACCCGGTCCCGGGCGCACCGGTGGCCGTCCCGGCCCGCGTCCCCGCGCAGAGCACCCCCGGTGCCGCGGCCCCGGCACCCGAAGGACCGGCCGCCGGGGTGCTGGCCCGCACCGCGCGGCTGCTGGCCGTCCAGCGCGGCGCCGACCCGGGCACCGTCCGGGCGCAGTGGCGGCGGCAGAGCCACGCCCTGGTGCGCAGCGCCGCGCTCCGGCCGCAGGGCGGCGCGGTGGTGGACTTCGGCTTCGCCCGGCTCCCGCTCCGGGACGCCTTCGTGGACCGGGCCTTCGAGTGCTGGGTGCACGGCGACGACATCGCCCGCGCGGTGGACTACCCCTACCCGCCGCCGCTGCCCCGGCACCTGCGGCTGATGGTCGATCTGGCGGTCCGGATGCTGCCGGTGGCGCTGGCCGCCGTCCGGCCGCCGCTCACCGGGCCCGGGCGGGTGCTGCGGCTGGTCATCGAGGGGCCCGCCGCCGGGGAATGGCTGATTCCGCTCGACGGGCCCGGCACCGGCGGCCCACAGGTGGCCGAACTCGTCCTGGACGGGCTGGAGTTCTGCAACCTGGTGGCCGCCCACCGCGACCCCGACCGGATCCCGGCCGGTGAGTACGGCGACCGCACCGCGATCCGCGACGTGCTCCGGGCCGCACCGCTGCTGTCGCGTCCGTAGCCCGGCCGCGGCGCCGCCGGGGGCCGCCTAGGCGAAGACGACCGTGCGGGTGCCGTTGAGCAGCACGCGGTGCTCGCTGTGCCACTTGACCGCGCGGGCCAGTGCCTGGCACTCGACGTCGCGGCCGACCGCGACCAGCTGGTCGGGCGTCACGTCGTGGGTGACCCGGGCGACCTCCTGCTCGATGATCGGGCCCTCGTCCAGGTCGGCGGTGACGTAGTGGGCGGTGGCACCGATCAGCTTCACGCCCCGGGTGTGCGCCTGGTGGTACGGCTTGGCACCCTTGAAGCTCGGCAGGAACGAGTGGTGGATGTTGATGATGCGTCCGGTCAGCGCCTTGCACAGGTCGTCCGAGAGCACCTGCATGTAGCGGGCCAGCACCACCAGGTCGACCCGCTCGGCCGCGACCAGGTCGAGCAGCTGCTGTTCGGCCTCGGCCTTGTTCTCCCGGTTCACCGGCAGGTGGTGGAACGGGATACCGTACGACTCGGTCAGCTCGCGGAAGTCGGTGTGGTTGGAGACCACCGCGGCGATCTCCACCGGCAGCGCGCCGATCCGGGTGCGGAACAGCAGGTCGTTCAGGCAGTGCCCGAACTTGCTGACCATCAGGACCACCCGGATCCGCTCCGCGCTCGGGGTGATCCGCCAGTCCATCCGGAACGAGGCGCCGATCGCCGCGAAACTGGCCCGCAGCTTCTCGGTGCTGACGGGCTGTTCGGCCGAGAAGTGCACCCGCATGAAGAACAGCCCGCTGTCCCCGTCCCCGAACTGCTGGCTGTCGATGATGTTGCAGCCGGTCATGAAGAGGTAGCTGGAGACCGCGTGCACGATGCCCTGCTTGTCCGGGCAGGACAGCGTGAGGACGTACTGGGCGCTGGCCGTCGGCTGGTCCACGGGTGTCGTTCCGTTCTGCGGTCGCTGGTGGCGGATCGTCCAGGGTGTCACAGACCGGACCCGGCCGGTCGGAGCGACCGCAGTACGGACGTCAGCCGACCCGGGTGAGGATCCGCAGCACCTCCAGCGAGCGCGGCGGCTCGTCCGGGTCCTCGCCGTCGGCCAGTGCGAGCCGGACGTGCGCGGCCCTCGCCGCGTCGACCGCCTCGGGCCAGCCGGGGTGGGCCAGGTAGGCGGTGGCGTGGGCGTCCGCACCGATCTCGTGCAGCACCCGGAGCACCCGCAGCACGGCGGCGTCCACCAGGGCCGCCTCCTCGGCGTCGCGCAGGATGGTGCCGAGGTACTTCTCGGCCGGCCAGCGGTCCAGCCAGGTGTCCTCGACCAGGCGGTAGACGGCGTCGGTGACGTCACCGAAGCCGCTCCGGCCGGTCAGCCAGGTGTGCTGCTGGAAGGCGGGGTCGGACAGCATGTGCAGCGCCGAGCGCAGTCGGGCACGCCAGCGCCACCAGGGCAGGTCGTTGAGCGGCATGCCGCCCATCGTGCTTGAGCGGTGCCCGCTACGAGAAGGGGTTCGGTCAGACCGATGCGAAGAACTTGTACTGGCGGACATGTGGATCGATGCTACGTGCCCCGACTTCACACGTTCTACTCGCGTCACTGCGCCTGCCCACCCGGAGTTCCGCCCCCGTTGGCCCGTCGTTCGCTTTTCGTCCCTCTCGGCGCACTCCGCCCGGTCAAGGCTGAATCCGGCCGACCTGGCCTGCAGTTCTGTGACCTAGGAGGGGCACCCCATCATGAGGCGGAGCGGACCCGAGCTCGCACAGCCGACCGGAGCCCTGAGCCGGGCCGGCCGATGCCGTCGCACCGCCGGGGCGGTGGCCGCCGCCCTGTTGCTGCCCGCCCTGCTCTCCGCCTGCGGCGGTCCCGCCGACGCGGCCGGTGCCGACGACATCACCGTGATGACCTGGGCCCCGTCCGGCACCGGGTCCTCGGACCGGCCCGGGATGACCGCGCTGGCCGAGGCGGTGGGCCGTGAGCTCAACTCCTCCGGCGGGCTCTTCGGCCGCCGGATCAAGGTGCTCACCTGCAACGAGCACGACACCGCCGACGGCGCGGCGGAGTGCGCCCGCCAGGCGGTGGCCGCCCGTGCGCTCGCGGTGGTCGGCTCGTACAGCCAGTACGGTTCGAGCTTCATCCCGCCGCTGGAGGAGGCCGGCATCCCGTACATCGGCGGGTACGGCCTCTCCACGCCGGAGTTCAACAGCCCGATCGCCTACCCGGTCTCCGGCGGCACCCCCGCGCTGATCGCGGGCAGCGGCCAGCAGCTGGTCGAGGCCGGCTGCAAGAGCGTGTCGGTGATCCGCCCGGACACCCGGGCCGGCGACACCCTGCTCGGCTTCCTCGCCGGGGTGCTCAAGCCGGCCGGGGTCAAGCTGGTCGACGTCAAGGCCCCCGAGCGCTCGAACAACTACACCGAGATCGCCCGGAAGGCGATCGGCGACGACCGGGCCGGGAACTGCGTCACCGTCGCGCTCGGCTCCGAGTCCACCGCCAACCTGCTCGACCCGTACCGGCGGCTGGAGCCCCGGCGGACCCAGCTCGCCTCGGTGATCGGCAGCTTCCAGCAGTCGGTGGTCGACGCCACCGGCGGCGACGCCGGGCCGCTCAGCGGCGCGTACGCGACCGGCTGGTACCCGCCGGAGGCGTCGCACGTGTGGAACTCCCTGCGGTCCACCGTCCAGCAGTACGGCGGCGGCGGGGTGCCGATCGACGTCGCCGACCCCGGCGTGCAGACCACCTGGGTGGCGTACGAGGTGCTGCGGGTGGCCGTGGAGCGGGCCGGGCACGACAAGAAGCTGACCTCCCGGGGCCTGCGCAACGTCCTGGACAGCGGCGAGCCGATCGCGACCGGTGGCGCCACGCCCGAGCTGAGCTGGGGACTCACCGACATGCTGCCCAGCGCGGACTCGCCCCGGCTGGTGAACACCTCGGTGACCTTCCAGCGGGTCCAGGGCGGCCGCCTGGTCGACCAGCGGCCCGGCTTCGTGAACGTGCGCAAGATCCTGGCGGGCTGACCCCCGCCCCGGGACGACACGGCACAGCCCCGGCTCCCCTCACGGGGGGCCGGGGCTGACTGCTGTTCAGCGGCCGGTCGCCTCAGAGATCGGTGTCGACCTTGGTGGGCAGGCCGGTCTGGGCCGCGATCGCGTTCCACAGCGTGCTGGCCTGCTTCTTGGCCGTGGTGGCGTCGCCGCTGGCGGTGTTGCCGGCCTTGTAGTGCGGGTTGTCCTTCTTGGCCGGGTCGCAGGCGCCGGCCGAGTCGGCCGCCCAGAGGGCGTACTCGGAGTCGGCCTTGGCCGAGGCCTCCCACGCCTTCTTGAGCTGCTCGCCCAGCTGGGCCCCGCCCGGCAGCTGGTCGGTCTTCAGGCCGGCCAGGCCGGTGAGCAGCTGCTGGCGCTGGCCCGCCGCCTCGTTGAGCGCCTGCTGGGCCTCGGGGAGCTTCTCGCACTTGCCCACCCAGCCGACCGCGTTCACCACGCTCTGCCGGCTGGCGTTGGCGGTGCCGATCAGGGTCGACAGCGCCTGCGCCTGGGCCTTGCCGTCCGCGCTGATCGAGCCGGCGCCGCTGCTGGCGGCGGCGGACGCGCCGGCGGAGGTCTTGGCGGCCGGGCCCGCGCCCTTGCCGGCCGGGTCGTCGTTGCCGCTGAGCAGGACGGCGATCAGGATGCCGGCCGCCGCGCAGCCGGCCACCACACCGCCGATGATCAGCCGGTTGTTCGCCCGCCGGGGCTCCGGCGCGGGGGCCGGCGGGGCGTACGCCGGGGGCGCGGGCGGGAACTGCTGCTGCCCCCCGTACGAGGGCTGCTGCGGCTGGCCCCCGAAGGTCTGCCCGCCGAACGACTGCTGGCCCCCGAACGACTGCGGGGCCCCGTACCCCGGCTGGGCGGGCGGCTGCTGACCACCCGTCGGATCCGCGCTCGGGTACGGCGGCAGGAACTGGGTGGCCGGAGCGGCGTCACCGGCGACCGGCTGCTGCGGCACCCCTTGGTAGTCCTGCTGGTAGTCCTGGCCCCCCAGGTACTCCGGACCCCCGCCCTGGAACTGCTCGGTGGGCACGCCCTGCTGGACCGGTGGCTGCTGCGCACCGGCGTCCGGCTCCGGCCGGAACAGGTCGTCCAGGTTGAAGTCGTTTGAGTTGGAGTGGGAGTACGAGCGGCGCTGGCTCAACGCGATTCCTCACCTGTGCACGGCCCACCAACCGCACTGCGGGGGCCTTCCTCGGTTCTTCCGCGCGCTCGCTGCCTCGACAACGCAGGGGACGCCGACTATCGGGCCCAACCTACCCCGTCGCTCCGGCGGGTGACTACGCACCCTGGAAGTCCGTCATGCGGCCTCCACCTCCATCCGGGCCTGGAACTCCCGCACGGCGCGGTGGCTGCGGTACGGCTCCAGCCGGCGGCGGAACTCGTCCAGGTACTCCACGCCCCGGTTGGACCGCAGCCCGCTGAGCAGCCGGACCGCCTGGGTGCCGGTCTCGCAGGCCCGCTCCACGTCGCGCTGCTGGAGCTGGGCGGTGGCCAGCAGCACCAAGTCGACCGCGCGGCGACGGACCCGGGTCGGCGGGTGGAGTTCGAGCGCGGTGCGGGCGTACTTCTCCGCCTGCACGGCCTGCTCCAGGTCGCGGTGGCAGTGCGCCAACTCGTCCGCCAGGTACGCCTCGTCGAAGTGCACGATCCAGTCCGGGTCGTCCTCCGGGTTGCGCTGCTCCATCGCGGCCAGCGCCTTGGCGGCCACCGCCTCGCAGGAGCGGACGTCACCGAGCAGCGCGTGCCCCCGGGCCTCGGCGGCGTAGAACATCGCCATCGCGGTCGGGGTCGCCACCGAGCGGGCGCCCTCCTGGGCGGCGCGGGCGAGTTGGGCGATCTCGCGCGGATTGCCCAGCGCGGCCGCCAGGTGGCTCATCGAGGCGGCCAGCACGTACCCGCCGTAACCGCGGTCGTCGGCGGCCTGGGCCAGCCGGAGCGCCTGGATGTAGTAGCGCTGGGCCAGGCCGGGCTGGCCGGTGTCCACCGCCATGTAGCCCGCCAGCTCGGTCAGCCGGGCGACCGCGCCGAAGAGCTGACGGCCCGTCTCCTCCCGGTACGCCCCGCTGAGCAGGCCGGAGACCACGCTGTTCAGGTAGTGCACCACCACCGGGCGGACGTGGCCGCTGCCGAAGCGGTGGTCCAGGTCGACCAGCATCTGGGTGGTGGCCCGGATCGCCGCCACGTCGGCCAGGCCGACCCGGGGGCCGCCGGAGCGGGCCACCACCGGGTCCGGCGGGGTGATCAGCCAGTCCCGGCTGGGCTCGACCAGGGCGGAGGCCGCCACCGTGGCACCGGAGAGGAACTCCCGGCGGCCGACGTCGCTGCGCCACAGCTCGCAGACCTGGTCCAGCGCGCCGCTGAGGGTGGCGGCGAACTGCAGGCCGACGCCGGAGCTGAGGTTCTTGCCGTCCGCCATGCCGATCTCGTCGACCGTCACCCCCCGTCCGAGCTTGCGGCCGAGCGCCTCGGCGATCACCGCCGGTGCCTGACCCCGGGGTTGCTGGCCCCGTAGCCACCGGGCCACCGAGGTCTTGTCATAGCGCAGGTCGAGCCCGTGCTCGGCGCCACAGAGATTCACCCGGCGGGCGAGGCCCGCGTTCGAGCAGCTCGCTTCCTGGATCAGCTGCTGCAAACGCTCGTTGGGCTGCCGTGCGACGAGTGCTCTTGCGGCCATGGGCTTCGCCTCCCCACGCCCCCGGCCCTGACCGGCGGGCGACGATTCTTCTGCTCGAATTGCCGACGTGCCGACCGGTTAAGGCTTCTGAGTTCAGGTTAGCGATCAGCAACACCAGCGGGATACCCACGGTGACGGGCCCACCCCCCACGCGCCCTGCCAAATGCCCCTGTGCGCCCCCTGTTGCGCCGTCCGGGCTCCTTCGTCTTCTACCCGCCCCCGAACCCCGGGAACCCGTCCGGGAGTTGCCTGTTGGGCTCCGCGGCCGTCACCGGTACGGGTGACATTGCCGCCTGGCCGGAACCGACCGGGTCACGGGCCGTAACCCCACTCACGGACGGTAGTTGAGCAGCACGTGGAAGAGACCCCGGAAGCCCCCGAGTCGGGCCTGCCCAAGCCGCTCCTCGCGGCCCTCAGCTACGTCGAGGACCGCCACTGGGAGGTCGCGCCCGGGACTTGGCTGCTCGACGACGATGGCCCGGCGCGCTGCTCCTGCGGCGACCAGCGCTGCGCCCTGCCCGGCGCCCACCCCACCCACCCGGAGTGGCGGAACAAGGCCAGCGCCGGGCCCGGGGTGGTCCGCCGCTGGTGGTCCGAGCACCCGGAGGCGTCGATCCTGCTGCCCACCGGCCGGTTCTTCGACGTGCTGGACGTGCCGGAGGTGGCGGGCTGCCTGGCGCTGGCCCGGATGGAGCGGCTGAACCTCCAGCTCGGCCCGGTGGTGGCTGCCCCCGCCTCGTCCGGCCAGTCCGGCCGGCGGCTGCTCTTCCTGGTGCTGCCCGGGGTGGTGGCCAAGCTGCCGGAGATGCTCCGCCGGCTCGGCTGGGGCCCCGGCCGGCTGGACCTGGTGGCGCGCGGCGAGGGCGACTGGATCGTCGCCCCGCCGTCCCGGGTCGGCCCGTTCGGCCCGACCCGGTGGGCCCGGCCGCCGTCCGAGCTGAACCGCTGGCTGCCGGACGCCGAGGACCTGATCAGCCCGCTGGCCTACGCCTGCGGGCGGGAGGCCCCGCCGCTGCGGCCGCAGCCGAACCAGCCGGCCGCCGTGCACTGACCGGCTGACGGCGGCTCAGCCGCCTCCTCGAACTGCCGCCCTACCCCTATCGGGTGAGGGTGCGCACCGCGCGGGACCACGCGCGCGACTGACGGGCCTTGTCTCCCACCGGAGCCGGGGCCCGTCACACGTTTGCCCGGATAAGACACCGATGTACCCGGACGGCAGGGGCAGAAGCCGCTCGTACGAGTGACAACGCTCAAGGATTGCCAAGATCTGCCGAGGGGAGGAATTGCTCCGAGAGGGACCGCAGGAGGGACGCTCGGACGGGGAAGCCGAGCGGAGCGGATCGGGGGGGCTCTCGGGGGACGGCGGGGGAACGGCGGGGGACGGTGGGGGAACGGCGGAGCCCGGTGCCTGGGGAGGCACCGGGCTCGGCCGCACCGGAAGCAGAGGTCAGTGCGCCTCGGCCACGAACAGGTGCGCGGCGATCTCCTTGGGCAGCTCGGCCGCGCTCTCGCCGGAGCCGACCAGCACGCCGCCGTCGGCGCCCGCGGCGACCTTGACCGTGGTGCCGGGGCGGATGCCGGCCTTGCGCAACGTCAGCATCAGTCCCTCGTCGTTCTGGATCGGCTCACCGATCCGGCGGACCACCACGCTGACCCCGTGCTCGCCCGGCCGGACCGAGTCGAGGGTGGTCAGCGCGGCGTCGAAGCCCTCGCCCTCGGCCCGGGTGTCACCGAGCTCCTCCAGGCCGGGGATCGGGTTGCCGTACGGGGACTGGGTCGGGTGGCCGAGCATGGCGAGCACCTTGCGCTCGACCGTCTCGCTCATCACGTGCTCCCAGCGACAGGCCTCCTCGTGCACCTGCTCCCACTCCAGGCCGATCACGTCGACCAGCAGGCACTCCGCGATCCGGTGCTTGCGCATCACCCGGACGGCGAGCCGCCGGCCCTCCTCGGTCAGCTCCAGGTGCCGGTCACCGGCCACCTGGAGCAGCCCGTCCCGCTCCATCCGACCGACCGTCTGGCTGACCGTCGGGCCGCTCTGCTCCAGCCGCTCCGCGATCCGGGCACGCATCGGAACGATGCCCTCCTCCTCCAGCTCCAGGATGGTGCGGAGGTACATCTCTGTGGTGTCGATCAGCCCAGACATCGCCGCTGGCTCCGTTCCTCGGTATCCTCACCGCCAATTCTGACGTACGCCACCGGCAACCGTGAGCGCCCGACCCCTTCTTCCCGGGGCTTTCCGTCAGCTCGCCCGCATTTTCGTCACTGTTGACAGGCGCCCCCCGCAGGCCGCACCGTGCTGGCCGTAGCTTTCTCCCAATCTGCGGTCTGGACCATCGGGCCGCCCCCACGGTACGGAGATCTGATGAGCGACCTGGTCGGGGAGTACTTCGACGCCGCGGTGGAGCACCTGCACCGGATCAGGACCGAGGAGGCGGGGTCGATCGACCGCGCGGCCGAGCTGCTGGCCGAGGCGGTCGCGGACGGCCGGCGGATCTTCACCTTCGGCGCCGGGCACTCCTCGCTGGCCGCCCAGGACGTGGTCTACCGGGCCGGCGGCCTGGTGGTGATCAACCTGCTGAACGTGCCCGGCATGACCGGGGTGAACGTGATGCCCGCCCCGCTCGGCAGCGCGCTGGAGCGGGTCTCCGGGCTGGCCACCACCACCCTGGACCTCACCCCGGCCCGGGCCGGCGACCTGCTGTTCGTGATCTCGCTCTCCGGCCGCCAGACCATGCCGGTCGAGCTGGCCCAGCACGCCAGGTCCCGCGGCCTGACCGTGATCGGCGTCACCTCGCTGGCGTACCCGGGCGAGGTGAGCTCCCAGCACTCCTCCGGGACGTACCTCAAGGACCACTGCGACGTGGTGCTGGACAGCAAGATCGCGGTCGGCGACGGCGAGCTCAGCCACCCCGCGGCCGGGACCACCTTCGGCTCGGTCTCCACCATCGTCACCAGCGCGCTGATGCAGGCCGTGGTGGCCTCGGCGGTCGGCCGGCTGGCCGACCGGGGCATCACGCCCCCGCTGTTCCGCTCCGGCAACGTGGACGGCGGCACCGAGTGGAACGTCAAGGTGATGGCCGACAACGCCGAACGGATCTACTACACCTTCTGACCTTTGCTGTCGTCAGTTCCCCTGTCTTGATGGCCAGTTGACGCGCATACTGGCCGGACACCGGGCGTACCGCCGCTCCGTCGGGGGCAGTAGGTACCTGCTGGCGCGGACGGCGAGGGGCGGGGGTCCAGATGGTGGCGGCCGGTGGCGGGCGTTCGATGGGATGGGTGCGGGAGGACGAGCTGCTGCCCGAGCTGTTCTGGACGGCGGACTCCTCCTCACTGCAGGGGCAGCGGCGCGCGGTCGCACTGTCCCGCTGGGAGCTGCTGCTCCTGGTGGCGGCCGCCTTCACCGGCTCCGCCGACGGCAGCCTGTGGGCCTGGGCGGCGGCCCTCGCCTACCTGCTCACGGTCGGCCTGGCGACGGTCACCGGGCGGCAGAACCCGCAGGGCCTCTGGTACGAGGGCCGGGCCGCCGCCGAGTCGGTCAAGACGCTGTCCTGGAAGTACGCCGTCCGGGCCGACGCCTACCAGCCGCCGCCGAAGACCCTGCCCGACGCCGAGCGGCTCTACGACGTCCAACTGGGCGGGGTTATCAGCCAGTTCGGCACCAGCCGGGCGATCCCCCAGCTGGACCGGGTGCAGGCCGAACTGCAGTCCTGGCGCGGCCCGCTGGCCGGGCGGCCGCCGAGCCACCCCCAGATCACCGACACCATGCGGCAGCTGCGCGCCCAGCCGCTCACCGTCCGGCGCGAGGTCTACCTGCGCGAACGGGTCAGGACCCAGCGCGAGTGGTACCGGAACAAGGCCAGGTACTGCACCAACGCCATCCGCTGGGCCGACCTGCTCGGCGTGGTGCTGCCGCTCACCGGGCTGGTGCTGGCGATCCTGCGCGCCCTCGGCGAGTTCACCTTCGACGCGCTCGGCGCGGTCTCCGCGGTGGCCGCCTCGGTCTCCGCCTGGGCCCAGCTGCGCCAGTACCGGCCGCAGGCGGCCGCCTACACCATCGCCGCCTCCGAACTCGCGGTGATCGAGACCCAGTTGACCCAGCTGGCGGCCGAGGCACCGGACGCCGAGGAGAACTGGGCCCGGCTGGCCCGGGACGCCGAGGACGCCATCTCGCGCGAGCACACCACCTGGCAGGCCCGACGCGAGGTGCGCACCACCGACGCACCGATCTAGCGGGCCCTGCCCCGATCAGCTGTTCAGGAGGAGGCCACGTGGTGGTGCAACTGGTCGAGGTGGGCGATTCCCGCTCGCTCGCGGTCGAGACCTTCGGCGATCCGCACGGGCGGCCGGTGTTCCTGCTGCACGGCACACCCGGCAGCCGGGTCGGCCCCAGCCCCAGGACCTCGGTGCTCTACCGGCTCGGGGTGCACCTGATCGCCTTCGACCGGCCCGGCTACGGCGACTCCACCCGGCTGCCCGGACGACGGGTCGCCTCCGCGGCCGCCGACGTGGCCGCGATCGCGGACGCCCTCGGCCTGGGCGAGATCGCCATCCTCGGCCGCTCCGGCGGCGGCCCGCACGCCCTCGCCTGCGCCGCCCTGCTGCCCGGCCGGGTCAGCCGGGTGGCCTCGCTGGTCACCCTGGCCCCGCGCAACGCCGAGGGCCTGGACTGGTACGCCGGGATGACCCCCTCCAACGTCCGCGCCTACCGCGAGGCGGAGCACGGGCAGCACGCCTTCGCCGCCGCCTTCCAGTTCCGCTCGCAGCAGATCAAAGGCGACCCGGTCGGTCTGATCAAGAACCTGGCGCCCGAACTGCCGCTCACGGACCGGACGGTGGTCTCTGACACGGGGATCCGCCGGATGCTGTTGAGCACCTACCGGGAGGCGTTCCGTTACGGCGCGGACGGCTGGATCGACGACGTGCTGGCCTTCACCACCGACTGGGGTTTCAAGGTCGAGGACATCACCGTCCCGACCCGGCTCTGGCACGGTGCGGACGACCGGTTCTCCCCGGTCGAGCACTCCTACTGGCTCTGCGACCACATCCCGGGCGCCGAGCTCTACCTCCAGCCGGGCGCGGCGCACTTCGGGGCGTTCACGGTGTTGGCCGAGGCGCTCAAGTGGGCAGCCGGGTAGGCCTGGTACCCGGTTCGGCTCGCCGCCACGGGTGTCCAGCGCCCGCGCCGTACTGGCGCAGCCGCTCAGACAGCTGTGACCGGGGCTCCGCCCGCCAGTACGGCGAGGATGTTGTCGACTGCCAGACCGCCCATCGCCTGGCGGGTGCGGACCGTCGAGCTGCCCAGGTGCGGGGCGAGTACGGCACGGTCCTGGGCCAGCAGTGCGGCCGGGACGGCGGGCTCGTGCTCGAAGTTGTCGACCGCGGCGGCGAAGAGGTGGCCGGAGTCGAGGGCGGCGGCCAGTGCGGCCTCGTCCACCACTCCGGCGGTCATGCTCACCACCACCGCACCGGGCGGGAGCTGGGCCAGCCGGTCGGCGTCGATCAGGTGCCGGGTGGCGGCCGAGAACGGGCAGGTGACCACCAGGACCTGTGACCGCACGAGCAGTTCGTCCAGCGGGAGCCAGTGGGCCGTACCCTCCTCGGCAGCGGGCAGCCGGCTGCGGTTGTGGTAACTCACCGGCATGTCGAAGCCGGTGGCGCGGCGGGCCACGGCTTGGCCGATCCGGCCCATGCCGAGGATGCCGAGCTGAGTACCGGTCAGCTCCAGGCCGAGCATGAAGGTGGGTGCCCAGGCCCAGGGCTGTCCGGAGCGCAGCAGGCGCTCGCCCTCGCCGAGGCGGCGGGTGGCGGCCAGCAGCAGGGCCCAGGCCATGTCCGCGGTGGCGGCTGTGAGCACACCCGGAGTGTTGCTGACCGCTACGCCACGCACCGCGCAGGCTGCGAGGTCGACGTTGTGGGTGCCGACCGCGTGGTTGGCGACGATCCGCAGCCCTGGACCGGCCGCATCCAGGAACTCCGCGTCCACCCGGTCGTCCAGGGTGGTCAGCACCGCTGTCCGGCCGTGCACGGCCTGGAGCAGCTCGGCGCGGGACATCGGCAGCTCGCTGTCGTGCAGCGACACCGCGTGCGGCGCGAGTCGTTCCAGTACCCCGGGCGCGAGGCGGCGGGTGACGAGTACCGGGGGCGGCAGGGTGTCGGTCATCAGACCCGCAGCGTATCGCCCGCACCGGCACCCGCCCGTGCTCGGGCGGCTCCCCGGGGGTGCCGGGGAGCCGTTGTTCCCGAACCGGCTGTTCCTAGACCGGCTGGGGCTCCAGGTCCCGGTTGATGCGCTTCCAGCCGCGTGCCGCGACGGTGTTGGGGTGTTCCTCGCCGAAGAGGCGGAGGAGTTCGGCCACCGCGTGGTCCCGCAGTTCGGTGGCCTGGGCGAGGCGGCCGGCCTTGCGGAGGGTCACTCCGAGGTTGACCTCGCAGGCGACCGCGTCCGGGTGGCTCGGCCCGTAGCGGTTGCACAGGCCGCCGTAGGCCACCCGTTCCAGCTCCTCCGCCCGGGTCAACTGCCCGTCGTCGCCGTACGCGTTGGCCAGGTTGATCATCGCGTTGAGAGCGAACGGGTGGGAGGGGCCGAGGACCCGTTGCAGCCCCTCCAGGGCGTACCGGCCGCGCTGGATCGCGCCCTGGACATCACCGCTCCCACGCAGGTAGATGGCGAGGTTGTTCTCGCAGGCGAGGGTGAACGGGTGGTCGTCCCCGAACAGCCGCCGGTGGCCGTCGTAGACCGTGATGGCCAGGTCGCGGGCGGCCTCCTTGTCGCCGGAGGCGCTGTGGTCGGCGGCCAGGTTGAGTGCGCAGGCAAGGGTGTCGGCGGCCTGCGCACCGTAGCGGTCGAGATAGCGCTCGTAGGTCTGCATGGTGAGTTGGCGGGCCTCGCGCAGCTGGCCCTGGCGACGCAGCGAGACCGCGAGGGACTTGGCGTTGCGCAGGTTCTCCGGCAGGTCGGGCTGGAGCACGTCGGCGAGTTCCTCGGTGACCTCTCGGAGCAGTTCGATCGAGCCCCTGTAGTCGCCTGCCTCGCGCAGGTCCCGAGCCAGGTTGGACTTGCTGGTGAGGGTGTAGGGGTGCTTGGGCCCGAGCACGGCGAGCCGTCGGTCGAAGGTGTCCTGGTCGAGGTCGCGGGCGGCCTCGCTGTCACCGACCAGACGGTGGTCGATCGCCAGGTTGTTGGCGATCGAGAGCGTGCGGGCGTTGTCCTCGCCGAACAGCTCCCGGAACTGGCTGTGGGTTTCGAGGTCGAGGGAGAGTGCTTCCTGGAACCGGCCGAGCGCGCGGAGGTCGGCACCGAGCGAGCCGGCCGTCATCAGGGTGTAGGGGTTGTCCTCGCCGAGCAGCTCCCGCTGGCCGGCCAGGGTGCTCTCGTCCAGCGCCCGGGCCTCGGAGAAGTTGCCCTGCGAGCGCAGCACATTGCCGAGCTGGAAGTTGAGGCTGAGGATCTGCCGGTGCAGGAATCGGAGGTCGGCGGGCTCGTCGCGCTGCTCGGCCAGCCGGTGCTCCCAGATCAGCACCAGTTGTTCGGCGAGGGACCGGGCCCGGTCCAGGTCGACTCGCTTCCAGAGGTAGCGGACCCGGTCGATCAGCAGTTCGCGGGTCTCCCGCTCGTCGCAGTCCTGTGCCTTGGAGGGGCTGAGGTGCGGCCAGATCTTCTCGAACCTGGGCCAGTTGGCCGGGTTGTCGGTGTCCCCGAGCGGCGGGCGGGCACCGACCAGGATGCGGTGCACCTCGTGCATCGCGACCTCGCGCGCGCTGTCGTCCATCTCGGAGCGGACCACGGCCTGCACCAGCCGGTGCACCTGGAAGCTGTTGCTGGCGGCGTCCACCTTGGCCAGTGCGTACCGCCCCACCGCCTGGATCACCTTGCCCAGCATGAAGGTGTCGCTGAGGTCCGAGTCGTACCGGACCAGGGCCCGGATCATCTGGTCGCTGTAGAACAGGTCCATCGAGATCGGCTCCGGCGCGAAGAACGCGCAGAGCTGCAACAGCCGTACCGCCGC
Organism: Kitasatospora sp. NPDC002040; assembly: GCF_040296785.1. NCBI lineage: Bacteria > Bacillati > Actinomycetota > Actinomycetes > Kitasatosporales > Streptomycetaceae > Kitasatospora > Kitasatospora sp. NPDC002040. Next base: position 149,428 of record NZ_JBEOXV010000009.1, on the reverse strand, counting down.
CGGGGACTGCTCACGCAGCCGCGCGATCGACACGTTCCAGGTCGCCCCGACCGGCGTGGGGTAGTCCACCGGTCGGCCGACCGCAAGGGCCTTCGTGGCCTCCGCGTGCAGTTGGGTGACGTAGGTGTCCACCGGCGTGCGAGTGGTGTCCAGCCAGGCGGCCGCGACCTCGACAGCCAGCGGCAGGTCGCCGACCGCCTCGGCCACCCGGTCCGCGTCGTGCCGGGAGAGCCCCCGGGTGCGTCGGGTCAGGTGCTCGATGCTCTCGCCGCGGGTGAAGACGTCGACCCCGAGCACCCCGGCCTGGCCCGACCAGGCCTGGTTCCGGGAGGTCACCAGGACGTGCCCCGAGCCGCCGGGGAAGTACCGGCGGATCTCCGACGGCTCGTCCGCGTTGTCGAAGATCAGCAGCCAGCGGGAGGTCGGGTGGCCCCGGCGCAGTGCCTCCCGCGCCGCCTCGGCGGCCTCGTTGACACTGTCCCCGCTGCGCAGCCCCAGCCGCCCCGCGAGCTCGGCGAGTGCGGCCGGGATCAGCTCGGTCTGTTCGGCGTCGATCCACCAGACCAGGTCGTAGTGGGACATGTAGCGGTGCGCGTACTCCATCGCCAGCTGGGTCTTGCCGACACCGCCGAGGCCGTACAGCGTCTGCGGAGTGGGCAGCACCACCGTCGGCCCGCCGATCAGCTGGTCGCGCAGCTCCTCCAGCACCTTGGCCCGTCCGGTGAAGGACGGGTTGCGCTGCGGGACGGACCAGTACGAGGGCTTGGTGCCGGGGAAGCGCGGGATCGACCCCGTCTCGTCATCGACCAGGGCGTCGTTCCGGCCGAGCGCGCGCAGCAGCGTGACGGCGGCCTGCGCCTCGTCGCGGCCGACCAGGTCGATCGGGTTACGGCTGTTGAACGGCGCGGTGAGCCGGACGTCGCTGACCCGGACGGGTACCAGCTGGCGGCGTGACCCGGCCGGGTCGAAGCCCGCCATCGAATCCCAGAGCGCGCGGGCCTGCGGCGAGCGCAGGTAGGCGGCCGAGAACACCGCGACCGTCCGGTGCGCGGCGTCGATGCCCCGCTCGGTCTCCGACCGGGAGTCCGCCCCCGCCTCCAAGTCCCGCGGAACCACCCGGAATCCGGCGCTCTCCAGGACGGCGGCGATCCAGTCCGCCCACATCCGGTCCTCGGGGACGTAGGAGAGGTAGAGGTCGGCGGGCACCGTCGGGCGGCGCCGGGTGTAGGCGTCCACCCAGTGCAGCCGGACGTCCTCGTCCAGCGGGGGCAGGCCGGTCACTCGGCCCTGGGTGAGCGTCGAGGTGAGCCGCTCGCAGGCGGCCAGCATCGAGGTCGGGGTGCCGACCTGGTCGCCGAAGGTGGCCAGGATCTCCTCGTACGCGTAGAACGGCCGGTACGGGATCTCCACCGCGCCCCAGTAGCTGGCGAGTTCGTCGTCGGCGAGGCCCTCGGGCAGTCCGCCGAAGCGGAGCCGGGCGAGTGCCCGGCCGGCGTCGGCCTTCTCCTTCTCCCCCTCGTCGATCCGCATCGGCACCGGCAGGATCCGGATCGCCCGCTCCCGGTACCGGTCGTTGATGTGCTGGGCGATCTTGGAGGCGCCCTCGATGCTCTGGTCGCTGAGGGTGAAGCAGACCACCAGGTCGTCCGGCATCTGCACGGTGCAGATCTCGGCGATGTCGGAGAGTCCGGTCCGGCTGTCGATCAGTACGTAGTCGTAACGGCTGGTCATGTCCCGCTTGAGCGCGTCGAAGAACTGTCCACCGTCGAAGCGGTCGTAGAAGAGGTCCCAGTCGAGCCGGCCGACCGTCTCGGAGTAGTCCCGGTTGGGCTGCCCGGCGGAGAGGAAGTGCAGGCTGCCGCCCGGCGGGAAGTTCGGCCAGGAGAGCGAGAGCGCGTGCGGGTGGACGCGGGCGAAGTCCTCGTGCCAGCCAGGGAGGTGGTCGACCTCGCGGAGCGCCTCCTCCCGGTACTCGGTGATCAGGTCCATCATGCCGGTGGTCCCGGCGAGGGCGTTCTGGTCGAGGAAGGGGCGGAAGAACTTGGCCAGGCCCGGTGCCTCCAGGTCCCAGTCCACGGTGAGCACCCGGAAGCCGTTGGCGGCCAGGATCCAGGCCGTGTTGGCAAGCGCCATGGTGCGGCCGGTGCCGCCCTTGTACGAGTAGAAGGTGACGATCCGGCCGTGTCGGTCCTCGCCCGCCTTCGGTTCGGCCGCCAACTCGGCTTCTCCCGGCGTCAGTCGGAGCTTCCTGGTCGGGTTCTCGGTCATTCGTGTCCTCCCCCGAAGGCGGCCCCCGGGGGAGAGCCGCCCTCCTCGTCGTCAGCTCCCCGCTCCGGAGGCCGACCTGGCGGTCTCGGCTCGTCACCGAAAGCCCCCCGCAGGCTGGGCCGCGGCGAACCTTGCGAATCCTGACTTCTCCTGGACCGGTCCTCGAAGGCGTACTTGGCCCCCATGACCGCCCGTTGCAGCGCCTCCTCGAAGTCCTCCAGGGTGTTCAGCCCGGAGGGGCCGCTGTGGAAGCTCGGCTTGGCCTCACGGTGCTTGAACCGCAGACTCCGGGCACTGAGCTCGGCCAACTCGCGGTCCTGCTCGACACATTCCTGATCGGCGGTGTTCCACGGCTCCAGCACCTTCACCCAGTCCGGATTCCTTCGGTCGAACTTCCTTACGATCTCCCGGCGTTGCTCGTCCCGCAGCGCCCAACGGTCCAGCAACAGCAGGCTGGGCGCGGTCGGCTCGGCCGCCTCCAGTACCTCCTCGGCCTCCTCGTCGAACTCGTGCACGCTCGACTCGAAGCCCATCTGTTTGGCCAGGCGCACCGCGTGTTCGGCCACCGGCCGGGTGGCCTGCGGCTGGTAGGGGTGCCAGTCCACCCGGCGCGGACCGTAGAAGTCCGGGTTCCGGCCCTCCGGCAGCTCGGCCTGCCGGTAAGAGAACACCGAGATCCGCAGCCGTTTGGCCGGCGCCTTCACCTCGAACGCGCTCGGCTGCGACAGGAAGTCCACCGGACGGACGGTGGGGATCACCGTGTTCTCCGCGACGTCCACGATCCGCCGGGCCAGCCGGAGCACCGCCAGTTGGTACGAGGCCTGGTAGTCACCCAGTTTCATCAGGGCGTACATCCCCTCGGCCACGTAGTTGGGCCCGAAACTGCTGTGGTTGAACTGGAGTTGGCTGGCCACCTGCGGCAGTGCGTAGTGCCTCGTCGCGACCCAGAGCACCGGCACGATGCCACTGGTCGGTTCCGAGGTCTGCCGCTCCGGGAAGACCGGACGGCGGGCGAAGGAGGACCACTCCTGCCCGCAGGCCACGCTGCTGAAGTAGCGCGGCGAGTAGAGCGGGACGAAGACCCGGCAGGTCGCCAGCTCCTTGGCCAGTCGCTGCGCCCACAACTGCCCCTGGTGCATGGACTGGTCCATGAATCCCACCGGGGCACCCTCGGGCAGGTCGGTGATCTGGAGCACCGCTTCGGAAAGGTCCTCGTACAGCTTTCCGACCCAGTGGTCGCCCCCGCCTCTGACGCCGACCCGGGGAGTGTGCGCGTAGGAGAGAAAGAAGTACGGCCGGGCCGTCTCCTCGTCCCAACCAGGGTTGTACACTCGCGCCTCCCCCGTGGCCCGCCCACCGTGGTCCGACGACAACACTTCGGACCCGCCCAGGACTGTGCCGTGCCCCCACAAAGCAGTTCAGTGTAGGAAGGTCGGGTTCCCGAATGGAATAGGGCGTCCCTCCCGATTGCCGCATGCCCTGGTCAACGGGGCAGCCCCAACAGCCACTCGGCTGCCGTGTCGACCCCCGCCCGGATCGGCAACAGGTAGCATCCTGCGTTTCCGAGCCGACCGGTGACCAGGCCCGGAAGCCGGTCGGCCAGCATCTCCCCCATCGCCTCGAAGTGCCGGATCTCCAGCTTGAGCCCGTCGAAGTGCACCCACTGCCGCAGCCCGCGCCGGTCGGTGATCACACAGCCGTAGCGTTGGACCACCTGCTCCGGCTGCCAGTACTCCGCGAGATGGAAGGCGGTGCAGCACCAGAGCGGGACACCGACCAGCAGCGCCCGGGCCCCTGCCTGGTAGAGCCGGTACGTGGGCGAGCGCTCACCCAGATGGCTCTCCAGTTGGTGATCCGTCATCAGCTCCTCGGCCCGGGGCCCGATCGCCGTGAACGAGGTCTGCGGATGCGCGCTGCGCACTGCGCCCGCCCTGGTCCGGACCTCCTCGGAGATCCGTCCCAGGGCCGGCGAGGCAGGGGTGTTCGCCCGGTCGAACGGCGGCATGGTGGCCCGGTGTGCGCGCAGTTTCTCCTGATCGAGACCGTCGGTGAGCAGTGCGGCCAGCGGGGAGGTGTCCGAGTTCTCCGGCGTCGCCGTGTAGACCACCAGGGTTCCGGTCGGGCCGAGCGCGGCGTGCAGGGCGGCCACGATGCCGGCCGTACCGCCCTCGACCTGCCCTATCGACCTGGCGGAGGACTGGACGAGCAGGGTCTCACCCTCCTGGACCCCGAGCTCCCGGAGATGGCCGGTCAGATCCGCCACCGAGTACACGTGCAACCTCCCAGAGCTGTCTGCCACTTCTTCCAGTCCACGGCCCGGCAGGCTCAGGACCCGATGTCCGCCGGCGCAATCCCACCGGCCTGCCATCGGGCCAGGTTCTCGGCCACCGCCTCCCGCGCCAGCGCCTCGGCCGCCGCCCCGACCGGCTCCGCCAGCCACGGCGCCACGGTGGCCGCCATCCCCGCCGCGAAGCGTAGTCCGAGCGGGGTGAGTGCACCCGAATCGGCCAGTGTCTCCACCGCCCTGGCCGTGTGCGAGCGCCAGGTGGCCAGCTGAAGACGGGCGAAATCCGCCGCCTCACAAGGGAGTCCGTCGTAAGCCCGGACCCGGGTGCCCCAGTACTCGGTGACCGCCAGGTGGGCGTACGTGCCCTGGAGCAACCCCTCCAGCGGGCGTGGGTCCGGCCGCCAGGGAGCGTGGAAGCGGCGGGTCTCGGTCGGGTCGTACAGGTCGTGGAAATCCAGCACGGCACCCAGCTTCACGTGCTGGAACTCGTGTGCGACCAGCAGTGCCAGCACCGGCGCGGTGGCCGGTCGGGCGATCCCGACCGCACCGAACGCCTGCCGGGCCGCCGCACTGATGTCGTGCCCCGGCTGCCCCTGGCGGAGCGGCGTGATGGTCCCGAGCCCGGCCCGGACACCGGCCGCGTACCCCGGCAGGTCACGCCCGAGCAGTTCCCACGCCTCGCGCAGCGCCCCCTGCCAGCGCAGGAGTTCCTCTTCACCCAGGCGATCCTCGACCGGCCACTGGTGGCTGTCCCGCTGCGGGTCGGTGTCCTCCAGCGCCACCGTCCAGCCATCGGGAAGGGCCAGCTGCCGGACCGGCTGCCACTGCTCGGCGTCAGCCCAGTACGCCCGCTCCCCGCGTACGGTGAAGCCGCCCGCGTCCGCCGTGAGCCGCTCCTCGCCGTGGCCGCCGACCAGCAACCTTCCCAGCCCCGGGAGTTGCATGTACCCGCCGCGGACCGGGAGCACCAGGTCCAGCTCCCGCCCGGCCCGGATCGCGGCCGCGGCCGCCAGCTCGGCGAGGGTGCCCAGATCCGCCCCCTGCTCACCTTGCAGGCAGCGCACCGCCCAGGCCCGTACGTACGGGTGCCGCAGCACCGTGTCGAGCGCCTGCGGGGCCTCCTGATCCAGCGTGGTCAGCAGCTCCCAGGCAGCCGAGGCCCGGCTGCCTGCCACCGCGGCCAGCAGGCTTCGGGTCAGGCCCAGTTGGGCGTTCGCCAGTACGCGCACCGTCTCGGCGCTGCCGTGGCCGTGCGCGAGCTCGTCGAGCTGCCCGTCGGTGAGCACCGGCTCCGCCGGGACTGCCTGCGCCGGGATCCGGGCGGCCGTTCGACTCTGGTCCCGGACGGTGGTGATGAGCTGCATGAGGTCCCCGCAGAAGACGGACGGGTTGTCGAAGCCACTGCCGGTCCGGTAGCGGTGCGCGTACAGCCCGCCGCCGCAGGAGCGCACCACCGGGCAGGCCCGGCAATCGGCGCTCAACCCGGCCAGGCCGGACTGTCGTTCGAGCATGCCAGGGTGTGCGGCAACCTCGTCCAGGGAGTTCGCGAAGACGTCGAAACCCGTCACGGGCGCGCCGTCGTAGGCAGTCTTCAGGGTGTCGGCCTGCTCGAAAGTACCGTCCGTCTCGATCACCACCAGATCGACCGGTTCCAACCCCAGCGATTCGGTGAGGCTGGAGCGGCCGCGCAGGGTTCGGTGGATCGAGTCGAAGCTCCGGACGGGGACGGGGCGTCCGGCGGCCGTCCAGCGGTCGTGGACGGCCAGCAGCCAGTCGGCGTACGGTGCCCGGCCCAGCGCCGCCGGGCGTTTCGGCGGATCGTCCCAAGTGGCGTGCGGGAGAAGGAAGTCGATCCTCGGCGGGTCCAGTGCGACCAGTGCGTCATAGACCGCCACCGGGTCGTTCTCGACGTCGATGGTGCAGAGCAGCCCCGCGTACAGGTGCCGGAACTCGGGCCTCCGGAGCAGTTGCACGGCGGCCAGCACCTTGGCATGGCTGCTGCGGCCGTCGGCGTAGCGCCGGTGGCGGTCGTTGGCAGCCTTGTCACCGTCCAGCGAGATTCCCACCTTGATGCCGAACTCGTCGAAGAGTTCGCAGAACTCCCGGCTCAGCAGCACACCGTTGGTGTGGATCCGCAGGTCGAGCTCGCAGTGCGCGGGCAGCGCCCGCCGGAGCTCCTCGGCGGCCCGGCGCAGCAGCGCCGGGCCGGCGAGCAGTGGTTCCCCACCGTGCAGCACGACATGAACGGCTGGGAGGCGATGGGAGGCCGCGTGATCGGCGATCCGATCCGCAACCTTGGCCAGCACCTCCTCGCTCACGGCTCGTGGCCGCCCACGCCAACTGGTGTCCGCGTGCTCATAGACATAGCAGTGGTCGCAGGCAAGGTCACAGCGACTGTGTACCTTGAGAACGAACTGGGTAAAAGGCACCGGCCGGTGCGTCATATTCAGCCAACCGCCGTCGGGGACGTACTACGCCCTACTGCATGACAATCGAGAACTTGGTCAGATCGAGGACTGGAAGGCCGCTACCGCGACCCGCCCCGCCTCGGCGCCCGGAAGCGCCCGGTGCAGCCTGGCGGTCAGCTCGTCTGCTCCGAGAGATGCAAGACTCACAAGGGACGTTCGCTCGGCGAAGAACTGATCGTCCGTCAGCTGCTCGGCGGGCATGGCGACAAGTGTGCTGGTCATGGCATTGTCCCTCTTCTGCGGGTGAGTGATTGAGACCGCTGTTCGACTGGCATCCGGGCGCCCGTCGCCGCCTCACCCGGACACCAACTACGGCTGGCCGGCTGGGGCATGCCACCTGCCCTACCAATCCTGATTCACCAATGTAGAGCCAATCGCCCGATTCCACGGCCCGCTCGGTCAGGTCGCGCGCCCCTGCACACCAACCCATCCGGCCGGTCTGGTCCTCCGAGGTGCAACGTTCCTCCAAGAGGGCCTGCGGAGTTTCACCCGATCGGCAGCGAGCGCATGGGGCACCGTCCCGATCGGTCCGGCCTCAGATGGCGGAATTGAAGGCCACCACCGTGAGCTCGCCCGGCCCCGCACCGGGCGCCACCACGGTCTCGTCGGCCTGGCGAGCCGCGAGTTCCATCAGTGGCACCCGAGCAGGCGGCGGGGTGTCCGTCGGCGGCTCGGTGGCGTGTTCCGTGATCATCTCGGTGTCCCCTCCGTACGGAGCTTCCGCTGCTACCGGAGCTATGCCCCCGCCTCACCCTCCACGACCTCCGCGGCGTCCAATTGTTCGGCCGTCTCCCGTACCCACCGGGTGTCCTGGTGGTCCGGCCCCAGGATGGCGTCCAGTTCCGGGAGCAGGTCGCGCAGCAGCTGCAGTCCGGCCGTCCGGTCCCCCGTTCGGACCGTCCAGAACGCGTACTCGGCCCGGACCCCGAGGAATGCCGGGTTCTCCGGGGGCAGGGCACGACCGACATCGGCGAGCAGTTCCCGCAGCAGGCCGAGTGCGCCGACGGTGTCCCCTTGGACCCCGGTCCAGTGGGCGATCCGGCGCCGATGCAGGTACGCGCTCGCGTGATGGGCCCCGAAGGCCTCGGTCAGCCGGGGCACGACCGCCGGGATCAGCCGCAGTGCGGACTCCGGATCGCCGGCGACCGCGCTCCAGTGCCCGATCTCGGCCTCCGTGATGACGATCAGCAGATCCTCCGGTTCCAGCACCTCCCGAAGCTCGGGCAACAGGGCCTGCCAGAGCTGGAGCGACTCTGCCACCTGCCCGGACTGACCGGTCCAGGACGCGATGTTGGCCCGGGTCCGAAACGTCTCGGGGTGCTGCGGACCGAGGAACCGCTCCTGGCGTGGCAGCAGGTCCAGGTAGAGCTCCAGCGTCGCCTCCGGGTCGCCACTGCCTGCCCCCGTCCAGAAGGCGATCTGGTGCCGGGTCACCAGGCAGTCGGGGTGCTCCGGCCCGAGCAGCCCCTCCTGGTCCGGCAGCAACTCGCGGTACGCGGCGACTGCTGCCGCCCAGTCGTCGGAACGCCCCGTCCAGTGCGCGACCTTGGCCCGCAGCACCATCAGGCGACCGCGCTCGGTGCCCAGTCGGCCGGTGAGGTCGGCCAGCAGTTCCCGGCAGAGCCGCAGGGCGGTCTGCGGTGCTCCCCCCTGCCCGATCCACTCCGCGAGGTCGAAGCGCCCGCCCAGAACCGTCGGGTGGTCCGGCCCCAGCTCGGTCAGCAGCCGCTCCAGGACCAGCTCCCCCAGCTCGACGGCACCCTGCCAGCGCTCGCCCCGTACCAGGGCGGCCAGCGTCGGATCGAGTTCGGCCAAGCGGCCGAACGGCAGCTCTTCGAGCGGCGCGTCGTCCGCAGGCTCGCCGCCGCCCGGTGGCCCGCCGGCTGGTCCGAAGTGCTGGAGCAACGGGGTGTCGGCTCCCGCAAAGGCGTTCGCCCCCGGCGGCAGGGCCGCGCTGCCGGCGGTGTCGCTCCGCAGTGCCGGCAACTGGCGGCCGCCACCGCCGTCACCGCCGTGCAGCAGCCGGGTGACCAGGGCAGCGGTGCCCAGCACTTCGCGGGCGGGCAGCGATTCGAGCAGCAGCTCGCGCAGGCCGGGCCGGAAGTCGTACCTGACAGTGTGTCCGGCCTCCGGGGCGGGAGCCCGCCGCAGCAGGCCGCCCAGCAGGACCTCGGCCAGCTCCGCCGGGCTGCGGCGGCCACCGAGCACGGCGCGCTGGACCAGGCGCATCACGGGCAGGGTCAACGGGCGCACCCCCGCCAGGTGCCCGGCCAGCCGGTATGCCTCGGGAGAAGCGGCGGCCCGGAAGTGCAGCAGTCTGGACCGCATGTCCCCGACGACGGCCGCCGGGCTCGGGGCAGGTGCCACGCCCTCACCCGTGAGCTGGGCGACCGGCAAGGTCGCCTCCCCGCCCCGGGCGACCAGGCCGGCCCAGGACGAGACGGCCGCTGGGCTGAACTCCAGCACCGGCAGCGGTAGTCCGTCGAACGGTGCCAGCTCGGGCGGCAGCAGCGGGTGCGCCACCTGCCACCCGGAGTTGGCGGCTCCGGCCCGGCCTGCCCGCACCAGCATGCTCTCGGCCCGCAGGCCCGTCCCCGGCCACATCCGCTGCGGCAGCGGTTGCAGGACCGCCGTGCCGCAGCTGCGGGCCCAGCGCGCCAGCAGCGGATCCATCCGTCCGTTCCGCCAGCCCGCGCCGACGGCGTCCGACAGCACCAGGACCACACCACGACCGTCGGCAGGGCAGACCGACCGGGGTGCCAGTGCCGCCTGGCCCGCCCCGAACGGGCGATCGTGCAGCCTGGGCCCATCCGGGTGCCGAGTGTCCAGTCCGTAGCTGCGCACCCGCCGGAAGACTCCGGACCGGCTCAACAACTCCTCAAGTTCACTGGACAGTTCACGCCAGAGGTCCATGGAGGGGCCGTCGTCGACCACCAGTGAGACGTCCAGCCAGCGTTCCGTCGCCGGCCGCAGTACCAGGTCGAACAACCCGGTCTCGGCCACCAGGTCGGCGGTGGCGCTCTCATCGATCTCCGCGCCGCCCGGGGTGGGCCGGTGCCGCCGCAGGGGGCGCAGTGCGCGGGTGAAGGAGCGGGCGGCGGGCAGCGCCCGCTGCGACCGCACCAGGACGGGTAGCGCGGCCGTCCCCGCCACCGCCGGGCCGGCCGCCGCGTACAGGTCGGTGCCCTGCGGCGTGGGGTGGGCGGAACCGTAGGAAGGCAGCGGGGCCGGGGCCGCCGGCGTTCGGGGCGGCGGGAGCGCTTCGGATTCGGCCTGCACACCAGCGGGCTCGGAGCCGGCGCGAGCCGGGAGTCGCCCGGCCAGCCAGAGCACGTCGGCGAGCTGCTCGGGAGTGAGGGCGACCCCGGCCGCCGACAGGATCTGGTGCAGCCGGGCGACCGGGGTCGGCCCGGTCACTCCTGCGACCCGCCGTCGTCCAGAGTGCGCAGCACGGCGGCCACCAGACCGTCGTGGTCCAAGTCGACGCCGCTGACCCGCAGGTGCACCGCGTTCAGCAACTGGTCGGTGGCCAGCACCGCCTGGCCGCTGTCACGGCGTGCCAGAAAAGCGTCGATCAGCCCCTCGGCAGCCGACAGTCCGTCAGCTCCGAGATGGGCCGCGACGATCTGCTCCAGCTGCTCCCTGGTCGGCTGCTTCAGGTCCAGTCGTACGCAGCGGCGCAGGAAGGCGGGCGGGAAGTCGCGCTCACCGTTGCTGGTCAGCACGATGATCGGGAACTCCTGGCAGCGGACCCGCCCGTGCCGCACAGCGTGCCGTTCCCGGCTGCCGGCCACCTGGACCGGGACGTCGGCGTACCGCTCGCCGAGCCGGGCCAGTTCCGGGATTTCGAACTCGCCCTCCTCGAACACCACCAGGAGATCGTTGGGCAGGTCGGTGTCACCCTTGTCCAGCTCGTCCACGAGCAGGACCCGGGGGCGGCCGGGCTGCCCGGTCGCCAACGCGGTACCCAGCGGCCCGAGCCGCAGATAGCTGCCGATGTCCGACTCGTCGTCACCTGCCCGCCCGGTCCGGTTGGCGTCCCTCAGCCGCCCGACCGCGTCGTAGCGGTACAGGCCGTCGGCGAGCACGGTGCGGCTGTTGACGGGCCAGCGCAGCACCTCACCGAGGCCCAGCTCGTAGGCGACGGAGGCCGCGAGGGAGGACTTGCCGGTGCCGGGTGATCCGGTGACCAGCAGCGGGCGGCGCAGGTGCAGGGCGGCGTTGACGATGTCCGACTCGGCCTCGCCGACCTGGTAGTTCAGAGCGTGCCGCTGGACGTCGTCGGCCGGGAACCGGCGCCAGGGCGGGGCCGGCGGCAGCACCCGGGGGCGCGGCACCCGATCGGCGCGGTAGAGCCGCCAGTCTCCGCCTGCTCCGTCTGCGGTACTCATCTGCACTGTTCTCCTTGCGAGTTGACGTTACTGAGGGTCGCCGAGCACCAGCGTCTCCGGAATCCGCTCCGGGCCGTCCCAGAGCAGCGCCAGGTGCCTGCCCAACCCGTTCTCCCCGGCTCGTATCCGCGCCTCGTACACCGCCCGGGGCAGGCCGGCCACGGTCACCCCCGAGGTCAGCTCACGCAGCAGCTCGGCCGCGCCGGCGGCTGCCACCGGCCGGGGCCAGAGCACTCCGGGGACGCCGACGGCCATCGCGATCACGCGCAGCCGCCCGGTCTCGGCAGGTGGGCAGCAGAGCACCACTCCGCAGACCGGCGAGGCCCGGCCGCGCTCCTGCACCTCCGGGTCGCGCTGCTGCTGCGGCAGGACCCCGGCGGTGTGCCGGGCCTGCCAGCGGTACCTGAGTTCGGGCAGGTACTCCGGCCGCCGCAGCTCGGGGCAGCGCAGGACCACCGGGAAGTCCTGGCCGAGGACGCTGGGGAACAACTCGTCCGGCCGGTAGACCCACTGGTCCAGGTCCAGGTCCAGCTCGTCCTTCTGGACGAAGCACTCCACTCTCGGCACGACGCCGGGTTCACTCTCCCGGCCGACCTGGACCAGCACCTCCGCCAGGACGTCCAGCAGGGCCGCGCGACTGTCCGGCCTGTCCTGGCAGATCCGGTGGCGTACGGAGCCGTCCGGGCCGAGCACCCGGACGGCGAAGCCGAAGTTCTCAGTACTGCCCGAGCGCCACAACTGGAGCTGAACCAGCGGTGGTTCGGTCTCTTCATGAGCCGCGCGGGCCCGGGCCGCCTCGCTCGCCTGAATTCGGTGCTCGGCCAGCCCGGCCCCCAGGTCGAGCCGCTTGGCCAGCGCGTCGTTCCAGACCCGCAGCGCACTCCCCAGATCAGGGTCGCCAGTCTCCCGGGCCGCGAACTCGATCACCCGCAGCAGGCTCGGAACCTTTCCGAAACGCGGCCGGTAACCCTCCAGGATCCGGACCGCTCCCGGCCAGTCGACTCCCTCCAGCCCGGGCCCCAGCGGGAGCGCCCGGGCTGCGACCTCCCCCGGGCGTAACTCCAGTCCGGCTACCAGTCGGAGCAGTTCGCGGTGCTCGGTGGCGGTCAGCAACTCGTCGGGGGCCGCGTACACAGCCTGCGCCTGGAGGGCGGACCGCTCCGTCTGGGACGGTGCCAGGTCGGCGAGCAGCGCCAGCAGCGAGGCGGTGCCGTGCGGGGCCGAGAGTGCGGTCAGCACAAACCACTCCGGGGCAGGGGGTTCACCCCCGACGGGCGGTGCCAGGCCCAACTCCGTCGCCAGCTCGCGGGCGTGGTCGGCCCGGGCGGCCGGACCGGGCAGCAGTCGGCGGACCGACTCCACCAACCCCTGCCAGCTCGCTTCGGCCGACGGATCGTCAGCGGGGCTGCGGTGCAGCCAGGGGAAGTGTTCCGTGATCACCCGGGTCGGGATGGCGAACGCGCGCTGCCGCCGCCGGCTTACCACCAGCCCCACCACCCGGCACTGTTCGCGATCCCAGAGCGGGGTTCCGCTGTAACCCTCGACCAGGGGCTGCGCGGAGGCCGGGGTGTCCAGTACCAGCCAGCGGCCGGTCTCGGCCTGCACCACCACGGCGGCCACCGTGCTCGGGTTGCCGCTGCCGTACCAGGCAAAGGCCGAGGGGCCGAGCCGGTGCTGGCCGAGCGCAACGCCGGCCGTCGCAGGACCGGGCAACGGCAGCTCGGTCGGCGGCACACCGGACGGACCCGGCAGCTGGTCCACGATCCGCAGCAGCGCCAGGTCTCCGGACCACTCGTGGTCGCCCTCCTGGGCGGCCCGGTCACCCGACTGCCCCGGCAGCCAGCTCTCCAGCGCCACCCGGAACCGGCCGCCGCCCGGCGCACGGCCCGGCAGTGCGACCACGATCCCGTCCACCACCCCGGCCCGTTCCGGCGGCGGCTGTTGGGCGAACTGAGGGCGACCCAGTGCGAGGTTGACCACATGCGCGCAGGTCAGCACCCGGTCACCGGCGACCAGCAGCCCCCCACCGTAGGCGCCTGCCTCGCCGGACCGGTACAGCGCGACGTGCACGGCCTTGATCGCCGCGTCCGGATCACTGCTCACCGCCGGATAACGCACCACCGTTCCCCCCGTCACCGTGGCGTCAAGACGTGGCCGAAGGCATCCCCTGATCGGATGAAATCTGGGTGGGCACCGACGCCCGGCCGATGCGCCAGGTCGCGTTGACGGTGAGCGTGGCCTCGCCGCCGCCCGAGACGATGCCCAGCCTGAGGTCCTGGGACACCTTCACGCCCAGCTCCACCGAGATCTCATCGGGCGGCCGGACCGCCGAACTCACCGCACCGTGCACCATGTCGAGCACCGCCCCGAGCGGCTGCAGTGCCTCCCGCAGCGCCTGCCCGGCGTTCCGCCCCCGGCCCACGGCGACCGTCTCGCCGGCGCCCTCGGGAAGATCCCCGAACTCCGGATTCCCCGGCGCCCGCACCCCGGCCGGGCCCAGGTCGGAGACCTGCAGAAGAACCGACGTCCCGTCAGGCAGCGTCAACTCGGTGAACTCCGTCATCCCGACACTCTCGCACACACCAGGCGCCACCGGAACACCAACAAGTCTTCACCACAGCAGAGTTCGGCCAGTCAGGGACAGAGCCGCTCGACCCGCCAGCCGCCGGCCTCCGCCACGTAGCGCAGCCGGTCGTGCAGCCGGTTCTCCCGGCCCTGCCAGAACTCCACCGTCTCCGGCACCACCCGGTAGCCGCCCCAGAACGGCGGCACCGGCACGCCCTCACCCTCCGGGTAGCGCCGCTCCAGCTCCGCGTACCGCTGCTCCAGCACCTCCCGGGCGCTCACCGGGCTGGACTGCTCGCTGGCCCAGGCGCCCAGCTGGGAACCGTGCGGCCGGGTCCTGAAGTACGCGGCGGTCTCGTCCCGGCCGACCTTCTCGACCCGCCCGGCGATCACCACCTGCCGGGAGATCGAGATCCACGGGAAGAGCAGCGAGGCCCAGGGGTTGACGCTCAGTTCGCTGCCCTTGCGGGAGCCGTAGTTGGTGAAGAAGACGAAGCCGCGCCGGTCGTAGCCCTTCAGCAGCACGGTGCGCGAGCTGGGCCGGCCCTGGGCGTCGGCGGTCCCCAGCACCATCGCGTTGGGCTCGGTCACCCCGGCGTCGACCGCCTGGTGGAACCACTCGGTGAACTGGGCCACCGGTTCGGCCGCGAGCTGCTTCTCGGCCAGGCCCTCGTGCTGGTAATGCCGGCGCATCACGCTCGGGTCCGGGGTGGGCCGGGCCTCGGTGGGCGTGGCCGGAGTGGTCGGGTGACGATCCGCGGTAGGCACGGCAACATCATCCCGTACGACAAGCGTCGGATACCGCTACGTCCAGGCAAACCCGGGTGGGAGATAAGGTGTCTCGCCACCGCTTCGCCCTCTGTCACACCGGGTATTGTCCGGCTTCGTCCGGTATTACCCCCGAAGGTCCGCCAATGCTGCCGGACCGGGCTGACCAGGGCCGAGGTGCCCCTGGGGAAACATCACCGCAGTGGTGTCTGGCGCAATGCACTCCGTGCCTGTCAGTCTGACACCGAGTGCCAACACACCATCGGTCACCGGCGTTGCCCGCCCCACCAACGGCGGCCCGTCGCATCGGATCTTTGAAGGAGCCGTCATGTCCGACTTCGTACCCGGGCTCGAGGGAGTCGTCGCGTTCGAGAGCGAGATCGCCGAACCGGACCGTGAGGGCGGCGCACTGCGCTACCGCGGTGTGGACATCGACGACCTGGTCGGACACGTCTCGTTCGGGAACGTCTGGGGCCTGCTGGTCGACGGCAAGTTCAACCCGGGCCTGCCCGCCGCCGAGCCGTTCCCGATCCCGGTGCACTCCGGTGACATCCGGGTCGACGTGCAGTCCGCGCTGGCCATGCTCGCCCCGGTCTGGGGCCTCAAGCCGCTGCTCGACATCTCCGCCGAGGAGGCCCGGGACAACCTGGCCCGCGCGGCCGTGATGGCGCTCTCCTACGTGGCCCAGTCCGCCCGCGGCCAGGGCCGCCCGATGGTCCCGCAGAGCGAGATCGACAAGGCCGAGACCGTGGTCGAGCGCTTCATGGTCCGCTGGCGCGGCGAGCCGGACCCGAAGCACGTCAAGGCGATCGACGCGTACTGGACCTCGGCGGCCGAGCACGGCATGAACGCCTCCACCTTCACCGCCCGCGTCATCGCCTCCACCGGCGCCGACGTGGCGGCCGCGCTCTCCGGCGCGGTCGGCGCGATGTCGGGCCCGCTGCACGGCGGCGCCCCGTCCCGGGTGCTCGGCATGATCGAGGAGATCGAGCGCACCGGCGACGCCGCCGCGTACGTCCGCAAGGCCCTCGACAACGGCGAGCGCCTGATGGGCTTCGGCCACCGGGTCTACCGGGCCGAGGACCCGCGCGCCCGCGTGCTGCGCCGTACCGCCAAGGAGCTCGGCGCACCGCGGTTCGAGATCGCCGAGGCGCTGGAGAAGGCCGCGCTGGAGGAGCTGCACAACCGCCGCCCCGACCGCGTGCTGGCCACCAACGTGGAGTTCTGGGCCGCGATCATGCTGGACTTCGCCGAGGTCCCGGCGCACATGTTCACCTCGATGTTCACCTGCGCCCGGACGGCCGGCTGGTCCGCCCACATCCTGGAGCAGAAGCGCACCGGCCGGCTGGTCCGCCCGGCCGCCCGCTACATCGGCCCGGCCGCCCGCAGCCCGCAGGACATCGAGGGCTACGGGTCCATCGCGCGCTGACGCCGCGTCACCCTTTCGAGCGGGTCCGGGACGGCCGTCCCGGGCCCGCTGCACACCCGCTGCACACCCGTGCTGAGCGGGCAAGATCACATCTCAGCGGGCGGACGGGCGTTCCGAGTTCACAATCCCGGGCAGTAGGCTGCCGCCGTGGCTAAGATCCAGATCCCCGCTGACATCAAGCCCGCAGACGGCCGTTTCGGCTGCGGTCCGTCCAAGGTGCGCCCCGAGGCACTGAGTGCCCTTGCCGCCACCGGTACCTCGCTGCTGGGCACCTCGCACCGGCAGGCCCCGGTCAAGAACGTGGTCAAGCGCGTCCGTGAGGGCGTCGCCGACCTGTTCTCGCTGCCCGAGGGCTACCAGGTGGTGCTCGGCAACGGCGGCTCCACCGCGTTCTGGGACATCGCCGCCTTCGGGCTGGTGCGCGAGAAGTCCCAGCACCTCAACTTCGGTGAGTTCTCCTCCAAGTTCGCGTCGTCGGTCAAGGCCGCGCCGTGGCTGGGCGAGCCCTCGGTGATCAAGTCGGAGCCGGGCACCCACCCGCTCCCGGTCGCCGAGGCCGGCGTGGACGTCTACGCCCTCACCCACAACGAGACCTCCACCGGTGTCGCGATGCCGATCCGCCGCCCGGCGGGCGGCGACGAGGGCTCGCTGGTGCTGGTCGACGCCACCTCGGGCGCCGGCGGCCTGCCGGTCGACATCACCGAGACCGACGTCTACTACTTCGCGCCGCAGAAGTCGTTCGCCTCCGAGGGCGGCCTCTGGCTCGCGACCTTCTCGCCCGCCGCGCTGGAGCGCGCCGCCGAGATCGCCGCCTCCGGCCGGTACATCCCGCCGTTCTTCGACCTGCCGACCGCGATCGACAACTCCTCGAAGGACCAGACCTACAACACCCCGGCGATCTCCACCCTGTTCCTGCTCGCCGAGCAGCTGGAGTGGCTGAACGGCCAGGGCGGCCTGGACTGGGCCGTCGCGCGGACCGCCGACTCCTCGTCCCGGCTGTACGGCTGGGCCGAGAAGTCCTCCTACGCCCGGCCGTTCGTGGCCAAGGCCGAGGAGCGCTCGCAGGTGGTCGGCACGATCGACTTCGACGACTCGATCGACGCCGCCGAGATCGCCAAGGCGCTGCGCGCCAACGGCATCGTGGACACCGAGCCGTACCGCAAGCTCGGCCGCAACCAGCTCCGGGTCGCGATGTTCCCGGCCATCGAGCCGGCCGACGTCGAGGCGCTCACCGCCTGCATCGACTACGTGGTCGGGCAGCTCTGACCACAGGTCCGACCGTCTGAGCCCCGGGGCCCGGGGAACGGCAGCGCCACCCGGCGTCACCGTTCCCCGGGCCCCGGTCGGCTCTCAGCGCCGTACCAGGGCGCTCACGACGACCACGGCCAGCAGCAGCACCAGCGCGCCGCTCACGATTCGCATTCGGGTCTTGGGGTCCACGGTCAACGAGGTTACCCGCTGGCCCGGACCGCCCCGGTGCTGCCCCGGTACTGCTGGGCGCGGAAGGCGGACGGGGCCAGGCCGACCCGGCGGGTGAAGATCCGGGTGAAGTAGGCCGGGTCCTCGTAACCGACCCGGCGGGCCACCCCGGCGACCGGCAGCTCGCCGGCGGCCAGCAGGGCCTTGGCCTCGTTCAGCCGGACGGTCAGCAGGTACTCCTTCGGCCCGACCGCCCCGACCGACCGCACCGCCCGCCGCAGTTCGGCCACCGTCAGCCCGGCCCGGCGGGCGTGCTGCGCCACCGAGAGCGGCAGGAAGGCGTCCCGGCGGAGCAGGTCGAGCACCGGCTCCCCGGCCCCCCGGCTCATCGGCACGGTCAGGTCGGCCCGGTGCCGGCGCAGCTCGACCAGCAGCTCGTGCACCGCGGCCGAGGCCTCCAGCTCCGCCAGCGGACCGCCCCGGCGGCAGGCCGCGGCGATCCGGGCCAGCACCCGCTGGGCCGACTCGGCCGTGGCCAGCGGCGTCACGTCCGCGGCGGGCAGCAGGCCCAGCTCGGCGTACCCGTCGGTGCCGGGACCGGTGAAGTCGACGAAGGACTCGGACCAGCCGCCGCCGTCCGGTGCGTAGTGGTGCGGCTCACCGGGGCGCAGCCAGAGCACGGCGGGGGCGGCCACCGGCTGGCGCACGCCGTTCGTCCCGGTGAACCAGCCGCGTCCCGTGGTGACCACCACGGCCACCCAGTGGTCCAGGGTGCGCGGCCCGACCGTGGGCAGCCGGCCGCGCTGGATCCCTACCCCGAGACAGGCCAGCCCCGTGGCCAGCTGCGCCGGACCTGGCGTCAGGTAGTGCCACCACCGCTCCATCGCCGACCTCCTTCCGGTCCGACAATCCAATACTCGCCGGGCCTTTGTCCATGGCCTCCGACCTGCTGGTTCGCGCAGGCTGGAGCCATGCTCACCTACGACTCCACCGGCTTCCGGCTCGACGGCGGCCCGCTGCGCATCCTCTCCGGGGCCATGCACTACTTCCGCACCCGGCCCGAGCAGTGGCCGGCCCGGCTGGCCGCGCTGCGCGCGATGGGCCTCAACACCGTCGAGACGTACGTCCCGTGGAACCTGCACGAGCCCAGGCCCGGCGCGTACACCCGGCTGGACGAGCTGCCCGCCTTCCTGGACGAGGCGGCCCGGCAGGGCCTGTGGGCGATCGTCCGCCCCGGCCCGTACATCTGCGCCGAGTGGGACAACGGCGGCCTGCCCGGCTGGCTGACCGCCCGGGTGGGCCGCCGGGCCAGGACCTCGGACGAGGTCTACCTGGCCGCCGTGGACAGCTTCCTGGACGTGCTGATGCCCTCGGTGGTGGAGCGCCAGACCACCCGGGGCGGCAACGTCCTGATGGTCCAGGTGGAGAACGAGTACGGCTCCTACGGCAGCGACCGGGCGTACCTGCGGCACCTGGCCGACGGGCTGGTCCGACGGGGCGTCACCGTCCCGCTGTTCACCTCGGACGGGCCGGAGGACCACATGCTCACCGGCGGCACCCTGCCCGGGGTCCTGGCCACGGTGAACTTCGGCTCCGAGCCGGAGGCCGCGTTCGAGACCCTGCGCCGGCACCGGCCGCAGGACCCGCCGTTCTGCATGGAGTACTGGAACGGCTGGTTCGACCACTGGGGGCGGCCGCACCACAGCCGGGACGCGGCCGATGCCGCCGACACGCTGCGCCGGATGCTGGCGGCCGGCGGCTCGGTCAACCTCTACATGGCGCACGGCGGCACCAACTTCGGCACCGGCGCCGGGGCCAACCACGCCGACCCGCCGTTCAACTCGACCGACTGGACCGAGTCCCCGTACCAGCCGGTCACCACCTCGTACGACTACGACGCCCCGCTGGACGAGCGGGGCGGGGTGACCGAGAAGTACGAGCTGTTCCGGGCGGTGCTGGCCGAGTTCGCGGCCGCGCACCCCGAGCAGGCCCGCTACCTGGACGACCGGGTGCCGGGCCCGGTGGAGCTGCCGCCGGTGCTGGCCGCCCGGTCGGTCGAGCTGACCGACTCGGCGCCGATCCCGTTCGGGGCCGAGTCGGTGCACCCGGTGCCGCCCGCCTTCGAGGAGCTGGGGATCGAGCACGGGGTGGTGCGGTACGTCTTCGACGTCCCCGCCGACCGGCCCGAACTGCCGCTGACGGTCGAGGGGTTGCACGATCGGGCCGCCGTGCGGGTGGACGGGAAGCGGGTGGCCGAACTGGCCCGCGGGGTGGCCGGCGAACCGCTCACCGCCCCCGGCGGGGTGACCCTGGAGCTGCTGGTCGACTCGCTCGGCCGGGTCAACTACGGCCCCGGCACCGGCGACCGGAAGGGCATCACGGGCGGGGTCCGGCACGAGCGGCAGTACCTGCACGGGTGCCGGGTGGCCGCGTTCGACCTGCTGGCGCCGCTGCCGCCGCTGCAGTTCGGGACCGAAGGCCCGCTGGCCCGGGGGGAGTTCACCCTGGACGCGACCGGCGACACCTTCCTCGCCGTCCCCGGCGGCCGCCGCGGCTACCTCTGGGTGAACGGCTTCCTGCTCGGCCGCTACGACGACCGCGGCCCCCAGACCACCCTGTTCTGCCCCCAGCCCCTGCTCCGGACCGGCAGCAACGAACTCCTCCTGCTCGAACTCGGCGACGCAGCACCCCGGTCGGTGGAACTCCGGGACCGCCCCGAGCTCTAGCGCCTCTCGTTCGGATCACGTCGGATCAGCGGGCGGCGTTGGGGTGCGTGCATCGACGGCGCCGAGAAGGGGGCACCTCCCGACCGAAGGCTGGGATGCCGAAGGCTGGGTGGGGGCACCTCCCGGCCGGAGGCTGGGGGAAAGTCCATGCGGAGCATCGGCGACCGACGAGAAGCCGGCGAAGGGCCCCTCCTGCCCGTTGCCGGGCAAGGAGGGCACGTGCCCCGGCGGCGCCCGCCCGACGTGATCCGAAAGAGAGGCCCTAACGCGCCGCGAGCTCTAGCGCGCCGCGAGCCAGCCCGCGTAGGACGGGCTGCGGTCGGCTGCCTCGGTGTGGGCGGTGCGGGCGTAGCGGGTGACCTCGGCGGCGGTGTCGGCGGACGTCGCCGCCGGGTGCCAGCCGAGCAGGTGGCGCCAGGTGAGCGGGGTGCCGGTCAGCGGCACGGTGACCAGGCCCGCCGTGGGCGGGAAGGTGGCGCGGCAGAGCCCGACCGCCCGCCCGACCTGCACCAGGTGCACGCAGGACGCGGTGTCGGTCTCGTACATCGACAGCGGCGTGAACCCCGCCCGGCTGCACGCCGCCGAGAAGCAGTCGGCGAAGCAGCCCTCCCCGGGCGCCACCGTCCACTGCTCCCCGGCGAGTTCGTCCAACACCAGCTCCTTCGCCCCGGCCAGCGGGTGGTCCGCCGCCAGCATCACGAAGACCGGGTCGGTGCCGACCACCCGCCAGGCCAGCTGCTCGGCACCGTCCGGCAGGCTCTCGCCGCACACCCCCACCAGGGCGAAGTCCAGCCGCCCGCCCGCCACTTGGCCGATGATCTCGCGGGTGGACCAGGAGTTCGAGGTGGTCACCGCCGCACCGGGGTGCTCCTGCACCAGCCGGTCCACCAGGGCGCCCAGCAGCGGGCCGTGGGTGGCGCCGAGCCGGAACCTGGGGCGGCCGACCGGCGCGTTGGCGAACCGGACCGCCTCTTCCTGGAGCAGCTGGGCGGCCGGCAGCAGCACCCTGGCCCGGTTCAGCACCAGCTCCCCGAGCGGGGTCGGCCGGACGCCGTCCCGGCCGCGTTCGAACAGCGCGCCGCCCAACAGCCGCTCGATCCGCTTGAGTTGGGTGCTCAGGGCCGGTTGGGCCAGGCTCAGGGCGACTGCGGCCTTGGTCAGGCTGCCCGCCTCGGCGATTGCCCGGACGGTCCGCAGGTGGCGCAGCTCCAGCTCCATCCGACGAACGTAAGGGCGGCGGCTCGCCCCGACAAGGGAGCCGCCAGCAGCGGTTCGACCCGGTCAGCGGTTCGGCCCGGTCAGGCGCTCCAGTCCGCCAGCGGCAGGCGCTCCAGCACGGTGTAGCGGGACGGACCGGCGCCGGTCTCACTGTGCATCAGGCAGAGCTCGGCCGCGCGCCACTCGCCGCCCCGGAAGGCCTCCAGCGCACCGGCCAGCGCCTGCAGTTCGCCCGCGTCGGTGCGCCGGGCGGCCCGGCGGCGGCCCGCCGCGGCGCCCGCCCGGGCCAGGGTGAGATGCGGAAGGAAGCCGAACTGGTCGCTCTCCACCCCGAGTTCGCCGACGCCCTCGCGGACGGCCTCGGCCAGTCGGCGCAGCGCCCACACCTCGCCGTCCACTCCGGCCCAGAGCGCCCGGTCGCCGAAGCAGCCCGCCCCGGCCAGCCGCAGCCGGTGCGCGCCGTGCTCCCCCGCCACCCGGGCCAACAGCCCGGTCAGCGCGGGCAGCTCGGTCTCCGGCAGCTCCCCCAGGAAGGCGAGGGTCAGGTGCCAGCCCTCGACCCCGGTCCAGCGCAGCCGTTCGGCCCCCGGCAGCCCGCGCAGCGGTGCCACCGCATCGGCCAGTTCCTGTACCGCGTCCACCGGCGGATTCACCGCCACGAAGAGCCTCATGCCCCCATGATCGTCCACCGGGCCCGGCCTTGATAGAACGTTCGTCATGGAGATCCGTACCGGCGGCCCCGCCGACACCCCCGCCGTGCTGGCCCTGCTCGACGGCGCCGTGGCCTGGCTGGCCGCCGAGGGCCGGACCGGGCAGTGGGGCGAGCAGCCGTGGAGCGACCGCCCGACCTCGGTGGCCGGGCTGGAGCGGTCCGCCACCGAGGACCTGGTCCGGCTCGCGGTGGACGCCGGCGGCCGGGTGGTCGGCGCCGCGGTGCTGGCCGGGACGGCCCCGTCGTACGCCGCCCCGGTCGACGGCCCCGAGCTGTACCTCCGCTGGCTGGTCACCGACCGGGCCGCCCGCGGCACCGGCGTGGGCGCGGCGCTGGTCGCGGACGCGCTGGCCGAGGCCCGCCGCCGCGGCGTCCCGCTGCTGCGGGTGGACTGCTACGCGGGCGACGACCGGCGGCTGGTGGCCCAGTACGAGCGGCTCGGCTTCACCCGGACCCAGGCGTTCGAGCTGGCCAAGGACGACGGCCGCCGGTGGCCCGGCCAGCTCCTGGAGATCAGGCTCTGACCGGGCCGCCGACGCCGCGTCAGCAGGCGGTGGCGAGCTCGCGGCTCCGCACCGGGGTGCGCGGCACGAAGGCCACCACCCGGGAGCCGCGGTGCAGGTCGACCCGCACCTTGAGGTCGGCCGCCCGGGCCAGCACCAGGCCGACCACCAGCGCGGCCAGCGCGGAGACCGCGCCGCAGGCCAGCAGGCCGAGCCGGGGCCCGTAGACATCGGTCACCCAGCCGACCACCGGGGCGCCGATCGGCGTGCCGCCGGTGAAGACCAGCACCAGCAGGCCGCTGACCCGCCCGCGCATCTCCGGGTCGGTGGAGAGCTGGATCATCGAGTTGACCGAGGTGTTGAAGGTCAGCCCGAACACCCCGATCACGGTGAGCAGCAGCGCGAAGGTCCAGTACCCGGGGGCGAAGGCGGCCAGCACCTCCAGCGCTCCGAAGACCAGCGCGGCCCCGACCAGCCGGCGCAGCCTGGGCGCGCCGCGCCGGGCCGCGAGCAGGGCGCCGGCCAGCGAACCGACCGCCATCGCGGTGTTCAGCAGACCGTACTGCCCGGCCCCGACGTGGAAGGTGTCGTAGGCGAAACCCGACAGCAGGGTCGGGAAGTTGAACCCGAAGGTGCCGATGAAGCCGGCCAGCACCATCGGCCAGAGCAGCTCAGGACGCTCCTTCACGTACCGGAGCCCCTCCCGGAGCTGGCCCTTCTGCCGGGCCACCGGCTCGGTCGGGCGCAGCTCGCCGGTCCGCATCGCCAGCAGTCCGCCGATCACGGCGGCGAACGAGAGCGCGTTGACCGCGAAGGCCCAGCCGCTGCCGACCGCGGCGATCAGCAGACCGGCCACCGCCGGGCCGATCAGGCGCGCGGTCTGGAAGTTGGCGGCGTTCAGGCTGACCGCGTTGGCCAGGTCCTTGGCGGGCACCATCTCGCTGACGAAGGCCTGCCGGGTGGGGTTGTCCACCACGGTGACCAGGCCGAGCAGCAGCGCGAAGACGTAGACGTACCCGGCGGTGACCGCACCGGAGATGGTGAGCACCGCGAGGCCGACGGCCAGCAGGCCCATCGCGCCCTGGGTGGCGATCAGCAGCCGCCGCTTGGGCAGCCGGTCGGCCAGGACGCCGCCCCAGAGGCCGAGCAGCAGCATCGGGAGGAACTGCATCGCGGTGGTGATGCCGACCGCGAGCGGGCTGCCGGTCAGGCTGAGCACCAGCCAGTCCTGGGCGATCCGCTGCATCCAGGTGCCGGTGTTGGAGACCACCTGGCCGGCGAAGTAGTAGCGGTAGTTGCGGACCCGCAGGGAGGAGAACATCCCTCCGGGCCGGGTGAACTGCGCCCCCGTGGGGCCGTCCCCGCGCCGGGGTTCCCCGGTCGGGGCGGACGCGGCGGTCGGTGCCGCCGCGGTGCGTTCGTCGGGGTCGTCGTCGCCGCTGCCCGGCAGGCCCACCGGAGTGGGCGCCAGGCTGTCGGCGGGGGCAGCCGTGGTGGCTGCCGAATCGGTGCTCGGGTCGTCGGTGCGGATGGCGGCGCTGGCTGCGGCCGGCGGTGTCACGTTGTGCTCCCCTCGAAGCGCGACCACGGACGTGGCTGCGGTCGCGCTACTGGTGTTTCGGTTGCGTCCTGCGGTGATGCGGTACTCCTTCTTCCGGTCCTGAGGTGTCCGTGCGTACGTCAGAGGTGGGCCAGCTTGTAGAGGACGGGTGCGGCCTCCTTGAGTACCGCCCACTCCTCCTCGGTCAGCCCCTGGGCCAGCTCGGCCAGCCAGGCGTTCCGCCTGCGGCGGCTCTCCGCGAGGATCGCCTCCGCCTGCTCGGTGCTGCTGACCACCACCTGCCGGCGGTCCTCGGGGTGCGGCTCGCGCCTGACCAGCCCCTTCTCCTCCAGCATCGCGATGATCCGGGTCATCGACGGCGGCTGGACGTGCTCCTTCCTGGCGAGCTCGCCAGGGGTGGCCTTGCCGCACCGGCCGAGGGTGCCGAGCACCCCGATCTCGGTGGGACTCAACGACTCCTCGACCCGCTGGTGTCGCAACCGGCGGGAGAGGCGCATGGCGGAGGACCGCAGCTGACTGACGGCTGCGAGGTCCTCCTCGGACATCTCGGGCATAGTCATTAGCCTATCTCATTACTCTCGCTAATAAAAATTCATACCCGCCGGCCGCCGGGAAGGCTGGACATCACGTCAGGACTTCGTGCCCAGCCCTTGGCGTACTCGTGAAGGACCGGCGCTGACCTGCGAGTTCACAGAATCCCCCAGGGTTGCCCGGAATCTGACCCGCCGTTAGCCTCCAGATTGTCAGGAACACAGCACATCGGCACAGTGCACCCCGCCCCGTCCAGGGAGTCCTTTTGGGTCACATCGACCACGCTGTCCACGGCTGGGTCACCCCGGCGATCTCGTACTTGGCCGCCTGCCTCGGGGCCATGCTCGCCCTGCGCAGCACCCGGTGGGCCCTGCTCACCGAGGGCCGGACCAGGCGGAACTGGCTCACCTTCGCCTCGGTCTCGCTCGGTGTCGGCATCTGGAGCATGCACTTCATCGCGATGCTCGGCTTCGCCGTCCGCGGCGCCGAGATCCGCTACAACGTCCCGCTCACCGTGCTCAGCCTGCTGGTCGCCATCGCGGTGGTCGGCGCGGGCATCTTCACGGTCGGCTACAGCAGCCGCCCGGTCGGCTCACTGCTGGCCGGCGGCGTGGCCACCGGGCTCGGTGTCGCGGCCATGCACTACCTGGGGATGGCCGCGATGCGGGTCTCCGGCAGCATCTCGTACGACACCACCACGGTGGCCGCCTCGGTCGGGATCGCGATCTTCGCGGCCACGGCGGCGCTCTGGGCCGCGCTCAACATCCAGGGCACCGCGGCGGTGCTGTCCGCCGCACCGGTGATGGGGATCGCGGTCTGCGCGATGCACTACACCGGGATGGCCGCGATCAGCGTCCAGCTCTCGGCGGTCCGCACCACGCCGCCCGGGGTGATCGCGCTGCAGTTCGTCTTCCCGCTCGCCGTCGGCCTGGGCACCTACGTCTTCTCCAGCGCGCTGGCGTTCGCCGTCGCCCCGAGCAAGCAGACCGGGCGCACCTCGGTCTTCCTCGGCCCCGCCGCACCCCTCGGCGCCCGGGCCCGGTGACCGTCCGGACCGGGTGACCCGGGAGGCCCCGCCGCTGCCCGGCGGGGCCTCCCGCGCTCAGCCCCGCAGGTGGGCCGGCGTCGCGTCCGGGCAGCTCTTGTGCACGAAGGCCCGCCGCAACTGGTGGTAACTCTCGCCCGGGTCCAGGAAGTTGTGCCGCATCCTGGCCAACTCCTCGGCCCGGTAGGCCGCCAGCGGCTTGACCGCCTCGTCGTCGGCCCGCCGCTGCTTCTTCGCCAGCAGCCCGGCCGCCAGCCCGCCCGAACCGGCCACCCCGGCGGCCTGCTCCTGCACCCAGCGCCGGAACGCGGTCGAGTCCCCGGTCCCGACCCGGTCCACCAGGCCGATCGCGAGCGCCTCCCCGGCCCCGACCGGCAGGGCCGCCGCGGTCAGCCGGTCGGCCTGCTCGGCACCGACCCGGCGGGGCAGCGTGTAGGTCCAGTACTCGGAGCCGTACAGCCCCATCAGCCGGTAGTGCGGGTTGAGCACCGCCGAGGCCCGGCACCAGACCTCGTCCGCGGCCAGCGCGAGCATCAGGCCGCCGGCCGCCGCGTTCCCGGCCAGCGCCGCGACGGTGTACTTGTCGGTGGTGGTCAGCACCGCCTCGACCAGGTCGTCCATCGCGTTGATGTTGGCCCAGGACTCCTCGGCCGGGTCGGCGGCGGCCTCGATCACGTTCAGGTGGATGCCGTTGGAGAAGAAGTCCCGGCCCGGGCCGAGCACCAGCACCGAGGTCGGCCGGGCCACCGCCGTCCGGTACGCGGCCAGCAGCCGGCGGCACTGCGCGGTGCTCATCGCCCCGCCGGGGAAGGCGAATTCGAGGTAGCCGACCTCGCCCTCCTCCCGGTACCGCAGCTCCGACCAGGTCTGCCGCCCGGCCGCGGCCGAGGGCGACACCGGCACCTCGGGCACCCCCGCCAGCACCAGGGCGGGCCCGAGCACCCGGGCGGCCGGCAGCTTGAACGCGGGCGGCCCGCCCGCCTCCCGGCGCGGCCGCAGCTGCGGTATCCAGACCGCCCCGTCCACCGTGGCCCGGCACACCGCGCCGTCCCGGCTGGCGATCAACTCACCCGGCCGGCCGCGCAGTTCGTCCTCGGCGCAGCCGCCGTGCAGGAAGTACTCCCGGCCGAACAGCACGTCCAGCACCCCGGGCTGGCTGTCCGCCGCCCGCAGCTTGCGCAGCACCGTCGCGGTGTCGTCCCGGTCCCAGTCGATCCGCCGGAACTCCTGGGCGTGGTACGGCCGGAGCTGCCCGGTGACGTCCCACTGGCCGTAGTCCAGCGGCTCGGGCGCGTACCAGCCGCTCTCGAACCGCTCCACCGCCAGCAGCGCCGCCTCGACCGCCGCGTCCGCGACCTCGTTCCGGTACAACTCGCTCTTCCCGCAGGCCCGGACGGCGAACGGCACCGAGGCCCAGATCGGCCCGGCGTCCATCTCCGCCACCGCCTGCAGCACCGTCACCCCCCATTCGGCCGCCCCCTGGTGGACCGCCCAGTCCAGCGAGGACGGCCCCCGGTCCCCCTTCGGCCCCGGATGCACGATCAGCACCGGGTACCGGCTCCAGACGTCCTCGGGCACCGCCCGGGTCAGCATCGGCGCCAGGATCAGATCGGGCCGGAACCGGGCCACCCCGGCCCGGACCACCCCGTCCCCGAGCGCGAGCTCGACCCCGACCGTGTGCCCGCGCTCCCTCAGCTCCACATGGACGCGCTGGGTCAGGCTGTTGAAAGCGCTGGCGATCAGCAGAATGCGCATTTGCCCTCCGACGGCAGGTCAGCAGTACCGCGAACTCCCCCCGTTCACCCTGCTCAGCCCCGCCCCGAGCCCCGGGCGAGCCTCATCCAAACATGGACATGACCACTGGAACCGCCTCCCCCCGGACCTCTACAACACCCCTCCCAAACACCCCCCGGGAACGCACCGGGCCCTCCCACCGGTCAACGGTGGAAGGGCCCGGGCGACTGCCGCGCGGATCAGCCGAGGCCGAGCGCCGGCATCAGGTAGTAGAAGGCGAAGACCGCGGCGACCGCGTACATCGCGACCGGGACGGAGCGGGCCCGGCCGGTGGCGAGGCGGAGCACGCAGAAGGTGATGAAGCCGAAGCCGATGCCGTTGGTGATGGAGTAGGTGAACGGCATCAGGACCATGGTGAGGAAGGCCGGGACGGCGATCGTGTAGTCCGACCAGTCGATCTCCCGGATCGAGTTGGCCAGGATCAGGAAGCCGACCGTGACCAGCGCCGGGGTGGCGGCCTGGGCCGGGACCATGGTGGCGAGCGGGGTGAGGAAGAGGGCGACCAGGAACAGGGCGCCGGTGACGATCGAGGCGAAGCCGGTCCTGGCGCCCTCGCCGACGCCCGCGGTGGACTCGACGAAGCAGGTGTTGGCGGAGGAGGAGGTCGCGCCGCCCGCGGCGGTGGCGATGCCGTCCACCATCAGGATCTTGTTGATGCCGGGCAGGTCGCCCTTCTCGTCCAGCAGGTGCGCCTCGTCCGCGACGCCGAGGATGGTGCCCATCGCGTCGAAGAAGCAGGACATCAGCACGGTGAAGACGAACAGGCAGCCCGTCAGGATGCCGACCTTCGAGAAGCCGCCGAACAGGCTGACCTGGCCGACCAGGCCGAAGTCGGGCGCGGCCACCGGGTTGCCGGGCCACTCCGGGACGGTCAGGCCCCAGGAGGAGGCCGGGACGCTCGCGGCCTGGTCGATCACGAGCGCGACGGCGGTCATGGCGACGATGCTGATCAGGATCGCGCCGGGGACCTTGCGGACCAGCAGCACCAGGGTGAGCAGCAGACCCAGGATGAAGACCAGCACCGGCCAGCCGTTCAGGTGGCCGTTGCCGCCCAGCTGGAGCGGGACGGTGGTGTGCGCGGCGTCCGGGATCCGGCTGACGAAGCCCGCGTCGACCAGGCCGACCAGGCAGATGAAGAGGCCGATGCCGATCGCGATGGCCTTGCGCAGGCCGAGCGGCACCGCGTTCATCACCCGCTCGCGCAGCCCGGTGGCCACCAGGATCATGATCGCGAACCCGGCCAGCACCACCATGCCCATGGCGTCCTGCCAGGTCATCCGGGGGGCGAGCTGGAGCGCCACGATGGTGTTGACGCCGAGTCCGGCTGCCAGGCCGATCGGCACGTTGCCGATCACGCCCATCAGCAGCGTGGTCAGACCGGCCGTCAGGGCGGTCGCGGTGACCAGCTGGGCGCTGCTCAGGTGGGTCCCGTTCATGTCCACGGCACTGGCCAGGATGATCGGGTTGAGCACCAGGATGTACGCCATGGTGAAGAAAGTGGCGACACCGCCGCGGACCTCGCGGGCGAGGGTGGAGCCCCGCTCGGAGATCTTGAAGTAGCGGTCCAGCGGGCTGGACGGCTGCGGGGCGGCCGGGGAAGGCTCGGGCGACTCTACGGTCGGCTGGGCCAGCGGAGACATTCGCGTCCTCGTCAGGTGGGGGAGGTGAGGAGGGCGGAGACCCGGAGCGTCACTGGCCGGGGCTGCCGGGCGACGGCCGGGCAGTCGGGGGATCGCACCAGGGCCGTAGCGGATTCTCAGTATGAGTTCCTCGATCGTGCACGCGCCATCTTCGCGCGTAGAAAGAGCCCATTACGGTCGGACTCGATCATTCGACCGCCCCTGCCACTACGGCGCCGGGCACCCCTCCCCTTAGGCTGGCCCCATGGCCAAGACCGCACTGCGCCCCTCTCCCCCGCCGCTGGAAGCGAACGACGTCGCCATCGTCGGCGGCGGCACGGTGCTCTGGTTCGTCGGCTTCCTGGTGCTGATCCCGTTCAAGGGCAGCCTGGAGCAGCACGGCCACGGCAGCTGGCCGTGGATCTGCCTGTCCGGAGCCGCGCTGGGGCTGATCGGCCTCTGGTACTGCCGGGCCCGCCGGGACGCGATCCGCCGGGACCGGGAACAGGCCGCCGAGAGCCCCGCCACTCGGTTGGACTGAATCGGCCCAAGGTAGGGCGCACCGCGCAAATCGCCCACCTAGAGTCGGTCCCATGACTCATCCCGCGGAGAACACGGCGACCGGGCCGGGCGACGGCAACGGCGACCTGGCCGGGACCGGGACCGGCGGTGCCGAGGCCGACGGCGCGCACGCCTGCCGCCCCCGCCAGGAGCGCCGGGGCGGACTGACCGCCGCCGAGGTCGCCGAGCGGGTGGCGCGGGGCGAGGTGAACGACGTACCCGTCCGGTCCAGCCGCTCGACCCGCGAGATCGTCCGGGCCAACGTCTTCACCCGGTTCAACGCGATCATCGGCATCATGTTCGGGATCATCCTGGTGGTCGGCCCGCTCCAGGACGGGCTGTTCGGCCTGGTCATCGTCGCCAACACGGCGATCGGCATCATCCAGGAGCTGCGGGCCAAGAAGACCCTGGACGGACTGGCGCTGATCGGCGAGGCCAAGCCGCAGGTCCGCCGGGACGGCACCGCGCAGCAGGTCGCGGTGGCCGGCATCGTGCTGGACGACACCGTGCTGCTCGGCATCGGCGACAAGGTGATCGTCGACGGCCGGGTCACCGAGGCGGACGGTCTGGAGATCGACGAGTCGCTGCTCACCGGCGAACCCGACCCGGTGCTCAAGCAGCCCGGCGACCAGGTGATGTCCGGCAGCTTCGTGGTCGCCGGGGCCGGCGCGTTCACCGCCACCAAGGTCGGCCGGGAGGCGTACGCCGCCCAGCTGGCGGAGGAGGCCAGCCGGTTCACCCTGGTCCGCTCGGAGCTGCGCAGCGGGATCGACGCGATCCTGAAGTTCATCACCTGGCTGCTGATCCCGACCGCGATCGGCCTGATCATCAGTCAGCTCGCGGTGGAGCGGAACGACTGGCGCGAGGCGGTCCGCCGGATGGTGGCCGGCATCGTGCCGATGGTCCCCGAAGGGCTGGTGCTGCTCACCTCGGTGGCGTTCGCGATCGGCGTGGTGCGGCTCGGCCGCAAGCAGTGCCTGGTGCAGGAGCTGCCCGCGATCGAGGGGCTGGCCCGGGTGGACACCGTCTGCCTGGACAAGACCGGCACCCTCACCGAGGGCGGCATGGACCTGGTCGAGCTGCGCCCGCTGGAGGCGGTGGACGGCCGCAGCATCGACGGCCACCTGCGCCCCGGCGCCCCACTGGCCAACCACGTGCTCGCCGACGAGCGGACGCTCCGGCAGGCGCTCGGCGCGATGGGCGGCGCGGACTCCCGGCCGAACCCCAGCATGCAGGCGGTGATCGACGCCTACGGGGACGGCAGCGGCGGCAGCGGCGAGCGCTGGCGGGTGCTGGAGGCGATGCCGTTCTCCTCCGCCCGCAAGTGGAGCGGAGTGCAGCTGCTGGAGCCGCAGGGCACCGAGGCCAGCTGGCTGCTCGGCGCCCCGGACGTGCTGCTGCCCGCCGGGCACCCGGCCCTGGCCGAGGTGGACGAGCTCGGCTCGCGCGGCCTGCGGGTGCTGCTGCTCGGCCGGACCCCGCACCCGCTGGACGCGCCCGACCCGGCGGCCGAGCTCCAGCCGCTGGCCCTCCTGGTGCTCCAGCAGCGGCTGCGCGAGGACGCCGCCGACACCCTGCGGTACTTCGAGAGCCAGCGGGTCGAGGCCAAGGTGATCTCCGGCGACAGCGCGGTCTCGGTCGGCGCGGTCGCCGCGCACCTCGGGCTGCCGGGCGCCGAGGCACCGCTGGACGCCCGGACCCTGCCCACCGACCCGGAGGAACTGGCCGAGGTGGCCGAACGGACCACCGTCTTCGGCCGGGTGACGCCGCAGCAGAAGCGCGAGCTGGTCGGCGCGATGCAGGCGCGCGGGCACACCGTGGCGATGACCGGCGACGGCGTCAACGACGTGCTCGCGCTCAAGGACGCGGACATCGGCGTGGCGATGGGCTCGGGCAGCGAGGCCACCCGGGCGGTGGCCCAGATCGTGCTGCTGAACGACAGCTTCGCCACCCTGCCGTCGGTGGTGGCCGAGGGTCGCCGGGTGATCGGCAACATCGAACGGGTGGCCAACCTCTTCCTGGTGAAGACGGTCTACTCGGTGCTGCTGGCGCTGCTGGTGGTGATCACCCAGGTGCCGTACCCGTTCCTGCCCCGGCACTCCACTCTGCTGAGCTCGCTGACCATCGGCATCCCGGCCTTCTTCCTGGCCCTGGCGCCGAACAACGAGCGGGCCAGGACCGGCTTCGTCCGCCGGGTGCTGCGGCTCGCGGTGCCGGGCGGCGCGATCGCGGGCGCCGCCACCTTCACGGCCTACATGCTGGCCAGGTCCGACCACGCGACCGACCTGAAGGCGGACACCAGTGTCGCGACGTTGACGCTGTTCCTGGTGGCGATGTGGGTGCTGGCGATCGTGGCCCGGCCGTACAACTGGCTCCGGATCGCGCTGATCGCCACCATGGGCGGGGCCTTCACGCTGGTGCTGCTGGTGCCGTGGCTGTCGGACTTCTTCCAGCTCTCGCTGGCGGGCACCCGGGACCCGTGGATCGGGGTGGGCATCGCGGTGGTGGCGGGCCTGCTGCTGGAGGTCGTCTGGCGGGTCATCGTCCGCCGCAACGGCGACGGCTGAGCGATGGTCGGACGCCGACGGCCCGCCCCCGGTGACCGGGGGCGGGCCGTCGCGTGGTCCGGCTACTCGAAGTCCCGGGCCGCCAGCAGCTCGTAGGCCCGGTCGGGCTCGGCCAGGGCGGCCAGGATCTCGAACCGGCGGTGCCACTGGCCGACCGACCAGGCCAGACCGGCGGCCAGGCCCTCGGGGGTGGCCGCGTGCAGCAGGCCCGGTACCGGCGGGACCTCGAACTCGTCGTCCTCGTCGGCCGCTTCGGCCTCCTCCGGGTCGTACGGGAGCTCGGGGGCGGCGGCGGAGGTGTCCCAACGCCAGCCGACCGCCGCCTCGTTGCCGTCCGGGCCGACCACCAGGAGCTCCTCGTGCTCCTCGTAGACGGCCGGGCAGCCGGGCAGCAGCTCCCGCACCACGGCCGGGGTCCGGTGCAGGGTGCCCTCGGACAGCACCCGGCCGCCGGCCACCTCGCTGGCCAGCGAGACGTGCAGCCGCTCGGCCAGCTCCGGCGCCAGCTCCGGGGCGACCGGCAGCAGCGGGTACGGGTGCAGCAGCTCGACCAGGTCGGGGGCGTCCGCGACCACCGCCTCGGTGGCGTCCACCAGCACCGTGGTGTCGGGGCGGCGGCCGGTCTCCGGGTCCATCGGCGGCACCGCCCGGACCAGGTCCAGCGGCTCGATCCGCTCGGCCGGGACGCCCGCCAGCGCACTGTGGATGCCGTGCAGTTGACGGTGCGTCACGGCGGAGGCCGGATCGGTCAGCCGGTCCAGCAGCTCGTCCGGGCCGTGCGGCTCGGCGAGCAGCGCGGCCAGCGTGGTGCGGACCCCGAGGGCGTGCAGGAAGGTCTCGTCCAGCGTGGTGCGGGCCTCGTCGTAGAGGCCGCGCAGCAGCGGGTCGGCACCGGCGGCGCGCAGGCCGGCCGGCTCGCGGCCGTCCAGCACCGGGTGGTCCCGGAGCCACCAGGCGGTGTACGGCGGCAGGTCCACGTAGCTGCCGTTCGGCAGCAGGGTGCGGACCGGGTTGACCACCGCCTCCCGGTACGGCGGCCGGGACAGCAGGGCCAGTGCCTCGGGCCAGGCGTCCTCGTCCACCAGGTCCAGGTCGCGGACCGCGAGCAGCTCGGCGGCCACCGGCGGGACCCCCAACTCCCCGTTGTCGTCCGCGTGCAGGGCCTCCAGCGCGTCCTCGCACCAGTCGGCCAGGCCGTCGGGGGCCTCGTCCAGCAGGCCGGTCGGACGGCCGCCGGCCGCCCGGTCGGCGGGGGCGGTCGGGTCGAGCCGCTCCAGGTCGTCCGGGTCCAGCACCACGTCCTCGGCCCGGACCAGCACGAAGGTGCTCAACGCCCCGGCCGCCGCCAGCACTTCCGGGCCCCAGCGCTCCAGCAGGTCCTCGTCCACGTAGCCGGCGTCGTCCTCCCGGGCCAGCGCGGCCAGCGGGGAGTCGGGCAGGATCAGCTCGCCCGCGCGGGACAGCTCGCCCTCGTCGTCCGGCAGGGCCAGCCGGGCCAGCCACCGGTGCTCGCCGGGGGTCGCCCCGGCGGCCTTCACCAGGGAGAGCACCGCGTCGGCCAGGTCGACGGCGGCGTCGAAGTCGTCCTCGCCCAGCTCCAGCGAACGGGCCACCGCCGCCCGCACCTCCGGGGTGTCCAGCACCCCGGCGGGGGTGGCCGTCCCGGCGCCGAGCTTGGCCAGCAGCGGGTGGGACGCCTCCGGGTGGGCCAGCCGCAGGTCGAGCAGGCCGAGCGCGTCGGCCAGTGATTCGGGGTAGCCCTCGAAGCCGGCCCAGTCGGCCGCGTCCGAGGGCAGCAGCACCCGGCGCGGTCCGGTCACCGTACGGCCGTCCGCCAGCGGCACCGGCAGGGCGCCCAGCGACTCGGGGTCGGCGCCCGCGAGCGCCGCGTACAGGTTCCGCCACCAGGCCGGTTCCCGCTCCAGGCCGCCGAGTTGGTCGACCACCTCGGCCAGCGGCACCCGGCGCACGGCGAGCACCCGCAGCTCGGTCCGGCGCTCCAGGCCGGCCGGCAGCAGGCCGGGGAAGATCGGCGCCAGCGCCTCCACCACGTCCCGGTCGGCACCCTCCAGCAGGGTGGCGTCCCGGGGCCGGAGCGCCGGGGTGCCCTCCTCCACCGGGGCCGGGTGCGGCAGGAACGGGGTGGCCGGCAGCCGGTGCAGGATCGCGTTGCGCAGCGCGTTGTCCAGCGCGCCCTCGCCGAGCGGCCCCGGCACCAGGCTGAGCGACCCGAGGTCGCCGCCCCGGGCCCGCAGCAGGTCGGCGTACGCGTCCGCCGCCCGCTCGGTCAGGAAGTCGGTGAGCGGGCCGGGCGCGACGTGGCGGCGGGTCGGGTCGAGCGGGTAGCCGGCGATCAACAGCGCGGGTACGCCCAGGGGTTCGTCGCTCGGGGTCGGCGCGTGCACCACCGGCGCGGTGCGCAGGGGTTGCGGGGTGCCGTCCGGGTTGACGGGCACCGCCCAGGTCACCGACCAGTACGGGCGGGCGCGTTCCTCGGTCGGACGGTCCGCCAGCAGCTCGGCCGCGGTGGTGCCGGTCAGGGTGACGGTCTGCCAGTCGGTGCTGCGGCCGCCGTCGGTGAGGGTGACGGTGGTGATCCCCTCGGCCGGCGCCGCGGCGGCGGAGCGCGACAGCGTCCGGACGCCCTCGGGCGTCTCCACCGTCACCTCGGCCAGACCGGGCAGGGTGAGCAGCAGCGCGTCGTCGATCCCGGCCAGCAGCCGGCGGGTCAGATCCTCGGCGGCGGCGTCCCGGAGCGGGAGCACCACCACGGTGTCGTAGCCGGTCGGCGCCGCACCCTCGGCCGGGAGCGGCAGCCGCAGCAGCGGTACGTGGCCCTCCCGGCGGCGCAGCTCCTCGGCCAGCTGCGGCCGGGCCCCGGTCAGCGCGTGCGCCTCGGCCAGCGACCAGCGCACCCCGCCGTGGGCGGAGAGCACGGCCGGTTCGTCGGTGACCGCGAGCACGGCCGCGAAGCCGACCCCGAAGCGGCCGACGGTGGGGGCGTCGTCGGTGCGCTTGGAGGAGGCGCGCAGGGTGGAGAGCGACTCGACGGCCGCCGCGTCCAGCGGGGCGCCGGTGTTGGCGGCGGCCAGCACGCCGTCCCGCAGGGTCAGCCGCAGCCGGCCGGGTTCGGCACCCGCGCGGGCCGCCGCGTCGGCGGCGTTCTGCGCCAACTCGACGATCAGGCGGTCGCGGTAGCCGCCGAGGGCCAGCTCCTCCTCGGCGTTGGCGTCCTCCCGGAACCGGGCCGGGGCGGCCGTCCACGCTTCCAGTACCCGGTGCCGCAGGCCGGCCGTGTCGAAGGGGTCGGCCACCTGCTCGTCGCTGCTGCCGCCGATGATCCGAGGCTCCACTGCACTGCCGCCTTCCGCCGCCACCCTGGCTTGCCGTACCGGGCATTCTCCCCTGCCGTGGCGGCGGCGCCGCGCAGGGGCGCATGGTTCGGCGGACCGGGGCCCGGGGAACGACGGCGCCGCCCCCGCGTGCCGGTCCGGGAACAGTGCCCGGCCGGCCACGCGGAGGCGGCGCCGTGTAGTTCTTCTCGCCGCTCCCCGGGCCCCTGACCGCTACGAGTGGCCGAGCTCCTCGGCGGGGGCGTCGGGCTCGACCGAGCCGCTGCTGCGGTCGGGGTGGAGCTGCATCGGCTCGACCTCGAGCTCGTCCAGGATGAGCTCGGAGGGCGCGGGCGGGGCCGGGATCACGGCCGCCTCGGAGTGGCCGCCGCAGCCGTAGGCGAGCGAGACGACCTGGCCGTCGGCCGGACCGTACTCGTTGCCGCAGATGCCGAAGGCCTGCCCGAGCGAGCCGCCGATCGGGATCAGGAAGCCGCAGGAGGTGCAGTTGGCCGGGGCCGCCTGCGCCATCGGGGTCTGCGGACCGTAGGCGGTCTCCCAGCGGTCGGCGGCCAGGTGCAGGCCGAGCCGGGACAGCACCCGGGGCCGGCCGAGGCCGAGCTCCTCGGCGATCGCGCCGATCCGGGCCCGGGCCGGGGCCGGCTGGACCCCGGAGTCGCTGACCACCAGGTCCTCGGCGGCGTCCAGGACGGCCACCGAGTTCGGGGCCGGCTCGTCCTCGCCGGACCAGCCCGGCTCCAGCCGGAGGTCGTCCGCGTCGGTGGGGAGCAGGTCGCCGGGACCCATGTCGCCGGGACGCAGGCGCTCGCTCCACGGCACCCACTGCGGTGCGAGCACCGCGTCGGGTCCGGGCAGCAGCACCGTCTCGTCCAGGGTCACGTTCTTCGCCCGGGGCGCACGGGCCACCGTCACGGCCCAGTGCCAGCCGCGGTAGGCCGCGTCCAGGCACTCGAACGTGTGGGTGACGACCCGTTCTCCGTCGGCGCGGACACCCAGGTGCGCACCGATGGTCTCGGCTCCGACCGCCTCGACGGCAGCCTGGCGGGCGATCTCGACGGCCTCGGCACAGAGCCGGTCGGGGGTACGGCTTCGCATCGCAGCACTCACGGCGTCGATTCTCTCCCAAGTTCTGTAGCCTGCGGCCCATTTGCCCACGGCCAGTCAGCTGCTGGACCCGCGCGGTCCTGCCAGGAGCTCCGGTCCGGTGGGCACCGTCTCTCGTATCATTCTGCGCGACCTGCGCCCGTCCGCTGACCGGCCGCGCCGCCCGCCGGGCAGTGCACGCGCGTAGTGCAGGCTACCCGCCGGTCGGCCACCCAGGACAGTCCGGCTTGGACGCGGGCCTGACGAGGTCCCGGTGATCATGGTGCTGCCCGGCGTCGTTCCGGTGTTTCTCGGGCAGGATTGGGGTGTGGCGGAGGAGATCCCGTCGCGGCCCGAACCGGACGGCCCGCAGCAGCCGGGCCCGCCCCCGCCGGTGCCGCGAGAGCCGAATGCCGTCCCGTCGGCGAGTGACAGCGGTCCGCCGCCGGACGGTGGAGCGGTGGCGCCCCGCCGGAACCTGTTGGTGCGCGGTGCCTCCTCGGCCGGGCTGCGCACCGGCCGGGTGGTGCACGGCACCGGCCGCCGGATCCGCCGGGCCACCGCCGCCGAGGGCGCGGGTGAATCGGGCCTCGCCAAGCTGATCGAACTGCACGCGCTGAACTCCTTCGGCGACATGCTGATCGCGATCGCGCTCGCCTCCACCGTCTTCTTCTCGGTGCCCACCGGCGAGGCCCGCGGCCGGGTGGCGCTCTACCTGCTGGTCACGATGGCCCCGTTCGCCCTGCTGGCCCCGGTGATCGGCCCGCTGCTGGACCGGATGCCGCACGGCCGCCGGACCGCGGTGGCGATCTCCATGCTGGCCCGGGCGGTGCTGGCCTGGACCATGGCGGGCCCGGTGGTCGACGGCGGCCTCGCGCTCTACCCCGCCGCGCTCGGGGTGCTGGTCGCCTCGAAGGGGTACGGAGTGGTGCGCAGCGTCGTGGTGCCCCGGCTGCTGCCGCCCCGGCTCTCGCTGGTGAAGGCCAACTCCCGGGTCACCCTGGCCGGGCTGCTGGCCGGCATGCTGGCCGCCGGGGTGGGCGGGCTGCTCCACCTGATCGGGCCCGCCTGGCCGCTGCGGGGGGCCTTCCTGGTCTTCGTGGCGGGCACCCTGATGGCCTTTCACCTCCCGCACGAGGTCGACTCGGCCAAGGGCGAGCAGCGGGCCCTGCTGCACTCCGAGGAGCACCTGAGCGGGGAGGAGCACCGGCGCAGGCCCGACAAGGCCCGGCTGCGGACGGTCGGCCCCTCGGTGATCCTCGCCCTGCGGGCGGTGGCCTCGCTGCGGGCACTGGTCGGCTTCCTGGTGATGTTCCTGGCCTTCCTGCTCCGGGACGACCCGGTCGGCGGTCTGCAGCCGACCGTGACGATCGGGGTGGTGGCGGCCTGTGCGGGCGGCGGCAACGCGCTCGGCTCGGTACTTGGCTCCTGGCTCCGGACCCGCAGTTCGGAGGCGATCGTCACCGCCGGTCTGCTGGTCGCCACGGTGGCGGCCGCGGCGGCGGCCGTCTGGTACGGGCTGCTGACGGTGGGTCTGGTCGCGGCCGCGGCCGGGGCGGCCGCCTCGCTGGGGAAGCTGGCACTGGACGCGCTGATCCAGCGGGACGTGCCGGAGGCGGTGCGGACCTCCGCCTTCGCGCGGTCGGAGACCCTGCTCCAGCTCTGCTGGGTGGCCGGCGGCGGGCTCGGGATCACCCTGCCGCTGAACGGCTCGCTCGGGCTCGGGCTGGCGGCCGGGCTGCTCTCGGTGTCGCTGGTGTGGACCCTCTGGGCCCTGGTCAGGCTGGGCACCCGCCCGGGGGTGGCCCGGGTGAAGAGCCGGAGCGCCTGACCCCGGATCCCCTGATGGCCGAACGGGCGCCCCGCCCGGGCGCCCGGACGGGCGACCCCCGCGTTTGATGATCGGGGAAGGCCGGTAGCCTCTTGCCCATGAGCCTCAGCACCCGTGTCATCGCCGCCGTCGGCGCCGTTGTCGTGATCGGCGCCGGCACGGTCGGCATCTCCATCGCCCATGCCAACTCCGAGGGCAAGCCCGAGAAGCCGCTGTCCACCCTGGTGGTCGGCCGCTCCACCCTGCACGCCGGTCCGACCTGCTACAACGACGGCAAGCCGATCGACGAGGCAGCTCAGACGAAGTGCCAGAAGGACGCCGCCGCGGCGGTCAAGGGCGGCACCCTCCCCTCGCTCGACGTCAAGGTCACCGACAAGATCGGTGTCGGCGTCGACCCCGAGGTGGCCGACAAGGGCTGGTTCGCCTTCACCGACGGCGGTCAGCAGCAGCGCGCCACGCTGGCGTCGACCCGCACTGGTTCGACCTTCTCCGGTCTGCTCCCGGCCTCGGGCCTGCTGACCACGACCGAGAAGACCACCGTGACCGTGGTCGAGGCGAACGAGAAGACCGGCGACATCATCGGCGTCTGGTATTTCCAGCTGAAGAACAAGGACGCCGCCGGGCAGGAGCAGCAGCAGCAGGCTCCCCAGGAGCAGCAGTCCCAGTGACGGCGAGCCAGCCCCGCAACGGCGACGAGCGGCCGGGTACCCCCCGGCTGCTCGTCGCCGTTGCCGTTGCCGCCGAGGCCGAGGCCGTGCTGCGCGGGCTGCGGGACGGCGCGCGGCCGGTGCCGCTGGACGTCGGCGAGCTGCGCCGCAGCGAGCACGCCTCGGGCGCCGAGGTGGACGTGCTGGTGGCCGGGGTCGGCCCGACCGCGGCCGCCGTGTCGGTGGCCGCCGTGCTGGCCCAGCACCCGTACGACCTGGTGGTCTCGGCCGGGATCGCCGGCGGCTTCGTGCCCCGGGCGCCGATCGGGACGATCGTGCTGGCCGACGAGATCGTGGTGGCCGACCTGGGCGCGCAGACGCCGGAGGGCTTCCGGGACGTGGCCGCGCTGGGTTTCGGCAGCATCCGGTACACCCCGTCGCCCGGCGCCGTGCGGCTGGCCGCCGACGCGCTGGACGCCGCGACCGGGACGGTGCTGACGGTCTCCACCGTGACCGGCTCCGCCGAGCGGGCCGAGGAGCTGACGGCCCGCCACCCGCACGCGGTGGCGGAGGCGATGGAGGGCTACGGGGTGGCCGAGGCGGCGGCGCGGTACCGGGTGCCGGTGCTGGAGCTGCGGACGGTCTCCAACGCCGTGGGACCCCGGGACCGGGACGCCTGGCGGATCGGCGAGGCCCTGGGCGCACTGGAGCGGGCGTTCGTCCTGCTGCCGTACCGAGAGCTGGTCGAGGAGGTCTCCCGATGACACTGCAGGTCGCGTACTCGCCCTGCCCGAACGACACCTTCGTGTTCCACGCCTGGGCGCACGGGCTGGTGCCCGGGGCCGAGGCGCCCGAGGTGACCTTCGCGGACATCGACATCACCAACGGCCTGGCCGAGGCCGGGAAGCTCGACCTGCTGAAGATCAGCTACGGCCAGCTGCCCTGGGTGCTGGACGAGTACGCCCTGCTGCCCTGCGGCGGCGCCCTGGGCCGGGGCTGCGGCCCGCTGGTGCTGACCCGGGAGCCGGGCGCGGCGGCCGGCCTGGCGGGCCGTACGGTCGCGGTGCCGAGCGAGCGCTCCACCGCCTACCTGCTGTTCCGGCTCTGGGCGGCGAACGCGGTGCCCGGGGGCTTCGGCGAGATCGTGGTGCTGCCGTTCCACGAGATCATGCCCGCCGTCCGGGACGGCCGGGTGGACGCCGGGCTGGTGATCCACGAGGCCCGCTTCACCTACCAGCAGTACGGGCTGCACCGGCTCGCCGACATGGGCGAGGCCTGGGAGCAGGAGACCGGCCTGCCGATCCCGCTCGGTGCCATCGTGGCCCGCCGCTCGCTCGGCCGGGACCGGCTGGAGCAGCTGGCGGCGACCATCCGCAGCTCGGTCCGGATGGCCTGGGACAACCCCGAGGCGTCCCGGCCGTACGTGCTGGCGCACGCGCAGGAGATGGACCCGGCGGTGGCGGACCAGCACATCGGGCTGTACGTGAACGAGTTCACCGCCGACCTGGGCGAGGCCGGCTACGCCGCGGTGCGCGGCCTGCTCACCCGGGCCGCCGCCGAGGGACTGGTCCCCGCGATCGGCCCGGGTGCGCTGGAGTTCTGAGCCGGGGTCAGACGTCGAACTGGTCGGCCACCGCGCGCAGCAGGCCGGCCAGCTTCTGACCGGTCGGCTTGGCCGGGTGCCGGCCGTGCTGGAGGCCGGGCAGGATCGCGTCCAGGGTGGTGATCAGGTCCTGCACGATCGGTGCCAGGTCGTCCGGGCTCTTGCGCTGGGCCGCGGCCACCGAGGGCAGCGCCTCCAGCAGCGTGACCGACATCGCCTGGTCACCCCGGTGCCCGGCCACCACTCCGAACTCCACCCGCTGGCCCGGCCGCAGCGCGGTCACCCCGGCGGGCAGCGCCTTGGTGTGCACGAAGACGTCGCCGCCGTCGTCGCGCGACAGGAAGCCGAAGCCCTTCGTCTCGTTGAACCACTTGACCTGGCCGGTGGGCATCTCGAAGAGTCCTCGTGTGGGTGCGGGGAGACCCCGGCCGTGGGCCGGGGATCACCGGGGTGGATGACGAGCCGACCGCGCCGTGGGCGTCAGGTCGGTCTCGGAGTCAGCAGCCTAATGATCCGTCAGTGCCTCACCGGCACGCAGCCGGTTTCTCGTACGGCGTTCTGACGTGGCGGGCACGGCCCGACCAGGGCCTGGCGCGGTCAGGGAACGGCTGAGCGCTCTCCACGGACGGCACCCCCGATCAGGACGGCGGGGCACCCGAACGGCCCCGTGCGAAGGCTGCATACCCCGACCACCCGCGGCCCGAAACTTTCCGTCCCCGGGGAACTGCACACCGTGACGGACCATCAGATCCGTGCAGGTCGGAACGGCCGGGGCGGACCGGGCTCAGGCAGGGGCGGGCAGCCGGTCGGCGAGCCAGCCGAGCGAGGCGGGGAGCATCCGGCTCCAGGTGTTGAAGTTGTGGCCGCCGGTGTCCAGCGTGATCGAGGAGACCTTGGTGGCGCTGCCCTTCGCGGCGGCGGCGAACTGCTGGGTCGACGGGTAGTAGTCGCCGTCGCCCTCCTTGCTCCCGCCGACCAGCAGCGCGACGTCCGGCTTCGGCAGGTTGTTCAGCCGCCAGCCCAGGTCGGCCTGGTTGCGGCGGTCCTGGCTGCCGCCGAACAGGTCGCCGGTGGTCGGGTCCTCGGCGGCCCGGTAGTAGCCCGAGAGCGACACCCCGGCCGCGAACACGTCCGGGTGCTTCATCGCCAGCTTGAGCGCGCAGTACCCGCCGGTGGAGTTGCCGATCACGCCCCAGCTGCCCGGCCCCGAGGCGACCCGGTACGAGTCCCGCAGGGTCTGCGGCACGTCCTTGGCGAAGTACGTCTCCGACTGCGGGCCGCCGGGGATGTCCTCGCACTCGGTGTCCCTGGGCATGGCCGGCGACGGGCGCATCAGCACCAGCACGTACGGCTTGGACCTGCCCTCGTTGATCAGGTTCAGCTCGGTCGAGGGGTAGTTCAGCTTGGTGATCAGGTTCTTCGCGTCGCCGGGGAAGCCGGTGATGGCGATCGCGGCCGGAAAGCTCTTGTCCTTGAACTCCGGCTGGAAGTACTGCGGCGGCAGGTAGACGTACCCCTCGGTGGTCAGGCCGGTGCCGGCGCCGGGGATCCGGATCTTCTCCAGCCTGCCCACCGCGGCCGGCTCCCGGCCGACGGTGTTGGAGCCCCGGACGTTCTCGTGCGCGATCGTCTGCACCACGGCGCCCTTGCGGCCGTCCGCGAGCTGGCTCTGGATCACCACCGGTCCGTCCTGGTTGGTGCCGACCAGGTCCGCCCAGCTGCTGTAGAAGGCGAAGTAGTTGTTGGCCACCAGCCCGACGGTGCACATCACGGCGAGCTGGGTGCCCAGGATGGTGCCGATCCGGCCGAACACGCTGGCCCAGCTCCTCTTCGCCAGCCGGGGCCAGAGCCAGACCGTGGCGGCGATCATCAGCACCGACACCAGCGCCGACAGCGCGAGCACCTTGTGACTCGTCAGACCCATGTGTTCGTTCGCCCCTGCTCGCCCGGCCCGCTTCCCGACAACACCCTCCAGGGTGCCTGAGAGTCCGCTGTGCGGACTGAGCGTCTGGGCGGAACCCCGCCCCGCCGATCGGCGGGGGCGGTGGGCTGCGACACTGGGGGGTCCGTCCGGAGTGTCCGTCGTCGTCCGTTGAGGAGTCCCCGTGAGCAGCACGAGCACCGACCGTGGCGACGGCCTGGTCCGGGCCGGTTCGATCGTCTTCCTGATCGGGGCGGTGGCCACCATGGTGACGTTCGTCCCGCTCTTCTTCGATCTGCCGCGACTGCCCACGATCGCCTACTGGGTCTCGATGGTCATGCCGCTCGGCTTCCTGATCGCCCTGCTCGGCCTGCTCCGCTCCGCGCGCAGCCAGTAGGACCCCGGGCCGTCAGGCCAGGTGCTCCGCGAGCCAGGCGGGGAAGGCCGTGAGGTCGGCCAGGACCACGTCGGCACCGGCCGCCCGGAGCTCGGCGCCGGTGTAGGGCCCGGTCGCGACGCCGACCGCGACGGCGTCGGCCGCGCGGGCGCCGCGGATGTCCCCGAGGTGGTCGCCGACGTAGACGGTGGCGCCGTGCTCGCGCAGCGCGTCGCCCTTGGACTCGGCCCAGGTGTCGCCGACCAGGACGTCGGTGACCAGCCCGACGTGGTCGAGCTGGAGCCGGGCGTTCGGCTCGTACTTGCCGGTGATCACGGCGACCCGGCCGCCCGCCGCACGGACCGCGTCCAGCGCCTCGACCGCGCCCGGCAGCAGCAGGGTGCCGGGCAGCGCGTGCTCCCGGTAGAAGGTCCGGTACAGGTCCGCCATCTCCTCGACCGCGTCGGCCGGGAACCAGTGCGCTATCTCCTGGGCGAGCGGCGGCCCGAGCCGGGTGACGGCCAGGGCGCTGTCGATCGGGACGCCGGTCACGGCTGACAGCACGTCATAGGTGGCCCGGATGCCGGGCCGGGTGTCGAGCAGGGTCATGTCGAGGTCGAAGCCCACGGTGAGAGACATGCCCCCACCCTAGGAGCCGGAACTTGCCCCGCCCGCAGCGGGCAACTTAGGTTTGCCTCGGTTTTCTGCGAAATGGGACATATGCCTGACACCACCGCCACCGGGCCCGGCCGCCGGGCGCTGCTGCGCCGGCGAATACTCTGGCTCACCGCCGCCCTGGCCGTCCTGCTGCTGGCGGTCCTGCTGAGCCTGGCGGTCGGCAGCCGCACCGTCCCGTTGGGCACGACCGTCTCCGCGCTGCTGCACGGCGGCGACGGCCCCGACGCCGTGGTGGTCCGCGAGCTGCGCCTGCCGCGCACCGCGGTCGGCCTGGCCGTCGGCGCCGCGCTC
The DNA here is from genome assembly GCF_040296785.1 of Kitasatospora sp. NPDC002040. Taxonomy (NCBI): domain Bacteria; kingdom Bacillati; phylum Actinomycetota; class Actinomycetes; order Kitasatosporales; family Streptomycetaceae; genus Kitasatospora; species Kitasatospora sp. NPDC002040. The sequence goes on along the minus strand of NZ_JBEOXV010000009.1, from coordinate 105,213 downwards.
GGCCTGGCCGGGGCCGTGATGCAGGGCGTCACCCGCAACCCGATCGCCGAGCCCGGCATCCTCGGCGTCAGCCAGGGGGCGTCGGCCGGGGTGGTCCTCGCCATCTCGGTGCTGGGCGTGGGCTCGCTCACCGGGTACGTCTGGTTCGGCTTCGCCGGTGCCGCGGTCGCCGCCGTGCTGGTGTACGCGCTGGCGGGCACCGGACGGGGCGGGGCGACCCCGGTCAAGCTGGCGCTGGCCGGGTCCGCGATGACCGCGTTCATCGCCGCGCTGATCTCCGCCGTGCTGACCACGGACGCGGCGACGATGGACCGGTTCCGGTTCTGGCACGTCGGCTCGCTGGCCGGGCGGACGCCGGACGTGGCCTGGCAGCTGCTGCCCTTCCTGCTGGTCGGCGCCGCGCTGGTGTTCGCGGTGGCCCGCGGCCTGGACGCGCTGGCGCTCGGCGACGACACCGCCAGGGGCCTCGGCGCGCGGACCGGGACCACCCGCGCCGTGGGGGCGCTCGGCGCGACCGTGCTGACCGGTTCGGCGGTGGCGGCGGCCGGGCCGATCGCCTTCGTCGGCCTGGCCGTGCCGCACGCCGCCCGGGCCCTGGTGGGCACCGACCACCGCTGGGTGCTGACCCTGTCCGCGCTGCTCGGGCCCGCGCTGCTGCTGCTCGCCGACGTCCTGGGCCGGGTCGTGCTCCGGCCCGCCGAGGTGCCGGCCGGGGTGATGACCGCGCTGGTCGGCGTACCGGTGCTGATCGCGCTGGTGCGCCGGAAGAAGGTGGTGGCGGCATGAGCGTCCCCCTGGCCGGTTACACGGTGGCCCGGTTCGGCCCGGCCTCGTTCCTGGTGCACCGCCGGTCCGTCGCGGTCGCGGCGGCCCTGCTGGTGCTGCTGGCCGGCGCGGTGGTGGCCTCGCTCTGCCTCGGCGAGTCGACCGTCCCGCCCGCCTCGGTGCTGGACGTCCTGCTCGGCCGGCCGAGCCCGGACCAGCTGGTGGTCGGCGAGCTGCGGCTGCCCCGGGTGACGGTGGGTCTGCTGGTCGGCCTGGCGCTCGGCCTGGCCGGAGCGCTGATCCAGACCGTCGCCCGCAACCCGCTGGCCAGCCCGGACGTGATCGGGGTGAGCCACGGCGCGAGCGCGGTGGTGGTCGGCCTGATGAGCTTCGGCTACGTCCAGACGGCCCGTCAGGTGCCGTGGGCGGCGGTGGCCGGCGGGCTGGCGGCCGGGCTGCTGGTCTACCTGCTGGCCTGGCGGCGCGGGATGCACGCGCAGCGCTTCGTGCTGATCGGGATCGGCATCTCGATCGCGCTCTCCTCGCTCACCTCGCTCTTCCTGACCAAGGGCGACGGGCTCCAGGCGCAGCAGGCCAAGGTCTGGATGACGGGCAGTCTGAACGGCGCCGGCCTCGAACAGTCCGCCTGGCTGGCCTGGGTCCTGCTGGCCGCCGTCCCGGCCGTGCTCTGGTCCGCCCGGGCGCAGCGCAGCATCTCCTTCGACGACTCCACCGCGATCGGGCTCGGCCTGCGGCTGAACCGGATCCGGCTCGGCACGGCGCTGCTCGGCATCGTGCTGGCCTCCTGCGCCACCGGTGCGGCCGGGCCGGTGGACTTCGTCGCGCTGATGGCGCCGCAGATCGCGGTCCGGCTGGTCCGGGGCGCGCGGCTGCCGCTGTTCTGCTCCGCCCTGACCGGCGCCGTCGTGGTGGTGGCGGCCGACCTGCTGGCGCGTCGGCTGCTGGCGCCGGTCGAGCTGCCGGTGGGGGTGGTGACGGCGCTGGTGGGTGCGCCGTACCTGATGTGGCTGTTGATCCGTTCCCGTCGTGGAGGTTCCTGATGGACCGTCTGGAGGCGCGCGGGCTGACCCTCGCGTACGAGTCGAGGACGGTGGTCGAGGACCTCGACCTGACCGTCCCGGACGGCCGGGTGACGGTGATCGTCGGCCCGAACGCCTGCGGCAAGTCGACCCTGCTGCGGGCGCTCGGACGGCTGCTCAGGCCGGCCGGGGGCGCGGTGCTGCTGGACGGCGCCGAGCTGGCCCGGACCCCGACCCGGGAGATCGCCCGCCGGATCGGCCTGCTGCCGCAGTCGCCGGCCGCGCCCGAGGGGATCTCGGTCTCCGACCTGGTGGCCCGGGGCCGCCAGCCGCACCAGAGCTGGTGGCAGCAGTGGTCGGCGGAGGACGAGCGGGCCGTCACCGAGGCGATGGAGCGGACCTCCACCGCGGACCTGGCCGAGCGCAGCGTGGACGAGCTGTCCGGCGGCCAGCGCCAGCGGGCCTGGATCGCGATGGCGCTGGCCCAGGACACCGGCATCCTGCTGCTGGACGAGCCGACCACGTTCCTGGACATCGCCCACCAGGTCGAGGTGCTCGACCTGGTCCGGCGGCTGAACGCGGAGCGCGGGCGGACGGTGGTGGCCGTGCTGCACGACCTCAACCAGGCCGCCCGGTACGCCGACCACCTGGTGGCGATGCGGGACGGGCGGATCGTCGCGCAGGGCCCGCCGGCCGAGGTGGTGACGGCCGGGCTGGTCCGGGAGGTGTTCGGGCTGAAGTCGGTGGTGGTGCCGGACCCGGTGACCGGGACGCCGCTGGTGATCCCGGGCGCGCCCTGGGCGGCCTGACCGGGCATCATCCGACAACTCGGACATAATCGACATCTGTCGTACCGTCGAGTCCGCCCGGGGTGTCCGATGCCACGTCAGTTCTCCCGCCGCACCACCCTGGCCGGGCTGGGCGCGGCACTGCTGGCCGGCTGCACCTCCTCGCCCGCCCTCCCGGCCGCCCCCGAACTGCCGACCGGCACCGAGCTGCCGAGCCCCGCACCGGTCCCGAGCACCACCGTGACCACCGCGACCGGCGAGGTCGCGGTGCCCGGCGCACCGTCCCGGGTGGTGGTGCTGGACACCGCCGAACTGGACTCCGCCTTCACCCTCGGCGTCCCCCCGGTCGGCGCCGCCCGGGCCGCCGCCGACCCTGGCTTGCCCGACTACTGGCCCGCCTCCTGGCTGGCCCGGGTCGGCGGCGTCGGCGTGATCGGCAACCCCGACACCGGCCTGATCGCCGCGCTCGCACCCGACCTGATCCTCGGCAACCGGACCAGGGACGGCGACCGCTACGACGCCCTGCGGGCGATCGCCCCCACCGTGCTCACCGAGACCACCGGCTACCCCTGGAAGGACGACTTCCAGCTGCACGCCCAGGCCCTCGGCCGCCGCCGGCAGGCCGCGGCCGTCACTGCCGAGTACGAGCGGCACGTCGGCCGGGCCACCCGGGCGATCGGCGACGCCGGTTCGGGCGGCCGGCGGATCAGCGTGGTGCGCTTCGTCGAGGGCTCGCCGACGGTCCGGCTGTACGGCCGGCAGAGCTTCATCGGCTCGCTGCTGACCGACCTCGGGCTGGGCCGCCCAGACCCGCAGAACGTCGACCGGTTCGCGGTCGAGGTACCGCCCGACCGGATCGCCCAGGCCGACGGCGACCTGCTCCTCTACTCGACCTACGGCAACCCGGCCCGGGCCCTCACCGACGCCGTGCTGGCCGGTCCGGGCTGGCAGGGGCTCGGCGCCGTCAAGGCCCACCGGGCCTTCCCGGTCGACGACCAGCTCTGGTTCGAGGGCATCGGCTACACCGGGGCGAACCTGATCCTGGCCGAGCTCCAGCGCTTCCTGGGGGCCTGAGCCTCGGGCCTCCGCCGTGGAGCTCCGCCGTGGGCCTCCGCCTCAGACCTCCGCCACGGCCTTCCGGCGGCGGAGCGTCACCACCAGCAGGAACACCGAGGAGAGCACCGCCGCCAGCCGCAGCGCACCCGGCGCCCCGTCCCAGACCTGCTGCCCGAGCTGGTCGGCCGGCCCCGCCGGCGACCCCCAGCGGCCCTGGGCCCGGCCCCACTGCCACACCGCCGTGGCGGTCACCGTGCCCAGCGGCACCACCAGCACCGCGAACTTCCGGGTCAGGTCCCCGAGCCGGGGCGCCACGTACGCCAGCCCCCAGCCCGCGAGCAGCGCCAGCAGCTGGCCCGTCACCGCACCGCCCAGCAGCACCGCCACGGCCAACAGCACCAGCGCGGACGGCCGACGGCCCGTCAGGAACGTCCGGCCGGGACCGGCCGGGACCTGCTCGACCGCCTCGGGCTCGTCCGTCCGCTGCTCCGGCAGCTCCAGCACGGCCGGCTCGGGCTCGGCCACCGGGAACTCGAACACGATGCTGTCCCAGCCGGGGAAGTCGGCCGCCGTCAACGGGCCGCTCGGTGCCGCCCTGGCGATCAGCCAGGCGCCCTCGGGCGGCGTCTCCGGCTGCGTCACCGGCACCTCGGGGGCGTACACCGACTCGACCGGCTCGGCCGCCGCGCCCTCGACCGCCGCCCCCTCGGGCTTCCGCCCCAGTACCCGCCAGGGCCCGTCCACCCGCCACCACTCGCCGTCCGCCATGACCACCCCTCGCCTCACCGCCGACGCTACCCACATCCACCCCCGGAAACGACCCCCTTCACGCCCCCACGCCCCCCTTGTGGCCCACGCGTCGGCCGCCCGGGGCCCGGGGGGCGGCGCGGATGTCCGGCGTACGGGTCGCAGTTCCCCAGGCCCCTGGCGGGTTTGCCCAAGTGCCGTAATCTGGGTCGGATGACCAGTCAGCAGAGCGAGCCCCGAACCGCGAAGGCCGCCGCACCCCGGACCCTCGCCGAGGAGCTCCGTGCCCGCGACGACCAGGCGCTGGCCGATCTGCTGCACGCCCGCCCCGATCTGCTCAACCCGGTCCCGAGCGACCTCACCCAGCTGGCGGCCCGGCTCTCCAGCCGCGCCTCCACCCTGCGGGCGCTGGAGCGCCTGGACCGCTTCACCCTGCAGACCGCCGAGGCCCTCGCCGCCGCCCCGGACGGCGGCCCCGACACCGTGGTGCGGAACCTGCTGGCCGGCCCCGGCCGGGTGAAGCCGCATCCGGCCGCCACCCCGGCCGACCGCGCCGCCGTCGCCGCCGCCCTGCCCGCGGCGCTCGCCACCCTCCGGTCCCAGGTGCTGCTCTGGGGGCCCGACTCGGCGCTCCGGCTGGTGATCGCGGTCCGCGAGGCGCTCGCCCCGACCGCCGCCAACCCCGGCCGGACCGGCCTCGGCCCGACCCTGGCCGAGGCCACCATGGGGATGTCGCCGGCCCGGATCCAGCAGTTGATCGCCGGGGCCGGGCTGCCGCCGACCGCCGACCCGGTGACCGCTGTCGCCGCGCTCGGCCGGCTGCTCCAGGACCGCAAGCGCTGCGCCGCCCTGCTGGCCGAGGCCCCGGCCCCGGCGCTGGCCCTGCTGGAGAAGCTGGTCTGGGGACCGCCGACCGGCACCGTCCCGGACGCGGCCAGGCCGGTCACCGCGGACGAGGTCCGCAGCCCGGTCGAGTGGCTGCTCGCGCGCGGACTGCTGCTCCCCTCCAGTGCCGGATCAGTGGTGCTGCCAAGGGAGTTGGCGCTGCACCTGCGCGGCGAGCGGAGCCACCGCGCGGTCGAGCCGACCCCGCCCGTCCTGATCCCGACCGCCGAGCGCGATCCACAGGCTGTGGACGGCGCGGCGGCCGGCCAGGCGTACACGGCCGTCCGCACGGTCGAGGAGTTGCTGGAGGCATGGGGCCTGCAGCCACCGCCCACCCTGCGGGCCGGCGGCCTGGGCGTACGGGACCTCAAGCGGGCCGCACTCACGCTGGAGTGCTCCGAGCAGACCGCCGCGTTCTGGCTCGAACTCGCTTACACCTCAGGACTATTGGCCCCGGACGGGGAGGCCGACGAGCGGTGGGCGCCCACCCCGGCGTACGACCACTGGCTGCAGCAGGCGACCGCCGACCGCTGGGCCCTGCTGGCCCGCAACTGGCTGACCGCGACCCGGGTGGCCGGGCTGACCGGCACCCCGGACGGCAAGGGCCGGACGCGCGCGCCGCTCGGTCCGGAGCTGGACCGCACCCTCGCACCGTCGGTCCGCCGGGCGACCCTGGGCGCGCTGGCCACCCTGCCCCCCGGCGGAGTGGCGGACGCCGTGACGCTGCTGCCGCTGCTCCGCTGGCAGCGCCCGCTGCGCGGCGGCCCGGTGGGCGCCGACGGCCGCGACTTCCGTGACCACCTGGCCGAATGGGCCCTGCACGAGGCCGAGTTGCTCGGCATCACCGGCCGCGGCGCGCTCGGCGCACCGGCCCGGGCGCTGCTGGCCGGCCAGGACCCGGCCGCCGTACTGGACCCGCTGCTCCCGCAGCCGCTGGACCACGTGATCCTCCAGCCGGACCTGACCGCGATCGCGCCGGGCCCGCTGCTCACCCCGCTGGCCCACGCGCTGGCCCTGTGCGCGGACATCGAGTCCAAGGGCGGCGCCACGGTCTACCGGTTCAGCACCGCCTCGATCCGGCGGGCGCTGGACGCCGGACGGTCCGCCACCGACCTGCACGCCTTCCTGGCCCAGCACTCGCGCACGCCCGTCCCGCAGCCGCTCAGCTACCTGATCGACGACGTGGCCCGGCGGCACGGCGTGCTGCGGGTCGGCGCGGCCTCCTCGTACCTGCGCTGCGACGACCCGGGACTGCTGGCCGAGGTGCTGGCCGACCGGCGCGCGGTCGAGCTCCGGCTGCGGATGCTGGCGCCGACCGTGCTGGCCGCCCAGGCCGGGCCCGAGACGCTGCTCTCGGTCCTGCGGTCGATGGGGTACGCCCCGGCCGCCGAATCCGCCGAGGGCGACGTGCTGCTGACCCACCCCGACAGCCGCAGGACCCCGCCCAGGACCGCCCCCACCCCCGTCCCGGACGGACCGCCGGAGCCGGACCAGGTGCTGCTCGCCGCCGCCGTCAAGGCCGTCCGGGCCGGCGACCGGGCCGCCACCGCCGTCCGCCGGGAGACCGTCGCCGGGCCCGCCGCCAGCCGGCCGCAGACCGGCCCGGCCCGCAGCGACCTGCGCCAACTCCCGCGCACCGCCGCCGCGGACACCCTGGCCGCGCTCCAGACCGCCGTCCTGCTGGGCGAGCGGATGTGGATCGGCTACGTCAACGCCGAGGGCCTCTCCTCGCAGCGGGTGGTCGACCCGGTCAAGGTCGAGGGCGGGTACGTCACCGCCTACGACCACCTCAGCGACGAGGTCCGCACCTTCGCCCTGCACCGCATCACCGGTGTCGCCGAACTGGCGGACAGCGCGCAGTAAGGGTCTATGGTCAGAGACATGGACCTCGCACCCGGCATCCGTTACGCCGTCATGGACCGCCACGGCGGGGTCAGCCCGGCCCCGTACGACTCGCGCAACCTCGGCGGGCGCACCGACGACGACCCTTCGAACGTCCGGCGCAACCGCGAACTGACCGCCCGTGAGCTGGGGTTGGACCCGGCCAAGGTGGTGATGATGCGTCAGGTGCACGGCACCGAGGTCGCCTACGTCACCGGGCCGTACGAGCGCGACACCGCCCCGCCGCTGGACGGCCTGGTGACCGACCGGCCCGGCGTCGGCCTGGTCGCCCTGGCAGCCGACTGCGCGCCCGTGCTGATCGGCGACCCGGTCCGGCGGCTGATCGGCGCCGCCCACTCCGGCCGGGCCGGGACGGTGGCCGGGATGGCGCCCGCCCTGGTCGCGGCGATGACCGCCCGGGGCAGCGACCCGGCCGACCTCATCGCCCTGGTCGGCCCGCTCGCCTGCGGCCGCTGCTACGAGGTCCCCGAGCAGATGCGCGCCGAGGCCTGCGAGCGGCTGCCCGAGCTCTGGGCCACCACCCGGCAGGGCACCCCGTCACTGGACGTCCGGGCCGGCATCACCGCCCAGCTGACCAGGGCCGGGATCGGCGAGATCCGGCACGACGACCGCTGCACCATGGAGGACGAGAACTTCTTCTCGCACCGCCGGGAGCAGGTCACCGGCCGGTTCGCCGCCTACATCTGGCTGACCGGCTGAGCTACTTCTTCTCCTTGGCGGCCTGCTCGGCCTGCTGCTGCTTGGCCTGCTCCATCAGCACCTCCGGGTCCGGCGGCGTCGGGTCGACACCGCTGAGCAGCTCGGTCGCGGTGAAGGCCACCGTGCCGAACAGGCCACCCGCGTTCTTGATGTCGGGCATACCGGCGGGCTTGGCCGCATAGGCGGGGGCAGCGGCGGCAGCCAGCGCGGCACCGGAGAGGGCGACCGCGGCGAGCACACGATTGGGCATCTTCATGCCCAGCACAACGAGCACCTGCCCGGCAGGTCACCCATAACCACCCGAGTGCGGGACACTGGAAAGTCTGCGACCTGACAACCGGAGGACTCCCCGCGTGAACGACGGACCGCTGATCGTCCAGAGCGACAAGACCCTGCTGCTGGAGATCGACCACCCCAAGGCAGCCGACTGCCGCCGTGCGATCGCGCCGTTCGCGGAGCTGGAGCGGGCGCCCGAGCACGTGCACACCTACCGAGTCACCCCGCTCGGGCTGTGGAACGCCCGGGCGGCCGGGCACGACGCCGAGCAGGTGGTGGACGCCCTGGTGAAGTACTCCCGCTACCCGGTGCCGCACGCGCTGCTGGTGGACGTGGCCGACACCATGGGCCGGTACGGGCGGCTGCAACTGTCCAAGCACCCGGTGCACGGGCTGGTGCTGAGCACCACCGACCGGCCGGTGCTGGAGGAGGTGCTGAAGTCCCGGAAGATCGCCCCGCTGGTCGGGGCCCGGATCGACCCGGACACCGTGGTGGTGCACCCCTCGGAGCGCGGGCAGATCAAGCAGGTGCTGCTCAAGCTCGGCTGGCCGGCCGAGGACTACGCCGGGTACGTGGACGGCGAGGCGCACCCGATCGAGCTGGAGCAGGACGGCTGGACGCTGCGGCCGTACCAGCAGCAGGCCGTGGAGGGCTTCTGGCACGGCGGCAGCGGTGTCGTGGTGCTGCCCTGCGGTGCGGGCAAGACGCTGGTCGGTGCGGCCGCGATGGCCGAGGCCAAGTCGACCACGCTGATCCTGGTGACCAACACCGTCTCGGCCCGGCAGTGGAAGCACGAGCTGGTGAAGCGGACCTCGCTGACCGAGGACGAGATCGGCGAGTACAGCGGTACGAAGAAGGAGATCCGCCCGGTCACCATCGCCACCTACCAGGTGATGACGACCAAGCGGAAGGGCACCTACGCGCACCTGGAGCTGTTCGACGCGCGGAACTGGGGCCTGGTGGTCTACGACGAGGTGCACCTGCTGCCCGCGCCGGTCTTCAAGTTCACCGCCGACCTGCAGGCGCGGCGGCGGCTCGGCCTGACCGCCACCCTGGTCCGCGAGGACGGCCGGGAGGGCGACGTCTTCTCGCTGATCGGGCCGAAGCGCTTCGACGCCCCGTGGAAGGAGATCGAGGCGCAGGGCTACATCGCGCCGGCCGACTGCTGCGAGGTCCGGGTCACCCTGACCGACTCGGAGCGGCTCACCTACGCCACCGCCGAGCCGGAGGAGCGCTACCGGTACTGCGCCACCACCGCGACCAAGCGGCGGGTGGTGGAGGCGCTGGTGAAGAAGCACGAGAAGGACCAGACCCTGATCATCGGTCAGTACATCGACCAGCTGGACGAGTTGGGCGAGGTGCTGGGCGCGCCGGTGATCAAGGGCGAGACCAGCAACGCGCAGCGGGAGAAGCTGTTCGAGGCGTTCCGGAGCAAGGAGATCAGCGTGCTGGTGGTCTCCAAGGTGGCGAACTTCTCGATCGACCTGCCCGAGGCGACGGTGGCGATCCAGGTCTCCGGGACGTTCGGCTCCCGGCAGGAGGAGGCCCAGCGGCTCGGCCGGGTGCTGCGCCCGAAGGCGGACGGGCACTCCGCGCACTTCTACTCGGTGGTGGCGCGGGACACCGTGGACCAGGACTTCGCCGCGCACCGGCAGCGCTTCCTGGCCGAGCAGGGCTACGCCTACCGGATCATCGACGCGGACGACGTGCTGTAGCCGTACCGAGGGGTGCGCGGGTAATTGATTCGCGCCACGGGTGGGGGCAGGTCTAGGATTTCCGGTCTTGCCCCCTCCCGAAGCGTGGTGCCGTCCCGGCAGCCGTGGGAGTCCGTCCGGTCGGCAACCGGGCGGTTCTTCACTGTGAGCTACTGACGAGACCGCCACCCGGACCGGGTGGCCGGGAAGGTTCGCTGTGCACTCCCCCGCCCCCGTTGACCCCCTGCTCCAGCGCGAGCGCGACCACCTCGCCGCCTCCCGGGCCGCCCTGACCGCGATGCGCGCGGACGTCGAGTCGCTGGACCTGCGCGACGTGACCGGTACCTGGGTCTCCGCCGCCGTCCTCCAGAACCAGATCGAGAACCGGATCGCCGCGCTCGCCGATCTGGCGCACACCCCGCTGTTCTTCGGCCGACTGGACTACCTGCACGCGATCAGCGAAGGCCTGGCCGAGGGCGGCGTGGGCGAGCGGTTCTACATCGGGCGGCGGCACGTGCACGACGCCACCGGCGACCCGATGGTGATCGACTGGCGCGCGCCGGTCTCGCAGCCGTTCTACCGGGCCAGTCGGACCGACCCGCTGGACGTCGACCGCCGCCGCCGATTCGGCTACACCGGTGGCGAGTTGACTGCGTACGAGGATGAGCACCTGAGCGACCCGGCGGAGGTCGAGGGCGCTTCCGCCCTGCTGGCCGCCGAGATCGAGAAGCCCCGCGTCGGCCCGATGCGCGACATCGTCGCCACCATCCAGCCCGAACAGGACGAGATCGTCCGGGCCGAGATCGGCGGCACCATCTGCGTCCAGGGCGCCCCCGGCACCGGGAAGACCGCCGTCGGCCTGCACCGGGTCGCGTACCTGCTGTACGCGCACCGCGACCGGCTGGCCAAGTCCGGCACCCTGGTGGTCGGCCCGAACCGCTCCTTCCTGCACTACATCGAGCAGGTCCTGCCCGCCCTCGGCGAGTTGGACGTCGCCCAGGCGACCGTGCAGGAGCTGGTCAAGCACGTCGAGATCCGCGCCGAGGACCCGTCCGAGGCAGCCAGGCTGAAGGGCGACGCCCGGATGGCCGAGGTGCTGCGGCGCGCCGTCCGGTCCGGCATCAGCCTGCCGACCGAGCCGCTGGTGGCGGTCCGCGGCTCCCGCCGCTGGCGCCTCCCGGTGCACGAACTCGTCGAGATCATCGAGGAGATGAGCGGTCGGGAGATCCGCTACGGCGCGGCGGGCGATGCACTGCCGCAGCGGCTGTCGCACGCGCTGCTGCTGAAGATGGAGCAGGGCGGCGAGGCCCCCGACGACCGGGTGCAGGACGCGATGGCCCGCAACCCGCAGGTCAAGGCCATGGTGAAGCAGTGCTGGCCGCCGGTCGACCCGGCCAAGCTGGTGCACCGGCTGCTCACCGACGCCGAGTTCCTGGCGCGTTGCGCGGACGGCATCCTGACCGGGGACGAGCAGGCCGTCATCCGCTGGGCCAAGCCCGGACGTTCGGTGAAGACCGCGCCGTGGACCGCCGCCGACGCCGTCCTGGTGGACGAGACCGCCGACCTGGTGCACCGCACCGCCTCGCTCGGCCACGTGGTGCTGGACGAGGCGCAGGACCTCTCGCCGATGCAGTACCGCGCCGTCGGCCGCCGCTGCAGCACTGGCTCGGCCACCGTGCTCGGCGACCTCGCCCAGGGCACCACCCCGTGGGCGACCGGCAGTTGGGCCGAGGCGCTGCACCACCTCGGTAAGCCGACCGCCCACATCGAGGAGCTGACCAAGGGCTTCCGGGTGCCCGAGGAGGTGATCGCGTACGCCTCCCGGCTGCTGCCCGCGATCGCGCCGGGGCTGGCACCCGCCACCTCGGTCCGCGACGCCCCCGGTTCGCTGAACATCCGTCAGGTCGAGCCGGAGGCACTGGATCCGGCCCTGGTCGAGGCCTGCCGCACCGCGCTGGAACGGGAGGGCTCCACCGGCCTGATCGCCGCCGACGCCCGCATCCCCGCACTCGCCGAGGCCCTGACCGCCGCCGGGCTGCCGTTCCTGGAGCCCGGCACCGAGACCAGCGCGGACGCCCGTCTCACCCTGGTCCCCGCCTCGCTCGCCAAGGGCCTCGAGTACGACTACGTGGTCCTCGACGAGCCGGCCGCGGTGGTGGCCGGCGAGCCCGACGAACGCACCGGCCTGCGCCGGCTGTACGTCGCGCTCACCCGTGCGGTCTCGGGCCTGGCCGTGCTGCACGCACAGCCCCTGCCGGGCGAACTGGCCGCCTGAGCCGGGGGCCCCGGGGCCGGAACCGGGCGGGTCAGGCGTCGATCAGGGCCCGCCACTCGGCCACCTTGGCGGCGTCGACCGGGGTGTCCCAGCCGTTGGCCCGGACCGGGCCGCCGACGTGGAAGCCGTCGAAGCCGGCCGCCCGCAGGTCCGGGACGTGCTCGGCGCGGAGGCCGCCGCCGATCAGGATCTGCTGGCGGTACCCGGGGTCACCGGCCTTGGCGAGCTCGCCCGCCAGCACCTCCCGGCCGGCGCTCACGCCGGCGGCGGAGCCGGAGGTGAGGAAGGTGTCGAGACCGGGCAGGTCGGCCACGGCGGCCCGGACGGCGGCCCGGTCCACGCTGTGGTCGATCGCCCGGTGGAAGGTCCAGCGGCAGCCCGCGACGGCCTCGGCGACGGCCCGGGTCGAGGCCAGGTCGACCGCTCCGTCGGCGTCCAGGAAGCCGAACACGAACTCCTCGGCCCCCTCGGCGCGCAGGGCGGCGGCCCGCTCGCGCAGCCCGTCCAGGCTGCCGGGGGTGAAGCCGTCCCGGATCCGGAGCATCACCCGAAGCGGGATGGTCACCGCGGCGCGGATCCGGGCGAAGTCCTCGACCGACGGGGTCAGCCCGTCGGCGGCCATGTCGGCGACCAGTTCGAGTCGGTCGGCACCGCCCGCCTGAGCAGCCTGGGCGTCCTCCGCCGTCAACGCGATCACTTCGAACATTGGTCTAGACATATCGCTACCCTGCCATATCCGAAGGCCCGTCGGCGAGCCCTCTGCACGGGGAAAGTGATCAGCCCCGCCGGGGCGCCTGCCGGGAATTCCCAGCATGGCCGCCCCCGGACTGGGCCGCATCCTCCACCGGCCGGACCGGTGACGAAGTCACCTCGCGACCAGGTCACCTCGCGCCGCCCGCCGAACCCCCGCCTGACGCACCGCCAGCCCGAACCCGAGCGCCAGCAGCGCCCCGGCGGCCAGCGGGACCACCCGGTCCCGGAGGTGGAACGCCCCCAGCAGCAGCACCGGCGCCAGCAGCGGCAGCACCCCCAGCAGCAGCACCCCGGGCAGCAGCGCCAGGCCGCCGCGCCCGAACACCTCCCGCCGGACCGTCCGGCCGCGGCACTCCGGCGGCACCGCCGCCAGCAGCAGCCCGCCCAGCAGGGCCGGCCCGACCACCAGCAGCAGGCCGAAGGCCAGCAGGTCCGCGGTGCGGGAGTACCCGCCCGGCCCACCGGTGGCGAGCACCAGGTAGCCGCACCCGGCCACCGCGCCCAGCAGCTCCACCCCGGCCAGCACCAGGGCCGCCCGACGGCGGCCGGCCAGCACCGCCAGCAGCACCAGGCCCCAGCCGAGGGCCGCCACGGGGTGGTAGAGATCCAGCGCCCCGGTGCTCCAGACCCGGGCGGCCGGGGCGAGCAGCACCGACCACGCCATCAGCACCAGCAGCGCCACCGGCACCGCGGCGGCGGCCGTCCGCCCCGGCAGCCCGGTGGCGGTCAGCCCGGCCCGCAGGCGCCACCCGGCGGCACCGGCGGCCGGTGCGAGGGGTTCCGGCCGAGTGGGTTCCGCACGATCCGTCATATCCGCAGATATATCGTCCACCGTCAGGATGCGGCAAGGGCGCACCCCCTGACGGCGGGTCCGAAAGAATGGCCCCATGACCACCGAGCTGCTCGACCGCTGGAACGCACTGCTGCTCCGCACCGGGGCCACCACCGATCCGGCCCCGTACGGACTCGACCTGCTGGCCCGGTGGGCCGAGCCGCAGCGGCGCTACCACTCCACCGCCCACCTGGCCGCCGTGCTGGACCACGTGGACGCGTTGGCCGGGCACGCCGAGGACGCCGACGCCGTCCGGCTGGCGGCCTGGTTCCACGACGCGGTCTACCGCCCGGACCGCTCCGAGAACGAGGAGCGCAGCGCCCAACTGGCCCTCCGCGCCCTGCCCGAGGCCGGGCTGCCCGGGGCCCTGGCCGAGGAGGTGGCCCGGCTGGTCCGGCTGACGGTCGGACACCACCCGGCCGAGGGCGACCGCAACGGCGAGGTGCTCTGCGACGCCGACCTGGCGGTGCTCGGCGGCACCCCCGCGCAGTACGCGGCGTACGCGGCGGCGGTCCGGGAGGAGTACGGCTTCGTCCCCGACGACCTGTTCCGGGACGGCCGGGCGGCGATCCTGCGCCAGCTGCTCGCCCTGCCCGGGCTCTACCGCACCCCCGCCGCCCGGGACCGCTTCGACGCCGCCGCCCGCCGCAACCTGTCGGCCGAGCTCATGCTCCTGGAACGCTGACCTTCCGCCGCCGCAGCCCGGCCGCCGTCAGCCGGGCCACCAGCTCCTTGCTGCCGACCGGCACCGCGCCCAGCTCGACCGCCTGTTGGTACCAGGCGGCCGGTATGTCGTAGTGGTCCCGCTCGAAACCACGGGCGGGAGCGCCCAGCCGCCCGGCGAAGGCGTGCAGCTCCTCGTACGAGACGTCGCTCACCAGGTGCGACCAGTGCTTCCCGTGCCCCGGCCAGCTCGGCGGGTCGATCAGGATCACGACAGCGCACCCACCGCCGCCACTACGGCCGCCTCCTTGCCGCACACCCAGTGCGGCTCGGGCCCCAGCTCCGGCTCCACGCTCAGCGCGTGCGGGTCCCCCTCGGCCGCGCAGCTCTCGCACAGCGGCCAGCGCCCGTACGCCTCCAGCAGCGCGTCCTGCACGTCCTGCGCCACCAGCCCGAGCACGTAGTCGGTACCGTCCGGCCACTGCTCCAGCCACCACCGCCGGTGCGTCACGGCGTTCTCCACCAGCGACACCACGGTCGCGTCCGCCACATCGCGGGCGGTCAGGTCGGCGAGGATCAGCGCCCGCGCACTGTGCAGCGCGGCTTCGATGTCAGCGGAACTCATCCGCCCATTGTCCCGCAGTCCGCCCCGGAGCCGAAGCGGCGGTCGGAGGGCCGGACCGGAGACGCCGCGAAGGCGGCCTCCCCCGGAGGGGAGACCGCCTTCGTGAGTCGGTCAGGACTGACTGATCCTCAGGAGGATCAGAAGTCCATGTCGCCGCCCGGCATGCCGCCGCCCGCGGGGGCACCGGCCTTCTCGGGCTTGTCGGCGATGACGGCCTCGGTGGTGAGGAAGAGCGCCGCGATGGAGGCGGCGTTCTGCAGCGCGGAGCGGGTGACCTTGGCCGGGTCGATGATGCCCGCGGCGATGAGGTCGACGTACTCGTTGGTCGCGGCGTTCAGGCCCCAACCGGGCTGCAGGTTGCGGACCTTCTCCACCACGACACCGCCCTCGAGGCCGGCGTTGGTCGCGATCTGCTTGATCGGGGCCTCGAGCGCGACGCGCACGATGTTGGCACCGGTCGCCTCGTCGCCCTCGAGCTCGAGCTTGTCGAACGCGACCGAGGCCTGCAGCAGCGCCACGCCGCCACCGGCGACGATGCCCTCCTCGACGGCCGCCTTCGCGTTGCGAACGGCGTCCTCGATGCGGTGCTTGCGCTCCTTGAGCTCGACCTCGGTCGCAGCGCCGGCCTTGATCACGGCCACGCCGCCCGCGAGCTTCGCCAGGCGCTCCTGGAGCTTCTCGCGGTCGTAGTCCGAGTCGCTGTTCTCGATCTCGGCGCGGATCTGGTTGACCCGGCCGGCGACCTGGTCGCTGTCGCCGCCACCGTCGACGATGGTGGTCTCGTCCTTGGTGATGACCACCTTGCGGGCGCTGCCCAGCAGGTCGATGCCGGCGTTCTCGAGCTTGAGGCCGACCTCCTCGGAGATCACGGTGCCACCGGTGAGGATGGCGATGTCGCCGAGCATGGCCTTGCGGCGGTCACCGAAGCCCGGGGCCTTGACGGCGACGGACTTGAAGGTGCCGCGGATCTTGTTCACGACCAGGGTCGACAGGGCCTCGCCCTCGACGTCCTCGGCGATGATGACGAGCGGCTTGCCGCTCTGCATGACCTTCTCCAGCAGCGGCAGCAGGTCCTTGACCGAGCCGATCTTGGAGTTGGCGATCAGGATGTACGGGTCCTCGAACGAGGTCTCCATACGCTCCAGGTCGGTGGCGAAGTACGCCGAGATGTAGCCCTTGTCGAAGCGCATGCCCTCGGTGAGCTCGAGCTCGAGACCGAAGGTGTTGCTCTCCTCGACGGTGATGACGCCTTCCTTGCCGACCTTGTCCATCGCCTCGGCGATGAGCTCGCCGATCTGGGTGTCGGCGGCCGAGATGGAGGCGGTGGCAGCGATCTGCTCCTTGGTCTCCACCTCCTTGGCCTGGGCGAGGAGCTGGTCCGAGACGGCGATGACGGCCTTCTCGATACCGCGCTTCAGGGCCATCGGGTTGGCGCCGGCCGCGACGTTGCGCAGACCCTCGCGCACGAGCGCCTGGGCCAGCACGGTGGCGGTGGTGGTGCCGTCGCCCGCGACGTCGTCGGTCTTCTTGGCGACCTCCTTGACGAGCTCGGCACCGATCTTCTCGTACGGGTCCTCGAGCTCGATCTCCTTGGCGATGGAGACGCCGTCGTTCGTGATCGTGGGGGCGCCCCACTTCTTCTCAAGGACAACGTTGCGGCCCTTGGGGCCGAGCGTCACCTTGACGGCGTCGGCAAGCTGGTTCATGCCACGCTCAAGGCCGCGGCGAGCTTCCTCGTCAAACGCGATGATCTTGGCCATCGGAAGTGGTCCTCCAGGACACGGTCGACTGCACCGGACCGAGGGGCGCCCGCGACGGACGGCCCTGGTGTGCGGGGGTCTTGTCCCCTACCGCTCCCGGGGGCCTCACCGACCCGGTCCGTTGTCACTCTCATGCTGCGAGTGCTAACGCCAATGATTAGCACTCTCGGGTATCGAGTGCAAGCCCCGACGTGGTAGTGCCGTGTCGGCGGACGCCCTGGAACGGCAGCAGGCCCGGACGACGGAGTGTCGTTCGGGCCTGCGGACGAAGCAGGTGACTGCCAGCTCGTGCCGAGCCGAGGTTCCGAGGTTCGGAAAGGTCAGACCGCCGCGCGGACCATGTCCGCCTGCGGGCCCTTCTGTCCCTGGGAGATCTCGAACTCGACCCGCTGGCCCTCCTCGAGGGTGCGGTAGCCGTCCATCTGGATCGCGCTGTAGTGGACGAACACGTCCGCACCACCGTCGACCGCGATGAAGCCGTACCCCTTCTCCGCGTTGAACCACTTGACGGTGCCCTGAGCCATTCCGAACTCCCCTTGTGCTGTGCTGGCCCTTCGCGGGCCCGCAGGGATGCGGGCCCAGGTCTGAACAGGCACGCCCGAGGGAACCCCCCCTGGGCGCAGCCGTGCACGCCGCAAGCGCCCCACCGGGCCACGGTGAGGTGGTCCGGTCGACGGGTGAATGCGTCGATCGCGGCTGAATGTATCCGGACAGACGCCCTCTGCAACAGGGCCAACCTTGCCGAATTCACCGGAAGGCGAAGCGGATATCACGGGAGGAAAGCCGCACAGCGTCGCAATTCACTCCGGGCATAGCGGACTCATCACCGCAAAATGCGGCCAGATTTCTGACACTTGCCTGTCATCTTCCGTCTCACACTGTCCGACGGACGTCTCAGCGGCCGGACGGGCCTTGCGTACGCGATCCGCCGGCGGTGCACGGGAAGGGCGGCGGGGAGAACGGGATTCGCCGACTTCCGTCGCACTCTACTCTCTCGGGCGGGAGGGGATTTCCACCCGGACAAGCGGCGAGCCGCCGCCGGAACCGGAAATAGGGATTCCGGTTCGGCGGCGGCTCGGCCGCATTACTCGGGGTGCCGAAAGTCAGCAGCCGCCGGCCACGGCCGGAATGATCGAGATGCTGGCGCCGTCCTTGATCTCGGTCTCCAGGCCCTCGGCGAAACGCACGTCGTCGTCGTTCACGTACACGTTGACGAAGCGGCGGAGCTTGCCCGCGTCGTCCAGCACCCGGGCGGCGATGCCGGGGTGGTTGGCCTCCAGGTCGGCGATCACGGCGGCCAGGGTGGCGCCCTCGGCGGCCACCTCGGCGGTGCCGCCGGTGTAGGTGCGCAGGATGGTCGGGATGCGGACGGTGGCGCTCATGCGCGGGCTCCTAGCGGGGAGGGGGAGGGGATCAGGCGGAGGCGAGACCGGCGGCGCGGAACGATTCCAGCGTCGGGCGGATGGTGGTGGTCAGACCCGCGTCGGCGACCGCGTCCAGGGTCTTCAGGCCGTCACCGGTGTTGATCGCGACGGTCTCCTTGGACGGGTCCAGCTGACCGGTCTCGACCAGCTTCTTCAGCACGCCGATGGTCACCCCGCCCGCGGTCTCGGCGAAGATGCCCTCGGTCCGGGCCAGCAGCTTGATCGCCTCGACCACCTCGGCGTCCGTCACGTCCTCGACCGCACCGCCGGTGCGGCGGGCGATGTCCAGCACGTACGGGCCGTCGGCCGGGTTGCCGATCGCCAGCGACTTGGCGATGGTGTTCGGCTTGACCGGCTTGATCACGTCGCGGCCGGCCTTGAACGCGGCGGAGACCGGGGAGCAGCCCTCGGCCTGGGCGCCGAAGATCTTGTAGGGCCGGTCCTCGACCAGGCCGAGCTTGATCAGCTCCTGCAGCCCCTTGTCGATCTTGGTGAGCTGGGAGCCCGAGGCGATCGGGATCACCAGCTGCTCCGGCAGCCGCCAGCCGAGCTGCTCGCAGATCTCGTACGCCAGCGTCTTGGAGCCCTCGCCGTAGTACGGCCGGAGGTTGACGTTGACGAAGCCCCAGCCCTCGCCGGCCGGGTCGCCGATCAGCTCGGAGCAGAAGCGGTTCACGTCGTCGTAGTTGCCCTCGATGCCGACCAGCTCGCCGCCGTAGACACCGGCCATCACGACCTTGCCCTGCTCCAGGTCGTGCGGGATGAAGACGCAGGACTTGAAGCCGGCCCGGGCCGCGGCGGCACCGACGGCGCCGGCCAGGTTCCCGGTGGAGGAGCACGAGAGGGTGGTGAAGTTGAAGGCGCGCGCCGCCTCGATGGCGCAGGCGACCACCCGGTCCTTGAAGGAGTGGGTCGGGTTGCCCGAGTCGTCCTTGACGTGCAGCTGGGCGGTGAAGCCGAGCTCGCGGCCCAGGTTGTCGGCCTTCACCAGCGGGGTCCAGCCCGGGTTCAGGTTGGGCTTGCCGGCCACGTCGGCCGGCACCGGCAGCAGCGGGGCGTAGCGCCAGATGGAGGCCGGACCGGCCTCGATCCGCTTGCGCAGCTCCTCGGCGGAGTCGGAGCCGAACTCGTACGCGATCTCCAGCGGGCCGAAGCACTCGAGACAGGCGAAGCTCGGACCGAGCGGGAATCGGGTGCCGCACTCACGACACGACAGCGCGGCGGCGGGGCCGAGGTCGACGGTCGGGGTGGCAGAAACAGCGGTAGCCATGATGGCGGAGGCCTCTCTCCTCATCTTCCCCATGACGCGGGCGCGCCACAGGACGGAATTGGCACCTGTCCCGCCGGGGCCGCTGATGGGCCGGCCGAGCGAGAAGGTTGCCGGGACTTCGACGGGCCGTTCCCTCAGTCCCTCTGGATGAGCTCTGTGAAGTTGTGGTCCTGCTCTGTGGACGACCCCGACGTGCGAAGGTCTGACCGCAGTACGAAGACTGTATCCGAAGGCGGCCGGTGCGGAACCGCCCGTCCGAGTCGCGAGATACAAATCTTGAGGAGACGAGACGTGCCCCACCAGCCGACCCCGGCCGACCCGCCCGAGGAGCCGCTCCCGGAGGTGGCCGACTGGCTGCGCCGACGCTCCTGGCCGGCCTCCGCCCGGCCCCCGGCCGCGCTGGTCGAGGCCAAGCGGGCCGCCGGGGCGGCCGGCACGGTCAGCGTGGTGCTGCCCGCGCTCGACGAGGAGTCGACCGTGGGCGAGATCGTCCGGGTGATCCGGCGGGAGCTGGTGGAGCGGCTGCCGCTGGTGGACGAGATCGTGGTGGTCGACTCGGGTTCGGCCGACCGGACCGCCGAGACGGCGGCCGCGGCCGGCGCCCGGGTGGTGCACCGGGACGACGTGCTGCCCCGGCTGCCCGCCGCTCCCGGCAAGGGCGAGGTGCTGTGGCGCTCACTGCTGGTCACCTCCGGCGAGATCGTCTGCTTCATCGACGCGGACCTGCGCGAGTTCGACCCCGCGTTCGTGTCCGGGATCGTCGGGCCGCTGCTGACCGACCCGTCGGTCCAGCTGGTGAAGGCGATGTACGACCGGCCGCTGGAGACCGAGGGCGGCGCCGTGGTGCCGGCCGGGGGCGGCCGGGTGACCGAGCTGGTGGCGCGCCCGCTGCTGAATCTGCACTGGCCCCAACTGGCCGGGTTCGTCCAGCCGTTGGGGGGCGAGTACGCCGCCCGGCGGTCGCTGCTGGAGCGGCTGCCGTTCCCGACCGGGTACGGGGTCGAGCTCGGGCTGCTGGTGGACGCGCTCGACCTGGTCGGCCTGGACGCGCTGGCCCAGGTGGACGTCGGGGTCAGGCACCACCGGCACCAGGACGGGCAGGCGCTGGGCCGGATGGCGGCCACCATCTACCGCACCGCACTGGAGCGGCTGGACCGCACCGACCGGCTGAAGGCCGGCCCCGACCTGGTCCACCCGCTGCTCACCCAGTTCACCCGCGACCCCGTCACCCGCGACTTCACCGCCCACACCCACCCGGTCGGCGCACTGGAACGGCCGCCGATGGTCACCCTGCCCGAGTACCGCCGGCCCGGCTGACCGGCGGAGCCACCCGGGCCGGTCCGCCGAAGGCGGTGGCCGAGTGGTTTGGGTCCCCTGGTGCAAGGCAAGGTTGGTGGCATGGCCGATCTCGCGACCGAACGTTCGAATCTGACCGGGGCCGCCCCCATCCTGGTGGCCTCCAACCGGGGGCCGGTGTCCTTCACCGCCGAGGACGACGGCTCGCTGACCCTGCGCAGAGGCGGTGGCGGCCTGGTCTCCGGCCTCTCCGCGATCGACGACCCGTCCGCCGTCTGGGTCTGCGCCGCCCTCTCCGAGGCGGACCGGACGGCGGCCCGCCGCTCCCCCGACGGACGGCTCGACCTCGGCGGGTTCGAGGTCGGCGGACAGCTCGTCCGGATGCTGGACATCGATCCCGGCACCTTCACCCGGGCCTACAACGGGGTGGCCAACTCCACCCTCTGGTTCGTTCACCACCTGCTGTACGAGACCCCGGTCGCCCCGGTCTTCGACGACCGGTTCCGGCGCGAGTGGGACTCGTACCGGGCCTACAACACCGCCTTCGCCGAGGCGCTGGCCGCCGAGGCGGCACCGGGCGCGGCGGTGCTGATCCAGGACTACCACCTCTCGCTCGCCCCCGACCTGCTCCGGCGGCTCCGCCCGGACCTGCGGATCGGCCACTTCTCGCACACCCCCTGGGCGCCGCCCGAGTACTACCGGATGCTGCCGGACGACGTGGCCGCGGACGTGCTCACCGGCATCCTCGGGGCGGACCGGGCCGCCTTCCTGACCCGGCGCTGGGCACTGGCCTTCGCCGACTGCTGCGAGGCCGTGCTCGGCGCCGAGGTGGACCGGGCCGCGCTCACCGTCCGGCACGGCGGCCGGACCACCCGGCTGGGCGTGCACGCCCTCGGCGCGGACGCCGACTTCCTCCGCGACCGGTCCCACCAGCCGGACGTGGACGCCCGGCTGGCGACCCTGCGGGAGGCGGTCGGCGACCGCAGGACGATCGTCCGGGTGGACCGGACCGAGCTCAGCAAGAACATCGTCCGGGGCCTGCTGGCCTACCGGCACCTGCTGCGCTCCCGCCCGGAGTGGCAGGACCGGGTGGTGCACATCGCGTTCGCCTACCCGTCCCGGCACGACCTGCCCGAGTACCGGGAGTACACGGCGGCCGTGCAGCGGATCGCGCACGAGATCAACGACGAGTTCGGCACCCCCGACTGGCAGCCGCTGATCCTGCACGTGAACGACGACTTCCCGCGCTCGCTGGCCGCCTACCGGCTGGCCGACGTGGCGCTGGTCAACCCGATCAGGGACGGGATGAACCTGGTCGCCAAGGAGGTTCCGGTGGTCTCCGACGCGGGGTGCGCGCTGGTGCTCTCCCGGGAGGCGGGCGCCTACGCCGAACTGGCCGAGGACGCCATCACGGTGAACCCGTACGACGTGATCGCCACCGCCGAGGCGCTGCACCAGGCGCTCACCATGCCGGCCGCCGAACGGGCCGACCGCACCAAGCGGCTGGCCGCCGCCTCGACCGCGCTGCCCCCGCAGCAGTGGTTCCTCGACCAGCTCGCCGCCCTGCGCGAGTGACCGGCCCGCGCAGGTGACCGCCCGTCAGGCCCCGAAGCCGCCGTCGACGCTGATCGACGTCCCGGTGACGTAGGCCCCGTCCGGACCGGCCAGGTACGCCACGCTCGCGGCGATCTCGGCCGGTCCGGCGTAACGGCCCAGCGCCGTATAGCCGTTGACCGTCTCGGCGAACGGGCCCGCGGCCGGGTTGGCCTCGGTGTCGGTCGGGCCCGGGTGGACCAGGTTCACCGTGATGCCCCGGGGGCCGAGCTCCCGGGCCAGCCCCTTGGTCATGCCGATCAGCGCGGTCTTGCTGGCCGCGTAGAGGGCGAAGCCGGGGAACACCGCGCGCTCGGCCACGTTGCTGCCGATGCCGATGATCCGGCCGCCGTCGGTCATGTGCCGCACCGCCGCCTGCGCGGCCAGCATCGGCGCCCGCACGTTCACCGCCAAGGTCCGGTCCAGCACGTCGAGTTCGAGTTCCTCCAGCGGGCCGAGCGGGAACACCCCGGCGTTGTTGACCAGGATGTCGAGTCGGCCGAGGGTGGCGGCGGTCCCGTCCACGGCGGCCCGGACGGCGTCCGGGTCCGCGCTGTCGGCCCGGATCGCCAGCGCCCGGCGGCCGAGCGCCTCGACCTGCCGCACCACCTGCCCGGCCCGGTCCGCGTTCTGCTCGTACGTCAGCGCCACGTCGGCGCCCTCCTCGGCCAGCCGGATCGCCACGGCCGCGCCGATCCCCCGGCCGCCACCGGTCACCAGGGCCACATGTCCTTCAAGTCGGTTCATGGGTAAGAGCTTTGCCGGGCGGAGCGAGGGAGTCCGGCGGGAATCGGACCTTGCGCTCCGGGGCGCGGTGTCACCACAACCTCCGCACCCCGGAACGCCCGGATCAGCTCGCGGCCACCCCGACCACGACGGCCTGGCCCGGCGCCACCTTGACGTTCAGGTAGCTGTACGTGACCCCGTGCTCGACCTTGGTCAGCGCGGGCTTGGCGGCCCCGTTCACGGTCAGGGTCGGGTGGCTGCCGACGAAGCGGGCCTCCCAGGCGTAGGTGCGGGCGGCCGAGTGGTTGGTCAGGGTGGAGCTGGTGGCGCCGTCGTGCCGCAGGCCGATGGTGTCCTTGCCGACCGGGATGTCGTCGACCTGGAGCCAGTCCATCCCGGCGGGCAGCCGGGACTGGGTGGTCAGGCGGCGGTTGGCGGCGTCCGGGTCGAGGCCGAGCAGGCCGGAGACGGTCTGGCCGACCAGGGTGAAGGAGACCTCGGGGTAGTCGCCGTTCGGGCCCTGCGAGGCGTTGACGTGCTGGACGTCGCGCTGCTCGTAGACGTGCCGCATCCACTTCCAGGCGGTGTCGTTGCGGTTGTTGTTGAAGAAGGTGTCGGGCAGGTAGGTGAACGCCTCGATGTTGGACGGGCCGTCGGCGCCGGAGGCCTGGGCGTCGATGTAGTCCAGGTAGGCGTCGTTCCGCGGGCCGGCGTCAATGATCTTCTTCATCGGCATGAACCAGCTGTTCTCCAGCCCCCAGCCGGTCAGCGCGGTGCCGTCGGTGGAGTAGCCCCGCACCATCGCGGCACCCGAACCGGTGCCGCTCCACTCGGAGTTGAAGTACGCCTTGAGCGCGTCCGCCTGCTGCTGGGCCTGCGCCGCCAGTGCGGTGTCGCCCTTCGCCCGGGCCAGCGAGGCCACCGCCAGGTAGGCCTGGTACTGGGCCGCGATACCGTCGCCGGCCTCGGCCATCCGCTCGTTGCCCTGCTCGTTGTAGCTGGCGGTGCCGGAGAAGATGCCCTTGCCGGTGCCCTCGGCCACCTGCACCGCGCCGTTGCCCTTGGCCGCGTTGTGCAGCTCGACGAACTCCTTGGTGGTGTGCCGGTAGAAGTCCCAGAACGCCTCGTCGTCGAGGTACGCCCGGTCGCCGCTCCAGCGGTACGCCTGGGCCGCCTTCTCCACCAGCTCGAACGGGGCGGGCACCTCGCGGACGAACGAGCCGGGGTTGCGGTAGTCGATGCTCAGGTAGGTGCCGGTGTCGAAGTTGTGGGCCCAGACCGGGTAGTACTTGTGCGCCTCGGTGGCGGAGGCCGCGAACGAATGCAGCATGCTGCGGTTCTCCGCGGTCAGGCCGAGCACCTGGGCGCCGACCACCTGGTGGGCCATGTCCCGGGAGTAGTAGCCGCTGCGGTTGGCGTAGCCGGCCCAGTAGGACGGGCCGTAGGTGGCGGTGCCGGTGCCGAAGCGGTTGTTCTCGTCCACGTTCACCGGGCCGGTCGAACCGGCCAGCAGCACCCAGCTGTTGGCCTTCCGCTTGGCCCAGTCGAACATCGCCACCACCTCCGGGTCGGAGGAGCTGATCCGCGGGTCGGCCGGGGCCGCCGGCGAGAGCATCACGTCGTCGACGTTGAGCCAGCCGTCGCCGGACTCGAACGCGATCTCCAGCTTGTCGCCCTTGGCCACGGCGACCCGGCTGACGGTGTGCCGGGAGTACTCGTACCGCTCGGGCAGGACGGCCGCACCGGCCTCGGTGCCGTTCACCCGGACCACGAACCGGCCGTTCGGGCCGCCGCTGGCGATCCAGGCCGAGACGTCGTACCGGCCGGCGGCCGGGGCGGTCAGCGTCTGGCTGACCCGGAAGCCGGGGCCGCCGTCCAGGTACGCCAACTTCGCGCCGCCGTGCGGGTAGTTGCCGGCGACGCCGGTCCCTGCGGTGAACTCCCAACCCCTGGCGCCGAGTTCGAAACCGGGGTTCAGCACGGTGGGCACCCGGGCGGCGGGGGCCGCGTGCGCCACCGCGAGGGTCTGCGGGACGAGCGGTATCAGCAGTGCGAGAGCAGTGAGCAGCGGCAGTCTGGCGCGTCGCATCAGGGTCTCCAGGTCTCTCCGTTGAGGGTGCCGCGACGCTAACAGGGGGCCGGGGCGGCTTTCAATGCACTGGAGCAAGGATTCTTGGATGCCTGCACGATCTCGAAGAAAGTTTTCATTGATCCATTGCAAGCGCGTCCGTCCGTTGCTAGCGTCCAGCCCGTCACACCCCACCCTCGAAAGGCACCACGATGACCTCCCTGGACCGACGCGGACTGCTCAGACTCGGCGGCGCCCTGACCGTGGGAGCCGGGCTCGCGGCCTGCTCCGGCACCGGTACCGGCAGCGGCGCCGACAGCGGCGGGGCGGGCGACCCGCGTAAGGGCGAGATCACGGTCTGGAGCTGGCAGGGCCCGGCCGCCCAGCTCAAGGCGCTGCTCCCGGAGTTCAACAAGGCGTACCCGGACATCAAGGTCACCGTCCAGGACATCGGCAACCCGGCGATCTGGGACAAGATCACCACCGGCCTGGCGGCCGGCGGCAGCGGCCTGGCCGACGTGCTGCACATCGGCGTCGACTACCTGCCCGGATACGTGGAGAAGTTCCCGACCGGCCTGGCCGACCTCGGCCCGCTCGGCGCGACCAAGCACAAGGACGCCTTCGCCCAGGGCCTGTGGCAGACCGTCGCCCCCAAGGGCCGGGTCAACGCGCTGCCCTGGGAGGCGAACTCGGGCGGCTTCTACTACCGCGCCGACCTGTTCGAGAAGGCCGGGGTGGACGTCGAGTCGCTGGCCACCTGGGACGAGGTGATCGAGGCGGGCAAGAAGCTCAAGGCCGCCACCGGCGTCCACCTGCTCGGCATCGACAAGCCCGCCTCGCAGCCCGACGCGGCCAACTTCTTCCAGCTGCTGCTCCAGCTCCAGGGCAAGTTCTACTTCGACCTGGACGGCGCGATCACCCTGGACTCGCCCGAGGCGGTCACCGCGCTCACCCTGATCAAGAAGATGAACGACGCGGGCCTGGTCAGCGACCTGGCCGGCGGCTGGAGCGCGCTGGAGAACTCGATCAAGGAGGGCACCGCCGCCGTGCTGCCCTGGCCGACCTGGTTCGGCGGCATCATCGAGGGCCTGGTCCCGCAGGAGGCCGGCAAGTGGAAGGTCCGGCTGCCCCCGGCCGTCCGCCGCGGCGGAGCGACCGCCGCCACCGTCAACTCCACCCACCTGGCCGTGGCCGGCTCCAGCAAGCAGCAGGCCGCCGCCTGGAGCTTCATCGAGTTCATGCTCACCCGGCCCGCCTCCCAGGTGGCGATCTACCGCGGCAAGGGCATCGCCCCGGCGCTGATGGCCGCGTACGAGGACTCGCTCTTCCACGAGCCCTCGGCCTTCTTCAGCGGCCAGAAGAAGGGCGAGATCTTCCTCCAGGCGCTCAAGTCGCCCACCCCCGCCACCAACTACTCCGCCGACTACGCCCGGGCGCTCAAGGTCGTGACGGACGCCCAGACCAAGGTCCTGCTCAAGGGTGCCGACCCGGCCGAGGTGCTGAAGCAGGCCGCCGACCAGCTGGCCCAGCAGACCGGGCGCAAGGTCGTGCGATGACCTTCTCCGTTCGGCGGCGCACCCTGCCGTACCTGTTCGTCCTGCCGGCGGTGCTGCTGTTCGCCGCCTTCAAGCTCTACCCGATCGTCGCCTCGTTCCGCCTCAGCCTGTACCACCAGGCGGGCGGGGTGGAGGAGTTCGCCGGGATCGACAACTACACCCGGCTGCTGGACGACTCGCTGTTCTGGACCGCACTGGGCAACAGCGCCACCATCCTGGCCGTCCAGGTGCCGGTGATGCTGGCGCTGGCCACCGGCCTGGCGGTGGCCTTCAACTCCACCCTGCTGAAGGCCCGCCCGCTGTTCCGGCTCGGCTTCTTCCTGCCGATGGTCACCGGCCTGGTGGCGTACGGGATCGTCTTCTCGGTCCTGCTCAACCAGCAGTACGGGCTGGTCAACTGGCTGCTCGGCGCCGACCTGCCGTGGCTGACCGACCCGCTGCTGGCCAAGGCCTCGCTCGGCCTGGCCCTCACCTGGCACTACACCGGGTACAACGCGGTGATCCTGCTGGCCCGGCTCCAGACCATCCCGACCGAGCTGTACGACGCGGCCGCGGTGGACGGGGCCGGGGCCTGGGGCCGGTTCCGCCACGTCACGCTGCCCGGGCTCCGGCCCGCGCTGCTGCTGACCACCGTGCTCTCCACCATCGGCACCCTCCAACTCTTCGACGAGCCCTACGTGCTGACCGGCGGCGGGCCCGACAACGCGACCCTGACGATCGGCATGTACCTCTACCAGAACGCGTTCAAGTACTTCGACTTCGGCTACGCCTCGGCGATCGCCTACGCACTCGCACTGCTGATCGGGCTGCTCGGCCTGCTCCAGTTCAAGGTGCTGGGAGGGAAGTCGTGAAACTGCGCAGCCTCACCCTGACCTGGACGCTGGCGATCGTGCTGGCCGCCGTCCTGATCCCGTTCTACTGGCTGGTGATCGCCGCCACCCACAGCTCGCAGGAGATCTTCCGCACCCCGCCGCCGCTGCTGCCCGGCAGGCACCTGCTGGACAACCTGAGCAGCCTGCAGGAGAAGGCCGGCTTCGGCCGGGTGGTGCTCAACTCGCTCGGCATCGCCACCGTCTACACCCTGCTGGCCGGGACGGTCTGCACCCTGGCCGGGTACGGCTTCGCCAAGTTCCGGTTCGCCGGCCGGGAGCCGCTGTTCGGCCTGCTGATGCTCGGGCTGGTGATCCCGGCCCAGGTCACCCTGGTCCCGCTGTTCCGGCTGATGGCCGAGCTGCAGTGGCTGGACACCTACCAGGCGGTGCTGCTGCCCAACCTGGCGCTGCCGTTCGGGATCTTCCTGATGCGGCAGTCGATGGCGGCCGTACCGGACGAACTGCTGGACTCCGGACGGGTGGACGGCTGCGGGGAGCTGCGGCTCTTCCTCCGGGTCGCGCTGCCGCCGATGCGGCCGGCCCTGGCCGCCCTGGCCATCTTCCTGTTCCTGTTCCAGTGGAACGAGTTCATCTGGCCGCTGATCGTGCTGCGCTCCGACTCCGCCCTGACCATCCCGGTCGCGCTGGCCGGGCTCCAGGGCGTCGACGACACCGACTACGGCGCCATCCTGGCCGGTACGGCGATCGCCGCGCTGCCGATGGCCGCCCTGTTCCTGGCCCTCCAGCGGCACTTCGTGTCCGGGCTGCTCGCCGGGGCGGTGAAGGAATGACCGACGAACAGGCGGTCACCACGGCCGAGTTGGCCCCGGCGGTGTTCGAGGCCCTGCTCGACCGGGTCTCGCTCGCGGTCCCGGACGGCCACTGGTCCAGCACCGAACTCCCCTCCGGCATCCGGCTGGTGGCGGTCGAGGCCGGCTCCGGGCCGGTCGAGGTCAGGCTCTCCGTCCCGCTCGGCGACGCCGCCGGGTACTGGCACCCGCAGGGCGGCTGGCGCCGGACCCTGCCCGCCGACTGGGAGGGCCGGGCCCGGGTCTCGCTGGTCGACGCGCTGGCCACCGGGTGCCTGTTCGACCACTCCGGTGCCACCCTGCTGACCTTCGCGGCGGCCGACCCGGTGCCCGAGGTGCAGCTCAGGTTCGGCGTCTCGGAGGAGACCGACAGCTACGTCGTCCACCTCCTGCTGCCGCCCTCCGCCGACGGGCACCGGCTGCTCTTCGTCCCCCGCTCCCGCACCGTCGCCACCGCGATGCGCCGGCTGCGCGAGTGGTACGCCGCCGGGACCACCCCGATGCCCGTCCCCGAAGGCGCCCGCACCCCGGTCTACTCGACCTGGTACGCCTTCAACCAGCAGGTGGACGCCGGGTCGGTGGAGACCGAGGCCGCCCTGGCGGCCCGGCTCGGCTTCGGCGCCCTGATCCTGGACGACGGCTGGCAGCTGGGCGGCCGGGGCCGGGGCTACGCCGGCTGCGGCGACTGGCGGCCCGACCCGGCCAAGTTCCCCGACCTGGCGGCCCACGTCGCCCGGGTGCAGGCGGACGGGCTGCGCTACCTGCTCTGGGTCGCGCCCCTGCTGGTCGGCCCGAAGGCCGACTGCTGGCCGGACTGGGAGCCCACGGTGGCCGCCGGGGTACCCGGCGCGTACGTGCTGGACCCGCGCCGGCCCGAGGTCCGCCGGCACGTGGTCGGGCTCTGCGCTTCACTGGTCCGGGAGTTCGGGGTGGACGGCCTCAAGCTGGACTTCCTGGACGAGGCCATGGTGCACGCCGGGGACGGCGGCCCGGACGTCGGCCGGGCGATGACCGTGCTCCTGGCCGAGCTGCGGGCCGAGCTGGAACTGATCCGCCCCGGACTGCTGCTGGAGCTGCGCCAGCCGTACACCGGGCCAGGGATGGCGGCCTTCGGGAACATGCTGCGCTCGTTCGACTGCCCGGCCGACTCGGCCGCCAACCGGGTCCGCACCGTCGACACCTCCTTCCTCGCGGTCGGCGGGGCGGTCCACTCCGACATGCTGCTGTGGGCGCCCGAGGCCCCGGTGCAGAGCGCCGCCCGCCAGCTGATCGGGGCCCTGCACTCGGTCCCGCAGGTCTCGGTCCGGCTCTCCCTGCTGCCGGAGGAGCACCGGGCGGCGGTGGCCTTCTGGCTCGGGCAGTGGCGGCGGCTGCGCGCCACCCTGCTGGACGGCGAGGTCGAACCGGGCCGGCCGGACGAGCTGTACCCCGTGGTGGAGGCCGTCGGCGCCGGGGTGCGCCTGCTCAGCGTGCACGCCGCGCAGGTGGTGCCGGTGGCGCTGACCCGCTTTCAGGAGCTGGTGCTGGTGAACGGGTCGGCCGTGGACCGGGTGGTGATCGAGGTGGCCGGGCCGGGCGGTTCGGCCGAGCTCACCGTGCACGGCCCCACCGGCCGTATCATCGAACGGAGTCGGCTCCCGTTGCCGCCCGGCCTGCACACGCTGCCGGTGCCGCGCTCGGGCCTGGCCACTCTCACCGGCTTGGAAGGGACGGCATGAAGGTCGGCATCACCGAACTCGCAGCCCGCGCAGGGGTCAGCGAGGCGACCGTCAGCCGGGTGATCAACCGGCGCCAGGGCGTCGCCAGAAAGACCCGGGACGCGGTCGAGCAGGCGATGGCCGAACTCGGCTACGAACGCGCCACACCGGGCCAGTTGGTGGCCGTGGTGACCGAGCACATCTCCAACCCCTTCTTCGCCGACGTGGCCGAGCGGATCGAGTCCGCGCTGGCCCCGCACGGGCTGAAGATGGTGCTCTGCCCGGCCTTCCCCGGCGGCGTCCAGGAGCGCGACTTCATCGCCGCCCTGGTCGACCGGGGCGTCGCGGCGGTGGTCTTCCTCTCCGCCAGCAACACGCTGGAGGGGGCCGACACCGAGACGTACGAGCTGCTCCGCGACCGCCGCATCCCGTACGTCGGGATCAACGGCCAGTTCGAGGACGGCCACCCGGCGCCGGTCTTCTCCACCGACGACGCGCTCGCGGCCGAGCTGGCCGTCGACCACCTCTACCGGCTGGGCCACCGTCGGATCGGGATGGCCTCGGGCCCGGCCGGCAACCACCCGGCGGACCGCCGGGTGGGCGGCTTCCTGACCGCGATGACCCGGCGCGGCCTGGCCGACGCCGAGCAGTGGGTGGTCCGGCAGTCCTACACCGTCGAGGGCGGGCAGGCGGCGGCCGCGACGCTGGTCCGCCAGGGCGCCACCGCGATCGTCGCGGCCAGCGACTTCATGGCGCTGGGCGCGATCCGCGGGGTCCGGCGGCAGGGCCGCTCGGTCCCCGAGGACGTGTCGGTGGTGGGCTACGACGGCACGATGATCACCGAGTTCACCGACCCGCCGCTCACCACCGTCCGGCAGCCCGCCGACCGGCTGGCGCTGGAGGTCGGCCGCGGCGTGCTCGCGCTGGTGGCCAACCGGCCGGTGCCGGTCGGGGAGCTGCTCTTCGACCCCGAGCTGGTGATCCGTTCCACCACGGCGGCGCCGCCCGCTCAGAGCTGAGCCGCGAGGGCCTCCAGCAGCGCCGCCACCCCGGCCGGCCCGGGCACCAACAGGTCCGCACGGTCGGCCAGTTCGGTGACCTGGGCCTCCCCGGTGGTGGCGCTGCTGCACACCAGCAGCGCCGGGTGGCCCTCGGTCCGGCGGCGCTCCAGCGCGGCGTACGCGGGCAGGTCGCCGAGGTCGTCGCCGGCGTACAGCACCGCGCCCCGGGGGCGTTCGGCCAGGAACGCGGTCAGGGCCCCGCCCTTGTCGACCCCGGGCGGCCGGAGCTCCAGCACGTACCGGCCCGGCTCCACCATCAGGCCGGCCTGCTCGGCCAACTGCTCCAGCGGGGCCCGGAGTTGCTCCAGCACCCGCTGGGGGTCGGCGGTCCTGCGGGTGTGCACGGCGAGCGCGCGGCCCTTGTCCTCGATCCAGGCGCCCGACTCCGCCAGCACGGCCGGGAGCAGGGCCCGGGCGGCGGCCACCCCGGGCGGCGGCGGCGGCGAGCTCAGCTCGCCCGCCTCCCAGCGCTCGGCGCCGTACTGGCCCAGCACGGTGAACCGTTCGAGACCGGCGAAGCCGCCGTACTCCACCGCCACGGCGGCGGGGCGGCCGGTGACCACGACCACGGCGCCCAGGTGCGGCGCCAGCGCCTCCAGCGCGGCCACCGCGGCCGGGTCGGCCCGGGCGCTGCCCGGGTCCGCCACGATCGGTGCCAGCGTCCCGTCGAAGTCCAGCGCCACCACGGCGGACCGGGGGTCGGCCAGCAGCGCGGCCAGGCCTGCACGGCCGGCGGGTGTACTCGGCTCAGGAATACCCATGGTTCCGACCATAACCGCCCGACCGCCCGCGCACCGGTGACCTTCCCGGCTAGCGCTCGCTGCGCTTCGCCTCCCGGATCCGCCGGAGGCGGTTGACCAGGACCGGGTCGTGGGCGAGGGCCTCCTGACGGTCCAGCAGGCGGTTGAGGATCTGGTAGTACCGGGTGGCGGAGAGGTCGAGCTCCTCCCGGACGGCGCGTTCCTTGGCGCCGGTGGTGCGCCAGCTGCGGGCCTCCAGCGCGAGCACGGCCAGCTCGCGGTCGGTCAGCTCGGACATGGGCGGGTCACCTCCACTTACGGGGTGTCATTCTGCCCGCTCAGGCCGACACAGTGTGCCGCCCCCGCCGCGGCGGCCCGGGCGTTAGCGTCCCATGTCATGACGAACAGCTTCGCTCTGCACATCCCCGACGCCGACCTCGAACCCGACCCGCTGGACCCGGCGCAGATCGTCTCCGGCACCCCCGAGGTCTCCGGCAAGGTGGTCTGGGAGTCCGCCGACGGCCGCCGCATCCGCGGCGTCTGGCAGATCACCCCGGGCGTGGTGACCGACACCGAGGCGGACGAGATCTTCGTGGTGATCAGCGGCCGGGCCACCATCGCGTTCGAGAACGGCACCGTGCTGGAGGTCGGCCCCGGCGACCTGGCCGTGCTGAACGAGGGCGACCGCACCACCTGGACGGTGCACGAGACGCTCCGCAAGGCCTACGCGATCGACCTCGGCTGAGCACTCTCGGCCGAGCGGTCGGCGGGGCGGGGCCGGTGCCACGGCCCCGCCCCGCCGCTACTACTTGCGGGCGTCCGCGGCCGCCTCGCCGGCGAAGGACTGCAGCCGGGCCAGCGTCTCGCCGCCGCCGTCCTTGACCGCACCGCCGATGTCCTTCTTGATCTGCTCGCTGACCTTGCCCCAGGACGGCTCGCCGTAGGGGTAGAAGTGCGCGTCCGGGAGGGCGTTCAGGAACGGCTTGAGGTCGGCGTGGGCGGCGTCGGCGGCCATCTCCTCGCGGGCGTCCTGGGTGACCGGCAGCATGTTGTAGGTCTCGTAGAACTTCAGCGTGTTCTCCTTCTGGTAGGCGAAGGAGAGGAACTTCTTGATCTCGGCGCGGTGCCCGTTGGCCTTGAAGGCCATCATCCAGTCGGCCACCGCGAAGCTGGCCGCCTTGCTCGCCGGGTCCTTGCGCGGGATCGGGGCCAGCCCGTAGTCGATCTTGGCGGCGACCGACTTCTGGACCAGCGAGGGGTGGCCGTTGAGCATCGCGACCTTGCCCGCCGCGAAGTCCGCGAAGGCGGTCTTGCGGCTCACCGCGCCCGGGTCGCCGTAGGTCAGGCCGTCCTTGACCAGGCTGGTGCGCAGCCAGTCGAAGGTGGCCTTGTTGGCGCTGCTGTCGATGCTGTAGTTGCCGGTGTCGTCGGAGAGGCCGCCGCCGCCGCTCATGGTCCACATCAGCGACTCGGCCTGGGCCTCCTCGGGGCCGAGCGGCAGCCCGTACGGCACCACGCCGGGGACCTTCTGCTTGATCAGCTTGGCATCCTTGCGCAACTCCTCCCAGCTGGTGGGGGGTTGGCTGATGCCGGCCTTCTCGAAGATCGCCTTGTTGTAGAAGAAGGCGCGCGAGGAGGCGATAAACGGGATGCCGTACTGGCTGCCCAGCACCTGCCCGGCCTTGGCGAAGGCGTCGATCGTGTTGACCTGGGCGTCGATGGTCAGCACCTCGCTGACCGGGTACAGCCGTCCGGCCGCGACCTGGTCGGCGAAGCCGCCGGTCTGCAGGATGTCCGGCACCTTGCCGGTCTTGATCAGCTCGGCCACCCGCTTGTCGATGTCGTCCCAACTGACCACCTCCAGCTCGACCTTGATGTTCGAGTTGGCGGACTCGAAGCGCTTGACCAGGTCGCTCCAGTACAGGCTGGAGGAGTTGGCCGGGCTGTCGCCGTAGTCGGCGACCACCAGTCGCAGCGTGACGTCACCGCCGGAACCGAGCACGTTCGACCCGCAGCCGCTGAGCAGCAGTGCGGAGGAGGCGGCGAGCGCCGTCAGGGAGAGGACGGGCTTCCGGGCAGCGCTGAACAACGGGAACCACCTTCGGGGGTGAGGGAGCGTCGGCCACCCTCTCAGCGTGGACCCTCTGTGGTCCAGACCTGTACCAGGGGTAGTTACCCAATCTCCGCCCCCGTTGCAGCCCGTGCAACGGCGGCCACCGTTCAGACCGCGACCACCCGGACGCCCGCCTCCGTGAACGCGGCGGCCAGCTCGGGGCCGATCCCGGTGTCGGTGACCAGCACCGAGATCCGGTCCAGGCCGCAGATCCGGGCGAAGGCCCGGTGCCCGAGCTTGGACGAGTCGGCCGCGACCACCACCCGTCGGGCCCGGTCGGCGAGCAGCCGGTTGACGCTCGCCTCGCCCTCATTGTGGGCGGTCGCCCCGTGCTCGGCGTCGATCGCGTCCACGCCCAACACCGTTATGTCCAGCGTGAGTTCGTTCAGCACCAGCGAGGCCAGCGGGCCGATCAGCTCGTACGACTGCGGCCGGGCCACCCCGCCGGTGAGCACGATCTTCACCTGCGGGCGGACCGTCAGCTCGTTGGCGATGTTGACCGCGTTGGTGACGATGGTGATGCCCTGTCCGGACCCCTCCGGCTCCGGCCGGACGGCCAGCGCGCGGGCCACCTCGGTGGTGGTGGTGCCGCCGTTCAGGCCGACCACCTCGCCGGGCGCGACCAACTCGGCCACCGCGGCACCGATCCGCTGTTTCGCGTCGGCATTGCGGGCGGTCTTGTAGCGCAGCGGCAGATCGTACGAGACATTGTGGGCAACCGCCCCGCCCCGGGTGCGGGTGACCATCTGCTGGCGGGCCAGCTGATCCAGGTCGCGGCGGATCGTCGCGGCCGAGACCTCCAGCGCCTCGGCGGCCTCCTCGACCTCCAACTTGCCGTGCTCGGCGAGCAGTTCCAGCAGCGCATTCCACCGCTCGTACCTGGACACGCAGATGCCGTCCCTTCCAGTCCCGGAGCCGTCGGACGACGGCGGGGTCAGCTTCCCATAGTTCCATCGGGCGAGCCGGTCTTGCGCGATCCTGCTCGAAACCTCTATAAATCAAACAGCTTCACGCATTCGATCCGGAGCCCTTCCGAAGGAGCCCGCATGCCCCCCTCCTCGCTGACCGCAGCGGAACTCGCCACCCAGCCGGCGAACTGGCGCCAGGCCGCCGCCCTGGCCGCCGCCGCCGCCCCCGTCCTGCCGCAGCGCGGCGAGCGGGTCGCGGTGGTCGGCTGCGGCACCTCGTGGTTCATGGCCCAGGCGTACGCCGCACTGCGCGAGAGCGGCGGCCACGGCGAGACCGACGCGCTGGCCGCCTCCGAGTTCCCGGTCGGCCGCCGCTACGACCGGGTGGTGGCGATCACCCGCTCGGGCACCACCACCGAGGTGCTCGACCTGCTGGACCGGCTCAAGACCCCGAGCACCGTGCTGACCGGCACGGCCGGCAGCCCGGTCTTCGACGTCGCCGACGAGACCGTGCTGCTGGACTTCGCGGACGAGCGCTCGGTGGTGCAGACCCGGTTCGCCACCACCGCGCTGGCGCTGCTCCGGGCCCACCTGCAGTTGGAGGGCGCGCTGCCGCCCGGCACCAAGAGCGTGGCCGAGGCGGCCGAGGACGCCGAGGCGGCGGTCGCGTGGGAGGTCCCGGCCGAGCTGGTCGCGGCCGAGCAGGTCACCTTCCTCGGCCGGGGCTGGACCTACGGCCTGGCCCAGGAGGCCGGGCTGAAGATGCGCGAGGCGGCCTGCGCCTGGACCGAGTCCTACCCGGCGATGGAGTACCGGCACGGCCCGATCGCCATCGCCGCCCCCGGCCGGGCGGTCTGGGCCTTCGGCGAGCTGCCGGACGGACTGGCCGAGCAGGTCGCGGCAACCGGCGCGCTGCTGGTGCACGACGCCGCCGGCGACCCGCTGGCCGACCTGGTCCGGGCCCAGAAGCTCGCCGTGGCACTCGCCGAGGCACGCGGTCTCGACCCGGACCAGCCCCGCGCGCTGACCCGTTCGATCATCCTCGCTTAACGTCAACTGCCTTGCGGTCTTTAGGAAAGTAGTTTTCCGAAGGACACCCAAACATTCTTAAGTCATCCTTAAAGGCGACAAACCTCACCTACCTGGACCAGACCAATCACGCAACTGGACTAGACCTCTCCGACATGGTCAAGGGAAACTGTCCCCCGTGAAGCACGTCATCGCACTCGATGTAGGCGGAACCGGCATGAAGGCCGCGTTGCTCGCCCAGGACGGCTCCGTGCTGTTCGAGGCACGCCGACCGACCGGGCGGGAGCACGGCACCGATGCCGTCGTCGCCACCATCCTCGACTTCGCCGCCGAACTGGCGGACGAGGGTCGCGCCCGCTTCGGCAGCGCCCCCCTCGCCGCCGGTGTCGCCGTACCGGGGACGATCGACGAGAAGAACGGCATCGCGGTCTTCTCCGCCAACCTCGGCTGGCGGGACCTCCCGATGCGCAAGCTGCTCGGCGAGCGACTCGGCGGTCTGCCGGTCGCCCTCGGCCACGACGTCCGCTCCGGCGGGCTGGCCGAGGGGCGGATCGGCGCCGGGCAGGGCGTGGACCGTTTCCTCTTCATCGCGCTCGGCACCGGCATCGCCGGCGCCATCGGCATCGGTGGGGCGATCGAGTCCGGCGCGCACGGCTACGGCGGCGAGATCGGCCATGTGGTGGTCCGCCCCGGCGGACCGCAGTGCGGCTGCGGCGCCAGGGGCTGCCTGGAGACGCTGGCCTCGGCCTCCGCGGTCTCCCGGGCCTGGGCCGAGGCGAGCGGCGACCCGACCGCCGACGCGGCGGCCTGCGCCACCGCGGTCGAGGCCGGGGACGAACGCGCGCTGGCGGTCTGGCGGAACGCCGTCGAGACCCTCGCCGACGGGATCGTGCTGGCCCAGAGCCTGCTCGACCCCTCGACGGTGATCGTCGGCGGCGGGCTGGCCGAAGCCGGTGACACGCTCTTCACACCATTGCGCGCAGCGGTGTCCGAGCGGCTGACCTTCCAGATGCCCCCGAAGGTCGTACCCGCCATGCTCGGAGACACCGCCGCATCCCTGGGCGCGGGCCTGCTCGCCTGGGATCTGCTCTCCATGGAGGTGACCGCGTGACCGCGGACCGAACTGCACTGGCCGGCGCCCGACTGGTCCTGCCCGGCGGCGTCGTCGAGAACGGGCGGCTGTCCGTCGAGGGTTCGCGGATCGCGGGCCTCGGCGGCGCCACCGAGCCGGGTGACATCGACCTGACCGGCTACACGGTCGTCCCCGGCTTCGTGGACCTGCACGTGCACGGCGGCGGCGGCGGCAGCTACGCCTCCGGCATCGCCGAGGAAGCCCTCACCGTCGCCCGGACCCACCTCGCGCACGGCACCACCACCACGATCGCCTCCACCGTCACCGGGGAGATCGACGAGCTCTGCCACCAGGCGGCCGTCCTCTCCGAGCTGGTCGAGGACGGGGTGCTGGCGGGCGTCCACTTCGAGGGCCCGTTCATCTCGCACAACCGCTGCGGCGCGCACCGCCCCGACCTGCTCCGCGACCCGGACCCGGCGCTGGTGCGCAAGCTGGTGGACGCCGCCCGCGGCACCGCCAAAATGTTCACCCTGGCCCCGGAGCTGCCCGGCGGCCTGGAGTCGGTCCGGATGCTGGCCGAGCTCGGCGTGATCGCCGCCGTCGGCCACACCGACTCCGACTACGACAAGACCCTGGAGGCGGTCGAGGCCGGCGCCACCGTCGCCACCCACCTGTTCAACGCGATGCCGGGCATCCAGCACCGCGCGCCGGGCCCGATCGTCGCCCTGCTGGAGGACGAGCGGGTCACCGTCGAGCTGATCAACGACGGGGTGCACCTGCACCCCTCGGTGCTCGACCTCGCCTACGGCACCGCCGGTGCCGAGCGGGTCGCGCTGATCACCGACGCGATGGGCGCGGCCGGGATGGGCGACGGGCTCTACCCGCTCGGACCGCTCCAGGTCCGGGTCGAGAACGGCGTCGCCCGGCTGGTCGAGGGCGGCTCCATCGCGGGCTCCACCCTGACCCTGGACGTCGCCTTCAAGCGGTCGGTCACCATCAACGGCCTCTCGCTCAACCAGGCCGTCACCTCGCTGTCCACCGTCCCGGCCCGGCTGCTCGGCCTGGCCGACTCGATCGGCACCCTGGAGGCCGGCAAGAACGCCGACCTCGTCGTGCTCGACTCCGAGACCTTCGACCTCGTCGCGGTGATGCGCCGCGGTGAGTGGATCGTCGGCGCGGACCGGCTCGCCAAGGCCCACGCGGCCTGACCGTCCCCTCCCCCAGCCTTCGGCCGGGGGGACCCCCTTCCCGGGGAGGTGAGCAGCGGTTCTGCGTCCCGCTGCTCACCTTCTCCCGGGGGGGCACCCGTGCCCGTACCGCCGACCTGCTCGCCGCCGCCGTCGGTCGGGAGTTCACCCGCGATGACCACCCGGACGGCCGCGCTGGACCACGCGCTGATCCGCCGTCCGGCCGCAGTGGTCAGCCGGGGTAGGTGTCCACGCTCATCGGGGTGAGCGCGACCTGGTCGACCAGGATGCTGCCGCCGCTCCCGGCCGGGATGCTCACCGTCACGGTGTTCGTCCCGGCCTGCAGCTCCGGCCATATGTTGGTGGTGTACCAGGCCTGGGCCGGGTCGACCCCGGCCCCGGAGTAGTTCTTCACCGCGATGCCGCCGTCCCGGTCCTTGCCGTTGACGGCGACCGCGGCGTTGAAGGTCTGGCCGGTGTTGTTGAAGTGCAGCCAGAACTTGTACGCGCCCGCGCTCGGCGCCGTGAAGGTCCAGCTCACCGAGGAGCCCGCGGTCAGCGTCAGGTAGCTCCCGTTCGCCGACTTGGCACCCTTCACGCTGTTGCCCGAGGGCGCGTTCTGCCCCTGCAGCGAGCTCGCGTCCGCGACCGGCTTGCCGTCCGGGGTCGG
Organism: Kitasatospora sp. NPDC002040; assembly: GCF_040296785.1. Classification (NCBI taxonomy): domain Bacteria; kingdom Bacillati; phylum Actinomycetota; class Actinomycetes; order Kitasatosporales; family Streptomycetaceae; genus Kitasatospora; species Kitasatospora sp. NPDC002040. The sequence continues at coordinate 66,362 of NZ_JBEOXV010000009.1, read as the reverse complement.
GCTGGCCGACGGCGAGGGGGAGGCCGAGGCCGAGGGGCTGACCGGGGCGCCGCTGCTGCTGCCGGTCGCGCCCTTGGCGGAGGGCTTGCCGGGGTCGCCCATGGAGAGCGCCACGCCGGCCCCGATGGCGACCGCGGCGACCACCGCGACGGCACCGATCACCAGGGCCTTGCTCCGCCCGGCCGGGGGCTGCTCGCCCGGCTGCGGGCGGGAGTGCTCGGCGTACCTGGTCTGCTGCGGGGGGAGCTGGGCGGTGGGGGCCTGCGGCTGCGGGCGCGGCGGCTGTGCCACCGGCGCGGGCTGCTGGCCGTACTGCGCGCGGCCGACCTCGACCGGACGGGAGTACGACGAGTCGCGGGGCTGGCTGACCGCCTCCTCGCCCTCCGCCGGGCGGTAGAGGTACGCGAACGGGTCCTCCGCTGCCGAGCCCTCGGGCGCTCCGTTACTTCCGGCCGTCGTCACCGGTGGTCAACTCCCCATCGCCGCACACCGTACGGCGGCCGAACGCCGTACGGGCAAGTGAACGCTCATACCGGGGCACCCTACCTGGCGAGCATGACGCGGCGGAAAGACGGCCGGACCCTGCACCGATCAGGGGGCCGAGTGGAGGAACCGTGCCGGACGGTTCACCCCGCGCGCCGGTGCGAGCGCTCGCCCCGGGTGCCCCGGGCCGGGCCGCCGCGGGCCCGCTTCTCGTCGTACATCCGCTCGTCGGCCACGTGCAGCACCTCCTCGATGCTCATCCCGCAGCCCGCCCAGCCGATGCCGAGGCTGACCCCGACCCTGGTGGTCCTGTTGTCGATCCGCATCGGCGGGATGATCGCGGTGCGCAGCCGTCCGGCCAGGTCCTTGGCCTCCTCGCGGCCGATCCCGTCGGCCAGCACGACGAACTCGTCGCCGCCCAGCCGGGCCACCGTGTCGCCCTCCCGGACCACCTGCTGGAGCCGCCGGGCCACCTCGATCAGCACCCCGTCGCCGGCCTTGTGGCCGAACCGGTCGTTGATCGACTTGAAACCGTCCAGATCGCAGAAGATCACCGCCAGCCCCTTCTCCGCGGTGCCCGGCCGGACCGAACCGCCCCACAGGTCACCGCCCGACCCCAGCTCGGCCGGGATCACCGCGTGCACGTGGTCGGCCGGTACCTCGCTGCACTCCCGGGGGCGGCCGAACTGCTCCCGCTCCCCGGGCGGGCCGTCGAAGCCGTCAGGCTGCCCGTACCCGTGCGGGAGCGCGACCTGACTCCCGGGGGGCCCGAACGCGCCGTGCGCGCCGTAGGCGGCCGTCTGACCGGCGTACGCGGGCTCCGTGTCGTGCCGGTCCTGGTCCGGTACCGACGCCGGTCCGCCCGGGGCCTGCCCGCAGAGCCGGCGGCCGAGCCGGGACCGCAGCTCGGCACTGTTCGGCAGTCCGGTGAGGGCGTCGTGGCTGGCCCGGTGGGCGAGCTGGAACTCGTGCCGCTTCCGCTCCTCGATGTCCTCGACGTGGGTGAGCAGGAAGCTCGGGCCCTCGGCCGCGTCGGCCACCACCGAGTTGCGCAGGCAGACCCACTGGTAGCCGCCGTCCCGCCGGGACAGCCGCAGCTCGGCCCGGCCCCCCTCGGCGCTGGTGCGCCGCAGCAGCTCCAGGTCCTCGGGGTGCACCAGGTCGGCGAACCGCTGCTGCCGCAGCGTCGCCCTGGGGCGGCCCAGCAGTCGGCAGAGCGCGTCGTTCACCCGGGTCAGCTGGCCGTTGCCGGCCCCGTGCAGCTCGGTGATGGCCATCCCGCTCGGGGCGTACTCGAAGGCCTGCCGGAAGCTCTCCTCGCTGGCCCGCAGCGCCTGCTGCTCCTTCTCCAGCCGGGCCAGCGCCCGCTGCATCTCCGCGCGTAGCCGGGCGTTGCCGATGGCGATCGACGCCTGGAGCGAGAACATCTCCAGCGCCTCCCTGGTCCACGCCCCGGGCCGCTTGCCGCTGCGCGGGCGGTCCACCGAGAGGATGCCGAGCAGGTCGCCGCCGGCGCTGTACATCGGGGCCAGCAGGAAGTCGGCCGGGTGCCAGTCGTTGGCGTACACCGGCAGCGGGCCGTCGCCGACCCAGCTGGGGATGTCGGTGCCGATCGCCCAGCCCCGGTCGTACGGCAGGAAGCGCAGCGTGCCCCAGTGGTCGCTGACGCTCAGCATCCGCTCCCAGGACTCCCGCGAGCCGACCTGGCCGAGCAGCACCGCCGGGCCGCCGAAGGCGCTCTCCTCCAGCTCCCAGACCGCCGCCACCACCAGGTCGCCGTCCGGCCGCACCAGGCTGACCGCCGCCGCGTCGAAGCCGAGCCCGTGCACGGCACCCTCGACCACGGCCTGCAGGGTCCCGGCCAGGCTGCGGGCAGCGTTGAGGTCCGCCACGACCCGGTGCAAGGTGCGGAGGGTCGCGAGGCGGACGTAGGGCTCCGACTCGGCTTCCATGCGGGGGCTCCCCGGCTGCTTCGGATAGTTCTTGATGGTTATCGTCCGATTGCCAGAAGAACTGAATCACAGGGAGCACAACGTTCGGCACGCTCGGTCAACAATAGGTCACCACTTGTGACCCAAATCACACAATGAACATGCCCGAAACCGCAGCTCACCCGCCCTGGAGATGACATCTCCGGACAATCACGACTATTGGCTGTTCGGTCGTCCGGAGTCCGGACTGAAGGCCCCTGGGAGCCGGGAGGGTGCGGACCGTCACCCCTGCGAGTGAGCGGACCCGCCGCCGGACCGGTCGGGTTCAGCCTTCCGGCCCAGTGGGTCCTACGACCACGGCCCGATGCCGCCCGCCCGCCCGGCCGACTACCGTGCGGTACGTGCAGATGTCCCAGCAGTCCTCCACCAGCAGCCCGGCCGCCACTCCCGAGGAGTTCCGCGCGGCCCTCGGCCAGCTCGCCTCCGGCGTCACGCTGGTCACCGTCCACGACCCCGAGGACGAGGAGGACGCCGGCATGACGGCGACCTCGTTCCTCTCGGTCTCGCTGGAGCCCCCGCTGGTGCTCGTCTCGGTCCGCGAGGACTCCCGGCTGGACGAGCTGCTGACCCGCACCGACCGCTGGGCCGTCTCACTGCTCGGCGAGGCCCACCGGGCGGTCGCCTCGCGCTTCGCCATGAAGGGCCGGCTCAGCGACCGGCTGCTCTTCGCCGACACCGCCCACCACCGGGGCCCCCACACCGGCGCACCACTGATCGACGGGGCGCTGGCCACGGTCGAGTGCCGCACCGTCCAGCGCATCCCGGCCGGGGACCACGTGCTCCTGCTCGGCCACGTCCTCGCCGCCGAGGTCACCGCCCCGGGCGCCCGCCCGCTGCTCTACCACCGCGGCGGCTACCGCCACCTCGCCTGACCCCGCTCGCCTGACCCCGCCCGTCAGTCGCGCGCCGAAGGCTTGCCCCGGCCCTGCTTGAGGTCGGACCGGTGGCGCTTGTTGGAGAGCCGGCGCTCGATCATGCCCTTGCTCGGCTTGGTCTTGCGGCGGGCCTTGGGCGGCGGCGCCGTGGCCTCCCCCAGCAGCGCCGCGAGCCGGGCCGCGGCCACCTCGCGGTTGCGCCACTGCGAGCGGTGCTCGGAGGCCCGGACCACCAGGATCCGGCCGTCCACCAGCCGGCTCGCGAGCCGTTCGAGGGCACGGTCCTTCCAGACCTGGGGCAGGGCGTCCGAGGCCGCCAGGTCGTAGCGGAGCTCGACCTGGGTGTCGGAGGTGTTGACGTGCTGGCCACCGGGGCCGGAGGAACGGGAGAAGCGCCAGACGAGCTCGGCGTCGGGGACGACCACCGATCCCCGGACGCGGATGGGCTCGGGCATGCGCCCATCATCCCGCGCCGCCGCGGCGCGGTCACCAGGTTTACGCCTGGGAGAATGACCGGTGTGATCGAGCTCGGCTACGCCCTCTCCAACCGCTTCCCCGACCCTCCGCAGACGGACTACCGGACCGCGCCGGTCCGCAGCCTGCGGCACGACCTGTTCTGCGGTGACGTCTATCTCGACGCGGACGGCGCCGACCTGTCCACAGCCTGGGGATGGGTGCCGGTGCTGGACTTCGCCTGGGCGCTCTGCGACACGGTCGAGCACCTCGACCAGGACCGGCGCGGCAGCCGGTCCGCCACCGTGCAGACCTTCGACCTCGACTTCACCCAGAACACCGAGCTGCTCCGGTTCGCCCGCCGCTTCGGCCTGGTGGAGATCAGCGCGACCTGGCTGCCGGACGAGCCGATCGCGGTGGTGCGCCACGCCGATCTGCGGCGGGAGGCCAGGGACTTCCTCCAGGATGTACTGGCCGACCTGTTCGACCTGCACGAAGGCCTGGCCGACAATCCGAATATCTGGACGGTTCAGGGGCGTTTTCCCCGGGTCTGAGCCCGCGTCAGGGTCCGGGCATGAGAAATTGGCGACCGCGGCAGGAACCACCGGCCCCGCCGCTCGCGTTCTTCCGACAAAAGCGACGAAGGGACTCCACACCATGCCAGTCAGCCTCTCCAAGGGTGGCAACGTCTCGCTGACCAAGGAGGCCCCGGGCCTCACCGCGGTCAACGTGGGTCTCGGGTGGGACGTACGCACCACCACGGGTGCCGAGTTCGACCTGGACGCCAGCGCCATCGTGCTGAACGAGGAGGGCAAGGTGCTGTCCGCCGGGCACTTCGTGTTCTTCAACAACACCAGCTCGCCCGACAGCACGGTCGTGCACACCGGTGACAACCGCTCCGGCGAGGGCGCCGGCGACGACGAGGTCATCAAGGTCAACCTGGCCGGCCTGCCGCCCGAGGCGGCCCGGATCACCTTCCCGGTGTCGATCTACGACGGCAACGCCCGCGGCCAGAGCTTCGGCCAGGTCCGGAACGCCTACATCCGGGTGCTGAACCAGGCCGGCGAGGCCGAGATCGCCCGCTACGACCTCTCCGAGGACGCGGCCACCGAGACCGCCATGATCTTCGGCGAGCTCTACCGCAACGGCGCCGAGTGGAAGTTCCGCGCCATCGGCCAGGGCTACGCCTCCGGCCTGGCCGGCATCGCCCAGGACTTCGGCGTCAGCGTCTGACGGTCCGACCACTGAGGGGCGCGGGGATCACTCCCCGCGCCCCTCAGTCATGTGCCCGCAGTCATGCGCCCGGCGTCAGCCCAGCTCGGCCCTCAGCTGGGCCACCTGGATCACCTCGGTGTCGTCGTGCGGGGTCAGGTCGACCACCTCGGGCCGGGTGTGCTGGCCCTCGGGACCCGCCGCCACCGGCTGCTCCACCGACGGCTCCACGGACTGCTCGACCGGCTGCTGCCGGGCCGCGTACCGGGCGCTCTCGGCCAGCGCCTCGTCGCCGAGCACGTCGGCCAGGTCGCCCTGGGCCCCGAGCTCGGTCACGCTGCCGACGGCGGGCGCCGGGGCGGCGGCCCGGACGGCGGCGGCACCGGCCGCACCGCTGCGGCCGAAGAAGCTGAAGTTCGGCACCCGCGAGGCGGGCCTGGCCCGCTGCCGGACCACCACCGCGGACTCGTTCGCCGCACCGGGCGCGGACAGCACCGGGCGCTCGGGCGCGGCACCGAGCTGACGCACCGTCGGAACGGCCTCGGGCAGCGCGGCCGGACGGAGCGCCACCGCGGCCCGCTCGTCGCTCTCCCGGCGGGCCTCGGCCCGCTCGGCCGCCCGCTCCAGCTGCCGCAGGACGGACGCGGCACGGACGTACGCGGCCGGGGAGGCGGGGTACTTGGGGCGGGCGGCGGCCAGCGCCCGCTGGTGCGCCTCGGCCTCCTTGAGGGCCTGCTCGGCCACGCTCACGGCCCGCTCGCGGAGCAGCCGGGCGATCTCCGTCTCGGCCTTGGCCAGCCGGGACTTCTCGGCGGTCAGCCGGCGGCCGAACCGGGTCGCCCGCTCCTCGGCCACCTCGGCCGCGTACTCGGCCTCGGCGAGCTGCTCCTCGAACCGCTCCTCGGACCGTTTGCGGCGGGTGGCGGCCAGCTCGGCGGCCAGCCTGGCGGTGCGGTCGCGCTGGCGCAGCACGACGCCGAGGCCGACCGCGGCCAACACCGCCGCGAACCCGACCGAGCGCACCACGAGGGTGTCCGGACTGGCCGCGAGGGCACCGAAGGCGGCGACGACGAGTACGCCGATGGCGATCGGCGGCACAGAGCGGCCGAGGACGGAGGAGTGCCGGTGGCGTCCGCGAGACATGCCAAAGAAACTAGCGTGCGAATTGGGGCGCTGTCAGCCTGGGCCCGGTTTCCGCTCTTGACAGTCCGTCACGGCGACCGCGGGTAGCCGCCGTCCGACGCGCCGTCAGCGCGGCGACGGGGCCGAACCGGCCGGGCCGTCGTGGTCCTCGGGCAGCCGGCAGACGTGCTGGAGCCAGAGCGCCGCGGCGACCACCCCGGCCCCCGCCAGTACGGCGAGACCGGCGGTGATCGCCTGGGAGGCCCGGGCCGGGTTGTCCAGCTGGCCGAGCAGGTGGATGCCGGCGCCCGCGTACACGCCGGTCATCACGGCCGCCACCAGCGCACTGGCCTGGCCGAGCACCACCGCCCTGGCCGCGCCCAGCGGGTCCACGCCCTTGGCGTCGGGCCGGCGCTCGCGGACCGCCTTGAGCCGGGAGCGCAGCGAGATCGCGGTGGCCAGCAGGACCACCGCGACCGCCGCGAGCACGATCGGCGCGGCCGTGGGCACGCCGGGCAGGTGGCCCAACGAGTCCCACAGCCGGGCACCGGCCCAGGCGAGCGCCGTCGCCACGGCGGCGAGGGCGAGCAGCAGGCGGAGGCGGAGCGGCTTCACTGAGATCCTTCCCGGCAGGTGGTCAGACGGCGCTGACGGCTGGTCGGCCCACCGTACCGGCGCCCACCCGGTCGGACGGCCGACCGGATCCGGAAGTTCCTACTCGGGCAGCCGGAGCTGGAGGTCGTCCCGGCGCCGGACGCCCTGGCCGGGCTCGTCCGCGATGGCCTTCAGCAGGTCGGCGACCCGGCCCAGGCCCGGCAGCTCGCCGTCCGGGTCGGCGTCCTGCCAGGGGGCCAGCACGAAGGCCCGCTCGTGCGCCCGGGGGTGCGGGAGCAGCAGCTCGGGCTCGGCGCTGGTGACGCCCTCGTAGGCGAGGATGTCGACGTCCAGGGTGCGCGGGCCCCAGCGGACGGTGCGGACCCGGCCGAAGGCGTCCTCGACCGCGTTGGCGCGCTCCAGCAGCGAGCGCGGCGGCAGCGTGGTGCGCAGCACGACCACGGCGTTGAAGTAGCTGGGCTGCTCGTCCGGGCCGCCCAGGGCGTCGGTCTCGAAGACGCCGGACACGGAGGTGATCCGCACCCCGGGGGTGTCCTCGAGCGCGTCCACGGCGCCCTGCAGGGTCTCCAGGCGGTTGCCCAGGTTGCTGCCGAGCGCGACCACGGCGCGGCGCGGGTCGTGCAGGGTCGAGTCGGCGCTGTCGACCCGGCGCTCCAGGTCGAACGTGGTCGGCGAGGCGGTCGGGTCGCTGGTGCTCATCAAGATCCCTCTACGGCTTCGGGGGCGGTACGGACCACGTTCGTCACGCGCGGCCCCGGTGGATGGTGATGGTGACGTCGTCGAACGGGACGGTGATCGGGGCGTCCGGCTTGTGCACGGTGACCTCGACCTCCTCCACGGCGGCGTGCGCGAGGCACTGGTCGGCGATCCGCTGGGCCAGCGTCTCGATCAGGTCGACCGGCTCCCCGGAGATGATCGCGGTGACCTCCTCGGCCACCACGCCGTAGTGCGCGGTGCGGGTCAGGTCGTCGCCGGAGGCCGCCGGGCGGGTGTCCAGGTACAGCACGAGGTCGACCACGAAGGTCTGGCCCTCGATCCGCTCGCGCTCGAAGACACCGTGGTGGCCCCGGGCGCGGAGGCCCCGCAGAGTGACGCGGTCCAGCAACTCTTCTCCCATGTGGACAGGCCCCGCCCGAGGGCGGGGCGCCGGGCCTCGTCGCCCGCGACCTTCGAATCTACCCGCGGCCGACGGTGAACCCCGACCGTCCTACCCGGCACCGCGCGGCGCCACGCGCGCCGGATCGGCCATTGACGTGAACATCCGGTGCACGTTGGCGCAACGCGCGGGGGCCCGGCCGGATTCCCGGCCGCCCTGATCCCCCGTCAGTCCTCTTCCTCGTCGTCACCGCTGGTCAACACGGGTGAACCGTGGTGCGACCAGAGCTTCCAGCCGGCCGCGGTCCGGCGGAACAGGTTGGTGGAGACCACCTTCCCGCCCACCAGCGGGCCGAGTTCGCCCTCCTCCTCGGCCTCCCCGCCGGAGAGGATGTTCTCGGTGCACGTGACCAGGGCCACATCGCCCTGCACCTCGCACTCGACGTCGGTCAGGAAGAACTGGATGTACTCCGTGTTCATCATGATCAACATGTACGAACGGGTCACCTGGGCCCGGCCGCGCAGCACCGGCCAGCCCGGGTGGACACAGACCGCACCGGTCTTGTCGTCCGCCTCGTCCGGCCCCAGCCAGGCGGCCTCGACGCCCTCCAGGTCCCCGTTCTCCAGCGCCTCGTAGAAGGTCCGGTTGGCGGCCAGGACGGCCTCGCGCTCCAACTCCGCCGCCGTCGCCCGGTCATCGGTCGACCTGCCGTCACCCGCCATGCTTCCTCCGCAGTGCCAAGCCAGCGTCCCCTCCGGGGCCCACGTCACCGCCCCCTTCGTGCGGCCCGTTCCCAGGCCGCGACCACCCGTACGGCGTCGGCCGTGCCGGACACGTCGTGCACCCGGACCGCCCACGCGCCCGCCTGGGCCGAGAGCACCGAGACCGCCGCGGTGGCGTCGTCCCGCTGCCGGGCCGGGCGCGGCTCCCCGGTTTCCGGGTCGGCGAGCAGCGTACCCAGGAACCGCTTGCGCGAAGCGGCCACCAGCACCGGCCGGCCGAGCGCGGTCAGCTCCCCCAGCCGGCCGAGCAGCTCCCAGTTGTGCTCGGAGGTCTTGGCGAAGCCCAGGCCAGGGTCGAGCACCAACTGCTCCTCCTTCACCCCCGCCGCGGTCAACGCAGCCATCCGGGCCGTCAGTTCGGCCACCACGTCCGCTGCCACGTCCTGGTAGACCGCCAGCCGGTCCATGTCCGCGGACTGCCCGCGCCAGTGCATCACCACGAACGGCGCCCCGGTGGCGGCCACCACCGCCGCCATCCCCGGATCGGCCAGCCCGCCCGAGACGTCGTTGACCAGCCGGGCCCCGGCCGCCAGCGCCTGCGCGGCCACCTCGGCCCGCATGGTGTCCACCGACACCACCACCCCCGCCGCAGCCAGCTCCCGCACCACCGGGACCACCCGCCGCAGCTCCTCCGCCTCCGTCACCCGCTGCGCCCCCGGCCGGGTCGACTCCCCGCCGACGTCCACCAGGTCCGCACCCCGCGCCGTGAGCGCCAGCCCGTGCGCCACCGCCGCCGCCGGATCCAGCCACAGCCCCCCGTCCGAGAACGAGTCGGGGGTCACATTGACCACCCCCATCACAGCGCAGCGGTCAAGAACCGGAAGCCCGGGCAGGTAGTTCATGCGGTCATTATCCGGCACCCGTTCCGGCCGCCGGGGGCCCGGGAACGGCGGCGCCTGCCCCACCGCTCCGCGGCCCCCGGCTTCCGGGCCCTGTGCCTAGGCCGCCTTCGTCAGCGCCGCAGGCTCCGGCATCAGCCCCTGCCGCTGCCGCTTCCGCCCGAACCGCGGCATCCCCAGCGTGATGAACGCCTCCGCCTGCATCGCGGCGAAGCCGATCCGCGGCAGGTCCCTGGTCTGCGGGTACACCAGGAACCGCGGCTCCCACTCCGGCTGGAACTTCGCGTTGAACTTGTACAGCGACTCGATCTGGAACCAGCGCGAGGAGAACACCAGCAGCCCCCGCCAGGCCCGCAGCACCGGCCCCGCCCCGATCCGCTCCCCCCGCGCGAGCGCCGAGCGGAACATCGCGAAGTTGAGCGAGACCCGCCGCACCCCGAGCGCCGGCACGGCCTGCAGCGCCGCCACGATCAGCAGCTCGTTCAGCCCCGGGTCGGCCGCCCGGTCCCGCCGCATCAGCTCCAGTGAGATGCCGTCAGGGCCCCACGGCACGAAGTGCAGCACCGCCTTGAGGTCGTCCCCGGCCTCGCCCTCCTCGGGCGCCTTGTGCGCGGTGACCACCACGCACGCGTCGTCCCCGGGGTCGCCGAACCGGCCCAGCGCCATCGAGAAGCCGCGCTCGGTGTCGGTGCCCCGCCAGCGGGCGGCGGCGTCGGCGATCCGGCGCTTCTCCTCCGCCGCCAGGTCGCCGACCCGGCGGACCTGGCAGGAGTAGCCGTTGCGCTCGATCCGCTTCACCATCTGGCGGACGTTGCGCATGGCCCGCCCGGAGAGCGAGAAGGTGGTCGCGTCGACGATCGCCTCGTCCCCGAGTTCGATCGCGTCCAGCCCCGCCTCCCGGGTCCAGATCTCGCCGCCCAGCTCGCTGCAGCCCATCACGGCCGGCACCCAGGCCCGCTCGCGGGCCTCCGTCATGAAGACCTTGATCGCTCCGGGCCAGGCCTCGGGGTCGCCGACCGGGTCGCCGGAGGCGAGCATCACGCCGGAGACCACCCGGTAGGAGATCGCCGCCTTGCCGGTCGGCGAGAACAGCACGCTCTTGTCCCGGCGCAGCGCGAAGTAGCCCAGCGAGTCCCGCTCGCCCTGCTTGTCCAGCAGCGCCCGGACCTTCACCTCGTCCTCGGCCGTCAGCTCGGGCTGCGGCTTCTCCGGCCGCAGCGCCAGGTACGCGGTGGTGCCGGCGGTCAGCAGGCCGAGCGCGCCGAGCGAGTAGCCGACGTACCAGGCGACCCGCTCGTTGCGGTAGTCGATCGGGCCCTCGAAGCCGAACAGGCCGTACGCCACGTGCTCCAGCCGCTGGAACAGGCTCGGGTCACCGATCTCCGCCGGGGTGCGGACCCCGACGATCAGCAGGCCGAGGCCGACGCTGACCACCGTGAGCAGGACGAACGCGACCACCGCGCGCCAGCGGGTGCGCGGGTCGGCCTTGGCGTAGAACTCGCGGTGGTGCACCAGCATCACCGCGAGCAGCACCAGCGAGATCACCGCCGGGCCGATCTGGTGCCAGCGCAGCAGGTGCAGCCCGGCGCCGACCGGCAGCAGGACGCAGACGGCCCGCCAGGCCCGCCGCTTCCGGCGCCGCAGCGCGTGCGCCAGTATCACCAGCAGCAGACCGACCATCAGGGTGCCCGCCGCGGCGAGCGTGGTGGTGCCGCCCGGGAACTGCCCGGCCAGCCAGTGCATCTTGGTGTTGCGCAGCTTGGGGAACACCGCGCAGGCGATGTCGACCAGACCGATCAGCAGCGCGGCATACCCGACCGCGCCGGGAAGCCAGGCGCGGGGCACGGCGGCAGCCTGGGTACGCAGGTTCTGGAGCCGACGGCGCGGCTGCTCCTGGGACGCCTCGGCGGGCGGCTCAACGGGCACGGGAACGCTCATGGAGAGTCAGCGTAGAGGTTGCGGTGGTCCGTTCTGTCACTCCGGAGGAGGAGCGGTGGTGAACCTTCATGGCAAATCCTTGTTCTGGCAATCGGACCGTCAAGAAGGCACCCCAGGAAGGCACTTGCTGGAGCACCCGACGACGGCAGAGCCCTGGGGACGGGTGTGCGCCCCCCGCCGAACGGCGGGGTGTCGCGTGGTGGATCCGTGGGGCGCGCAACGCGCCGCACACGGTGGACGCCGCATTCTAGGCCCTCGGTTGCGGCCCCCGGAGCACCCGCCCGGGCCGGGGCGGCCCTACCCGTCCGGCGCAGCCCCACTGGCCCCGGCCGCCGCGTCCGCCGCACGATGATGCCTGGCCCCGGTGCGGAACGGGAGCGGGCGAGGCCACCGGACCGACCCGCGCCGCCCTGCTGACGGCCGCTCAACTCCCGGTGCCGACCGGGCCCGCCCGCCAGGAGAGGACCCATGCTCAGTACTCGCGCACTCTTCCAGCAGATCTACGCCGACGACGAGGCGTACCAGCTGTTCTGCAGCGTCGCGGCCGGCGGCGAGGACCAGGGCGGCTGGGAGAACGAGCGGATCACCGAACTCACCACCGACCCGGTGCTCGCCCCCAAGATCGCCCGGCACGGCGCGGACGAGCGCAAGCACGGGCGGATCTTCACCCAGCTGCTGCACAAGCGCGGGCTGTCCAAGGTCGCGATCCCCCCGGAGACCGACTACTGCATGCTGCTGGAACGCCAGGGCATCGGCCTCTCGCACGACCGGCTGACCTCCGACCGGCCGCTCGACCAGCGGGAGATCATCACCTACCTGGCGCACAGCCGGGTCACCGAGCAGCGCGCCTCGGAGCAGATGCGGCAGCTGGTGAAGGCGTACGGGTCCAATCCGGAGCTCGACAAGGCGATGCGGATGATCTCCGCCGACGAGGACAACCACCTCGCCTACTGCCACGAGGAGCTGCTCCGCCTCAGCGCGGCCGGCCACGGGCCCTACATCCGGCACGCCCTTGAGTCGATCGCCCGCGGCGAGATCCGCACCCACCGCGACGTCGGGCTCGCCGTGATGGCCTCGATGGGCCGCATCCTCCGCTGGCCCCGGCACCAGCGCCTCCTGCTGGCCGCAGGCCTGCACGCCCTCTACCTCTACGACCACCTCTACGGCTGGCGCCGGATGGTCTCGCTCAGGACGCCCGCCAAGCGCAACGCCCTGGGCTGATCACCCAGGGCGTCGGACTCCGGCGGCAGCCGGGGCGGGCCTAGGGCCACTCTTTCGGATCACGTCGGATCAGCGGGCGTCGTTGGGGTGCGTGGCCCGGCGGCGCCGAGAAGGGGCCCCTCCCGGCCGGAGGCTGGGATGCCGCAGGCTGGGTGGGGGCACCTCCCGGCCGGAGGCTGGGGGAGAGTCCATGCGGAGCATCGGCGACTGACGAGAAGCCGGCGAAGGGCCCCTCCTGCCCGTTGCCGGGCAAGGAGGGCGCGTGCCCCGGCGCCGCCCGCCCGACGTGATCCGAAAGAAAGGCCCTAGCGGCCGATGATCAGGCTCATCGCCTCGGCGCGGGTGGCCGGGTCGCGGAGCTGGCCGCGGACGGCCGAGGTGATGGTCTTGGCGCCGGCCTTGCGGATGCCCCGCATCGACATGCACATGTGCTCGCACTCGATCACCACGATGGCCCCGCGCGGCTCCAGGATCCGCATCAGCGAGTCCGCGACCTGGCTGGTCAGCCGCTCCTGGACCTGCGGGCGGCGGGCGTACACGTCGACCAGCCGGGCCAGCTTGGACAGGCCGGTGATCTTGCCGCTGGTGGACGGGATGTACCCGACGTGGGCGACGCCGCGGAACGGGACCAGGTGGTGCTCGCAGGTGGAGAACACCTCGATGTCCTTGACCAGCACCATCTCGTCGTGGCCGAGGTCGAAGGTGGTGGTGAGGACGTCCTCCGGCTGCTGCCAGAGCCCGGCGAATATCTCCTGGTACGCCCGGGCCACCCGGGCCGGGGTCTCCAGCAGGCCCTCGCGGTCCGGGTCCTCCCCGATGGCGATGAGCAGCTCGCGGACGGCGTTCTCGGCACGCTTCTGGTCGAACGTCCCGATGGCGGCGGCGTCCTGCTCCAGGGTCACCGGGTCGATCATGCGTGCCTCGCTTGGGTCAGGGTCAGGGACGAGCAGCACGAATGCCGCGCCTCCAGGGTACAAACCCTGGTGGCGCGGCATCCATTCCGTACCGGTCGGTCAGCTTTCCGGAGAGGTCTCCGGCTGCTTGACCGTGTCGACCACCGGGGTCGCGGTCTCCGGCTGAGCGGCGTTGGTGAGCGCCAGCTCCTTCGGGGACTGCACCGGCGGGCGGGTGGACGGCGTACGACGGGACGAGCCCGTCCAGGCCGGCCGGGCCGGGCGCCTGACGATGGAGCGGAAGATCTCGGCGATCTGCTCCTTGTTCAGGGTCTCCTTCTCGAGGAGCTCCAGCACCAGGTTGTCGAGCACGTCGCGGTTCTCGACCAGGATCTCCCAGGCCTCGTTGTGCGCGTTCTCGATCAGCTTCTTGACCTCCTCGTCCACCAGCCCGGCGACCTCTTCCGAGTAGTCGCGCTGGTGGCCCATCTCGCGGCCCAGGAACGGCTCGGAGTCACTCGTGCCGAACTTGATCGCCCCGAGCCGCTCGGTCATCCCGTACTGGGTGACCATGGCGCGGGCGGTGGCGGTGGCCTTCTCGATGTCGTTCGAGGCGCCGGTGGTCGGGTCGTGGAAGACCAGCTCCTCCGCCGCGCGCCCGCCCAGCATGTACGCCAGCTGGTCGAGCATCTCGTTCCGGGTGGTCGAGTACTTGTCCTCGTCCGGGAGCACCATGGTGTAACCCAGGGCCCGGCCGCGGGACAGGATGGTGATCTTGTGGACCGGGTCCGCGTTCGGGGAAGCCGCCGCCACCAGGGCGTGGCCGCCCTCGTGGTACGCGGTGATCTTCTTCTCCTTCTCGGACATGATCCGAGTGCGCTTCTGCGGTCCGGCAACGACCCGGTCGATGGCCTCGTCCAGGATGTTGTTGTCGATCAGCTTCTTGTCCGAACGGGCCGTCAGCAGGGCGGCTTCGTTCAGGACGTTGGAGAGGTCCGCACCGGTGAAGCCGGGGGTGCGCTTGGCGACGGCCTTGAGGTCGACGTCCGGCGCGACCGGCTTGCCCTTCTGGTGCACCTTGAGGATCTCGAGGCGGCCCATCAGGTCCGGGCGGTCGACCGCGATCTGGCGGTCGAACCGGCCGGGGCGCAGCAGTGCCGGGTCCAGGATGTCCGGGCGGTTGGTGGCGGCGATCAGGATGACGCCGCCCTTCACGTCGAATCCGTCCATCTCGACCAGCAGCTGGTTCAGCGTCTGCTCGCGCTCGTCGTGACCGCCGCCGAGGCCGGCGCCGCGATGGCGGCCGACCGCGTCGATCTCGTCGACGAAGACGATCGCCGGGGCGTTCGCCTTGGCCTGCTCGAACAGGTCACGGACTCGCGAGGCACCGACACCGACGAACATCTCGACGAAGTCGGAACCGGAGATGGAGTAGAACGGGACGCCCGCCTCGCCGGCGACGGCACGCGCCAGCAGGGTCTTGCCCGTCCCGGGCGGGCCGTACAGCAGCACGCCCTTGGGGATCTTGGCGCCGACCGCCTGGAACTTGGCCGGCTCCTGCAGGAACTCCTTGATCTCGTGGAGCTCCTCGACCGCCTCGTCCGCGCCTGCGACGTCGGAGAAGGTGGTCTTCGGGGTGTCCTTGGTGAGCAGCTTGGCCTTGGACTTGCCGAACTGCATGACCCGGGAGCCGCCGCCCTGCATCTGGTTCATCAGGAAGAGGAAGACCAGGACGATGATGACGATCGGCAGCATCGACAGCAGCACGCTGATGAAGGTGGACTGCTTCTCGGGGACGACGGTGTAGCCGTTGGGAACCAGGCCGGTGTTCTTGCTCAGGTCGGCCGCGACAGCGGCGCCCTGGTCTCCGATGTACGAGGCCTGGAACTTGGAGCCGGAGGGAACCTTGCCGTTGCTGCCCGCGGGCAGCTTCTGACCGTCCCTCAGCTCGACCTTGATCAGATTCGAGTCGCCGGTGGTGATCTGCACCGACTTCGCCTGGTTGTTGTTGATCGCAGCCACGATCTGGCTGGTGTCCACCGTCTTGGAGCCGCTCGAGTCGGAGACGACCTGCATCAGCACAATGACGGCTAGGACGGCCAGCACGATCCACATGATCGGCGCACGGAAGTATCGCTTGACGTCCATCCATGCGGGGCGTTGCCGCCCCGTCCCTCCTGCCACTCAACGGCGCTGCACGGCTAGTGGGCCGTCGGCGCATTCCGGGTTATGTGCTCATGAGAAGAGCGGGTTAATGGGACCGTACCGCAGTACTCTCCGCCGAAGACGGGAGCACGACGACTACGACGTATTTTCCTACCCCGGCACAACGGGCGGGAACAGCGCACTGTTCCCGCCCGTCGCCCGAATGGGGCAGCAATCGTCCGACGGTCCGTCAGCCCCCGTAGACGTGCGGGGCCAGCGTGCCGATGAACGGCAGGTTGCGGAGCTTCTCCGCGTAGTCCAGGCCGTAGCCGACCACGAACTCGTTCGGGATGTCGAACCCGACGTACTTGACGTCGATCTCGACCTTGGCCGCGTCGGGCTTGCGGAGCAGCGTGCAGACCTCCAGCGAGGCCGGCCCGCGCGAGCCCAGGTTGCCCAGCAGCCAGGACAGGGTCAGGCCGGAGTCGATGATGTCCTCGACGATCAGCACATCGCGGCCCGCGATGTCGGTGTCGAGGTCCTTGAGGATGCGGACCACGCCGGAGGACTTGGTGCCCATCCCGTACGAGGAGACCGCCATCCAGTCCATCGTCACCTGCGAGTGCAGCGCACGGGCGAGGTCGGCCATCACCATCACGGCGCCCTTGAGCACGCCGACGATCAGCAGATCCCGTCCGGCGTAGTCCTGGTCGATGCGCTCGGCCAGCTCCAGCAGCTTGGCGTCGATCTCGTCCTTGCTGATGAGCACCTTCGCCAGGTCGGCGCCCATGTCGTTGTGATCCACCGGGGATACGTCCTCAAACGTTCGGGGTCCTGTGTCGGCGGCGGCCCTGCGACCAGGTGTTCACTTGTCAGTCGCTCTGTCGCCGAAACACCAGCGTGCCACACCTACGGGTGACCTCCACGCCACCGGGTAGGTGCAGCGGCCCCTGACCGCGCCAGCCGGTCACCAGCAGGTCCACGGTTTCGAGGTGACGGGCGAACAGGTCCCCGGCCGGACAGCCCGCCCTGAGCGCGGCCCGGCGGAGCAGTCGGCGGCGGACGGCGGGGGGCAGTTCGGCCAGCTTCGCGACGTCCAGCGCCCCTTCGGCCGTCCGGAGGTCGCGCTCGGCCAGCGCGGCCCACTGGTCCAGCGCGTCGGCGTCGTCGCGGAACAGCCGGGCGGTCCTGGCCAGTGCTTCGACCACCCCGGCGCCGAGGTGCTTCTCCAGCACCGGGAGCACCTCGTGCCGGACCCGGGAGCGGGTGTAGGCCGGGTCACTGTTGTGCGGGTCGTCCCAGACCGGGATCGACTGGGCCGAGCAGGCCTGCCGGGTGGCGGCCCGGTCCAGCTCCAGCAGCGGGCGGCGGTAGCGGCCCTTCTGCGCGGGCATCCCGGCCAGCGAGCGGGAGCCGGAGCCCCGGGCCAGGCCGAGCAGCACGGTCTCCGCCTGGTCGTCCCTGGTGTGGCCGAGCAGCACCGCCTCCGCGCCGAGCCGGTCGGCGGCCGCGTCCAGCGCGGCGTACCTGGCCTCCCGGGCGGCGTTCTCCGGGCCGCCCTGACGGCCCACCAGGACCGGGATCGCCTCCACCGGGTCCAGGCCCAGCTCGCGCAGCCGCTCGGCCACCTGGCGGGCCCGCTCGGCCGAACCGGCCTGGAGTCCGTGATCCACCGTCACCGCGCCGACCCGCAGGCCGAGCTTGGGCGCCTCGAAGGCGGTGGCGATGGCCAGGGCCATCGAGTCGGCGCCGCCGCTGACCGCGACCAGCACCAGCGGGGAGCCGGGGGCGGCGGGCGTACGGGGCAGGCCGGAGGGGTGGCGGCGGGCGTTGCCGATCAGGGTGGTGGCACCGGCGGCGCCGCTCAGGGCGAGTTCACTGGGGCGGGTCCGGGGCGCCCGGGCGGCGGGGGTGGTGGTCTCGCTCAGGTCGGCGGCGAGCTCGGCGAGGGTGCGGCGGACGGCGAGGCGTATCGCCGCGACAGCGGGGTGTGGTCCCACGGGTAAGCACTCCTTGGCGGAGAGGCGGAGCGGACGGTGACCTTGCGTCAGCACTCGGTCACCGGTTGCTCACAGATGGTCGCAGAGTCCGGGCACCGGCTACGCCACCCGCGCCACCGGTACGACCACCGTCCCACGTACGAGTGAATGAAGAAACGTTCATCCGCAGCCAACGGGTCAAGCTGCGCGAACGCACGAGCGGACCGCTCCGGTCAGGGCGCCACCCGGGCCACCCAGGCGGCCGGATGGTGGATCTCGTCCCGGGTCGGCAGCGTGTTCGGCGAGGTCCAGACCCGGTTGAAGCCGTCCATCCCGACCCGGTCCACCACGCCCCGGACGAAGACCGCACCGTCCTGGTACTGCCGCAGCTTGGCGTCCATCCCGAGCAGCCGGCGGACCACCAGGTCCAGCCGGCCCGCCCCGCTGGCGCGGCGCAGCTGGAACTTCTCCCGGATCTCCGCCACGCTCCCCACCACGGCCGGGCCGACCCCGTCCATCACCACGTCGGCGTGGCCCTCCAGCAGGGACATCACGGCGGTCAGCCGGTTCAGCGTCTCGCGCTGCCCCGGGGACTGGACCGCCTCCAGCAGGGTGCCCCGGCGCTCCTCCCCGCGCCCGGCCACCAGCTCCCTGGCCCGGTCCAGCAGCGCCCCCGGATCGACGTCGGTCTGCGCCAGGAAGGACTGCACCTCGGCCTGGATGTGGTCGCGGAGCCACGGCACGGCGGTGAACTGGGTCCGGTGGGTCTCCTCGTGCAGGCAGACCCAGAGCCGGAAGTCGTGCGGGTCGACGTCGAGCTCGCGCTCGACCTGGACGATGTTCGGCGCCACCAGCAACAGGCGCCCCGGCGGCGGCGGTTGGAGCGCCCGGCGCGGGGTGTCCAGGATGCCCTCCGGACTGTCCGGCGCAGCCGGCAGCGGGCCGGGGAACTCGGCCGGGGCGAAGGTCTCGTACTGGCCGAGCACCTTCCCGGACAGGAACGCCAGCACCGCGCCGATCTCCACGCCGGTGGCCTTCTCGCCGAGCGAGCCCAGCATCGCCGAACCGGCCGAGTCCGAGCGGCGGGCCTCCAGCTTCTCCACCAGCGGGCGGACGATCGCCCGGAAGCCCGCCACGTTGGCCCTGACCCAGCCCGGGCGGTCCACCACCAGCACCGGGGTGGCTTCCGCCGCGAGCAGGCTGGTCGATCCCATCCGGGTGTAGGCGCGGACGTGCTCCTCCGCCTCCAGCGCGTGCCGGCGCAGCTCCGAGACCACCTCGCGCGCCTCGACCCGGCTCACCTCCGGCCCCGGCCGGGCCAGCCTGGTCGCCGTCGCGACCGCGAGATCCCAGTCGACCATCCCAGCCCCACCGCTCGCGCTCGTCATGCCCTCACCGTACGGGACCCGGTGCCCTTCGGGCAGGCTCTGTCGCAGCTGCTCGACCGGGCGGCACCAGGGGCCCGGGGCCCGGCCGGCGTACCGGCGGGGCCTCAGTGGCAGCCGCAGGTGGCGAGGCGGCCGACCAGGCGGTCGACGGCGGCGCGGGCGGCGTCGCCGTTGGCGGTGGTCTTGGTCATCAGGGCGAAGGAGAGCACCCGTCCCTCGGCGTCCGGCACGGTGCCGGCCAGGGTGTAGATCCCGCTGCTGCCCAGGGTGCCGGTCTTGGCGCGGACGATGCCGATCCCGTTCTGCGCCTTGGTCGCGGCACCGAAGCGGTTCAGCAGCGTCCCGGTGAAGCCGGCGATCGGCAGGCCGGTCAGCACCGGCCGGAGCCGGGGGTGTTCGGGCGAGGCGGCCAGCGCGAGCACCTTGGCGAGGACCAGCGGTGAGATCTGGTTGCCGGTGTGCAGCCCGCTGCCGTCGTACATGACCACGCCCGCCATCGGTACGCCGAGCTTCTCCAGCGTCTGCCGGGTCGCGGCCGAGGCGCTGTCGAAGCTCGCGGGCTGCTGGGCGGCCAGGGCGACCTGACGGGCCATCGCCTCGCTGAGGGTGTTGTCCGAAGTGGTGAGCAGGCGTTCCACCAGGCGGGCGACGGTGGGCGACTCGACGGCGGCCAGCTGCTGGGCCCCGGCGGCGGCGACCGCCCCGGGCTTCGGCTTGCCCTGGACCGGGACGCCCTCGGCGGCGAGGGCGGCCGCGAAGGCGTCCGCGGCCTGGCCGGCCGGGTCGAAGGCCCGGGCCGGGCCCTCGTCGGTGGACTTCGGGTCGATCCGGCCCTCGTTCACCATCAGCGGGGTGACGGTGGCGATGTTCATCGCGTCGTGCTGCGGGTGGTTGAGCGGGCCGGTGTACATCGAGGTGTCGAAGCCGAGCTTCACCGAGGCCACGCCGGCGGCCTTCAGCGCGGCGGCCGTCCGCTTGGCGAGGTCGGCCACCGTCGCGGGCGCGGTGTCGGCGTCGACCGGCAGGCCGCCGACCCTGACCTGGTCGGCCGGGAGGGTGGACAGGGTCGGGTCGCCGCCGCCGACCAGGACGATCTCGTCCGGGGCCGCGCCCTTGACCACCTTGGTGCTGAGCCGGGTGTCACCGGGGATCAGTTCGAGCGCGGCCAGCGCGGTGAGCAGCTTGGTGGTGGAGGCCGGAGTGGCCGGGTTGTTCTCGCCCGCGCCGTAGAGCAGCTGCCCGGTGGCGCCGTCGGTGACGGCGAAGCTGAGGGTGCCGAGCGCCTTGTCCTGGAGCAGGGCGGCGAGGTCGCGCTGGAGCCCGGCCGTGGTCGGCAGGCCGTCCGTACCGGTCGCGCTCGCGGTGAGCACGGCGCCGCCGGTGGCAACTGCCTTGCGCCCGACGGCAGTCGGCGGCTGCGGCGGTGCGCTGCCGGTCTTCCCGGGGGTGGCCCCCGGGCTGGGGTCGGCCCAGGCCGGCGTCAGTACCGCTGCCGTGAGCGCCACCCCGAGCACCCCGGCGACTGCCGCCCTGCGGCCACGCCCCACCCCTGTACCTCGCTGCACCGACCGGCCCCTTTCCTGAGCACACCCTGCCGTAGGAGACACTTGGATTCTGTCAGTCCCTACCTTGGAGGAACCGTTGGAGTTCGACGTCCTGATCGAGATCCCGAAGGGCTCGCGGAACAAGTACGAGGTCGACCACGAGACCGGTCGCCTTCGCCTCGACCGGATGCTCTTCACCTCGACCCGCTACCCGGCCGACTACGGCTACGTCGAGGGCACCCTCGCGGATGACGGCGACCCGCTGGACGCGCTCGTCATCCTGGACGAGCCGACCTTCCCGGGCTGCCTCATCAAGTGCCGCGCGATCGGCATGTTCAAGATGACCGACGAGGCCGGCGGCGACGACAAGCTGCTCTGCGTCCCGGCGACGGACCCGCGCTGGGAGCACCTGAAGGACATCCACCACGTGTCGGAGTTCGACCGGCTGGAGATCCAGCACTTCTTCGAGGTCTACAAGGACCTGGAGCCCGGCAAGTCCGTCGAGGGCGCCAACTGGGTCGGCCGCGCCGAGGCCGAGGCCGAGATCGTCGCCTCGATCAAGCGCCTGGCGGAGTCCGGCCACTGAGCCCGGTACCGCGAACGGCCCTTCGGGCCACCCCGGCCGGGGCGAGCAGAAATGCTCGCCCCGGCCGTTTTTTCTGCCCGGTTGACGGTGTTTCACCACGGTTCGGGCGGACTGATCCCGACGGTTTTACCGACAGGCTGTCGGCATCACGTTGACTTAGGTAAGGCTAACCATTAAGAATCGGGGCAGAGCCCGTACCGACCGGAGGTCCCGTATGACCAGCGCCGAGCCCACCCCGTTCTCCACCGTGCTGCGCACCGCCAGCGCCTCCGAGCACGAGGCCGCCGAGTCGTCCTCGTTCATGGGGAACCTGCTGAAGGGCCACCTGGGCGTCGACGCCTACGCGGAGCTCTCGGGCCAGCTCTGGTTCGTCTACCGGGCCCTGGAGGGCCGGGCCGCCGAGCTCGCCGAGCACCCGGTGCTCGGCCCGTTCATCGACCCGGCGCTGTTCCGCACCGCCGCGCTGGAGGCCGACCTGCTGCACCTGCGCGGCGCCGACTGGCAGGCCGGGCTGACCCCCTCGCCCGCCACCGCCGCGTACGTGGCCCGGCTGAACGAGCTGCTGGACACCTGGCCGGCCGGGTACCTGGCCCACCACTACACCCGCTACCTGGGCGACCTGTCGGGCGGTCAGATCATCCGCGGCATCGCCGAGAAGACCTGGGGCTTCGAGAAGAAGGGCGCCGGCGTCCACTTCTACGTCTTCGAGCAGGTGGAGAACCCGGCCGCGTTCAAGCGCGACTACCGGGCCAAGCTGGACGCGGCCGGCGAGGCGCTGGACGAGGTGGAGCGCCGCCGGGTGGTCGAGGAGACCAAGCGGGCGTTCACCCTGAACGGCGCCGTCTTCTCCGACCTGGACCTGCGGTACCCGCTCAGCGCCTGACCCCGTACGACGCCGTTGCCCCCTGGTGGAGTCCACCAGGGGGCAACGGCGTCTGCGGAGCGACTACTTGGCGGTGCGACGGCGCAGCAGCACCGTGGTGCCGCCGCCGAGCAGCAGCAGGCCGGCCGCGGTGGCGACCAGCGGGACGATCGGGGTGTCCATGCCGGTGGAGGCCAGCTCACCCGAGCCGCTGCTGGTCAGCACCGCACCGCCGCCGGTGCTGCCGCCGCCGGTGACCGGCGCCGGGGTGGTGGCCGGGGTGCCGGTGGTCGGGGCCGGGGTGGGCACCGTGGCGCCCTTCTCGAAGACCAGCGAGGCGTTGACCGGGTCGAGCGCGGCGCCGGCCTGGTAGAAGCCGCCGAACGCGGCCGCACCGTCGGCGGTCAGCGTGGCGGGCAGCTGGGACAGCGTCACCACACCGTTCACCGGGGCGAAGCTCGCCTTCGAGACGTCCAGCGAGGCCACCTTCGCGCCCTTGAGCTCGGTCACCTTGCCGTCCAGCGCCTTGGACTTCACGTCAGCGGTCAGGAACGCACCGGCCCGGTCCACCTGGAGGCCGAGAGCGGCGAAGGTCAGGTCGAGCTCGTAGCCGCCGTCCTTCGGGTGGGCCAGGAAGCGCACCGAGCCGTCGAACGAGGTGGTCACCGCGTGCGTCGTGGTGTTGTACGCACCACTGCCGCCGCCGAACCGGAAGTCGGCCGCGCCGCCGCCGAACTCCACCTTGCCGGAGGCCGCCGGAGTGGCCAGGTACTTGCGGAACGACTCCTTCACGCCCCAGTCCAACGCACCGTCCAGGATGGGCAGTTCGTTGCTCACCGGGGTGGTGGGGGTCGGGGAGGCCGACGGGGTCGGGGAAGCCGAGGGGCTCGGGGAGGCCGAGGGCGAGGTGCTCACGGACGGCGAGGGCGACGGCGACGGCGCGGTCTTCTGGAAGGCGAGCGTCGCGTCGACCGGGTCGAGCGCGGCGCCGGCCTGGTAGAAGCCGCCGAACGCGGCCGCACCCTCGGCGGTCAGCGTGGCGGGCAGCTGAGTGAGCGTCACCACACCGTTGACCGGGGCGAAGCTCGCCTTCGAGACGTCGAGCGAGGCTATCTTCGCGCCCTTGAGCTCGGTCACCTTGCCGTCCAGGCCCTTGGACTTCACGTCCGCGGTCAGGAACGCACCGCTCCCGTCCAGCCGGAAGCCGAGGTTGGCGAACGCCAGGTCGAGCTCGTAGCCGCCGTCCTTCGGGTGGCCCAGGAAGCGCACCGAGCCCTGGTAGCCGGCCGTGACGCCGTGGGTCTTGGTGTTGTACGCGCCGGTGCCGCCGCCGAACCGGTAGTCGGCCGCGCCGCCGCCGAACTCCACCTTGCCGGAGGCCGCCGGACTGGCCAGGTACTTGCGGAAGGACTCCTTGAAGCCCCAGCCCAGGGTGCCGTCCACGATGGGCAGTTCGGCCGCCGGAGCGGTCGGGCTGGCCGAAGCCGAAGCGGACGGGGAGGCCGAGGCGGAGGCGGACGGCGAAGCGGAGGCGGACGGGGAGGCCGAGGCCGAGGCGCTCACCGAGGGGGACGGCGACGGGGCCGACTTGGTGAGCACCAGCTTCAGCGGGTCCATCGCCGCCCCGGCCTGGTAGAAGCCGCCGAAGGCCTTGGCCCCGTCCTCGGTCAGTACGGTCGGGGTGGCCACGCCGGTGGTGGTCTCGCGGCCGACCGCGAAGGTGACCAGGGCGACGTCCTCGCGCTCGACCAGCTTGGTGGACTTCGCCTTGGTGGCCGGGTCCTCGACGGTCTCGGCGGTCACCGCGTCGACCGTGATGGTGCCGGTGGAGCCCGAGGTCTTCAGCTTGAAGTCGGTCAGCGTGATGTCCAACTGGCCCTGGTGGCCGGTGAAGTGCAGGCCGCCGGTGAACGCGCCGCTGATGGTGTGCGCGGTGCCGTCGTAGGCGCCGCTGCCGTCGAGGTGGTAGGTGCCGTCGGCATTGCGGGTGGTGCCACCGGTCAGCGCGATCTTGCCGCCCTGGGAGGCGGGGCCCTCCAGGTACTTGCGGAAGGACTCCTTCACGCCCCAGTCCAGCGAGCCCTGGTCGTAGACCACCGTGGTCGGGCCGGCGCCGAAGGCCAGTCCCGGCATGCTGACGGCGGTGAGCCCGAGTCCGACCGCGACGGCGGCCAGGGCCGACAGGGGGGTGCGGTTGCGACGGGCGCTCTTGGCGGTGACGGCCATGGTGGCTGGTACTCCTTCAGGGTTGGACGGGGGAGGAAGAGTTCAGGCGGCCCGGCGGCGCCGGACCAGGACGGTGGCGGCCGCGGCGGCACCGGCCGCCAGCACCCCGCCGCCGACCGCGATCCACGGCCACGGCGAGGAGCCCTGGTCGGTGGCGGCCGCGACCGGCGCGGTGGCACCCGTGGAGGGTGCGGCCGCCGGGGCGCTGCCGAGGTCGGGCAGCGGGGGGAGGGCGGCGGCCGGGTCGAGCGCGACGGCGAAGCTCAGCGGGTCCATCGCGGTGCCCGCCGGGTAGAGGCCGCCGAAGGCCTTGGCGCCGTCCTCGGTGAGCACCAGCGGCAGTTCGACCGCCTTGAGCAGTCCGCCCTCCGGCTTGAGCGCCGCCGCGTCGAAGGTGCCGAGCGCGACCGCCGGGAGCTGCAGGGCGGCCCCGGTCGCGGTCCGGCCGGAGACGTCGGTCAGCAGCGTGCCCTTGCCGCCGGCCACCTTGACCGCGGGGTTGGTCAGGCTCAGGTCGAGACCGTACGTGTCGCCGGTCTTCATGCCCCGGAACCGGACCGCGCCGGTGAAGGCGGCGGTCAGCTCGCCGGTGGCCGGGTCGTAGCTGCCCTTGGCCGGGGTCCAGCGGAAGAACGCGCCGCCGTCGGCGGCGCCGTCGGCGAGCTGCCAGTCGCCCTTGGCGATGGTGCCGGTCACGTAGTCCCGGAAGGTCCGCCGGACGCCCCAGTCGAGCGCGCCCCGGGCGAACTCGGCCCGGGCCGCGGTGGGCTGGGCCGCCGGGGTCTCGGCGGCGGGGGCCGCCGGGGGCGGGGTGGCCGCCGGGGTGCTCGCCGGAGCGGTGGTCGGGGCGGCCGGCTCGGCGGGCGCCGCGGCCTTGACGTTGACCGAGAGCGTCAACGGGTCCAGCGCCGTACCGGCGGGGTAGAAGTTGCCGAACGCCACCGCACCCGAAGCGGTCATCGTGGTGGGCACGTTGGAGAGCGTCAGCGTCCCGGCCTGGCCGCGCAGGTCGATCCCGTCCAGGCCGAGGTCGACCAGCTTGGCCTGCGAGGCGTTGGTCACCACGCCGGTGTCCTTGGCCTTGCTGCTGACGTCCGCGTACAGCCCCGCGCTGCCGCCGCCCGCCTTCAAGGTGAACCGGCTGAGCTTCATGTCGAGGCCGTAACTCCCGTTGGCCTCATGCCCCTTGAAGTTCACCCCGCCGGAGAACCCGGCCGTCAGCGCACCGGTGGCCGGGTCGTACGTCCCGGTCGCCGAGTGGAACCTGAAGGTGTTGCCGCCGACCGTGGCGGCACCGCCGGTCAGGCTCCAACTGCCCTTGGCGATCGGGCCGGTGACATAGCTGAGGAAGGACTGCTTCAGCCCCCAGTCGAGCCGCCCGCCGGCGACCGCCCCCGGCGCGGCAGCCGCCGGGACGATCGGCAGGGCGACCAGCAGCAGCGCGGCGATCACGGCGACCAGGGTGGCGGCGAGGCGACGCAGACGTCGTGAACCGGGCATGGCGAAGCGCTCCTCGGGGGCAGCGGAAGGCGGGGGTGGGCTCAGCTGAACCCCCCCTTGCGAATTTGAGGTAAGGCTAACCTAATATATGCGTCAAGAGTCACCCCGGGTCCACAACGGCTTCACGATCCGGACGTGCCAGCACTCAGCCAAGGAGCAGCAGTTGACGGGGACCATCCGAAACCGCGCACGCGCGCTGGGCCTCGCCCTGCTGCTCGCCACCGCCGCCGCCTGCGGCAGCGGCGCCACCGGCAGCACCGCGGGGGCCTCGGCCCCGGCTGCCCCCGACCGGGTCGAGCCGCTGGCCGCCGCCACCCCGGCGCTGCCCGCCACCGTCGGCTCGGCCGACGGCCGGCAGGTCACGGTGGACGCCGCCGAGCGGATCATCCCGCTCAGCGGCAGCCTGTCCGAGATCGTGTTCAGCCTCGGCCTCGGGGACCGGGTGGTGGCCCGCGACGTCTCCACCACCTTCGAGCAGGCCGCCCGACTGCCCGTCATCACCCAGGCCCACGACGTCTCGGCCGAGGGTGTGCTCTCGCTCCGCCCGACCGTCGTGCTGGCCGACCGCTCCACCGGCCCGGCCGAGGCGGTCGCCCAGATCCGCGCCGCCGGGGTCCCGCTGATCGTGCTGGACGACGCCAAGCAGCTCTCCGACATCGACGCCCGGATCACCAAGGTCGCCGCCGCCCTCGGGGTCCCGGACGCCGGACGGCAGTTGATCGAGCGCACCACCGCCCGCACCAAGGAGGTGCAGGCCGCACTCAAGCCGAACGGCAGCAAGCCCAAGGTCGCCTTCCTCTACCTGCGCGGCAGCGCCTCGGTGTTCCTGCTCGGCGGTGCCGACTCCGGCGCCGGCTCGCTGATCGAGGCCGTCGGCGGGGTCGACGCGGGCACCGCCTCCGGCCTCACCGGCGACTTCACCCCGCTCACCAGCGAGGCCCTGGTCAAGGCCGCCCCCGACGCCCTGCTGGTGATGGGCAAGGGCCTGGAGTCGGTCGGCGGCATCGACGGGATGCTCAAGCTCCCCGGCGTCGCCCAGACCCCGGCCGGCCTGGACCGCCGGGTGGTCTCGGTGCCGGACGGCGTCCTGCTCAGCTACGGCCCGCGCACCCCCGAGGTGCTCAAGTCGATCTCCGAACAGCTCTACGGGGCCGCCAAGTGACCGCCACCGCACTTCCGTTGCCCCGGTCCCGAGTCAGCCGCACCACCCTGCTCACCGCTGGGCTCGGCCTCGCCCTGCTGATCGCCGCCCTGCTGGCGGCCGGCGTCGGCGCGTACCGCATCCCGCTCGGCGACCTGCTCGCCTCGGTCGCCCACCGGGCCGGCCTCGGCGGCCACGCGCTCGACCGCGTGCCCGAGTCGGTGCTCTGGAACGTCCGCTTCCCCCGGGTGGTGCTGGCCCTGCTGGTCGGCGGCTCGCTCGGCTGCGCCGGCGCCCTGATGCAGGGCATCTTCGGCAACCCGCTGGCCGAGCCCGGCGTGATCGGCGTCTCCTCCGGCGGCGCGGTCGGCGCGGTCGCCTGCATCGTGCTCGGCCTGGACTCGCTCGGCAGCTGGACCATCACCGTCTTCGCCTTCGTCTCCGGCCTGCTGACGGTCTTCGCGGTCTACGCGATGTCCCGCGCGGGCGGCCGGACCGAGGTGGTCACCCTGGTGCTCACCGGCGTCGCGGTGAACGCCTTCTGCGGCGCGCTGATCGGCCTGTTCCTGTTCACCGCCGACACCGCCGCGATCAACCAGGTGACGTTCTGGCAGCTCGGCTCGCTCGCCCAGGCCACCTGGGGCAAGGTGCTCGCCATCCTGCCGTTCGCCCTGGTCGGCCTGGCCGTCGCGCCGTTCTACGCCCGCAAGCTGGACCTGCTCGCGCTCGGCGAGCGCCCCGCCCGCCATCTCGGCGTCGACGTCGAACGGATGCGGCTGGCCCTGATCACCGTGGTCGCCCTGCTCACCGCCGCCGCCGTCTCGGTCAGCGGCATCATCGGCTTCGTCGGCCTGGTCGTCCCGCACCTGCTCCGGATGCTGGCCGGCCCCGGCCACCGCTTCCTGCTCCCCGGCAGCGCCCTGGCCGGCGCCCTGGTCCTGGTCCTCGGCGACCTCGCCGCCCGCACCCTGGCCCAGCCCGCCGAGCTCCCGCTCGGCGTCCTCACCGCCCTGATCGGCAGCCCGTTCTTCTTCTGGCTGCTCCGCCGGACCCGTACCAAGCAAGGAGGATGGGCGTGAAGCGACGCCGTCAGGTGCCCGCACGGCCCGAACCGGGTGCCGAGCTGCTCACCGCAGCCGGGCTGCACCTGGCGGTCGGCGGGCGTGAACTGCTGAGCGGGGTCGACCTGGTGGTGCGGGCCGGCGAGGTGCTGGCCCTGCTCGGGCCGAACGGGGCCGGGAAGTCCACCCTGCTCTCGGTGCTGGCCGGGGACGTCCCCCCGAGCTCGGGCACCGTCCTCCTGGGCGGCCGTCCGCTCGGCGACCACCGCCCGGCCGAACTGGCCCTGCACCGGGCGCTGCTGCCGCAGTCCGCCGCGCTCTCGTTCCCGTTCCCCGCCGGGGAGGTGGTCCGGATGGGCCGCGCCCCCTGGGCCGGGACGGCGGCCGAGGCCGAGGACGACGAAGCGGTGGCAGCCGCACTGGCCGCCACCGACTCCACCGCCTTCGTCGACCGCCCGTTCACCGCCCTCTCGGGCGGCGAACGCGCCCGGGTCGCCCTCGCCCGGGTGCTCGCCCAGCGGACCGCCCTGCTGCTGCTGGACGAACCCACCGCCGCGCTCGACCTGCGCCACCAGGAGCTCGTCCTCCAGGTGGCCCGCGACCGGGCGCGGGCGGGCGACGCCGTCGTCGTCGTGCTGCACGACCTCTCACTGGCCGCCGCCTACGCCGACCGCATCGTCCTGCTCGCCGACGGCCGCACCGTCGCCGACGGCCCGGTCGCCGAAGTCCTGGACGCCCCGCTGCTCAGCCGGGTCTACGCCCACCCGGTCGAGGTGTTCCCCCACCCCGGCACGGGCACCCCCCTGGTGGTTCCGGCCCGCTGACCGAGCTCCCCTTCGGCCTCAGTCCTCGTCGTCGAGCCGGAAGCCGAGCTTCAGCCCCACCTGGAAGTGCGCGACCCCGCCGTCCGCGATGTGGCCCCGGATCTGGGTCACCTCGAACCAGTCCAGGTTCCGCAGGGTCCGCGAGGCCCGGCCGACCCCGTTCCGGATCGCCGCGTCCACCCCCTCGGTCGAGGAGCCGACGATCTCGGTGACCCGGTACACGTGTTCGCTCATGGCTGTCTCCCATCGATGCGTCCCCGGTCCACCGTGCCCCAGCCGGACGGCTCCCGCACGCTCACCCGCCCGCGAGCAGGTCGTCCACCCGGGCCTCGCCCTCCCGGTACCGCCGGGTGATCTCCGCGCTGCAGTCGTCCGCCCGCCGCTGGAGCGCCTGCCGCCGCCCGGAGACCTCCCGCTCGTGCACCGTCAGCCGCTCGACGGCGGCCACCAGTTCGACCGTCGGGTGCGCCGCCAGGTCGGCCAGTTGGACGTCGCCCATCAGGGCGTCCGCCTCCCGCTGGTACCGCTCGCCGCGCGGCGGCCCGAGCCGCAGGTGCCGGGCCGGGCGGCGGACCGGTGACGGGGTGTCGGCCAGGATCGCCGGGAGCTGGTCGAGCAGGGCCTCCGCGGCCGGCTCGGACCCGGTCGAGCTCCGGCGCGCCAGCTCGGCCCGCAGGATGTCCAGCCGCCCGTGCAGCAGCCGGCGCAGGTACGAGAGGTCGGCCTCCTGGTCCTGCGCGTCCCGGCGGAGCAGCCGGAGCTGCTCCAGGCCGAGCCCGGTGAGGCCGTACGCCTGCTCGTGGGCCGTGCTGCTCGCGTCCATCAACCAACCACCTGCCGCTGTCCTGGTCACTGAATCCCCGCCGATCCCCCGGAGCGCCCCGCCGTCTGGTGCACGCCCGTCCGGCGTCCGGAGTTCCCGTCGGGGTCCGACTCCACTCGCGCGGGCGACCCCGGATTTCGAAACCTCCGAAAACGCCCACCCGCGTGCCGCCGCCCACAGCGTGCCACCCGGGACCGACCGGTGCACCGCCCGTGCACCCGAACGGCCCCCTGGCGAAGGGGGGTGGCTGATACGACCGGAACAATCCGCAGGCCGCGCCACCCGTGGCGGGGCGCGCCGAACGCGCCCCCGGCGCGCGGACCCACCGCACGCGCCGCCGGAACGGCCGTACGCCTCCGGCACAATGAGGCCCATGCGAGCAGTGGTACAGCGGGTCGCCGAGGCGGCCGTGACGGTGGACGGCGAGACGGTCGGCGCGATCGGGGGCCCCGGGCTCTGCGTGCTGGTCGGGGTGACCCACGACGACACCCCGGAGAAGGCGGCCCAACTGGCCCGCAAGCTCTGGTCGGTGCGGCTCTTCGACAACGGGGAGACCGAGCTGTCCTGCTCGGACCTGGGCGCCCCGCTGCTGGTGATCAGTCAGTTCACGCTGTACGGCGACGCCCGCAAGGGCCGCCGCCCCACCTGGAACGCCGCCGCCCCGGGCCCGCAGGCCGAGCCGCTGGTGGACGCCGTGGTGGCCGAACTCCGGGCGCTCGGCGCCACGGTGGAGACCGGCCGGTTCGGCGCCGACATGAAGGTGTCGCTGGTGAACGACGGCCCGTTCACCGTCCTGCTGGAGCTGTAGCCGCTGCTCAGGCGGGGACGATCACGTCCTGGCTGCCCGGCACGCCGTCGGCCAGCAGCACCTCGTCCACCGGCACGTTCCGCTTCACCAGGGCCAGCGCGATCGGGCCCAGCTCGTGGTGCCGGGCCGAGGAGGTCACGAAGCCCACCGGGCGGTCCTGGCCGGGCCGGAGCACCTCGGCGCCGTGCACCGGGAGCTTCTCCTCGGTGCCGTCCAGGTTGAGCAGCACCAGCCGACGCGGCGGCTTCCCGAGGTTGTGCACCCGGGCCACCGTCTCCTGGCCCCGGTAGCAGCCCTTCTGCAGGTGCACGGCGGTGGACAGCCAGTCCACCTCGTGCGGGATGGTCCGGTGGTCGGTCTCGAAGCCCAGCCGGGGCCGGTGCGCCTCGATCCGCAGCGCCTCGTACGCCCACACCCCCGCCGCCGGGCCGTAGCCCGCGGCCAGCCCGGCCAGCTCGGCCCGCGGCACGAACAGGTCCCGCCCGTACGGGAGTTCACGGACCGCCGCCGCACCCTCGGCGGAGACCTCGGAGCCGGCCGGCAGGAACACCACGGCGTAGTCCGCGGTCGCGTCGGCGACCTCCACCCGGTAGAAGAACTTCATGCTCTCCAGGTAGGCGATCAGCGCCTGCTGGGTGCCCGGCTCGACGTGCGCCCAGGTCGTCGTGCCGTCGTCCACCAGGTAGAGCGCGTGCTCGACGTGCCCGTTCGGGGAGAGCACCAGGGCGTCGGTGGCCTGCTGCGGCGGCAGCGCGCTGACGTGCTGGGTGATCAGCAGGTGCAGCCAGGACAGCCGGTCCGCGCCGGTGACGGTCAGCACGCCCCGGTGCGACAGGTCCACGAAGCCGCGCCCGGCAGCCAGTTCGCGCTGCTCGGGGAAGAGCCCGCCGTAGTGCGCGGCCACCCCCTCGTCGGCTCCTTCGGCGGGGACGGCACCGGGCAGGGCAAGCAGCGGACTCTTCATAGCCGCAAGCTTACGACTGCCGACCGGCCAGCTTCGCGGTGCAGTCGGAACAGCGGCCGAAGATGGCGAAGTGCTTGAGGTCGGTGTCGAAGCCGTGCTCCGCGCGCAGGCTGTCGATCAGCGGCGCGGCGATCGCGGTGTCGGTCTCGGTGACGCTCTCGCAGTCCCGGCAGACCAGGTGCAGGTGGGTGTGGCGGCCGGCCAGGTGGTAGGTCGGGGCGCCGTGGCCGAGGTGCGCGTGCGAGACCAGCCCGAGCTCCTCCAGCAGCTCCAGGGTCCGGTACACGGTGGAGATGTTGACCCCGCTGGCGGTCTTCCGCACCTCGTGCAGCAGCTCGTCCGGGGTGGCGTGGTCCAGCGCGTCGACCGCCTCCAGCACCAGCTGGCGCTGCGGGGTGAGCCGGTACCCGCGTCCGCGCAGGTCGGCCTTCCAGTCGGACGGGGAGTCGGTGTTCGCCACGGTGCGCCTGCCCTGCTCTAGGTCGTGCGACAAGTGTAGGGACCGACCTCGTGGTCGGCCCCTACGGTGTGCCTACGGCTCAGCGGAAGAAGGCGATGCCGTCGTCCGGCAGGTCCGCGATGTCCTGGATCAGCTGCATCGGGTTGAGCACCTTCTTCAGCTGGGCCGACATGTACGGCCGCAGCGGCACCTCGGGGGCGGCCTTCTCGCCGACCCAGAGCAGCTCCTCGGCGACCATGCCGTACAGGCGCTTGCCACCGGTGTACGGGGCCGCGCCCTCGATCCGGGCGACCGCGTCGGTGGCCAGGTCGATCTGCGGCTTGCCGTCGTGCAGCTTGCCGTACCAGATCTCCACGGTGCCGTCGTCGCGGACCGAGGAGACCTCGATCTCGCGCTCGCCGCTGGTGCCGTGCTGGTTGCTGGTGATCCGCCAGAAGGAGTGCTCGGTCTCGAGCGGGCGGACCTTCTCACCGTCGTTGTCCAGCACCCAGGAACGGGAGCGGAACTCCAGGAAGGCCCGGCCGTCGTGCCGGAACACGATCTCCTGGCCGAAGTTGCACTTCTCGGTGCCGGGGAAGTCGTAGACGCCCGCGCCCTCCCAGGTACCGAGGAGGAAGGCCAGCGGGACGACGTCCTTGTGGAGGTCAGAAGGGATCTCGATCATGTTCCTGGTCGCTGTCGTCGGTGTGGGACTGCCTCAACCGTACGGCAGTGGTCAGCGCTGGCCCTGGTACAGCTTCATGACGGCGAAGATGGCGAACCAGGTGACCAGCACCGCCACCAGGACGAGCAGACCTTCGAAGACGATTTCCAGACCGGACACGGGGCGCTCCCATTGCGGCGTTGCGGTACAGAGCAGGACGGGCCGAGTCTATCGGCCGGGTGTGCGCCGGTACCCGTGAGCCCCGCCACGTGGTCGATAGGGTGTCACCATGCCGAAGAAGCTCGTCATCAAGGTCACCGCCGGAGCCGACGCGCCGGAGCGCTGCTCGCAGGCCTTCACGGTGGCCGCGGTCGCGGTCGCCAGCGGCGTCGAGGTCTCGCTCTGGCTGACCGGCGAGTCGACCTGGTTCGCGCTGCCGGGCCGGGCGGCCGAGTTCGAACTGCCGCACGCCGCCCCGCTGCCGGACCTGCTGGAGTCGGTGCTGGCCGGCGGGCAGGTCACCGTCTGCACCCAGTGCGCGGTGCGCCGGGGCATCGAGGAGAAGGACCTGGTCGAGGGGGCCAGGATCGCCGGCGCCCAGCTCTTCGTGCAGGAGATCATGGCCGAGGACGTGCAAGCGCTCGTCTACTGATCGGGCCGGTCCTGGTCGTGCCCGGGCTCGTCCCACTTGGGGTCGTCCCAGCGCGGGTCGTTCCACCAGTCGTCGTCCGGGTCCCGCTTGTTGGCGAAGATCGCGGCCACCGGCGGGATCACCATGGCGAAGACGCACATCCCGATCGCCGCCGGGACGGACCAGAACCGCACCACGCCCCACGCCAGCACGAACGTCAGCAGGCAGACGCCCATCATGGCGTAGTACCAGCGATGCCTCCGACGACCCTGCACCCTTCCACGGTACGGCCGAGGGCCCCCTGCGCGGCAGGGGGCCCTCGGTGTACCTCGGAGCAGCTGTCGGGTCGTCAGACCGCGATCGCGACCTCGGTCTGGGCGCCCTGGGAGGCCACCACGACCCGGTCCACGGTCGCGCCCGGAACCAGCGCGCGCAGCGTCCACTTGCCCGGACGGGCGAAGAAGCGGAACTGCCCGGTCGCCGAGGTGGGCACCTCGGCGGTGAACTCGCCGCCCTCGTCCAGCAGCCGGACGTAACCGTTGACGGGCTCGCCGTCGCGGGTCACCGAACCCTGAATGATCGTCTCCTTGGCCACGTCAACTCCTGCCAGATCGGGGCCACCGGCCTTCGCACCGCACATGTCGTCTTCCCTTTCCTACGGTTCGATGGCTCAGTTGTCGCCGAGCGCGATCGGCACGCCGACCAGGCTGCCGTACTCGGTCCAGGAACCGTCGTAGTTCTTCACGTTCTCCTGGCCGAGCAGCTCGTGCAGCACGAACCAGGTGAGCGCGGAGCGCTCACCGATGCGGCAGTACGCGATGGTGTCCTTCGCCAGGTCGACGCCGGCGTCGGAGTAGATCTCCTTGAGCTCCTCGTCCGACTTGAAGGTGCCGTCGTCGTTGGCGTTCTTCGCCCACGGGATGTTGCTGGCGGTCGGGATGTGGCCCGGACGCTGCGACTGCTCCTGCGGGAGGTGGGCCGGGGCGAGCAGGCGACCGGCGAACTCGTCGGGCGAGCGCACGTCGACCAGGTTGAGGGTGCCGATCGCGTTCACCGCGTCGTCCCGGAAGGCGCGGATGGACTTGTCCTGCTCCTGCGCCTTGTACTCGGTCGCGGCGCGCTCGGGCACCTCGGTGACCAGCTCGCGGGCGTCCAGCTCCCACTTCTTGCGGCCGCCGTCGAGCAGGCGGACGTCACCGTGGCCGTACAGCTTGAAGTACCAGTAGGCGTACGAGGCGAACCAGTTGTTGTTGCCGCCGTACAGCACCACGATGTCGTCGTTGCCGATGCCCTTCTTCGAGAGCAGCGCCTCGAAGCCGGCCTGGTCGACGAAGTCGCGGCGGACCGGGTCCTGGAGGTCCTGCTTCCAGTCGATCCGGACCGCGTTGCGGATGTGGTTCAGCTCGTACGCGGCGGTGTCCTCGTCAACCTCGACGACGACGACCTTCGGGTTGTCCAGGTTCTCCTGGACCCAGTCGGCGTCGACCAGGACGTCACTGCGGCTCATGGTGGTGTCTCCATCCGGGGGCGGTACTGCGGAAGGGTGGCAAGGTCTGTGTGAGCGGCGCCCGGCGCCGGGCCGTCCGAAATTCTGTCCGAATACCGAGACGGGCACGGGTATGGCCGGGAAGAGCTCCGTGCGGGGCTGCCGGACGGTCCGAGGCGTGGAGCTGCCTGGTCGGAACCGTCGGCGAGGGAGTGGGCAGGGCCGGATGTACCGGTCAGAACCGCCCGGTCAGCGCATTCGACACAGGCAGGCGGACACGCGGCACAGGTCTACCGCCCGCCGCTTCGTGAGGTCCGCCTGTCGCTTCATGCCAACGATGCTAGGGACTCGGACGGGTCGCTGTCATCAGCGTGTCGAATGTTGAGACGATCTGCTTCACATGCTGAGATTTGACGCTTTCCAGCCCTTGCGGCGCCTGGCTCCGGGCGGTCCGGCGCCCGGGCGGGCATCCGGGTGCGGTCCGCCCTGGACGGTCCGTCTCGCAGAGCGGACGTCAGCCGAGCAGCCGCGAACCGATCCACCCCAGCGGCGCGGCCACCGCGAGCGGCAGCACCACACCCGCGGTGAAGTGCACGAACCGGGACGGGAAGTCGTACGACGCCACCCGGCGGCCGACCAGCGCACCCACCGCCACCAACCCCGCCTGCACCGGGGGCGCGCCCGCCAGCACCCCGGCGGCCGCGCCGAGCGCCACCCCCGCGAGCGCCCCGAGCGCCCCCGGGACCGGGGCCGCCGCCACCAGCACGGTGACCGCCACCGCCGCCAGCGCGGCCGGCACGTGCCCGGCGAGCAGCAGCGACGCCTCCAGCCCCGTCAGCACCACTCCCGAGGCGAGCACGGTCAGCGCGTAGAACCGCTCCGCCGGGTCGGCCGGGCGGAACGTCTGCCACACCAGCACCAGCACCAGCGCCACGCCCAGCGCCCCGGCGAGACCGGCCGCACCGCCGCCCGCCGCCACCGCCGCCGTCGCGGCGAAGCCCGCCAACGCCACCCCCGCGATCCCCTGCCGGGCCGGCCACATCCCGTGCAGCCGGAACCACCCCACCGCAGTGAGCCCCTGAGCCGCCGTCAGCCCCGCGGCCAGCCCCCACCGGCCGCCCAGCGCCGCCACCGCCAGCACCGCACCCAGCCCCGCCGTGAGCAGCGCCGGCCGCAACCCCGGCGGCACGATCGGCGAGCCGCTCTTCACGGGGGCGTCGGTCAGAACCATCTGCACTCTTCCAATCTGGAGCGACCAGGGGCGCCGGAGCGGGGTGCCGGCGGATCAGCCGCCGGCGAAGGGCGGGAGGGCCTCGACGGTGCCGCCCTCGGTGAGCGGGACGGTGGCGTGGTCACGGGTGCCGACCTGGTTGCCGTCGACCAGGTAGGAGCAGTGCGTCAGCACCTGGAGCAGCCTGGCGTTGTCCGCGTGGCGCCGCCGCACCTCGGCCAGTGCCTCGCCCAGCGTCACGGCCAGGTACGGCTCCTCGGGCAGACCCGCGGCGGACTTGGCGGCGGCCCAGTACCGGATGGTCCCGGTCACCCGGGTGGCCTCCGCTGCCGTCGCTCGTGCGGTGGAAGTGTGCGCTGTCATGGCAGCCCTCCTCGTCGTCCTCGCCCGGTGCGGTGCGCCGGCTCTGCTGCCGGGGCACCCACGCCAAAGGTGTACACGTACGGTGCGGCCGGTGCGGCTCCCATGATGGACCGGTCGGCCCCGGAAGCCGCAACCACCCTGGTCGGCGGGCGGCGCGCTCCGGCTCCCGGTGAACGGCGCGGACGTGGCCGGGGTCACGCCCGGAGCGGCCTGATGTGGCCCAGGCATCGCTGCACGCCCCTCCCCGTGCGGGGAGTGGTCGGCTATTCTCGTGGCGTGAGGGACCTGGGCAGAGTCGCCCCCGGGTCCTTTTGTGCTTTCAGGACGCCAGGTACGGATGGCCTCCCGGGACGGTGCCCCACCTGCACCGCCACCGGCGAGGACCGGCCGGCCGGAGCCGCACAACGGTGTGCGGGTGCCCGGTCGGGCGGCAGTGCAGCGGGAGCAGACCGAAAGGTTCGCGGATGAGCAGGACTGAGACGGAGCGTCAGGGGTTGCGGGACTCCTGGCGCGCGCCCCGCCCGGTGCTGCGCGCCCACGAACCCCTCGGATTCCACCCCACGGACGTCCGCTCCCCCACCTTCTCCGCAGCCGACCACCGGCCCCCCGGCCGGCCGGCTGCGACCGCGACGACCCGGAAAGGGGACTAACCGGGTATGAGTTCTCTCCTCCTCCTCACCAACGCACTTCAGCCTTCCGCGGAGGTGCTGCCGGCCCTCGGCCTGCTGCTGCACAACGTCCGGGTGGCCCCGGCCGAGGGCTCCGCCCTGGTCGACACCCCGAGCGCCGACGTCATCCTGGTGGACGGCCGGCGGGACCTGCCGCAGATCCGCAGCCTCTGCCAGCTGCTCCGCTCCACCGGAATCGGCTGCCCACTGATCCTGGTGGTCACCGAGGGCGGCCTGGCCGCGGTCACCGCCGAATGGGGCATCGACGACGTCCTGCTGGACACCGCGGGCCCGGCCGAGGTCGAGGCCCGGCTGCGGCTCGCCATGGGCCGGCTCCAGGTGGTCGCGGACGACAGCCCGATGGAGATCCGCAACGGCGACCTCACCGTCGACGAGGCGACCTACTCCGCCAAGCTCAAGGGCCGGGTGCTCGACCTGACCTTCAAGGAGTTCGAGCTGCTGAAGTACCTGGCCCAGCACCCGGGCCGGGTCTTCACCCGGGCCCAGCTGCTCCAGGAGGTCTGGGGCTACGACTACTTCGGCGGCACCCGGACGGTGGATGTGCACGTCCGGCGGCTGCGGGCCAAGCTCGGCGTCGAGAACGAGCAGCTGATCGGCACCGTCCGCAACGTCGGCTACCGCTTCGTCGTCCCGGAGAAGCCCGACAAGGGCGAGCGTCCCGGCCTGGAGCAGCGCTCGCCGGCCGGCCGCGAGGCCTAGGGCCTCTTCCGACCGTCTTGTCCGGCTACGCCCCGGCCTGTCCGTGGCGTGGCCGGGCACCCCGCCGACCCCCCTTGCGCCACCCGCGTAGACTCCCTCCGTGGCCAAGGTGACGCGTGACGATGTAGCCCGACTGGCTGGGACCTCGACCGCGGTCGTCAGCTACGTCATCAACAACGGGCCGCGCCCGGTCGCGCCCGCGACCAAGGAGAAGGTGCTCGCGGCGATCGAGCAGCTCGGCTACCGGCCGAACAGCGTCGCCCAGGCGATGGCCTCCCGGCGCACCAACCTGGTCGGCATGGTCGTCCCCGACGCCCGGCAGCCGTTCTTCGCCGAGATGGCGCACGCGGTCGAACGCGCCGCCTCCGAGCGCGGCAAGCTGGTGCTGATCGGCAACTCCGACTACGTGGACGACCGCGAGGTGCACTACGTCCGCGCCTTCCTCGGCATGCGGGTCTCCGGTCTGATCCTGGTCAGCCAGGGCCCCTCGCAGCGCGCGGCCGAGGAGTTCGCGGCGATGGAGGGGGCGAAGGTGGTGCTGCTGCACCGCCGTCCCGAGGCGATCGACGACGTCGCGGTGGTCACCGACGACGTCGGCGGTGCCGAGACCGCCGTCCGCCACCTGCTGGAGGTGCACGGGCACCCGTACGTGGTCTGCTTCGGCGGCCCGGTCGAGCAGCCCGCTCCCGGCGATCCGGTGATCGACCACGTCGAGGGCTGGCAGCGCGCCATGGACGCGCACGGCCTCCCGGTCGAGCCCAATCTGGTGGACGCCCCGTTCCACCGCTACGGCGCGTACGAGGTCGCGGTGGCGCTGCTGCGTTCGCCGCAGCGCCCGCCGGCCATCTTCTGCTCCACCGACGACCAGGCGATCGGCGTGCTCCGGGCCGCCCGCGAGGTCGGTCTGCGGGTGCCGGAGGACCTGGCGGTGGCCGGCTTCGACGACATCCCCGAGGCGGCGCTGGCCGACCCGCCGCTGACCACCGTCGCCTCCGACCGGGACGCGATGGCCCGGGCCGCCGTCGACCTGGTGCTG
Organism: Kitasatospora sp. NPDC002040; assembly: GCF_040296785.1. Taxonomy (NCBI): domain Bacteria; kingdom Bacillati; phylum Actinomycetota; class Actinomycetes; order Kitasatosporales; family Streptomycetaceae; genus Kitasatospora; species Kitasatospora sp. NPDC002040. The sequence goes on along the minus strand of NZ_JBEOXV010000009.1, from coordinate 27,753 downwards.
GACGACTCGCTGATGGTGCCCGGATCGGACACCGAGCGGGTCCGGAAGTTCCCGTCCCGGCTGGTCATCCGCCGTTCCTGCGGCTGCGGGGCACCCTCCGCGGTCTGACCGGCCTGACCAGGCTTTATGAGAAGTGAACACGCTTCTCGGGTGGCTCTGACCCCACTCTCATCCGGCTCTCATCAACCGGGCGGACGTTGGATGCATGAGCGACCAGCACCGCAACTCCGAAGACCAGGGTCCGTACGGCTACCCGGGCTGGACCCCGCCGCAGCCGGTCGAACCGCCGACCGCCCACATCATCGAGGGCACCGTGCTCCCGCACGGCCCGTACAGCGAGGACTTCACCGCTCCCCCGGCCGCGCCCGCCGCGCCGGTCCGCCACGCCCGCAAGGGCTTCCTCAAGGGCCGGCTCGCCCTGGTCACCGCGGTGGCCACGGTGGCCGCGCTGCTCGGCGGCGCCACCGGCGGCATGATCGCCGCCGCCGGTGAGGGCTCCGGCAGTGCGAACGGCACGCTGGTCAGCCCGGTCTCCTCGAACTCCGACGGCACCGCGAACGTGGCGTCGATCAACTCGGCCGTCTCGCCCAGCGTGGTCCAGATCACCGTCAAATCCAACGCCGGCACCGCCACCGGCACCGGCGTGGTGATCACCTCCAACGGCCAGATCCTGACGAACTACCACGTCATCTCCACCGCGGTCAGCGGCGGCGGCCAGATCACCGTCACCTTCAAGGACGGCTCCACCAGGACCGCCACCGTGACCGGCACCGACGCCGGCCTGGACGTCGCGGTCATCACCGCGGCCGGCGCCGGCGGCCTCACGGCCGCCACGCTCGGCGACTCGGACAGCGTCCAGGTCGGCGACTCGGTGGTCGCGATCGGCAACCCCGAGGGCCTGACCGGCACCGTCACCTCCGGCATCATCAGCGCCAAGAACCGCCCGGTCACCGTCCAGGTCGACGAGTCCACCACCAGCGGCAACGGCGGCTTCGGCTTCCCCAACCTGCCCGGCCAGCGCAGCTCCGGCTCCGGGTCCGGGTCCGGCGGCGAGACCGCCAACTACAAGGCGCTCCAGACCGACGCCGCGCTGAACCCCGGCAACTCCGGCGGCCCGCTGATCAACGCGGCCGGCCAGGTGATCGGCCTCAACTCGGCGATGTACTCGGCCGGCGGCTCCAGCTCCACCGCCGGATCGGGCACCGCGGGCAGCGTCGGCCTCGGCTTCGCCATCCCGATCAACGACATCAAGAACGTCCTGCCGAAGCTGCAGGCCGGCCAGCAGCTCTGAGCACCACAATGACAGGACGACCGGACTAGGAAAGGTCCCGCCCGATGACACCCCCCGCCGACGACCGCGCCCCTGCCGAGACCCCGGGCAGCACCGCCCGACTCCTCGTGGTCGACGACGAGCCCGCCCTGCGGGACGCGCTGGAGAGCAGCCTCGCCTTCGAGGGCTACGAGGTCACCACCGCCACCGACGGCTTCGAGGCCCTCGACGCGGTCGAGCGCGACCACCCCGACCTGGTGCTGCTCGACATCATGATGCCCCGGATGGACGGCCTCACCGCCGTCCGCCGGATGCGGGCCCGGGGCGACACCGCCCCGGTCCTGATGCTCACCGCCCGGGACGCGGTCGGCGACCGGGTCACCGGCCTCGACGTCGGCGCGGACGACTACCTGGCCAAGCCGTTCGAACTGGACGAACTGCTGGCCCGGGTCCGGGCCTTGCTGCGGCGCAGCGCGCTCGCCAGCGAGGCTGCCGCCCGCGCGGCGGTCGAGGCCGAGGACACCGAGGTGCTCGCCTTCGCCGACCTCCGGATGAACACCGCCACCCGCGAGGTCACCCGCGAGGGCAAGCCGATCGAGCTGACCCGGACCGAGTTCATGCTGCTGGAGATGTTCCTCTCGCACCCGCGCCAGGTGCTGACCCGGGAGCAGATCCTCAAGGCGGTCTGGGGTTTCGACTTCGAACCCTCCTCCAACTCGCTGGACGTCTACGTGATGTACCTGCGCCGCAAGACCGAGCAGGGCGGCATGCCCCGCCTGATCCAGACCGTCCGCGGGGTCGGCTACGCCCTCCGGTCGGCCACCGGCGCAGCCGCGTGAAACGACTCACGGGCTGGTTCCGCAGCCGCTCCCTCCGGAGCCGGCTCGCCATGCTCACGGCCGCCGCCGTGGCGGTCGCCATCGCGCTGTCCGCACTGGCCTGCTGGTTCATCGTCCGGGACCGCCTGTACGAACAGGTCCGGCAGAACCTGGCGACCGCGCCGTACAACCCGATCGGCCCCGGCAGCAACACGCGGAGCCTGGACTGGCCGAAGGCGAACTGCGGCACCAGCGCGGCCGAGGCGCTGACCACCACCCAGGCCAACAACAGCAAGCTGTTCGGCAGTTCGGCGGGCCCTGGCGGACGGGGCGGCTTCTACCAGTGGAACAGTCAGCTGGAGACCGACGACGGCAGCACCGTCTGCCTGCCGATCGGGGCCACCAAGGCGATCAACGCCACTCAGGGCGATCTGGCCGCACTGGGCTTCGCGCCGAATCAGGCGGTGTACCGCAGCGGGACCTACGTCGGTGGCGCACCGGCGATGGTCCGGGTCAGCCTCTTCACGGACGGCACCGGTGAGAAGTTCATCCTGCTGACAGCCAGTTCGACCCAGACCGTGCTGAACTCCCTGCAGCAGCTCGAGTTGATCCTGCTCGGGGTGGCCGTCTTCGGGATCATCGGTGCGGGCGTGACCGGGCGGCTGGTGGCGCGGTCGGCGCTGAAGCCGGTGGACCGGCTCACGGACGTGGTGGAGCACATCGCCCGGACCGAGGAGGTCGGCAACACCATCCCCGTGCACGGGGACGACGAGATCGCCCGGCTCTCCTCCTCGTTCAACTCGATGTCGACCGCGCTGGCCAACTCCCGCGACCGCCAGACCCGTCTGATCGCGGACGCCGGCCACGAGCTGCGCACCCCGCTGACCTCGCTCCGCACCAACGTCGACCTGCTGATCCGCTCCAACGACACCGGCCGGCCCCTGCCCGAGGCGACCCGGACCAAGCTGCTCGGCAACATGAAGGCCCAGATGCAGGAGCTCACCCTGCTGATCGGCGACCTGCTCCAGCTCTCCCGCCCGGACTCCCCCAAGCCGGGGCAGAACCCGACCGTGGTGGCCCTGCACGAGATCGCCGACCGGGCCGTCGAACGGGCCCGGCTGCGGGGCCCGGGGCTGCACTTCGACCTGGCCGTCCACCCCTGGTACGTGCACGGCGACGCCGCCGGGCTGGAGCGCGCGGTGATCAACCTGCTGGACAACGCGGTCAAGTACTCCCCGCCCGGCGGCACCGTCGAAGTCGCGCTGGTCCAGGGCCGGTTGACCGTCCGCGACCACGGCCCGGGTATCCCGGCGGACGAGCTCCAGTACGTCTTCGACCGGTTCTGGCGCTCCCCGTCCTCCCGGCAGCTGCCCGGCTCCGGCCTCGGCCTGTCGATCGTCGCGCAGACCGTCCGCGACGGCGGCGGCGAGGTCTCCCTCGGCGCACCCCCGGAGGGGGCCGGCACGCTGGCCACCGTCCGCCTGCCCGGTCAGTCGGACCGGCCGGAGTGACCGGACCCGCCGGGGCGACCGTCAGCCGGACGCCGCCTCGGCGGCCCGCACCATCGCGAGCAGTCCGCCGAGGTCCCGCTCGAAGCTGAACTCCCGTACCAGCGTGCCCCACCCATCCTGGTCCCGGCGCCAGACGAAGGTGTACAGGGTCGGTACGCCCTCGGGCACCCGGCGCATGACGATCGTCCCCTGCCCGCCGTACTCGCTGGTGGTCAGGAAGGTGACGTCGTCGAGCGTCTCGCCGATCCGCTGCCCCTGCGCCCGCAACGCCCGGAACCGGGCCATGAACTGGTCCTTCACCAGGGTCACCACCCGGCCCTCCGGGTCGAACCGGACGTTCTCGAACTCCGGGTCGTAGAGGGCGTCCAGCGCCTCCACGTCCATCGCGAGCCCGGCGTCCAGGTACTCCCGCATCCGGTCCACCAGTGCCTGATCCATCGTCGACCCCCGTCCTGCGGGCCTCGGTCGGCCCGTCACCCCTTCAGGGTCGCAGCCGCCGCTCACAGCTCACCGTCATCCCGCCCACACGAGAGGGGCACCCCCGGCGGGGGTGCCCCTCTCGCTGCGTCAGACCGTCAGCAGTCGCTCAGCGGGCGTCAGTTGACGTCCTCGCCGATGCCGATGACCTTGATCCGGTCCTGGGCCGGGACCACCAGCGGGGCGGTGGCGGTGGAGTTCGCGCCGAGGTAGGCGGCGAACAGGTCGAGGTCGGACGCGCCGACCAGCTTGTCGGTGCCCGCCGCGAAGGTCGGGAAGCCGTCGCCGCCGCCGGCCAGGAACTCGTTGGCCGCGACCCGGTAGGAGGCCGCCAGGTCGATCGGGGCGCCGTTGAGCTTGACCGAGTCGGCCGGCACCCGGTCGGCACCGGTCTTGTTGAGGTCCAGGGTGTAGGTCAGGCCCTTGGAGTTCTGCAGGATCTTCGGCGCCGCCAGGTTCAGGCCGCTGACCTGCTCCTTGAGCAGCTGGACGACCTGGGCCCCGGTCAGGGTCTTGACCTGCATCATGTTGGTGAACGGCTGGACGGTGAACGCCTCGCCGTAGGTCACCACGCCGTCGCCCTCGGCCGCGGAGGCCTTGAAGACCAGGTCGGAGCGGATCCCGCCGGGGTTCATGAAGGCGATCTGCGCACCGCCCTTGGCGGCCGGCGCGAGCCCGGCGAGCTGGCCGTCGGCGATCACGTCACCGAGCGGCTTCTCGTACGCGCTGGAGCCGCGGCCGTTGATGTCCGCGCCGATGAAGCCGAGCGGGCGGTTGGCGATCGGGGCCGCCAGCTTGCTGTAGCGGCCGATCAGGGTGGTGATGTCGGCGGCCTTCTCGACGCTGCGGCGCACCACGTGGTTGGCGGCCGTCACCGAGGGCCGGACGATGGCGCCGGAGCGCTTGTCCAGCTTGAGGTTGATCTCGGTGTACAGGCGGCCGAAGGAGGCGGCGCTGGTGACCGAGCGCAGCTCGCCCTTGGGGTCCGGGATGGAGCAGGCGTACGCGTTGTGGGTGTGGCCGGTGACGATGGCGCCGATCGCCGGGTCGAGGCCCTTGGCGATGTCCACGATCGGGCCGGAGATGCCCTGGCCGGCCGCGCCGCAGTCGTAGTTGTAGGTGGTGGAGGCGGGGTAGCCGCCCTCGTGGATCAGCGCCACGATCGAGTCCACGCCCTGGCGCTTGAGCTCCTTGGCGTACTTGTTGATGGTCTCGATCTCGTCGCCGAACTTGAGGCCCTTGATGCCCTCGGCGGTGACGATGTTCGGGGTGCCCTCCAGCGTCGCGCCGATGAAGCCGACCCGGACGCCGCCGACGTTCTTCACCCAGTACGGCTTGAGGATCGGGCGGCCGGTCTTCTCGTCGGTGACGTTGGCGGCCAGGTAGTCGAAGTCCGCGCCCTTGAACTTGCGGCCCTTCTCGTAGCAGCCGTCGGTCGGGTGGCAGCCACCGTTCTGCAGCCGGAGCAGCTCCTTGGAGCCCTCGTCGAACTCGTGGTTGCCGACGCTGGTGACGTCCAGGCCGACCTTGTTGAGCGCCTCGATGGTGGGCTCGTCGTGGAACAGCGCGGAGACCAGCGGGCTGGCGCCGACCAGGTCGCCGGCGGCCACCGTGACCGTGTTGCGGTGGCCCTCGCGGGCCTGGCGCAGCGCGGTGGCCAGGTACTCCATGCCGCCTGCCGGAGTGTCGACCACCTTGCCGGTGGCCGGGTCGACCTCCTTGATGTTCCCCGAGGAGCCGGCCGGCGGCTCCAGGTTCCCGTGCAGGTCGTTGATGGCGAGGATCTGGAGGTCCTCGGTCTTCGGCTTGTGCCAGTTCCAGTCCCAGCCGTGCGCCTGGGCGGCGCTCGGCACCAGCAACGTCCCGAACAGACCGACTGCGGCGGCCGCGGCGTACGCGGGCCGACGGAAGCGGCCGAGCTGGCCGACATTGGGCATGAGGGTTCCCCTGCACCGTTTGGGGCTCCGTCCGTGAGGGGAGCCGAGGGTGGTGTGACCCGATGCAGCCTAGGGTCAACGCGCGTAGCTGTCAGGACCCTGGAGGTAACGAGAGCGTTTCCTGGAGACGAATCCGGCCCCCTGCCGAAGGGGCAGGGGGCCGGGGGAACTGACCGGTCGTCACCGTCGCGGTTCGGCCGCCAGGTGCTGCTCGGCCCGGTGGCGCTCGGCCACCGCGTCCTCGGTCATCGCGCGGTCGGTGTAGACCAGCGGGCGCTCCGCGTCGGTGATGATGTGCTTGACCACTTGGACGTTGCCGTTCACGTCCCAGACCGCGATGCCGGGCGAGAGGGTCGGGATGATCTCCACCGCCCACCTGGGCAGACCGAGCACCCGGCCGGTGGCTCTCGCCTCGTCGGCCTTCTGCATGTAGATGGTCCGGGTGGAGGCCATCTTCAGGATCGCCGAGGCCTCCTTGGCCGCGGCGCCGTCCACCACGTCGGAGAGGTGGTGCACCACCGCGACGAAGGACAGGCCGAGCCGGCGGCCGAACTTCAGCAGCCGCTGGAACAGCTGGGCCACGAACGGGCTGTTGATGATGTGCCAGGCCTCCTCGACCAGGAAGATGCGCTTCCTCCGGTCGGGCCGCAGCCAGGTGTGCTCCAGCCAGACGCCGACGATCGCCATCAGGATCGGCATCGCGATCGAGTTCCGGTCGATGTGCGAGAGGTCGAAGACGATCAGCGGCGCGTCCAGGTCGATGCCGTCCGTGGTGGAGCCGTCGAACATGCCGCGCAGGTCGCCGTCGACCAGCCGGTCCAGCACCAGCGCGACGTCCAGGCCCCAGGACTGCACGTCGTCCACCCCGACACCGAGCGAGTCGACCGAGGACAGCTCGGGGCTGCGCAGGGTGTTGATGATGTCGTCCAGCACCGGCTGACGGTCCGTCACGGTGCCGATCACGTGGGCGTGCGCGGCCTTCAGCGCGAAGCCCGCCCGCTCCTCCAGACCGCGCCCCATCGCCACCTCGACGATGGTGCGCAGCAGCGAGAGCTGGCCGGTGGTGGTGATCGCCGGGTCGAGCGGGTTGAGCTTGACGCCGCCGTCCCGGGCGGCCATCGGGTCGAGCCGGATGGACTTTATCCCCAGCGCGTTGGCGATCAGGTTCCACTCGCCGACGCCGTCCTCGCCCTGCGCGTCCAGCACCACCACCTGGCGGTCCTTGAAGCGCAGTTGGCGCAGCACGTAGGTCTTCTCCAGCGCCGACTTGCCGTTGCCCGACTCGCCGAGCACCAGCCAGTGCGGCGCGGGCAGCTGCTGCCCGTACAGCTGGAACGGGTCGTAGACGTAGCCCTTGCCGCTGTACACCTCGCGGCCGATGATCACCCCGGAGTCGCCCAGCCCCGGCGCGGCGGTGGGCAGGTACACCGCCTGGGCCTGGCCGGTGGAGGTGCGCACGGGCAGCCGGGCGGTCTCCACCTTGCCGAACATCATGCTGGTGAAGGCGTCGGTCAGGCTTCCGATGGCCATCGAGCGGTCCTCTCCCTGACGGTTTAGCGGCGGATGCCGGTGGCGAACGGGAGGGTGTTGACGAAGGCCCGGTGGTGCTCGCGGTCGCACCACTCCAGCTTGAGGTAGCTCTTGCCCGCCGAGGCCCTGATGGTCCGCTTGTCCCGGGCCAGCGCCTCGGGGTTGCGCGCGGAGACCGTGATGTACCCGACCAGGTTGACCCCGGCCGCGCCGGAGGCCAGGTCGTCGCCGCGCTGGTCCACCCGGCCGGTGTGGGCCAGGTCGCGCGGGTCGACGGTGCGGTTCATCTTGGCGGCCCGGCTGGCCTCCGCCTCGTCGTTGGTCTTCTCGGTCAGCATCCGCTCGATCGCGACGTCGGTCGGCTCCAGGTCCATCGTGACGGCGACGGTGCGGATCACGTCCGGCGTGTGCACCAGCAGCGGGGCCAGGAAGTTGACGCCGACCGGGGTCAGCGGCCACTCCTTGATCCACGCGGTGGCGTGGCACCAGGGCTCCCTGGTGGCCGACTCACGGGTCTTGGCCTGGAGGAACTGCTGGTGGGTGGCGTCCAGTTCGGCCGGCCAGGCGTTCCGCTGGCTCATCGCCTGGATGTGGTCGATCGGGTGGTCCGGGTCGTACATCGAGTGCAGCAGCGAGGAGAGCCTGGCGTGGCCGAGCGGCTGCCTGACCCGGATGTCCGCCTCGGCCAGCCGGGCGCAGATGTCGGTCAGCTCACGGGCCATCACGGCCGCCAGGCCGTCGTCGTCCCTGGCCCGCCGCCCGTCGGCGGTGCGGCCCATCGCATGCGCCTCGGCCGCCAGGTCCCGGGTGTAGTGCATGCACGCCACCAGGTAGGCCCGGTGCTGCTCCGAGGAGGTGGAGACCATCGACTGGAGCTGGTCGTACGAGTCCTGCAGCCAGCCCGGCGCGCCCGGGTCGCCCCGCCGCTCGACGTCCTTGGCGTGCGCGTCCGGGTCGGCGGGCAGCGTCCGGGCCAGGATCTGCAGCCTGGTCACGAAGCCGTCCCCGTTGGCGACGTGCTTGAGCAGGGTGCCGAACCGGTCGACCAGCGCCTCCTGGTCCTCCGAGTCGCGCAGGCCGACGCCGGGGCCCTCGATCTCGATCGCGGCGGTGACCGTCCGGCGCTCCAGGTGCATCAGCACCCCGACCTCGTCCGGACCGAACGGTGCCGAGAGCCAGCGCAGCCGCCCGACCCCGGGCGGCGGGCCGACCTCGATCTCCCGGCCGTCCAGCCGGGTGCCGGCGTCGACCACGTCGGAGCGCCAGAGGCCCCGGCCGCTGCGCATGGTGCGCCGGAAGGTGCGGTTGATCTCCACCCACTTGTAGAACGTCCGGCGCCGGTACGGCACGTAGACGGCCATCACGGCGAGCAGCGGGAACCCGACCAGCCCGGCGATCCGCAGCGGCAGGACCGGCATCGCCAGCCCCCAGACCATGCCGAGGAAGGCGCCGAAGATGATCAGCACGATCTCGCCGGACTCCCGGTTGCGCCCGATCGGCGCGTTCGGGCGGGCCTTGCCGATCAGGTAGGTACGGCGCTGGTGCACGTACGGCTGGGCATAGGAACCCCCGCCGTACTGATCGCTGCTCACCGGCAGGTCACGCTCCCTTCACTGGGTTGGTGGCCTGGGCCGGGGCAGGGGCCTGCGCGGGCGGGGCCGGGGTGCGAGAGGCGTGGGCGGCGATGCCGGGGGCGACCGATCCGCCGCCGGAGCCGGGGGAGGCGTTGGCGGTCTGCGGGCCGCCGCGCGAGCCGTGGGTGGAGATGCCCTGCTTCACCAGGTTGGCCGGGCCGTTGATCATCGCCGAGCCGGCCGAGACGGCGCTGGCCCGGGCGTGCCGCATCTGCATGATCTCGTCCCCGAAGCCGGGTACGAAGCGGTAGACGGCGGCACTGGCGAAGATCGACAGGAACAGGATGGCCAGCCCGGACAGCACCTTGGAGAAGTCGTCGGACGCCCCGGCGCCGGTGGCCACCGCACCCGCCAGGCCGAGGATGATCACGATGATCGGCTTGGCCAGGTCGACCGCCAGCATCACCCCGGCCCAGCGCCGGACGTGCTTCCACAGCTGCTTGTCCACCAGCCCGGCGTACACGGCGGTGCCCAGCAGCGCGCCGACGTAGAGCATCGCGGCCCGGATCAGCAGCTCGATCCAGAGCACCGCCGCGGCCAGCACCGCGACCAGCGAGATGATGATCAGGATCAGCGGCCCGCCGCCGATCGAGCCCTTCTCCAGGGTGTCCGCGAAGCCGCCCAGGTAGGTACCGGTGTCGGACTTGGTGCCGGCCGAGATGGCGTTGGTCAGCCCGTCGGTGGCGGAGACCAGGGTGTAGAGGATCAGCGGGGTGAAGGCGGAGGCGATGACGGTCAGCCAGAGGAAGCCGATCGCCTCGGAGATGGCGGTCGCCAGCGAGACGCCGCGGACGGCGCGCTTGGTCACCGCGAGCAGCCAGAGCACCAGGGTGATCACCGTGGAGCCGGCGAACACCACCGCGTACTGCTGCAGGAAGGCGGCGTTGGTGAAGTCCACCTGGGTGGTGCCGTCGATCGCCCCGGAGAGCGAGCGGACCACGTAGGCGGCGGCCTGGGCGCAGCCCTTGGCCAGTGAGCCGAGCGGGTCGGTGATGCCGCCGGTGACCGCCCCGGTGCCGGGCACCACGGTGGCGCCGTCGGGCGGGCAGACCAGCTCGACCCCGGCCACCGGCAGGTCGCACTTGGCCGACGGCCGGGGGGTGGGCGACGGGGTCGGGGCGGCGAGGGCCTGACTCGCCGTCAGCAGCGCCAGGGCCGGGAGCGAGCCGAGCAGCACCGCCCCCCGGCGGAGCTGGTGACCGTCAGCGGGCATAGCGGAAGCCTCCGAAGTCCTGGACGGCGCCGGTGATCTCCTCGGCGGTGGCGGCCTGTTGGTCGCCGGGCAGTGGTGCCGGGCCGGAGCGCCGGGCGAAGTCGGTCAGCTTCCAGTCGGCCCCCGTCCAGCGCATGGTGACGGTGAGGGTGTACCAGCTCTCGGTCACCGGGCGGATCGAGCTGTCCCCGGCCAGGCCGAGCAGGCCGGTGCACCAGACCTCGACCGAGGTCGCGGTGTCGGCCGTGCTGGTGGTCCTGGTGCCGACCGGGACCGTCCGGCTGACGAAGGTCAGCCCCTTGGGGGCCTTGCCCTTCTCGTCCAGGCCCAGCTTGGCCAGCGCCTCCTTGCTGAACGCCGCGTCCAGCCGGGCCGCCAGCGCGGCCTGGCTGGTGCTGTCGGCGACGGTGGCCAGCACGGTGCGGCGGGCGTCCGGCCGGAACATCTCCGCCGAGCCCAGCGCCACCGCGTAGTTGGCGGCGGCGGACTGGGCGCCCTGGTCCGTGTGCGGGTGGCCGACGCCGATCCCGTTCGAAGCGGTGGCCACCGGCAGCTGACCGGTCGGGGCGGTGGCGGAGGCCGCGGGCGTGGCGGCCTGGTCCGCCGAGGGGGAGCTGCCGACCGGATCCGGCTTGCCCCGGTTGGCGATGGAGATGGCGACCACCAGCAGGGCCACCACCAGCAGCACCGTCAGCAGGGTACGCAGCGGGCGCGGCTGACGGCCCGTCGTCTGGTAGACGGACTGTTCGCCGACCGGCAGCCGCGTCCGGGTGTGCGGCTGGTCGTCGGACACCGGCACGGCGGCCCTCCTGTTACGGGGAGCCCGGCGGGCGCCCAAGCGGGACTGACTGGAGCTGCGGTGAGCGCGAGAACCCGGCGGCGACGGCCGCCTGGCCGCACCACCGGGGTAGGACTGTCAGATCGTCAGATGGCCATGCCGTACACAATGGTGAACAGAGTCCCGAGTGATCCGATGATGAACACGCCGGTCAGCCCCGCGACGATCAGCCCCTTGCCCTGTTCGGCTCCGAAGGTGTCCCGCATCGCGGTGGCGCCGATCCGCTGCTTGGCCGCACCCCAGACGGCGATGCCCAGGCAGGACAGGATGGCGACCGCCATCACCACCTGGACCATCGTCCTGGCCTCGGCACCGAGGCTGGCGAAGGGGCCCCAGTCGGGGGCGATCCCTCCGATGATGGTGTCGATACTGGCCTTCTTGGGTGGGTCCTCGGCCAGGAAGCCGATCCGGTCGCTCGTCACGCTGCTCAGGTTCATTCCATCTCACCGCCCGATCAGGCAAATTCAAGGCCCCGGACCAGGGTTACGCGAAGGGCCGGTACCCATTCTTGGCCAGATCTGATGTCGACTTGGCTGCTTCTCGCGGATTGGTCGTGAGGCACGGGACACGTACGCCAGGATGTCCACCGTACGAATGATACCGCTCACTCTTTGTATCTGCGATGATTGCGCTGAGCAATGCCTTCTCGGACACAGGAAACTGACGCCTCGTCGGGACGGTGCTGATGCTACTCGGGAAGGCCAAGGCCGCTGCGGCCGCCGCCGGCGTACTCGCCGTCGGCTTCGTCGGGGTGGTCGTGCTCGGCACGTACGCCGCCAGCGGCGCACCCCAGGCCGCCTCCAACAACCTGACCCTCTCCAGCCGTTCGGTGCCCGCGGTCTACCAGCCGCTGATCCAGCAGTGGGGCGTCCTCTGCCCGGAGATCTCCCCGCCGCTGCTGGCCGCCCAGCTCTACCAGGAGAGCGGCTTCGACCCGAAGGCGCGCAGCGGCGTCGGCGCCCTGGGCCTGGCCCAGTTCATGCCGGACACCTGGGCCGGTTTCGGCCGGGACGGCAACGGCGACGGCAAGGCCGACCCCTGGGAGGCGGCCGACGCGATCGCCTCCGCAGCCACGTTCGACTGCGCGCTGGCCAAGGACGTCGCCCGGGTCCCCGGCGACCTCCAGTCGAACATGCTGGCCGCCTACAACGCCGGCCCCAACGCGGTGGTCAAGTACAACGGCGTCCCCCCGTACCGGGAGACCCAGGGCTACGTGAAGAACATCAAGGCGCTCGCCCTGAGCTTCACCGCGCCGGCGGCCGACAGCTCGCTCGCGCTCTCCGCCCAGTCGGCCGGCGCGATCTACTTCGCCCAGAAGACCCTCGGCACCCCCTACCTCTGGGGCGGCAACGGCTGGGCCTCGCAGAACGGGCAGTTCGACTGCTCCGGCCTCACCCAGGCCGCGTTCGACAGCGTCGGCATCACCCTCCCCCGGGTCGCCAACGACCAGTGGAACTCGGGCCCGCACCCGAGCCGGGACCAACTCCGCCCCGGCGACCTGGTGTTCTTCGCCACCGACCTGACCGACCCGCGCTCGATCGACCACGTCGGCATCTACGTCGGCGGCGGCTACATGATCAACGCCCCGCACACCGGCGCCGTGATCCGCTACGACAAGATCGACCGGGCCAAGTACTTCGGCGCCACCCGGGTCACCCCCGACGGCGCCGGCGCCCTCCCCGCCAGGAACGCGGACGGCAGCATCGCCAGCGGCGGCCAGGGCACCGGCCGGAGCTGACCGTACGCCTGTGGCCGTGGAGTGGACGGTCAGTCAATTTTTCATAACACTGCGCCGGGCCGGAACCCGATGCCCCGGTTATGACGTTGTGTCCGATGGCGGACGGTCCGACCGATGGCGGACAGCCGGATACAACGGAGGTGTGGCGTGTCGACGCTGCTCGGCGACACGACCGGGCCGGACCTGGAGCTGCTGCGCGCAGTGAACGGGCTGGCCGATTCCGCCCCCGCCTGGCTCGACAGCACCGTCGCCTGGTTGGGCGAGTACGGCATCCTGCTCGGCCTGGCGCTGATCGGCGTGGTCGCCTGGCTGCAGGCCCGCCGCCGCCCCGACGCCCCGGTCGCGATCGCCGGCCTGCTCTGGGCCCCGCTGGCGGTGGCCCTCTGCGAGCTGGCCAACCTGCCGATCTCCGCCCTGGTGAACCGGCCCCGGCCGTTCGTCGACCACCCCGAGCTGGACGTGCTGGTGGCGGGCAAGGAGGGCACCCTCTCCTTCGTCAGCGACCACTCGGCGATGTCGATGGGGATCGCGATCGCCCTCTTCCTGGTCAACCGGCGGCTCGGGCTGATCGCGGGCGGGCTCGCCCTGCTGCAGGGCTTCGCCCGGATGTACGTCGGGGTGCACTACCCCACCGACGTCCTCGGCGGGTACGCGCTGGCCGCCGCCGTGGTGCTGCTGCTGGCACCGATCGCGATGGCCGTGCTCGTCCCGCTCTGCCACTCCCTCGGCCGGACCGCCCTGCGGCCGCTGCTGATCGCCCCCCAGGCCCGCCGCTCCCGCCGCCGCGTACCGGAACGCGACCTCGCCGCTTAGGGTCTGGGTGTCCCCGCCGGCTGCTCCTCGGCCAGGTGCTCGGTCGCGTCGCGGCGGGAGCGGTCGCGGGACCGGCGGGCCGGGGCGGACCAGCCGCAGGTGCAGTGGGCGAAGGTGAAGGAGCCGCGTTCGTCGACCGTCACCTGATGCTCGCGGGACACGCTCCTCACCGTAACCGCTGACCGGACCGGCGCGAAATGAACATCGCGCGCCGGTCCGGCCGTAACCCCCCGGGCCTCAACTCGTTTGCACCGCAAGAGCTCTGCCCATCCGGGGTGGCTGCTTGCCGGGCCCGGTGCCCGAGGGGGTTGTCGCTGTCGTGAAGAAGTCCGCCCGTACCGCCGCCGCCGTGACGGTGCTCGCCGCCGCCCTGACCGCCTGCGGAGGCGGTGCGGCCAAGCCGCCCGGCAGCTCCGCCGACCAGCTGTCGGCCGATCCGCTGACCGCCGTCCGCAGCGCGGCCGACATCACCGGCCGCACCGGCTCCGCCCAGGCGGTCACCGAGCTGACCACCGAGTCCGGCGACAAGAAGGCGGTGTTCAACGGCACCGGCGGCTACGACTACGTGAAGCGGGTCGGCCGGCTGGAGATCACCGTCCCGCCGGGCGCGGCGACCACCGGGAAGATCGTCGAGGTGGTCCTGCCCGGCACGGTCTACCTGCAGAACAGCGGCGCCAAGATCCCCGAGGGCAAGTGGGTCAAGCTGGACATCCGCCAGCTCCCGGACGGCAACCTGGTCAGCAGCGGCGCGACCGACCCGGCCAGCGCGGCCGGGGCGCTGCGCGGCGCGCAGAAGGCGGAGCTGGTCGGCACCGAGTCGGTCGGCGGGGTGGAGCTGAAGCACTACAAGGGCGTGCTCGACCTGGCCAAGGCGGCCGAGGCGACCGGCGGGCGGGGCGGGGACGGGCTGCGGATGGCCGCCCAGACCTTCACGCTGAAGGAGATCCCGTACGAGGTCTGGCTGGACCCGCAGGGGCGGCTGCACAAGGTGGTGCAGACCTTCGGCTTCGCCGGGGTGGCGGGCTCGAAGCTGCCCAAGGACCAGGTGCGGGTGGTCTCGACGCTCTCGCTGTCCGGGTTCGGCCAGCCGGTGCAGGCGGTGGAACCCGCGCCGGCCGAGATCTACTCGATGCGGCCCGAGCCGTCCGGGACGTCCGCCTCACCGAAGTAACCGCCCGGATGGTGGGCAGAGATGGCCCGTCCGTGCCATGGGTCCGCGCGCCCCGGCTGCCTACGCTGGAGTCGGGGCGGCAGCGCCACCGGTCGGACGGGTCCATGGGGGTGGAACGGGTGATGGCGTCCTCGGGGCCCCGTGGCGGCGGGCCGGACCAGACCGCCCTGGACGAGATCGAGCTGACCGGCGAGCTGATGATCGCCGCCACCGGCAGCGAGTGCGAGCGGCTGCCCCCGGAACGGATCGACGAGGTGCTGCTGGCCGGTGCCGAGGCGTCCGACCGGGCCTCCCACCAGGCCACCGACCGGGCCTCCGACCAGGACGGGCTGCCCGGCTGACGGCCGGTCAGGCCACGGCCCGTCAGGTCCGCAGCAGCCGGGAGATCGCGGCGGTGGCCTCGGCCACCTTGGCGTCCAGCTCGGCCCCGCCCTCCTCGGCGGCGGCGGCCACGCAGTGCCGCAGGTGCTCCTCCAGCAGCGAGAGCGCGAAGGCCTGGAGCGCCTTGGTGCCGGCCGAGACCTGGGTCAGGATGTCGATGCAGTAGACGTCCTCGTCGACCATCCGCTGCAGGCCGCGGACCTGCCCCTCGATCCGGCGCAGCCGCTTGAGGTGCTCGGCCTTCTGCGGGCCGTACCCGTGCGGGCCGTGCCCCTCCCCCTGCTGGTGCTCGACACCCTGTGTCCCGACGCTGGTCATCCGGCCCGCCTAAGTCTCGGTGCTCGCCTGTCCCGTAGGGCTCCAGTGTCCAACAAGGCGGGCCCCCGGTGTGTTCCCCCGTCCGGGCGGCGCGACGGATCTCCGGCCGCAGCACGGGGGCAATCGGGCCGCTGTTCCGTCAGACTGATGGCGCACGTCCGTACACAGCTGTGCGGACCCGATCGCACCGTCCCGCGCCGAAGTGCGGAACCGGACCCTCCGGTTCCTCGAACATCACCCCGTTTGCGCACTTCTGACGCCTTGCGCCTAGCATCGTTCAGTCCCTACCCCGCACATCGGAGATTTCCGTGCGTTTTAGCCTGACCCCGAAGGAGACGAGCTTCTACGACATGTTCGCCGCAGCCGCGGAGAACCTGGTCGTGGGATCGAAGCTCCTGCTGGAACTGCTGGGTTCAGACGTGTCGGCCCGCGCGGAGATCGTCGAGCGCATGCGCGCCGCCGAGCACGCCGGGGACGACACCACCCATGCGGTGTTCCACCAGCTCAACTCCTCCTTCATCACGCCCTTCGACCGCGAGGACATCTACAGCCTCGCCTCGTCGCTGGACGACATCATGGACTTCATGGAGGAGGCGGTCGACCTGGTCGTCCTCTACGACATCCAGACCCTGCCCAAGGGCGTCGAGCAGCAGATCGAGGTGCTGGCCCGGGCGGCCGAGCTGACCGCCGAGGCGATGCCGAAGCTGCGCACCATGGACAAGCTCACCGAGTACTGGATCGAGATCAACCGGCTGGAGAACCAGGCCGACCAGATCCACCGGAAGCTGCTCGCGCACCTGTTCAGCGGCCAGTACGAGGCGATCGAGGTGCTGAAGCTCAAGCAGGTCGTGGACGTCCTCGAAGAGGCCGCCGACGCGTTCGAGCACGTGGCCAACACGGTGGAGACCATCGCCGTCAAGGAGTCCTGACCAGCGTGGATACGGCAGCACTGATCGCCGTCCTCGGCGTGGCGTTCTTCTTCACGTACACCAACGGCTTCCACGACTCGGCGAACGCCATCGCCACCTCCGTCTCCACCCGGGCCCTCACCCCGCGCGCCGCGCTGGCGATGGCAGCGGTGATGAACCTGGCCGGCGCCTTCCTCGGCACCGGGGTCGCCAAGACCGTCTCCGAGGGGCTGATCGAGACCCCGACGGGCCGTCAGGGCATGGGCATCCTGTTCGCCGCCCTGGTCGGCGCGATCGCCTGGAACCTGGTCACCTGGTACTTCGGCCTCCCCTCGTCCTCCTCGCACGCGCTGTTCGGCGGCATGGTGGGCGCGGCGCTGGCCGGCGGCACCAAGGTGATCTGGTCCGGTGTGCTGGACAAGATCGTCATCCCGATGTTCCTCTCCCCGGTGGTCGGCCTGGTGGCCGGCTTCCTGGTGATGCTGGCGATCCTGTGGATCTTCAAGAAGGCCAATCCGCACCGGGCCAAGCGCAACTTCCGGGTCGCGCAGACCGCTTCGGCCGCCGCGATGGCGCTGGCGCACGGTCTGCAGGACGCCCAGAAGACCATGGGCATCGTGGTGATGGCGCTGACCATCTCGGGGCACCAGACCGGCAGCGACATCCCGGTCTGGGTGAAGATCTCCTGCGCCACCGCGCTCTCGCTCGGCACCTACGCGGGTGGCTGGCGGATCATGCGGACCCTCGGCCGGAAGATCATCGAGCTGGACCCGCCGCAGGGCTTCGCGGCCGAGACCACCGCCGCGACGATCATGTACATCACGTCGTTCGTCTTCAAGGCGCCGATCTCCACCACGCACGTGATCACTTCGGCGATCATGGGTGTGGGCGCCACCAAGCGGATCCGCGCGGTCCGTTGGGGCGTGGCCAAGAACATCGTGCTCGGCTGGTTCATCACCATGCCGGCCGCCGCCGCGGTCGCCGCACTGATGTACTGGGCCGTGCACCTGCTCTTCGCCTGATCCCGCTCGACCCGCAGCACGGCAAGGGCCCGCCCCCCACATCACGGGGGGCGGGCCCTTTCTGACTCCGCGACGGCACCGCCATGCAGCGCCGCGAAGCAGTCTGTGGTTATCCGAAGCGGCCCGAGATGTAGTCCTCGGTGGCCTGGACGGACGGGTTGGAGAAGATCCGCTGGGTGTCGTCGAGCTCGACCAGCTTGCCCGGCTGGCCCACCCCGGCGAGGTTGAAGAAGGCGGTGCGGTCGGAGACCCGGGCCGCCTGCTGCATGTTGTGGGTCACGATCACGATGGTGAACTGCGACTTCAGCTCACCGATCAGGTCCTCGATGGCGAGGGTGGAGATCGGGTCCAGGGCCGAGCAGGGCTCGTCCATCAGCAGCACCTGGGGCTCGACCGCGATCGCGCGGGCGATGCAGAGCCGCTGCTGCTGACCGCCCGAGAGGCCGGCGCCGGGCTTGTTCAGCCGGTCCTTGACCTCGTTCCAGAGGTTGGCGCCCTGGAGCGACCGCTCCACCACGCCGTCCAGCACCGACTTCTTCTTCACGCCGGCCAGCTTCAGCCCGGCCGCCACGTTGTCGTAGATCGACATGGTGGGGAACGGGTTCGGGCGCTGGAACACCATGCCGACGGTCCGGCGGACGGCGACCGGGTCGACCGCCGAGCCGTACAGGTTCTCGTCGTCGAGCAGCACCTTGCCCTCGACCCGGGCCCCGGGGATCACCTCGTGCATCCGGTTGAGGGTGCGCAGGAAGGTGGACTTGCCACAGCCGGAGGGGCCGATGAAGGCCGTCACCGAGCGGGGCTCGACGGTCATCGAGATGTCCTCGATGGCCTTGGTGGTGCCGTAGTAGGCGGACAGTCCGCTGACGTCGATGCGCTTGGCCATGATCGTTCTTCTCTCGTGTCTTCTCGTACGTCAGTCGGAGGCTCAGTGACCGGACTTGGGCGAGCGCCAGCGTGCGATGGCGCGGGCGACCAGGTTGAGCGCCATCACGAAGGCGATCAGCACCAGCGCGGCGCCCCAGGCCCGGGCGTACCCGAACTCGTTGTTGCTCTGGTACTGCTGCCAGATGTAGAGCGGCAACGACTGCTGCGGGCCCTCGAACGGATTCCCGTTGATGATGTCGGATCCGAAGACCAGCATCATCACGGGCGCGGTCTCACCGGTGATGCGGGCGACCGCCAGCATCACACCCGTGGTGATGCCGCCGATCGCGGTCGGCAGGACCACCCGCAGGATGGTCTTCCACTTCGGCACGCCCAGGGCGTACGAGGCCTCACGCAGTTCGTTCGGGACGAGCTTGAGCATCTCCTCGGTGGAGCGGACCACCACCGGCATCATCAGGATCGCCAGCGCGAGGCTGCCCGCGAAGCCCGAGTACTGGAAGCCGAAGAGCAGGATCCAGAGCGAGAGGATGAACAGACCGGCGACGATCGACGGGATGCCCGTCATGACGTCGACGAAGAAGGTGACCGCCTTGGCGAGCCGGCCACGGCCGTACTCGACCAGGTAGACGGCGGTCAGCAGGCCGATCGGAGCGGCCATCAGGGTGGCCAGCGCGACCTGCTCCAGGGTGCCGATCAGCGCGTGGTAGACGCCGCCGCCCGCCTCGGTGCTGATCACGCCCTTCATGGAGTGGTTCAGGAACCAGCCGTTGACCACACCGGCACCCTGCTGGAGGGTGTAGAAGGTCAGCGCGGCCAGCGGGATGACGGCCAGCACGAAGGCCAGCCAGACCACCGAGGTGGCGAGCCGGTCCTTGGCCTGCCGGCGGCCCTCGACCTTGGCGGAGAGCCCGTAGGTGATGCCGACGAAGAGCAGGCCGGCGATCAGGCCCCACTGGATCCTGCTCTGCAGGTCGCCCAGCACCCCGATCAGGACACCGAGCACGATCGCGACGGCGGCGATCCCGGCCGGGGCCCACTTCGGCAGCCGATTGGTCGTCAGACCCCGGCGCAGCTGAGGCGCGACGGCCACGGAGTCGGTAACGGCGCTCATCAGTTGGCCCCCGAGTATTCCTTGCGGCGCGCGATGATCATCCGCGCGGCACCGTTCACCAGTAGGGTGATCACGAACAGGACCAGGCCCGAGGCCATCAGCGCGTTCCGGCCGTTCTCGCCGGCCTCGCCGAAGCGGAGCGCGATGTTCTGCGCGAAGGTGCCGCCGCCCGGGTCGAGCAGGTGCAGCGAGAGCACCGGGCTGGAGGAGAGCACGGTGGCGACCGCGATGGTCTCACCGAGCGCCCGGCCCAGGCCGAGCATCGAGGCGGAGATCACGCCCGGGCGGCCGAACGGCAGCACCGCGGTGCGGATCATCTCCCAGCGGGTCGCCCCCAGGGCGAGCGCCGCCTCCTCGTGCATCCGCGGCGCCTGCTTGAAGACCTCGCGGGAGACGGCGGTGATGATCGGCAGGATCATGATCGCCAGCACGATCCCGACCGTGAACAGGGAGCGCGGGGAGGCGCCGTTCTTGGTCGAGTCGAAGATGTACGTCCAGCCGAGGTACTGGTCCAGCCAGCTGGTCAGACCGCTCATGTGCGGCACCAGGAAGAGCGCGCCCCACAGGCCGTAGACGATGCTGGGCACGGCCGCCAGCAGGTCCACCAGGTAGGCGAACGGCTGGGCGATCCGGCGCGGGGCGTAGTGCGAGATGAACAGTGCCACCCCGATCGCCACCGGCACCGCGATCGCCATCGCGATCACCGAGCTGGCGATGGTGCCGAAGACCAGCACCGCGATGCCGAAGGTCGGCTTCGGTGCGTCCGGCAGCCACTCGAAGGTGGTGAAGAAGTTGCCCTCGTTGTGGCCGAAGGCCAGGAACGAACGGTACGTCAGGAACCCTGCGATGGCGGCCATGATGACCAGCAGCAGGATGCCCGAACCGCGGGAGAGGTTGAAGAAGATGCTGTCGCCGCGCCGGCTGTCCCGGCTCCGGCGGGCCCCGCCGCGAGCGGCGGCAGGGGGTGATGAAGTCATGGTGTGTACTCCGGTCTGGTGGTGCTGCCCCGCGGAGGGCGGCACCATGGCGGCGGTGCCCCGGACTTGTGGTGATCTGTGAGCCGGCCGGGCAGCCCCGCCCCCCTCTTAGAGGGCTGCCCGGCCGGTGGTTCAGTTGGATCAGGCGAGCGCGGTGACCGCGGTCTTCACCTTGTCGCTCAGCTCCTTCGGGAGCGGAACGTAACCCTTGGTGGAGATGGCCTGCTGGCCGGCGTCGCTGATCGCGTAGTTCAGGAAGGACTTCAGGGTGTCGAGCGTCTCGGCCTTGTTGCCCTTGTCGCAGACGACCTCGTACGTGACCAGGACGAGCGGGTAGGCGCCCTCGTCCTTGGTGCCGTAGTCCAGGCTCAGCGCCAGGTCGCTGCCGGTGCCCGCGATCTTCGCCTTGGCGAAGGTGGTGGCGGCGTTGGCGGCGGTGGCCTCGACCGGCTTGCTGGCGCCGGTCGCGATGGCGGCCGACTTCAGGTTGTTGGTCTGGGCGTAGGCGAGCTCGGCGTAGCCGATCGAGTTCTTGCCCGACTTCACCTGGGCCGAGACACCGGCGTTCTGGGCCGCCGACTGGCCGCCCTTGCCCGCCCAGGTCTTGCTGGCCTTGTACGGCCAGGCGCCGCCCGAGGTCTTCTCCAGGTACTTGGTCAGGTTGTCCGTGGTGCCGGAGTCGTCCGAGCGGTGGACCGCCTGGATGTCGGCGTCCGGGAGCTTGGCGGTCGGGTTCAGCTTGACGATCGCCGGGTCGTTCCACTTGACGATCTTCGAGTCGAAGATGCCCGCCAGGGTCGGACCGTCCAGGACCAGGTTGTCGACGCCGTCCACGTTGTAGACGATCGCGATCAGGCCGGCCACCATCGGCAGGTTGATGCCCTGGCCGGTCTTGCAGACGTCCTTGGACGCGGTGACCTCCGCCTCCTTGAGAGCCGAGTCGGTGCCCGCGAAGGCGACCTTGCCCTGGTTGAACTGCTGCACGCCGGCGCCCGAACCGCCACCGGAGTAGGTGATGGTCGAACCGGAGCAGGCGTTGCCGTAGGCGACCTTCCAGACGTCGACCGCACTCTGCTGGGCGGTGGAACCGGCACCGAGCAGCTGACCGGCCTTGCCGCAGTCGATCTTGGCGGCGGCCGAGGCACCGGTCGAGGCGGCGGCCTTCGGGTCGGTGTTGTCGTCGGAGCCGCAGGCCGCGAGCGACAGCGAGCCAACGAGCGCCATGGCACCGATCGCGAGGGCCTTGGAGCGGCCGTTCCGCTGGAGCTTCACAGGGGTTCCCTTTCTGTGGCACCACCCGTTCTCTGCCGGGTCCCGGGACGGGACGGCGGTACGGGTTCTGCTGTGGTCCGGGGCCCGTTCGGCCCTCCGGTGATACCGAAGTTAGGCCGGGTAGGTGACGCGTCAGCCCGTCGCAAATGAACGGAGAGTGAACCTGTGGCGGATGGCGGGAAACACCGATCGGTAGTAACGGTTGCGTCACAGGCAGAGCGCGAGCAGGTCTCTCAGAACGCCCCGTCGGCGAGCGCCCGCAGCAGCGCGTCCACCAGCTCCCGGTCCCGCTCGTGGGTCAGCCGGGCCTTCGCCTTCCGCGGCGACAGCCACTTCAGCCGGTCCACCTCGCGGTTGGGCGCGAACGCACCACCGGTCGGCACCGCCGCCCAGTACCTGACCTCCTTGGCCCGCCCCTGCGCCAGGTAGTGCTGGGTGGGCAGCTCCACCCCCAGCACGCAGTGCAGCCCGGTCTCCTCCCGGACCTCCCGCAGCGCGGCCGCCCGCCAGCCCTCACCCGGGTCCAGCTTTCCCTTCGGCAGCGACCAGTCGTCGTACTTCGGCCGGTGGATCAGCGCGATCCGCGGCTTCTTCCGACCCGGCCCGCGCTTCTTCGGCGGCCCCGGCACCCAGAGCACCGCCCCGGCCGCCAGGATCGTCTGCCCGTGCCGGGCCGACCGGCGTCGCGGCCCCCGGACCGGTGCGGTCAGCAGCTTGCCCATTCGTGCCACCCGTGATGCTGGAGAGTCGGCCACTGGTGTCCGAAGGCGTACCTCGACGCCTCCACCTCCAGTCGCTGATCAGCATGCACCACCCCGAGCACGTACGCCGTCGCCGGGGTGATCCGCGGCGTCCGCGCCGCCGTCGACACCGTCACCGCCGCGTCCGCCGCCTCCTGGTGACGGTCCAGCACCCGGTCGATCCCGTCCAGCTCCGCCAGCCCCGCCCCGCACACCTCCAACGCGTACCGGGCCCGCTTCACCAGGATCCGCACCCGGTGCCACGGCGCGTCGTCCGCCGCCAGCGCCGCGTCCGCCGCCACCTCGGCCGCCTGCTGCACCGCCCCCACCGGGTCCACCGGGGAGGACTGGGCCGGCACCGCCCCCAGCCGGTGCAGACCCTCACCCCCGTACGGCGCCCGGGCCGGCGGCAGCGCCGCCACCCCGGCCGACAGCAGCCCGAGCGCGTCCGCCACCTGCACCCGCAGCTCACCGCCGCCGCCCGCGACCAGCGGAACCTCCCCCGCCAGCAGCGTCATCCGGTCCGCCAGCGCGTGCAGCCGGGCCGACCGCAGCTCCTGCAGCAGGGCGGTGTGCGCCCTGGTCCGCGCCAGCGTCAGCTGGCGCTCCATCAGCGCCCGCGCCTTCGGCGCCCCCGCGTGCCCGGCCAGCATCCCCGGCCGGCGCGGATCGGTCTCGCTCAACGAGTCCAGCGCCGCCAGCAGCCGGGCCGACCGCCGGACGTACCCCGGCTCCTGCGCCAGCAGCTCCAGCAGCCAGCGCAGCTCGGTCCTGGTCTGCTCCGCCCACTCCGGCTCGAACGCCGCCGAGTAGGTGTGCAGCGCCCCGCCGATCCGCCGCACGCAGCGCAGCAGCTCACCCGTCCCGGTGGCGGCGGCCTGCGGGCCCCCGCCGCTCGGCAGCGACCCGGTCCGCGACCCGGCCTCCCCCACCGCCAGCGGCAGCGCCCGCAGGAACGCCCCGGCCCGGGCGTGCAGGTACCCCGCCAGCACCTCCCCCGGCGGGGCCGGATGGTCGGTGCGCTCCGTCGTCGTCGGCAGATCGGTCATGCTGGTTCCTCGTCCCCCCGAGGGCTGTCCCCGCTGTGGTGGCGGATGCCCCGGGGATGGTGACTGTCTCTCAGCTGCTGCTAAGGCAGCTTGCGTCGGCGCTGTCGCGAGTCGATCAGCAGGTCCTGCACGTGCCGCAGCCGCCGGCCGTCGGCGTCCTGCGAGTGCCTGGTCCACCGGCCGTCCGACCCCAGGTGCCAGGACTCCGTCTCGTCCGACATCCCCAGGTCGATCAGCCCCGACAGCTCCGCCCGGGCCGCCGGGTCGGTGACCCGCACCAGCGCCTCGATCCGGCGGTCCAGGTTGCGGTGCATCATGTCCGCACTGCCGAACCAGACCTCCGGCTCGCCGCCGTTCCCGAACACGAAGATCCGGGAGTGCTCCAGGAACCGGCCCAGGATGCTGCGCACCCGGATGTTCTCGCTCAGCCCCGCCACCCCGGGCCGGACCGCGCAGATCCCGCGCACCCAGACGTCCACCGGCACACCGGCCTGCGAGGCCCGGTACAGCGCGTCGATCACGGCCTCGTCCACGATCGAGTTGACCTTGATCTTCACGAACGCCGGCCGCCCCGCCCGGTGGTGCGCGATCTCCTGCTGGATCCGCGCCACCAGCCCGTCCCGCAGCCCGCGCGGAGCGGTCAGCAGCCGGCGGTAGGACTCCCGCCGGCTGTACCCGGACAGCCGGTTGAACAGGTCCGACAGGTCCGCACCGACCTGCGGGTCCGCCGTCAGCAGCCCCAGGTCCTCGTACAGCCTGGCCGTCTTCGGGTGGTAGTTGCCCGTCCCGACGTGGGCGTACCGCCGCAGCGTGTCGCCCTCCTGCCGGACCACCAGCGAGAGCTTGCAGTGCGTCTTCAGCCCGACCAGGCCGTAGACCACGTGGCAGCCCGCCTCCTCCAGCTTGCGGGCCCACTTGATGTTGGCCTGCTCGTCGAAGCGCGCCTTGATCTCCACCAGCACCAGCACCTGCTTGCCGGACTCGGCCGCGTCGGTCAGCGCGTCCACGATCGGCGAGTCGCCCGAGGTGCGGTACAGCGTCTGCTTGATCGCCAGCACGTCCGGGTCGTTGGCCGCCTGCTCCAGGAACGCCAGCACCGAGGTCGAGAAGCTGTCGTACGGGTGGTGCAGCAGCACGTCCCGCTCGCGCATGGCCGCGAAGATGTCCGGCTGCGAGGCCGACTCCACCTCGATCAGGCCCCGGGCCGTGCCCGCCACGAACTTCGGGTAGCGCAGCTCCGGCCGGTCCAGGTCGGCGATCCCGAACAGACCGGTCAGATCCAGCGGCCCCGGCAGCGGGAACACCTCGGCGTCGGTGATGTTCAGCTCCCGCACCAGCAGGTCGAGGATGTAGGGGTCGATCGACTCCTCCACCTCCAACCGCACCGGCGGGCCGAACCGACGCCGCATCAGCTCCTTCTCCAGCGCCTTGAGGATGTTCTCGGTGTCGTCCTCCTCGACCTCGAGATCCTCGTTCCTGGTCACCCGGAACGCGTGGTGCGCCAGCACCTCCATCCCCGGGAAGAGCTCCTCCAGGTGCGCCCCCATCACGTCCTCCAGCGGGACGTACCGCTGCGGGCCCGCCTCCAGGAAGCGCGACAGCGACTGCGGGACCTTCACCCGGGCGAAGTGCTTGTGGCCGGAGACCGGATTGCGCACCACCACGGCCAGGTTCAGGCTCAGCCCCGATATGTACGGGAACGGGTGCGCCGGGTCGACCGCCAGCGGGGTCAGCACCGGGAAGATCTTCTGCCGGAACAGCGTGTGCAGCCGGGCCTGCTCCTTCTCCGCCAGCTCCGCCCAGCGGACCAGCTCGATCCCCTCCGCCGCCAGGTCCGCCAGCACCTCCTGCTGGAAGGTGGCCGCGTGACGGGCCATCAGCTCCCGCGACCTGGTCCAGATCTGGTCCAGCACCTCACGCGGCTGCAGACCGGAGGCCGAGCGCTGCGCCACCCCGGTGGCGATCCGGCGCTTCAGCCCGGCCACCCGGACCATGAAGAACTCGTCCAGGTTGCTGGCGAAGATGGCCAGGAACTTGGCCCGCTCCAGCAGCGGGATCTGCGGGTCCTCGGCCAGCTCCAGCACCCGCTCGTTGAACGCCAGCCAGCTGCGCTCGCGGTCCAGGAAGCGGCCCTGCGGCAGCTCGTCCAGCTCCTGGCCGTCGGCCTGGAGCTCGGCGTCGGCCAGCGCCAGCGACGGCGGCAGCGCGGAGGGCACGACGGTGGGCAGAACGGTGGTGGTCTTGGGGCTCGGGGCCTTCGGGACGGACGCGGGACGGGGGACGCTCATGGGTTCCAGCTCCTCCAGCAGGACGGTCTCCGGGTGCCCGGCGGCGGGCGCCAGCGCCCAACCGCCGGGGGCGGTCGGAGACCGGTCGGCCGAAGGGTGTCCGGCCGACCGGGGGCGTGGCACTGCTGACGTCATCCTGTGATCTTTGCGGCGGCAACTTAATCCACGGTAAACACCGCATGGCCAGGAGGAAAGCTGAGTCCGTCACCCCGTGTCCGGGTCAGCTCACCCTGTCACCACCTGCGGCGATGCGGTACATCAGGTCCACCTCGTGGATGGTGAATCCCAGTCGTTCATATACCCGCACCGCGGCCGGATTGTCGGCGTCCACATAGAGCAGTACGGCCGGCACCTTCCGGTCCTCCGCCAGGTGCCTGAGCCCGGCCGCCGTCAGCGCCCGGCCGAGACCGCTGCCCTGCTCCGCCGGGTCCACCGCCACCACGTACACCTCGCCCAGACCGTCCGGGTGCACCTTGGTCCAGTGCGACCCGACCAGCTGCTCCCCCCGGAACGCGAGGAACAGCCCGGCCGGGTCGAACCACGGCTCGGCCAGCCGGTCGGCCAGGTCCTGCTCGGTCCAGCTGCCCTGCTCGGGGTGGTGGGCGAACGCCAGCGCGTTCAGCCGCAGCCACGCCGCCCCGTCCGCCGTGCCGGGGCGGAAGCTCCGCAGCACCACGCCCTCGGGCAGCTCCGGCTCGGCCGGCACCGGCTCGCTCGGCCGCCGCATCTGCCGCAGCTCCCGGACCAGCACCGCCCCGTACTCCGCCGCCAACCGGGCCGCACCCGGGTGGCCGCCGTGCGCCCAGAAGTCGACAGTGTCCTCGTCCACCTCGGCCAGCGTGGCGTCCAGCAGCTGCCGGCCCAGACCGAGCCGCCGGTGGTCCGGATGGACCGTCAGCTCCACCGTGGTCCGGCTGTCCGCCGTCTCCAACTGCGCGTACCCCGTCGGCACCCCCTCCTGACGCTGCACCAGATGGGTCACCCCCGGCCGCACGCTGTCCTCCCGCAGCCGCAGCCGTCCCGCCTCCGACACCGCCTCCCGGCCGTCCACCGCACTCGCCGCCGCCAGCACCGCCCCGGCGGCCGCGAGATCGTCGCGGCTGAGGCTGTCGGTGCTCCGGATGCCGTCCTGACTCGGGTTCCTCGTCTCCATGCCGCCGACCTTACGCGGCAGCAGGAGCCGAAACCGGGTGGTCCCGCGGGTCCGTCCGATGATTGGCTGTCGGCTCTGCTTGTCCCGGTACGGAGGGAGTCCTGACATGACGGCGGAGCGGGTACGACGACAGCGGGTGGCCGCGTACGGCGTGTGCGTGCAGGACGGACAGGTGCTGCTCGCCCGCTGGGTCGGCGGCGACGGCACCCACGCGTGGACCGTCCCCGGCGGCGGGCTGGACCACGGGGAGGACCCGTACGACGCGGTGATCCGGGAGGTCCGGGAGGAGACCGGCTACGAAGTCGTCCCGGAGCTGCTGCTCGGCGTCGACTCCCGGCAGCTGATCGACCCGCCGTTCGCCCGGAACAAGGTCCCGACCGACTTCCACAGCCTGCGGATCGTCTACGCCGCCCGGGTGACGGGCGGCAGCCTCCAGCACGAGACCAACGGCTCGACCGACCTGGCGGCCTGGATCCCCCTGAGTGAGGTGGCCGGCCTGGAACGGGTGTCGCTGGTCGACATCGCACTGGAGCTGTACCGGTCCCGGCCGGCGCACGGCCGGGTGTCGGCCTGAGTTCCGCCCCGTTCGTTCTGTTCCGGTCCGGAAATGCAGAAAGCCCCGCCGGTTACCCGGCGGGGCTTTCTGACCAAAGATTGTTCGGCGGCGTCCTACTCTCCCACAGGGTCCCCCCTGCA
>NZ_JBEOXV010000008.1:0-243528 GCF_040296785.1 Kitasatospora sp. NPDC002040 | reverse complement strand
AGCCAGGAAATCCTCACCGACCGCACCCAAATTCTTACCCTCAGCCCGAAGACTGACCGGGTCCACCACGATCTGCTGCGACATCAACGCCCCCGTTTTCCATCACCACGCCGGCCGAGCAACCGCCCCCGAAAGACCGTCAGCGACGGTACCGGTCGAGTTCCCACTCCTCGGGCTCGTCCGGCCCGTACTCGGCTTCGGTCTCCTCGCGCAGCTTCTCGGCCCGCCCCTCGGAGGCCTTCTGCTCCGCCGGTGAGAGGTTCTCGGCAGCCCTACGGATCTGGCCCAGCCGGTCACCGATCGCGCTGAGGTAGGTGTCGGACTGGACGACCTCGCGCATTCCGACCCGGCCGGCCAGCACGTCCCTGGCCATCCGCTGCAACTGGTCGCCGACGGAGTCCGAGTCGGCCAAGGTCCGCAGCGCGCGCCGCAGTTCCCGTGCCTGAGTCGGGTTGTCGGCCACCTCGAGCAGTTCGTCGTCCGAGATCTCCGGAATTTCCCGGTCCGCAGCCATCTCTCCCCCTGGATCGCGGTTCCCCATGCCCTGGCGCACCAACTGGGCCCAGAGCGAGCAGTATCACCCATACGATCATAGTGTTTACGGCTTGACTGCCTTCGCTTGGTCTCAGCCTTGCAACACGTAGCCTCGCCACGTCCGGCCGCAGCCCGCCCCAGGCAGGCGGAGTCATCAACCGCCACACCGGCACCCTCACCGTCTGGCCCTCCATCCCCGTCGACGAAGTCATCGACACCTACCGCGAACACCACCGCCTGGTGGCCCACCCTCATCGGACAAACCTGGCACGGACTCATCCAGAGGGTGCGAGCGCCCACCACACCCCAGCAGGAGACGTCGCCACCATGAGCGAGCAGCCCGGCACCAGCCAGCCGCACCGCCTGCAGCAACAGCAGGACGCCGCCCGCGACTTCGCCGCCGAGCCCGATGCCCCGACCACCGAGCACGCGATGGCCGAGGCCGCCGAGCGACTGCGCAAGGACGGCGGGTACGCCCGTGCCCGGGGGCTCACGGCCAAGGCAGTCACCCGGCTTGTGCGCAGGGCGTACGTCGACGACGCGCTGCCCGTCGACGCCATCGCAGCGGCACTGAACCTGTCCGAGGCGCGCGCGCAGACCGAGATCGACCGACTCGTGAAGGTCTGGCACCGCGTCGACCTGCAGCACGCCACCGGGGAGTGGACCGTCGGCGTGTTCCTCGGCACCGACGCCGTCGAGCGCGGCGACGACGCGCAGACCGCCCTCGACGAGCTCGCCCGAGAGATCCTCGACCGGGAGCTGGCCACTGCTCGACCGGCCGATGCGACCGCGGTTCGCGTGATGCTGTGGACCAACCGCCCCGAACGCGATGAGGAAGCCGTCTCCACCGCCGAGCGGGCCCGAGGCTGACCACCGAACAGACCTGCACCGTCGTCGTTTCCCGATGTGCGGGTCGGCACCGGGCTCGTGGGTGCAGAGCGCCCGGCCACGCCCGAGGCCGAGTGCGCACGGCTGACGGCGCTCGGCGCTCAACACGTGCTGACGCAGCGCGCCGATGGCGTCAACGAGTCGTACATCACGGTGCAGGACGTCTCGGCCGCCGGGGGCGGCTTCCACGGCCGGGTCTCCGTGCCACAGCAGGTCCGCCGACATACCGTCACACCAGGGTGCAAATCACCCTGTTCCCCGTGGAGGTGTGCCCGTGCTCTGGCCGCTCGTCGTACTGCTCGCCGTCGTCGTCACCACCCTGGCGGTCGGCTGGGTGGCGGACCAGGTGCTGCAGCGGGTGGCCGGTCGGCATCCCGAGGCGCCGGTCTGGGCACTGCTGCGACGCTGTCGGATTCCGCTCCAGCTGGTGGTCTGCAGCAGCCTGCTGATCGCCGCCCGGCCGATCGAACGGCTCTTCGAGCTGGACGGGGACGACACCCACCACGTGATCCTGCTGGTTCTGCTGGCGAGCATCGGCTGGCTGACCGTCCGGATCGTGGCGGCGCTGCTGGAGGCGTTCTTCACCCGGTACGAGGCGGTCGCCGACGACCCGGCCCGGGTGCAGCGGGTACGGACCCAGCTGGGGATGACCCGACGGGTGGTCAGCGCCCTGATCGCGGTGGTCACGGTCGCCGTGATGCTGCTGACCTTCCAGGCCATGCGCACGATCGGTGCCAGCCTGCTCGCCTCGGCCGGGATCATCGGCATCGTGGCCGGCATCGCCGCGCAGAGCGCCCTGGGCAACTTCTTCGCCGGGGTCCAGATCGCGTTCGGCGACACCGTCCGGCTCGGCGACACCGTCATCGTCGAGGGCCAGCAGGGCACCGTGGAGGAGATCACCCTCTCCTACCTGGTGATCAGGCTCTGGGACTACCGGCGGCTGATCGTCCCGACCTCCTACTTCATCAGCAAGCCGTTCGAGAACTGGACCCGCAAGGACCCGGGCCTGCTCGGCGCGGTCCTGCTCCACCTCGACCACAGCACCCAGGTGGACCGGCTCCGCACCGCCCTGGGCGAGTTCCTCCCGACCACGCCCCTCTGGGACACCCTCGAATGGTCGCTCCAGGTCACCGACACCACGCCCAGCACCATCGTGGTCCGCGCCACCATGACCGCCCGCACCCCGGACGACGTCGCCGCCCTCCGCTTCGAGGTACGCGAGCACCTGCTCGCGTACCTCCGTGACGAGCACCCCACCGCGTTCCCCCGCGTCCGCACGGGGGAGCCGGACTGACCGGCCGTCAGCCCACGGCCGTCACTCCGCCGGTGCCGCGGTCCGCCCCGCAGCGAACGCGGCCGCCGCCGCGACGCTCGCCGCTGCAGCGGTCCGGATCCGGTCGTCCGGCTGCTGGGCGTCCGGCTGCTGGGTGTCCGGCTGCTGGTCACCCGACTGCTCGCCCTCCGCGGGCAGGCCGTCCGCAGGCAGGCGGTGGCGGATCGTCAGCTCGCGACTGCCCTCGGGACGGGCGGTGATCCGGAAATCCCAGTCGTGGCCGCCCTCCGGCGCACCGGCCAGCCGGACGGAGACCTCACTCGGCCGCGTCCCCGGCTTCAGGTACGTGTCCTCCTCGATCCGCCGGATCTGCTCCTCCGGGTCGCCGTCCAGCTCGAACTCCCGCCGCAGCGGCAGTTCCGCCCCCTCCCCGGAGACGGTCAGGTAGAGCCGCCCGACCGTCGGCAGCCCCTCCTGGAGCAGCGGGCGGACCGCCGCCGCCGCGTCCGCCATCGCGGCGGTGACCAGCTCGTTGGCCGGGCCGTGGTCCGTCCACGCCTCGCGGTTGATCTCGTACGGCTCCTGCGCGGGCCAGCCGTCCGCTGCCCCGGCGACCAGGTCGTCGAGGGTGACGGGCCCGTCGGCCGCCTTCCGTTCCACGTAGTCGACCACCTGGCGCACCTCGCCTGCCTCCAGCGGGGCGCCGTCCGGCTTCCCGAGCAGGTCGCCCAGCAGGGCGGAGGTGGCGGTCGAGGAGCCGCCGGCCAGTTCGACCAGTCGGTGGGTCGCCCGGATCCGGGCGATGCCCGCGTCCGTTCCGGCGGTGAACTCCCCGCCGAAGGCCGCCTGCCCGACCCGGACGGTGCCCATCAGCTGCTCCCGCTCGGCGGGTGTGGCCGTGGTGTGGTCGAACGGCTCGCCGCCCTCGGTCAGCGTCTGGTGGACCTCGTCGAGGAGCCTGGATCCTTCACCGAAGCGCAGTTCACCGCCCTTGTGGTCCTCGGTGAAGGCGAGGTAGTGGTCGCCCGGCAGGGCCAGCCCGGTGGTCTCCGACAGCGGGATGTCGACCGTGAAGGGCACGATCCCCTTCTCCTTGACCGGGTTGCGCTTCCCGTCGAAGAGCGTGACCTCCACCTCGGCGGCGCCGGAGTAACGGGCCATCGGGGCGGAGTACTTGCCGTTGGAGATGATCTGCCCCGCGTCGCCGTGCGTACCGCCCTCACGCCAGATCCGCTGGGCCCCGCCGGTGAGCGCCGGGTTGTGGGTGACGTCGCCGGTGATCCTCGCGCCGACCTGGCCCTGCACGCCCGCGTTCTTCGCCGACAGCTCCGACCGGGAGGTACCGGAGGAGGTGGCGTTGGACGGGCTCAGCTCGACCGCGGAGTCGGTGTCCCGGTGTTCGAGGGAGATGATCTTCACGCCGACCTCCACCCCCTTGCCGCCGCCGAGCGTCACCCGCTTGGTCGGGACGGTCGCCGAGACCTCGGTGCCCTGGGTCGCGGTGCCGAACAGTGCCGACAGGTGGCTGTGCGAGGTGACGGTCCCGACCACGGGCGCCATCTCCTCCCAGTTGGACCTGCCGAAGAACTCCGGGCCGCGCAGCCGCGCCAGGTCCTGGACGCCGCCGACATCGCCGAGCCAGCGCAGCACGTCGGTGTCGCGCAGTCCGGTCTCCCAGACCCGCTCCGGCGGGACCCGGACGTCGGTCGGCGCGGGCGGCTCGGCCGACAGCGTCCGGGGCGGGTTCTCGGCGGGCACCGATTCGTCGGCGGGCTTCGGGCGGACCGGCGTGGTCTCACCCGACTCGACGATGGTCTCGAAGCCGATCGCCGCGGTGCGCCGCTGGTGGACGGAGGCGCCGACCACGGGCCGCCTGGTGATGGTGAACTGCAGCTCCGCCTCGCCCCGGTAGGCGCTGCCGGGCAGCTTGGCCTTGGTGGCGGAGCCGGCCGAGGTGCTGCTGGTCCGGACGTCCGCGTGCTCCTGGCCCTTGCCACCGGTGCCGGTCAGACCGGCCGTCACCGAGACGGGCGCGCCCGGCACGGGGACGGCGGCGGTCGCGCCGAGCAGGCCCTGGTGGCTGTGGCCGGTGCCTTCGGCGTCCGCGAACGACCGCTGGACGTCCGTGCCGGTGTTGAACTCGGTGGTGCCCGAATCGCCCAGGTGCTCCATCCGGTCGCGGAGCACCGCGCCGACCCGGACGGTGGTGCGCCCGTGCCGCACCACGATCTCGTCCCCGGCCGTCATCCCCTTCAGCCTGGACTGGAGCCGGTCGGGGGTGAGCTCCTGGTCCAGCTTCCGGCGGATGCCCGACCAGTCGCTCCCGAACGGGTTGCGCTCCAACTTCGGCCCGCCGTCCGGCTTTCCGGTCGGCCGGAGCGAACTGCCGGACTTCCAGCCCGACTCCACCTGGGACAGGACCGACTCGCCCAGCGTCCGACGCGGTCCCGCCGTCGGTCCGGCTGTGCCGTCCGCCTTGCCGTCCGCCTTGCCGTCCGCCTTGCCGTCCGTCGTGTCCCGGGCCGTCCCGGGCAGCGCGTGGACGTCGGTGACGATCGCCGAGGAGTCCAGTCGCCGACCCTCCACGAAGCCCTTCGGCTGCTTCGTCGTGGTCCGCTCGACCGGCCCGGAGACCGGGTCGGCGTCGCGCATCGGCACGGCCACCCGGGCCACGGTGTCGATCTGCTGGGTGTGCGAACCGTCGTTCACGTTCAGCCGCTTGAAGGTGACCTGGACGTCGTACGCCGTGTCGACGTCGAAGAACACGGCCGGCTCGACGTGCTTGCCGCGGTTCGAGGCCGAGCCGACGGTCTCCGCGCCATGGCCGTAGGTGCGGTCGATCCGATGGGTGTAGCCGCCCGCGACGTTCACGAACGGTGCCTGCATCCTGAGCAGGCCGCCGCCGTCCAGCCGCTCCCGGCGGTCCCGTACGTTGCCCTGGCCACGGGAGGTGCGGGTGCCGGACTCGAACTCGTACTTGTCCGCCTTGGAGTGGTAGGTGGCGTCCGCCAGCCTGGCCGTGACGGTGACCTCGGCCTTCCAGGTCGTGCCGGAGACGGTCTCGGTGATCTTCCCGCCCCGAGTGAGCTGGGAGAGCTGGGTCCTGAGCGCGACCCGGTCGAAGGTCGCGTCGAGCCGCTCCTTCACCTCCGGTGACGGCTCGCCGTACTTGGCGCGGACCGCATCCTCCACGGCAGTGCGCACCTTGTCCGCGCCGCTCAGGCTGTGCACCACGTAGGACGCGTTCAGCTCGTGCTGCTCACGCATCCGGCGCGGCGCGGTGTGGGTCGCCTCGGGCCGGTTCAGCTCCGCCGCACTGCGCCCGGTCGGGGCCGGCTGGTCGTCGCGGGCGGGCGCCGTGCCTTCGGCGGGCTCGGCCGCCCGCTTGAACGCGATCGCACCGTCGTCGCTGCGGGGCACCTGCACCTTGACGGTGTCCCGGGCGTCCAGGCCCACCTCGACCCGGAGCGGTGCCGAGACGTCGGACCGGCCACCTGACGCCTCGCCGGGGCGGCCGAAGTGCACGTCCACGGCCAGCTCGGCACCGTAGATCACCTGCGGCGCACTGTACTTGCCGTTGGCGAACACCCGGTCGGCCTGACGGCCCTGCCCGCCGGCCCGCTCGCGCTGCTGACCGGTGCCGACAGCGAGCAGGTCGGCGCCCGGGGCGCCGGGCACCGCCTTGGCGACGGTGCCGCCGAACTGGGCGTTGACGGCGGCGGTACGCGCCAGCAGGCTGCGGTCCACGCTGAAAGCGCCGGTCTCGTTCACGGTGTTGAGCTCGGCCTTGCCGTCGTCGCGGCGGTAGGTCATCGACTCGACCCTGGCGACGGCGGTGACGACCAGGTTCTCCTTGCCGGGGATCTTCACCTCCAACGCCTCGCCCCGGGTCATCCCGGTCAGCCGGGCGGCCAGGTTCGGCTGGCTGAAGCCGCGCAGGACCTGGTCCCTGACGGCGTCCCAGTCGTCGCCGAACCGTTCCCGCCCCTGGGCGTCCACGGCCGAGCGCAGCGCGGCGGTGCTCTCCAGGTCCCGCACCACGACGGTCTCGCCGAGGCCGCCCCGGTCGTTGCCGCCCTCCCAGACCGAGTCCGGCGGGGCGGTCACCTCGTGCACCTCGTGCACCGGCGGCGCGGCGGTCTCGTCCGTCCCGTCCGTGTCGGGTACGGGCGGCTTCGGCGACTCGGACGGGACGGTTTCGGGTCCGGTCGGCTCCGGCGTGACGGCCTCGGGGGCGGTGTCCGCGCGGTCCACCAGCAGTTGGACGTCCGCCGTGCCCGCGTCGTGCGGGTCGGCCTTGCCGTTGAAGGTCATCTCGAAGTGGACCGCGCCCTCGTAACGGACGCCCGGCACCTTGGACTTGCTGGTCAGCTGGGCGGTCCGGCTGTCACCCGCGATCTGGATCCGGTCCCGGCCCAGCCGGCCGGCGCCGCCGATGCCGAACAGTGCGGCCCCCGGCCTCAGGGTGTTGGCCAGCCCGAACTGCCCCGCGTTGCCACGGGTCGTCGCGGTGCTGCGCACCTGCTGGACGGTGGTGCCGATGTTGAACTCGGTCTCCTTGGTGGTGCCGGTCTGACGCAGTTCCCCGACCCGCGCGCTGATCTCGACGGTGCCGAGCGTCTTGCCGCGCCGGTCGGTGAGCGTGACCGTGGTCGGTTCGCCGGCCGTCATGCTCTTCAGGTCCCGCTGGAGCCGACCGAAGTCGACCTCCGTGAGGACCTTCTCGCGCATCGCGGGCCAGTCCTTGCCGAACTCCTGCTCGGCCGCCCGCTCCACCTGGTCCAGCAGCGCCTGCACCGGCCGCCGGCCCTCGGCCCCGTCGCGCGGCGACAGGTCCAGCACGATCTCCTGACCGCCGACCCGGCCGTCCAGCAGCCGCTGCGGAGGCGTCCGCAGCTCTCCCACCGAATCACCGTCAGGACGCACCGGCACGGCGACGTTCAGGCTCAGGTCGACCGCCTCGGTGCGCCCGCCGGAGGCGGTGGTCACCGGTTGGTGGTCATGGCGCAGGTCGTTGAAGTCGAGCTCCAGCCGCATCTTCGTGTCGAACACGTCGGCGGGCTCGGAGGTCTTGGACCGCGCCACCATCCCGCCGAGGTCCAGGTTGACCTCGCCCTGGCCGCGGTCGTGGAAGTAGCCAGCCAGCTCCGCCGGCTCCGCGCCACCGCCCGACTGCCGGGCCTGGACCCCGATGTTGTACTGCCACTGCGCGTCGCGGCCGTTCCCGATCGCCACCGTCCGGTCGGCGCCGTTCTCGAACTCGATCTTCTCGGTACGCAGCCGGGTCGACCCGGTGACCTCGCCGCGCAGCGTGATACCGCCGCTCCAGCCCTTGCCCTCGTACGGGACCGTCCACGTCTCGCCCCGGGACAGCGCGCCGAGCATCGGACGCAGGGTCGCCGGGCCGAAGTGGGCGTCGGCGAAGGCCCGGACCGCCGCCCGGTCCCCCGGCACGACCCCGGCGAGGACGTCGATGACCTTCTCCCGGACGGCCGCCTCGTCCCCGGTCAGCCCGACCACCAGGTCGGAGCCTGCGATCGGCCGGGGCCCGGCGGGCTCCTGGTGCGGCGGCTGCGGCTCGGGCTCGGGCTCGGGCTCGACCTTGGGCTCGGCCTTGGTCTCAGGCTCCACCTCGGGTTCGGCCTTGGTCTCAGGCTCCGCCTCGGGCTCGACCTTGGCCTCGGGCTCGGGCTCGGCCTTGGGCTCGGCCTTCGGCTCAGGCTCGGAGTGCGACGGCTGCGGCTCGGCCTCGGGCGTCAGCGTCGGCTGCTGGCTGACCGCCTTCGGGGTGGAATCCTCCGTGCTCTCCTGCGGGACGGTCGGCGTGCTGCCGTCCGTCGTCGCGGGCACCGGCGGGGTGCTGCCGTCGTAGTGGTTGCCCTGGTGATACACCGTCACCGGCTGCCCCTCCCGGGGTCCGAAGACCGCCAGCGGGGTGCCGTCGTGGCCGACCACCCGCATCCGGAGGCCCAGCGCATGGGCTGCGGCAGCCGGCAGCATCTCCCCCTCGCGGGTCAACCAGCGGTTGTTCCAGTCCCGGACGGTCCGGAGCAGGGCCTCCCGCTCGCGCGGCGACGGCGGCGGCGCGTTCTCGGTGAGGTGGTTGCCGACGATCTCCCGCAGGTCCGCGATCGGCATCCCGACGTAGCCATCCCGGACAGCGGCCGGGAGGTAGTCGAGCAGGTCGCTCGCGCGCAGGTCCGCCCGGGCGAGCAGGTGGTTCCGGTAGTTGGACACGACCTCGGTCGGCCAGCGGTCGGAGGGCAGGTCGCTGAAGTGGTCCTCGACCACGGCCTGCAGCCGCCGCGCGACGCCACCGGGCTCGGCCGTTCGGAAACCCACCAGGTCGGGCGTGCTCACGGCGAGCGAATGGAGCAGGCAGAGGCCGTCACCCGCCACCTCCACGCGTGGCCCGGGTGGCGGGAAGTCGAGTTCCGTGGCGGCCCGGGCGGCCGGTGACGGGGTGCTCTCGCTGCCCTCCGGCGGTGTCGGACCCTGCCCGCCTTCGGATTCCGTCCGTTCGTTGGCCGGGTCGTTCACCGGCTCGTTCACCGGGCCGAGGTGCACGGACGGCGCTGCCACCAGCGGGTCTGACGGTTCGGTGTCCGAGTCGCTGTCGTCACCGGGCACGGCGTCCGGGCGCGGCTCGGCGATCGGGGGCGGGGGCGGGGCGGGCAGATCGGACGTCGGGTCGACCAGGTCGGTGAAATCGCGCAGGGCCTGGTACATGTCGTTCTCGGCGTCCATGGCCTGCACAGGGTTGGCCGGGGCGCTGTGCAGCGCTGCCGGGTCGGGTCCGTAGACCCGCTCCAGCAGCGGCAGCAGCCCGGGCTCGTTCGCCCGCACCCAGTCCGCGCCGTTGTTCCTCGGCTGGCCGGTGTACGGGTCGATGCCGTGGTTGGTACCCAGGTAGGCGTTGCTGACCTGGGCGAAGTACTCCAACTCGTCCTGGGCGGCGTAGTTCTCGCCGTCGCTTCCGTCGGTCCGCCAGCGCGGACCGTCCGACCACTCGGTGGCGCCGTCCTGACGGAACATCCGGGGCAGCGCGTCATCGTCCAGCTTGGCCCCGAAGGTGTCGGTGATCAGCTGCCGGTCGGCGTCCGAGAGGCCGAACTGGTGCACGGTGTGGGCGAATTCGTGGGTGGTGGTGGAGTAGCCGTCCGGATAGTGCGGGTCCTGGCCGACCGTGGTGCGGTCGCCGAGCAGGTTCTCCTCGGTCACCGCCGCCCACGTGCCGCCGGCGCCGCGCACGTCGTCCCAGCCACGGCCACCACCCGCATCGCTCTCGGCGGTCCGGCCGTCGAGGTGGGCGAACGGACCGACCGAGGTCATCGGCACGTCCTTGGGCACCACCACGATCCGGCTGCCGTTCTTCAGCAACCTGGCTGCGGTGCCCGGGTCCTGGAGCATCCGGGCGGTCTGCGCCACCGCCTCGGCGCGGGCCGAGGCGGGCCGCTGCACCCGGTGGTCGACGTCCACCATCAGCCGGGCCGCCGTCCGGGCGAACTGGTCGGCCGGCAGCCGGTTTTGCAGTGCGTCCACGAACGCCGGGTCCCGGGCCAGCCCGCGCCGGTCCGAGGCGGGCATCGAGTCGAGTGCCTGGTCCCGCTGCTGCTGCGACAGGCCGGGCAGGTCCCGGGTCAGGGCGGCCAGTTCGGACGGACGGGTGACGGCGTAGTCGTCGCCGGTCGGGTTCTCCGGAACTGCCGACACCGGGGTATCGGTCGAACGGTCGGTACCGGCCGCCAGGAGCGGCGTCGGGCTGGAGGTCGAGCGCGGCCTCGACGCTTCCGGGCGAGCGGCGAAGCGGCTTGCGGAGGAGGGCTCCGGGGATGCGGAGCGGGGCTGCGGAGTGCCGCCGGCCGAGCTGGGGCGCACCTGTCCGAGGCTTCCGGCCGGACGGGTTGCAGGAGTTGCCCCGTTGGTCGAGGCCGGGGGCGGCGGGGACATCGCGGACATCGGCGGTGTGCCCTGGGGCGTCGCCGCCACCGTCGGCGGGAGGTCCGGGGTCGGGGGTGAGGACGGGGGCGGGGTGAACGATGCCGGATCGGACCGGTCGGCCCCGGACGGGCGGACGCCCATGGCCGGCCCGGCCGCGAGCCTGGTGCTGTCGATGGTGGGGCCGCTCTCGGCCGCCCGGAACTCGGGCGAGGAGGGCTGCGCCGAAATCGACGGCTCCGGCCGGTCCCCGACCGGCCCGGCGACCGGCCGGGCAGCCGACTGCGGCGCGGGCTCGGCCTCGGTCCGCTGCGCGACGGGCTCGGGCTGCTGCTGACGGGCCGTCGGTTCGTGGCGGGGCGCCTGCTCGGGCTCCACGCGCTGCGCCACCGGCTCGGGACGAGCGGCGGGCTCAGCCTCGGTCCGCTGTACGACGGGCTCGGGACGGGCGGCAGGCTCAGCCTCGGTCCGTTGCGCGACGGGCTCGGGACGGGCGGCAGGCTCAGCCTCGGTCCGTTGCGCGACGGGCTCGGGACGGGCGGCAGGCTCGGCCTCCTGCCGGGTGAACGCCTGCGACTCGGACTCCGACCGGTTCGTCACCGGTACGGCCTCCGGCTGCTGACGCGGCGACGCCTCGGGACGGGCGGGAGCCTGCTCCGGCTCCAGCCGCTGCGCCACCGGCTCGGGACGAGCAGCAGGCTCGGGCTCGACCCGCTGCGCCACCGCCTCCTGCCGGGTGAACGCCTGTGACTCGGGCTCCGACCGGTTCGTCACCGGTACGGCCTCCGACTGCTGACGCGACGACGCCTCGGGACGGGCGAAAGCCTGCTCCGGCTCCAGCCGCTGCGCCACCGGCTCCGAGCGCGGGGTGGTGCCGATGGTGCCCTGCTCGGCCTGGCG
This sequence comes from Kitasatospora sp. NPDC002040, assembly GCF_040296785.1. Lineage (NCBI taxonomy): Bacteria > Bacillati > Actinomycetota > Actinomycetes > Kitasatosporales > Streptomycetaceae > Kitasatospora > Kitasatospora sp. NPDC002040. The sequence continues at coordinate 231,995 of NZ_JBEOXV010000008.1, read as the reverse complement.
CTGGGCCGGGACGCTCTCGGCGACGGGGGTGCGGTCGGTCGCCGTCGAACCGGCCTCGGCCTGACGTGGCGTCGGCTCGGCCGGGCGGGAACGGTCCTGTGCGACCGGCTCCGGGCGAGCGGTGGACTCCGTGGCGGCAGGGCGGTCGAAGTTCTGGGCGGCGGGGGTCGGGTCGGCACCCCGCGAGGTGCTCCCGCTCAGGTCCGCACCGGCGGACGGCCGGTCGGAGCCGAACGGGCTCAACGTCCTGGCCCGGCTCGGCGCCGCGTCCGAGGCCGCATCCGGGACCGTGGTCGGGGCTGCACCCGGGCTCGCGGTCGCGGTCGAACCGTGCGTGCCGTTCGGGCCCCGGTACGCGCCACTGTCCGAGCCGCCGCTGCCCGAGCCGCCGCCGGAGCGGTCCGAACCGGCCGATGTACCGGACGAGTTGGTGCCGAACACCGGTGGGGCGTCCGATCCACCGGCCGGGATGCCCCCGCCCGTCGGGATGTCCGGGACGCCACCACCGGGGAACTTGCCCTTGATGGCGGCCGCGCCGTGCTCCAGGCCGACGTTCGCGCCGCCGCTAAGGCCGGAGCCGAGCAGGCTGCCGCCGTCGACGGTGCCGGTGGTGATGAGCTGGGTGGAGACGTCCGCCCCGACGCCGACGGCCGCGCCGTGCACCATCTTGCCGCCGACGGTCTCCATCGCCCCGCCGAGCCCGGCCTTGCCCGCCGCCGAGCCCAGGCCCTTGCCGATCAGGTGGCCGGAGGCCCCGCCGACCGCGCCACCGAGTGCGCTCTGGCCCAACTCCTTGGTGTCGAAGCCCTTCCGGTTGCCCTCGATCACCTGGATGCTCTGGGCCAGCATGTTGATGGCGACCTCCTGGGCGGCCTCCTTGGCCGCGTACTCCAGCGCCTCCTTCAACAGCTTCTTGAGGATCTGCTGCACCGCCACCCGGGTGACCGCCACAGCCGCCGGGATGGCACCCAACGAGGCACCCGCCGTGAACGGTGCGGCGGCCTCGGCAGTGGCGATCTCGAAGGCCAGGATGCCGAGTTGGGCCACGATCGAGATCTTGGCGGTCTCGGTCGAGTTGGCCATGCTGTCCAGCATCTCGCCCATGCCCTCGCAGGACTTGATCATGCTGGGGAAGAACCCGGGGTCCTCCTCACTCCCCTTGCCCACCGTGAACTTGGCCCAGTGCGCGGTCAAGGCCTCGGCCGCCCGTCCCTGTTGGCCGTCGAGCGCCCGCTGGAGCGCGGAGTCGACCGACCGGGCGACGTCCGCCAGGGTCTCCCCGGCGGCGCGCCAGCGGTCGGCCATCTCGCGCATCACGTCCTCCTCGCCCTCCGGCCAGCGGGTACCGGCCAGCAGGAGCAGGACCCACTGGAGGGGTTCGGGGAGCTCGACCGCCATGGTTGATCAGGGCCTTCCGGTCTGGTGCGGACGCCCCTGGGCGACGTCCCGCAGGGCAAGGTCGGGGTGGAACAGCGCCGTCTCCGGCAGCTCGGCCTCCATCGAGGTCAGCCCGGTGGACAGGCCCTCCTCGGTGTTGTCATAGCTCTCGGCCATCACCTTCAGACCGTCCGCGATGTACTTGAGCGCGGCGGGCAGATTGCCCAAGCCCTCCAACACCTTGCCGCTGTAAGTGAGATAGCCCTTCTCCCCGTCGGCGAACTTCTCCCCGGAGTCGTCATTGCCCCACGGCACCCGGGCATTCATCCCGGACATGTAGGCACTCAGACCCCGGGTCAGATCGCCGAGTTGGTCCGACCCGGACAGCACTGGACCGACCGCCCCCGCGTACTGCGCGGGATCGACCCGGAACCCCGTCCCGGCATCGCCGGCTGTCGAACCACTCGGCTGCGCAGCCACCTTGGCCACCTGCGTCGCGGCGGTCCGGGCCGACATCGGCTGTTCGTCCATCGTCCCCTCCTCAGCGGCCCGGAGCGGCCGGGGCGCTCTGCCCGGTGGCGGAGCCCGCCTGTTCGGTCTCTTCCTCGAAGGCACCCGTGGTCGCGAGGCGGGCCATCGCGGCCCGCATGAACGGGCTGGGCACCTGGAAGCCCTCCTCCTCGCGCAGCGGCGCCGGCCCGCCTGCCGGAGCAGCGGCCGGACCGCCACCTGCCGGTGCGGACGCGGCCGTCCGGTCCGGCGCCTCCTCGTCCGTACGGCCCCGCCGCTCGGCCACCGACCGAGACCGGTCCAGGAAGGCGTCCTCCGAGGTCGTCGGCGTACCACCGGCTGCCGTACCGTCAGCAGAACCCGTGACCAAGCCGTTCGGCGCTGTCGTCGCGTCCGGCCCGAGCACTGCCGTGGTGAGCTGACTCATCAGGTCGCCCCCGGCGGGGGCGGTCGGCCGGTCGGCCGTCTGCTCGGCCCCGGCGACCACCACCTGCGGCAGCTCGCCGACCGACGTGGTCCTGGACTCCTCGACCCAGCGGCGGCGCATCCGCTGCCACTGCTGGTCGTCCGACTCGTGCCGGACGGCCTGGCCGAGGATGCCGGAGTCCGACAGCACCTGCTCGTCCTCGTCGTCCTCGCAGCCGTACCTGGTGGGCCGGACGAAGCGGGAACCCGCCCCCTTGCCCGCTCCGGCGCCACCGCCCATCGCACCCATGCCGCCCATGCCGGGCATGCCGCCGCCTGCGGCGCGACCACCCGTACCGGCACCGGTACCCGCGCCGGCCGTACCGTGGCCGCCTCCGGCGCTGCCCGCACCGACGGCCGAACCTCCACCGCGCCCGCTGCCGCCCCCGGCGCCACCGGCCATCATCGGGCTGCCCGCGCCGCCGCCGACACCGCCGAGCCGGGCGCCACCACCCATGCCCAGCCCGCCCGTTCGGGCTCCGGCGGCACCGCCCGCAGCGCCTGCGCCGCCCGCGCCGAGTCCGCCCACACCGAGTCCACCGGCACTGCGCCCACCGGGCGTGAACGCCGGCGAACCACCGGGCCGGCCTGACGTACCGCCAGTTCCCGGCACCGCACCCCGGCCGGCCAGCGCACCGCCGGGCAACCCGCCCGGCCGTCCGGCCAGGCCACCGGTGTTGCGCCCGCCGGGCAGGCCACCCAGCCCGCCGCCCAGCGGACCGCTGCCGTCCGCACCCCCCGGGTGGAACGGCGCGAGGGGCTTCATGACCTGGCCCGAACCGCTGCCCCCGAGACCGCCGAGGCCCTCGGGTGCCTGGTGACCCGCCAGTTGGAGACCGGGAGCGGTCGCACTCAGCGGCTTGAAGACCGGCATGCCGGCCCCACCCGAAGCTCCGGAGGAGGAGGAGAGCGTGGGAGCCGCAGCAGGCGTCGGCATCCGGAAGGGCTTGAGCGCGGCAGCGGCAGGCTGGTACGCCGCAGCTCCGCCAGCCCCGCCCGGCATCCCGCCGCCGAAACCGCCCGCACCGGCACCCGTCCCACCGCCGGCGCCACCACCACCACCACCGCTGAAGCCGCTACCGCCACCGCCACCACCGCTGAAGCCGCTCAGGCCGAGGCCGCCGACACCGCCGACCCCACCGGCCCCCGCCCCGAGATCGGGCGGACCGCCCAGCGGACCGCCCGTCGCGCCGGGTGCACCGACCGTGGGCGGCGCCACCGTCGAGACCGAGTCGAGCGTCGTACGGGGCGCCGTCGGACCACCGCTCCCCGCACCGCCCCCGCTCCCCCCGCCGGACAGGGTGGCGACCTGGCCGGCCGCGGTCATCCGCTCGAAGTGCCCGGCTCCCTCGCGGAGCATCGTGTCGACGTTGGTGCCGACCTGGCCGACGTACGTGTTGTACGTGCTGACGGCCTCCTTGATGCCCTCCGACTTGGCGATGTCGTCGTTCTTGCCGGCCGGGTTGTCCTCGATGTACTCCTTCGTGTACTGGAGTTCGCGGATCATCTCGTTCTTGGTCTGGGTGACCGCCTCGATCGCACCGCGCAGTGCCTGCGCGATCCGCCCCGCCGCCGCCACGGTGGTGGCGGCGTGCGAGTCGTCACCCTCGGCGTACTTCTTCAGGTAGCGCCGGTAGCCGTCGGCCGCCTCGCCCTCCATGTGCTGCACGGCCAGCTGGGCGTTGGCGACGATGGTCCTGATCCGGGGCTCGGCCACCGAGCTCCACCGCTCCCAGGCGGTGGCCAGGTCGGCCAGCAGGTCCTCGTTGCTGTCGGGGAAGGTGATGGCCTTCCCGTCCTCGTTGCTCTGGATGACCTTGAGCACTTCGGCCAGGTCGGGAGGGAGCACGATCACGGCGTCTGTCCTTCTGCGGGAGGCTGCTGAGGATGACTGATGCAGGGTCAGAACATGACCGGAACGTAGTCGGGCTCGTCGTCGGCGTGGTTGTACTCCAGCGTCGGCCGGTCCGGATCGTCGTAGGCCGCGGGTGCGACCGGCGGTGCGGCCGGAGGTCCGTCGACCAGCTGGACGCCGGTCGGCCGCGGCGCGTTCGACCGGTCCACCGGAGGCGGCGTCGCACCCGCCCCTTCGACCGTGCGCAGCTCGGCCGAGCTCGCCTCGTCGACGGCCCGGTAGCTCTGGACCATCTGGTGCAGGTTCTCGGCGACCTGGCTGCTGTTGGTCAGGAACTTCTTTATCCCGTCCAGGACTTGCTGCTGATGCTCCGTCAGCCCGCCCACCGAGGCGGTGGCCCCGGTCAGCGACTTGCCCAGCGCGTCGGTACCGTAGGCCGTCGGCCTGATCTGCCCGACCACCGCCAGCAGGTCGGCCGTCGGCCGCTCCAGGTCGTCCAGCATGGTCTGGATCATCTTCGCCGCCGCCTCGACCTCGTCCAGATCGATCCGGAACGACTCTCCCCCGGCCATCCGTCCACCCCTTGCTGCCGCATTCCGAATACCGGGACCACTCTGGTCCGCGGCCATGGCCGTCCGGTGAACGATCACTGTCCGACGGGTGGTCAGAGGGTGATCGCGCCGCCCGGGCCCACCACGTGCAGTCCGGTCTCGCCGAAGGCGATCGCCAACGGCGTCCGGTCCAGCGGCGCCTCGTTCAGCAGCGTCCCGCTGGCCAGGTGCCAGAGCCGGACGGTGTCGAGCGCGTCCCCGGCCGCGACCAGCGCCTCGCCGTCCATCTCCTGGCAGACCAGCGTCCGCACCCCGGCGGCGCCGCCGGGGAGTTCGGTCGCCACGCTGCCGTTCTGCGCGTCCCAGGCCCGGACGGTGCCGTCGTCGGAGCCGACCAGCACCACCGCCCGGCCGTCGTACCGTCCGAAGGCCAGCGCCGCAGCCGGGGCGGTCAGGCCGGTGAGGGCGGGCCCGGGTGCCCCGCTGACGGCGTCCCAGATCCGGACCGTACGGTCGCCGCCCGCCGTCGCGATCAGACTCCGCAGGTCGACCGAGCCCAGGGCCAGTGCGGTGACGCCCTGCTGATGGGCCGCCAGCCGCAGCCGCGGCACCCCGTCCAGCGCGCCCCTGACCCGGACCACTCCGTCCGCGCCACCGGAGACCAGGGCGCCATCGCCCAGTGCCAGCGCGGTCACCGGGCCGGTGTGCGGGGTGGGCACCGAGAGCGGTGCACCGTCCGCCAGGCGGTGGCAGCGCACTGCTCCGGTGACGGTCCCGCAGACCAGCAACTCCCCTGCCACAGCCAGCGAGTTGACCGCGCCGCCGTCGGCGTCCAGCAGGTACCGCTCGGCACCGTCCGCCCACAGCCGGACGGTACCGTCGCCGTAGCCGGCCAACAGGACGGGCGAGCCGTCCAGCGCACCGGCGGCCAGCGCGTTCACCGGGCGCGGGCCGACGGCCGCGCCGACCGGCTCCCACGTACCCAGCTGGGTACCGGACTCGGGCTCCCAGAGCCGGATCCGCCCGCGCTCGTCACCGACCGCCAGGGCCGGACCAGCGGCCAGCGGGACGATGGCCAGCGCGGTGAGCCAGGCCCCGCCGGTGGCCCAGCCGTTGATGCCGGTGCCCCGGTAGACGTCCCAGGTCCGCACCGTGCCGTCCAGCGCACAGGAGGCCAGCACCGGCTCGCCCGCCAGCTCGGTGAAGGCCAGGCCGGTGACGGTGGCGGAGTGGCCGAGCAGCACCGCGAGCAGCTCGCCGGTGGCCAGGTCCCAGAGCCGGATCTCCCGGTCCACCCCGGCCGACGCGAGCACCGCCTGGTCACCCAGCGCGAGCACGGCCAGCGTGCCGACGCGGTGGGAGTGGCCGACCAGCAGGTGCAGTTGGGTGCCGGCACCCGCATCCCAGACCCGGATGGTGCCGTCCCCGCCGGCCGCGGCCACCAGGTCGAGCCCGGCGCAGTGCGCGTACGCCAGTGCCGCCGCGCCCCGGCCGTTGACCGCCAGCAGGCCCAGGTTTCTGCCGTTCTCGGCCCGCCAGGCCCGGACCTCGCCCTCGCGGCCGCCGGAGAACGCCAGCGGTACGCCCTCCACCACCCCCGCCGCCACCACCTGGGCGCCCTCGCCACCCGAAGTGCCGTGCAGCAGCGTGCCGGTGGCGGCGTCCCAGACCTGCACCGCGCCGTCCTCGGCACCGACCGCGAACAGGTCACGGCCGTTCACGGCGCCCAGCGCGACCGCCGTCGGGAGCAGCCCGGAGTCGGCGTCCGAACCGCCGAGTGAGGCACCGCCCGCCGCCAGCTCGGCCAGGCCGAAGCCGCGCCCGGCCTCGGCGAGCGCGAAGGCCGGGCGGCCCCCGACCGTACCGATGGCCGCCGCCGGGCCGGCCTCGGTCGGGTCGACCGCTGCCGACTGGACCAGCTGTCCCGGCAGTTGGGCGGGCAGGTGCGGCTGCAGCAGTTGCCCTGCCAGCGCTTCCAGCAGCCGGGCCACCCCTGGCACGGGGGTCTCGGTACCGTCGGCCCATTCGGTGTCACCGGCGACCAGGCGGCGCGCCTCGGCGGCGCCGCCGCCGACCCCGCCGGGTACCGACCGGAGCGCGTTCAACACCCGGGCCGGCACAGCCGGGTCGACCGTGCCACCGCGCACCACGACGACGTCGCCGACCCGATGCTCGACCCGCACCGCACCGAACTGGTCCAGCGTCAACTCCAGCCTGCCCCCGGCCACTTGCTCCGCACCGACCGAGAAGACCAGCAGCCCCGGCATCCCAACCCCCAGACTCGACACGCCTCGGAAGAGGCAAGAATCAGCCCGGATTCTCGGGTGTCGAGATGGCATACACGGCGTCATACAGGGCGTGGGTAGGAGAACTTCGGGACAACGGCGGGCGTCACCCCGCCCGTGGTCGGCAGGGGCCCGGAACAGGTCGTGGTCCATGAACGCGGCCCAGCTGCCCGGCATCCCCCACAGAATGCCGGACAGCTCCGGTCGCTTCACCGGCGTGGTGACCGTCAGGTTGCCCGTACGGGCACTCCTGAGCCGACGCTCACGCCGCCGTCGCCCGTCTCAGAGGAGTCCGTGCCACATCTGTTCGATGAGGGTGGACCACCAGGTGGTGTCCTTGCGGAAGGTCTGGGGGTCGATCTGGGCGAGGGTGGTCTGGAGGGTGGTGAGGACTGTTGCGGCTTCGGTGGGGTCGAGGTCGGTGAGGGTGGGGCGGGTGGTGGTGAGCTGGGCGAGACTGCGGGCGAAGGTGGAGACGTCGGTGTTGACGAAGCGTCCGCTGCCGGTGCGGGGGTGGATGGCCCAGACGGAGCCTGCTTCGTTGCCGGTGTTCTGCACCGCGATGGTGCAGTGTCCGTCGGTGCCGATGCGGGTCCAGTTGGCGAGGGCGTCGAGGGTGGTGGCTTCGAGGGTGGAGTCCGTCGCCTGGAGGTGGGTGCGCAGGTCGGGGAAGAGCCCTCCGGCGGGCGGGGCGTCAGGCCGGTCGGCGGTGAAGAAGAGCGGGACCTCGGCGGGGAGTCCGGCCCAGGTGAGGGTCGAGCGGGTGGAGTCGGGGAGGTTGGTGGCCGCGAGGTCGTCCGCGTCGTAGCGGGTCACTTCGCCGAAGACGGTGGGGAGTTGGCGGCCGAGTGCGACGTCCCGGACGGGTTCGGCGGGGGTGACCGTGTCGGGTTGGGGTGCGGGGGTGCGGTGGTGGGGGGTGCGGCCGGCGAGGGCGGTGGTGCCTTCGGCGCGTTCGGCGGCGGTGATGCCGTAGGGGTGGTCGAAGGTGATGGTCGCGCTGGGGAAGTGCTGCTGGAGCAGGGCGGCGCCGTAGTTGCCGGGGAGGGTGGCCGGGCGCAGTGCGGTGTGGACGGCGGTGACCGCGTCGGTGGGGATGGCGCGGCGGGCGAGTTCGGCCACCAGCTGGTGTTCGACGGGTGGGTGGCCCGGGGTGCCGGTGAGGTGGATGGTGGCGGGTTCACTGCCGGCGGTGTGGGTGGCGGTGAGGGTGTTGCCGGGTCCGACGCGGGGGCGGTGGTGTTCGCGGTAGGTGTCGATGACTTCGTCGACGGGGATGGAGGACCAGACGGTGAGGGCGCCGGTGTGGCGGTTGATGACTCCGCAGGCGTCGCCGAGGTCGGCCGGGGGGCGGCGGGCGCCGGTGACGGGGTCGCGCTCCAGGGGTGCGGGGGCGGCCCACACGACCCAGCCGAGGTCGAACTCGCGGTGGCGGACCTCGCGCCGCGCACCGTTGCTGTCACTGTTCAGCCAGGCGTCGGCCGTGCTGAGAGCGTGCTCCTGGCTGATCACGAAAAAACTCCTCGTTGAGCAGGGAAATGCTGTGCCGCCCGCACGGTTCTGTCGCTCGGGCTCTGGGTTGCTGTCGTACGGCCTGGGATGCGCCGCGGCCGGCCCGGCCGCCCGCACCTCATCGCCGCTGAGGGTTGGGCTGCCAGTCCGACCCGTTGGCCAGTGGCAGTCCTCCGGGGACCTTCAGTTCGTGGTTCCCACCGAACAGCCGGTCCAGGTCGGCGGCCACAGCGGCCGGGTTGCTGCCCTTCGTGTGGAAGGCCAGGTACTTCTTGAGATTCTGACCGCTGCCCTCGACGATCGGGAAGTCGCTCTTGATCGCCTCCGCCGGGTCGACCCCGGCTCCGGTGATGTCGAGCAGGTCCCGGGACACCCAGGAGTTCTCGAGCGCCTCCAAGGGCCACTCCGCGTACCAATGGCTGTTCCCGAGGAAGGTCCGGTTGGCCACCTGACCGTCCACCGCGATCACGTAGAAGGTGAACTTGGTGTTCCCGAGCTTCTGCCAGTCTGCCAGGTTGGTGTTGGCGCTGATCCGCCCGGCCGCCGCGTTCTCGTACGTCGACGCGATCTGCCCGAACGGCGGTGCCGCGTCCGCGGTGCCGGCCGCCGTGTAGTGCCGGATCGTCCACGTCATGGCGAGCCGGTCCTGAGCCGCCCTCAGATGGACCGGCCTCGGCACCTGCACCGGCTTGATGTGGTCGGTCATCTTGAAACCGGGGTTGACCGAGGAGGTCAGCAGGTCCATCGTCTGCCACGCGTCCAGACCGGCGGTCTCGGGCTGGTTCAGGGCAGCCATCAGCTGCGGGACGGTCTTCGCGTCCTTGATGGCCGTCCGGATCGGCTCCGGGATCGTGCTCTCCCCGGTGTCCCCGGTCGACGGCGGCACCTGCACGACCACGGGCGGGGCAACCACCGGGGCGGCCACCGGAGCAGCAGCCACCGGCGCCGCACCGACCGCTGCCGATTGGAGACTGGCCGGCTTGGGCGGCCGCGGCGGAGGCGTCCGCTTGGTCGGAGCCGGAGTGCCGCTGCTGCTGCCGCCCTCCGGGGAGTCGGCAGCAGGGCGGGCGTCGGGACGCCGGCTGGTGCCGCGCTCCGGATCGGGCTCGACGTCGACCACGCTGCGGTCGGGGCGCAGGACGACGGCGAAGACACCGTTGCCCCCGTCGTGGAGGGGTTCGTGGCTGCGCCGGCCGGACTGTGCGTCGATGTAGGTGATGGCGTTGTCGTGGTTGACGACGTTCCAGGCGTGTCCGCGCCCCTGCGCGTCCGTGGTGATGATCACCGCCTGCGAGCCGTGACCACTCGTCAGGAGGTTCTGCTCCAGCCGGCCGAACGCCTCGGTTCCGTCGCCCAGGTCCGTGAACCTGCCGCCGAGGGAGTCCTCGATCCGGTCGCGACCGGCCAGCTCTCCCAGCGTGGACGGCGGCGTACGCGGGGCGGCGGCGGTGGGGTGCCCGAGATAGGTGTCGACGAGGGAGAGGGCGACGTCGACGCAGTTGTTCGCCCGCCCCGGCGCCCCGTTGTCGACGCCGTTGATGGCGCCGATCCAGTCACCCTCGGCGTCCGGACTCGGGTGCACCTCCGGCGTCCCGTCCACGCGGGGCACCGCACCGTCGATCCGGGCCTGGTCGGCCGCGGTCGGCGGCGCCAACCCGTCCGAACCACCCGGCCGGTAGGCCGTGGCGGGGCGGTACCCCGGGTCGGCGTCGTGGGCCACGGGGTGCGCGGTCACCTCGGCCGCCATCTGGTCCAGCCACCGCTCGTCGGGGGTGAACCAGTTGAGGTCGCTGTTCACCGTCGCCTGCCGCTCGGCGGCCTGCTTCGCGTCACGGCCGCCCGGACCGGTCACTGCATGGGCCGACAGGATCGCCTTGGTGTCCTCCACCATCGCGGCCCGGCGCTGCCTCGCCTGCGCGGCGAGGTTCTGGAGATCGGCGAAGGTGGTGGGCACCTGCTGCCCGCCCTGCTGCTGCGGCCGCAGCGCCACCGGATTGGTCCCGGTGAAGGGGGCCGTCGGGTCAAGGCCCGCCATGGCGCGGAGCGCGTCGCGCTGGGACTCCATCTGCTGCCGCATCACGCCGAGTTGATGCTCCGCCTCCTGCTTCCCCGCCGGGGTCCAGTACGGCTTCGCGAGCAGCTTCGTCGACGCCCGGTCGAACTCGACCAGCTCCTTCTGCGCCAACCCCGCATAGATCCCCGCCACCTGCGCGGCCTGGTCGTGCTCGGTCCCGGGGGTGAGCTTCAGCGGACGGGTCCGGACCGTGCTGACCTGCTCACCGGTCTTGGTCTCCCGGTTCTCCTGGCTGACGATGTGCCAGCCCCCGTCGCTGTCCTGCCAGAGGGTGTTGGTCACCTCGAAGGTCTTGGTCTTGTCGGTGTCCCCGGTGTCCGCGCTCTCGTACTCCTCCCAGCCGAACCAGTCCGTGGGGCGCTGGTCGCGCCGGAACAGGGCCGCCTTCTGGTTGGCCACGTTGCCGTTCGGCGACTGGTAGTGCCAGGCGGTGAAGTGGTCGGGCCGTGCGCTCGGGGTCACGGCCAGGGCGCACCCGTTCATCGTGGGCGTGATGACGAGCTTCGAGGACCCCGCACCGCCGTCTCCGGTCAGCGGGACGTCGGTGTGCCCGATCTTGCCCAGCTCGATCCGCTCGACGCCGTCCGAACCCAGCACCTTGGCCGGCGCTCCGTACATGAACGGGACGTACCCGGGCTGGAGGTAGTCGGAGTCGGGCCCGACCGGAGGCATCGGCTTGTCCTTGACCAGGTTCGCGATCCGGTCGTCGGCCGCGGCGTACTTCTCCAGCGCCGGGGTGAGGACGTAGGACGGCCTGCCCTCGGTGCTCCGGTTCGGGTCGGGGACCAGCGTGAACCAGTGGTTCTGCTGTTCGTCGATCAGCTTCTGCAGATCCGCACGCTCGGACGCGGTCAGCACACCCTCGTGGCGCAGGGCCAGCCCGGCATCGGAGTTGGCGAAGACCAGGTTCTCCTTGAGGAAGGACTCCGGGGTGGCCGCGAGCGCGCCTTCGGTCGTCAGCGGACCTTCCGGCGCGTCGTGGTCCTGACCGTCGGTCAGGCCGTCCTGGTCCGACCGGCCGTCCTGGTTGTCCTGGTCCGACTGACCGTCCTGGCCCGGCTGGTCGCCCTGCGACTCGCCGCCACCGGACCTGGACGTCTCCCCGAGGTCGGTACCGGCCGGATCCGCGGGCGCACCGGTCGGGTGCGCCAGGCTCTGCCGGTACTCGTCCATCGCCAGGAGCTGGGCCTCGTCGAGCTCGAACCTGAAGCCGTCGTACGTCTTCGGCTGCTGGGCGTCCGGCTCCAGGCTCATCCGGCCCATCAGGTTGTACGGGATCACGTGCTCGAACCGGGGTGCCTGGCCCGACTCATGGGCGCTGGGGCCGACCAGGGCGACCCCCTCCGCCCCGAGCCGCTCCAGCAGCGGAATCGACGGGTCGTGCGGAGGCCAGTCCGCCCGTCCCAGGCGCTGACCGGTCTCCTCCCAGATGACCCGCTCCCGCTCGGGGGACGTCTTGTTCCACGTCGCCTTGTCGAAGGTGACGATGTCGAAGCCCTCCTGGTCCGGGTGGAGCCGGACGTTGAGCAGCTCGTAGTCGGTCGGCTTCTTCCGCCGGTAGGGGTCGTAGCGCCCCTCGGCCTGGAGCCCCTCCCTGAACCTGATCTGGTCGTCCAGCGCGATGATCTTCTGCTGGGCGGCCCTGATCTCGTCCGGCTCGGCGTTCTCCGCCTTGAGCCGGTCGAGCTCGATCTTGTGCCCCATCCGGGCCCGCTTGATGCCGTCGATGTCCTCCTGGATCTGCCAGTCCATGTAACCGGAGGCGTCGTTCGGCGAGGACGCGCTGTAGAAGGCGAACCAGTGCCGGTCATTGACCTTCTTGATGGAACTGTCGGGGAACCGACCTTCCTTCAGGCCGTCGGTCTTCGCCGTGGCGCCTGCGTGGTAGAAGACCATCGAGTGGTCCATCCGCTGGACCCCATTCGCCGCCGGCTGGAACTCGGACAGGGACGGATGGCCATCGGGGACCGGGGTCTCGTCCGGATCGTCGTCCTCGTCGTGACCGTGTTCCTCCACGGGCTCGTCGGCATGCTGGTCCGGTACGTCGTCCTCGTAGTCGGGATCGTCGTACTCGTCGTAGTCATAGTCGTCGTAGTCGAAATCGGCGTCGTCGTACGAATGACCGGGGTCGTCGGAGGGCCGGTCCGTGGTGTCCGGCACCGGGGTGACGGGCTTGCGGGCGGGGTCGAGCGGGACCACGAAGATTCCGCCCTCGCCCTGGTGCAGCGGCTGGTCCGACCGGCGGCCGGTCTGGGCGTCGACGTACGTGATCTTGCCGTTGTGGTTGACCGCGTTCCAGGCGTGCGAACGCCCGTGCTTGTCGGCGGTGATGATGACGGCCTGCGAACCGTGGCCGCTCTGACGGAGCGTCCCCTCCAGCCGGCCGAAGGCCGACGGTGTGTTGCCCAGGTACGAGAACTTGGCCCCGAGGGCGTTCTCGATCCGGTCCCGGCCGTTGCGCTCGCCGACCGGCGACGGCCGGCCCTCGGCATCCGGATCGGGTGTCCGCGAAGCGGCAGCCGTCGGATGGCCGGAGTAGGTGTCCACCATCGCCAACGCGACGTCGGCGCAGTTGTTGTTGCGCCCGGGAGTGCGCGGACCGTCGCCGTTGATCGCCCCGATCCAGTTGCCCTCAGCGGGATCCGGGTGCACCTGCGGACGCTTGTCCGAATCGCGCGGCACCGCACTGGCGACCCGCGAACTGTCCAGGTCCGACGGATCGACCAGCCCACCGGGACTGCCCTGCGGCCGCCCGCCGGTCGCGGGCCGGTACGCGTCGTCGTCCGCCCCCGGTTCGGGCAACCCCGGTTCGGGCAGCGCCGATCCGGCGTCGTGCTCCGACGGGGCGTCCACCTCGGTCGGGAGATCCCGGGTGTCGGTCCCCCCCGGCTGGCTGCTGTCGGACTCGGTCTCCGACTCGTACGCGACCGGGGTGTCGTCGTGCATCCACGCCAGCGGATCGACCTCCTGCTGCGTCTCGGAGCCGGACTCGGACTCGGTCTCCGACTCGTACGCAATCGGAGTGTCGTCGTTCATCCACGCCAGCGGGTCGACCTCCTGCTGCGTCTCGGAGTCGGACTCGTTCTCGGACTCGTACGCAATCGGGGTGTCATCGTCCATCCACGCCAGCGGGTCGACCTCCTGCTCCGACTGCTGCGGGCGGGAAGCTGCCGCCTCCGCCTCGGCCTTGACCCGCGCAGCGTCTGCCTCGGCCTTGACCCGCGCAGCCTCGGCCCTGACCCGTGCAGCCTCGGCCTCCGCGTCGGCTTCCGCCTTGACCCGCGCAGCCTCCGCCTCCGCGTCGGCTTCCGCCTTGGCCCTGGCAGCCGCCTCCGCCTGCTCCTTCGCCTGGCGGCGCTGCTCGGCCTCCTGTTCGAGGCGCTGCTGATGACCCTCGGGGGTGTCGTTCTTGACGTCCTGCCGGTAGTCGTCCATCGACTGGAGCTGACCGCTGTCGAGATCGAACTTCGAGCCGCCGAACAGGGAAGGCTGCTCAGGGTTGGGCGTCAGGGACATCCGGTCCATCAGGTTGTACGGAATGATCAGCTCGTACCGGGGGACCGACCCCTCCGAGTCCTGACCGCTGGGGCCGAGCAGCGCCACGTTCCTGCCACCCAGCTGCTCCAGCAGCGGAGTTGACGGGTCAAAGGGAGGCCACGGGCCGTCCGACGCGCGGAGCTCGCCGACCTTCTGCCAGACGGCCGCCTCACGTTCCGGGGATGCCATGTCCCAGGTCGCCTCGTCGATGGTGACGATGTCGAAGCCCTCTTTGCCCGGGCGGAGCTGGACCTTGAGCAGCTCGAACTCGCCGTCCTTCTTCCTCATGCCGTAGCGGCTCTGGTCGAGAAGGTCCTGCCGCATGTCGATCTGCTGCTGCAGATCCTTGACCTTGTCCTCGGCGGCCTTGATGTCCTCCGCCGGGGCTGCCGGGTCCTTCTGGTCCTTGAGGCCCTGGAGGTTCTCGTCGAGTTCGGCCTTGGCGCCGTGGAGGCCGGTGAGATCCTCCTTGATCTGCCAGTCCATGTAGCCGGTGGCGTCGTTGGGCGACGAGGCGCTGTAGAAGCCGAACCAGTGCCGCTGGTCGCGCTTCCTGATGTGGCTGCCGGGGAAGTTGCCGTCCTGGAGCGCCTGGGTCTTCACCGTGGCGCCACCGTGGTAGAAGACCGCCGTGTGATCCAGCTTCTGGATCCCGGACGGGTCCGGCTGGAACTCGGACCTGGAGGGGCCATCGACGACCGGCTCCGACGGACTCTCGGGGTCGGCGTGGCCGGGTGTGTCCGGCGCGACGGGGTCGGGCGTCGGAGTGAGCCCGTGGGTGGGGGCACCGGCGTCGCCGACCGGGCCACCGTTCCGGGGTACGGACGCGGGGGCCTGGTGCGGGGCCGGACGCTGCGGCGGCACCGTGGACGGTCCCGGCCGGGACCCGCCTGCGGTCCCGCCTGCGGTCGGCGGCGCGGCAGCGGACGCGGGTGCGGTGGACGTGTTCGCCTGGTCCGGCATCGGAACGGTGGGGATGGGGCCGGGCGAATCGTTCGACGCACTGGTCGGGTTGACCGGCGCCGTCCGCGTCATGGCCGGGCCGGAGGCGATCCGGGTGCCTCCATCGGGCGCCTGGTCGGTGTCGGTGGACGGTCCCGGCCGGTGCGAGGGGTTCGGCTGCTGCGACGGCGTGTCCGGGCGCTGCGGCGGGGCCGAGTGCTCGGTGGGCTGGGTGGGGACGTCGGCCCGTGGCGCGGCGTCCGGAGCGCGGTCCGGCGTGGGATGTGTCGGCGCGTCCGTGGAGCGCGGCGTGGGGTTGTCCGTCCAGATCGGCGAGCTGTCGGCCTGCCGGGACGTGACCGGCGCCTCGTACGGGGTCAGGTTGTTGCGGGGCGCGGAGTCGTCCGAGCGCCTGCCGGTCGGGCCCTCGTAGGTCGACTCGACGGTGGGGGTGACGTCCGGGTTGCTGCGGTTCGTGGCGAAGGTGCGCGGAGTGGTGTCCTGGTCGGGCTTGCCGTGGCTGTCGGGGTCGGAACCCTCGGAGTAGTTCTGCCGGATGTGGTGCCCGTCGCTCCCGATGTCGGACAGGTTGCCCTGGTCACCGGAGGAGGTGTGGGTGTCGGGGTTGGCGCCCTCGGAGTAGTTCTGCCGGATGTGGTGGCCATCGCTCCCGATGTCGGACAGGTTGCCCTGGTCGCTCGAGGAGGTGTCACCGTGGGAGTCCGGCCTGCTCGAACCACCGGAGTTGTTCGAAGAGTTGGAGTCACCCGAGCCGGACGAACCGGAGGAGTTGCCGGAGGAACCGGTGGAGTTGGAGGAGCCGGAGGACCCGCCCGAACTGCCGGAGCCGGAGGAGTTGCCGGTACCGGTACCGGAGCCGCCGGTGGAGTTGCCGGATCCGCCCGAAGTGTCGGAACCGGTCGAGGAGTTGGACCCGCCGGAGGAGTTGGACCCGCCCGAACCACCGCTGTCGTTGCCGCCGCCACCCGCGAAGTCGGAGGCGTCCGGGATGTCACCGGCGCTGAACTTGCCCTTGAGCGCGGAGGCGCCGCGCATGATGGCCGGGCTGCCCGCGCCGCTCAGGGCCGAGCCGCCCAGGCCGGAGGCGTCCACCTCGCCGGTGAGGGCGAGCTGGGTGACGACGTCGGCGCCGACGTCGGTGAGGGCGCCCTCGACCATCTGGGCCGGGAGGGTGTCCATCTTCTTGCCGATCAGCTTGCCGCCGGCCGCGCCGAGGCCCTTGCCGATCAGGCCGCCCGCCGCACCGCCGATGGCGCCACCGGCGGCGCTCATGCCGAGCTCCTTGCCGTCCAGCTCCTTGCGGTTGCCCGCCGCGAGCTGGATGGTCTGGGCCAGCAGGTTGATCGCGACCTCCTGGAACGCCTCCTTCAGGGCGTACTCGATGATCTCCTTGGCGAGCTTCTTGAGGATCGTCTGGACCGCGGTCTTGCTGACCGTGATCGACGCCGGGATGGTCGCCAGCGAGGCTCCGGCGGTCACCGGTGCGGCGGCCTCGGCGGTGGCGATCTCGAAGGCCAGGATGCCGAGTTGGGCCACGATCGAGATCTTCGCGGTCTCGGTGGAGTTGGCCATCGCCTCCAGGCTGTCGGCCATCGCGTTGCAGGACTTGACCATGCCGGGGAAGAAGCCCGGCTTCTTGCCGTCCGCCGGCAGGGTCAGCTTGTCCCACTGCTGCGACAACTGGTCCGACGCCGCGCCCCGTTGGCCGTCGAGGGCCCGCTTGACGGCCGAGTCGGCCGTCCGGCCGGCCTCGTCCAGGCCCTCGGCCGTGGACCGCCAGTGGCGGGCCATGTCCCGCATCAGGTCCTCTTCGCCCTCGGGCCACCGGGTACCGGCGAGGAGCAGCAGGACCCACTGGAGGGGCTCGGGGAGTTCGACAGCCATGGTGGGTCAGTGCCTTCCGTTGAGCGTGCCGTTGGCGATGTCCCGGAGGACGATGTCCGGCTGGCCGGTGCCGGGGAGCGGGATCTCGGGCTTGCCGATCGTGTCGAGGCCGAACTGCTCGGAGTTCTCGTAGCCGTCGGCCATGCCCTTGAGCCGCTTGCCGATCGTCTCGACGATCTCGGCGAGCGACTTCAGGCCATCCAGGATGTCCCCGGCGTTGCCGAGGTAACCCGGCTCGCCGTCCTCGCCGTTGGCGAAGGTCTTGCCGTCGTCGTCGTTGCCCCAGGGTGCGTTGCCGTGCATGCCGCTCAGGTAGCCGTTCAGGCCGGTGTGCAGTTCCTTGAGGTGGTCGGCCACGCCGAGCACCGGTCCGGCGGCGGCCCGGTACTGCTCCGGGATCGCGACGAACCCGGCACCGGCGCTGCCGCTGCTCGTCGAGGCGGACTGGAGCGAACGTCCGGTGGCGGGCGTGCCGCCGACCTTCAGCGCGGCGGTCAGTCCCTCGGACGCCTCCGGCGTGCCCTTCAACGCGGACGTCACCCCGTCCCCCGCAGGAACACCGGCGTTCATCGCACGCGTCAGCCCCTCGGCCGGGACTCCACTCACGTCCATCGCGCGCGTCAGCCCGTCCGCCGGGACCCCGCTCACGTCCATCGCAGGCGTCAGCCCGTCCGCCCGGGTGCTCCGCATCGCCGGAACGGTCCCGAACGGGTCCTCCCCCACCATGGCCTGCATGGGCATCGCCCGCTCGAAGCCCTGCGCGGGCATCGTCCGCTGGAGCGGCTCCCCGGCCATCGGTGCCATCGGCGTCAGCGGCTCCACCGGCATCGCCCGCACGTACTCGGCCTGGGTGACCGTCCCGATCCGGGCCTCGAAGGCCGGCTCGGTGTCGGCGCTGCCCCAGAGCGGGGCAGCCTGCGGCTCCATGACGGCCCGTCGTGGCGTCGGGGCCACGAATTCGGCCGGTCGGAACTCCGACTGTTCTTCCATGACGATCCCTCATCGAGTCTCTGGGGCAGGGGTGCTGCGGGGAACAGGGAGGGCGGGGCCACGAACGGCCTCCGCCCTCCCGGTGGTACGTGAACTGCTTCGGCGTCAGGCCCGAGGTGCGCCTTCACCGGCACCGGCCGCGTTCCCGGCCGCGATCCGCGAGAGTGCGGCGCGCAGGAACGGGCTGGGCACGTCGTACCCGCCCTCCTGCCGGATCGGCGTCGGCTCGGGGGCCGCCGCCGGTACGGCCTCGGTCACCTGGCCCTCGTCGTCCGGGCGCCCGCGCCGTTCGGCCACCGAGCGCGCCCGGTCGAGGTACTCCTCGTCCGCTGCGGGCGCCGCCGGTGCGGCGGTGCTCCCTTCCGGGGCCACCGCCGAACCGGTCGACACGGCCGGGGAGTCGGCGGAGGTCACAGCTCCGCCCGCCTCCGCCCCGGCCTCGGCCGCAGCCGGCTCGCCGCCCAACAGGGCGCCGGCCAGCTGGGCCATCAGATCGCCACTCCCACCGACCGCCGGCTGGGCTGCGGCAGCTGCCGCAGCCGCCGCGGCGGCCTCACCGGACGAGCCCCCACGAGCTTCGTCCAGCCACTGGCGCCGCATCCGTTCGAAATGCGGGTCGCCTGTCTCGTGGTCGACCTGTTCCCCGCCGACGATCCCTCGGTCCCGTCGACGGCGTTCCTTCTCCTCCTCCGACCCCAACCGGGTCGGCCGGAGGAAGCGATTGCCCCCGGCGCCACCGCCCTTGCCGCCACCGGCTCCGGCGCCACCGCCCATCGCACCCGCGCCGGGCGCACCGGCGCCGCCACGGCCGGTCGCACCCGCGGCCGCGCCGCCGGCCATGCCCCGGCCACCGCCGGCCGCACCACCGGCACCCCGGGCACCGGCGCCGCCGGCCCCGGCCAGGGCACCGGCACCGCGCCCGGCCGCACCGCCACCGGGCATGCCGCCGCCGAAGCCGCCGAGACCGCCGCCGCCCGCACCGCCACCGGCCGAGCCGCCGCCACCGCCGGAGCCGGAGTACGGGGTGAGCGTCGAGCCGTCGCCGATGCCCTTGTAGCCGGGGTGGCCGGCCAGGTTCAGGCCGGGCGGCTGCACCGCGGGCTTGAAGGCCGAATTGCCGCCGGGGCCACCGCCGTTGAGGTAGGGGTTCTTGATCTGCGGCGGCTGGTACGGCTTGACGGCGGGGGGCTGGTACGGCTTGGGCTTCGGCTTGGCACCGCCGCCGCCACCGCCCGCTCCCCCACCGGCGCCACCGCCACCCGCGCCGGAGCCCGCACCGCCACCGCCCGCACCGCCGCCACCCGAGCCGGGCGGCGGCGCCGAGTCGATACCGGTCGGCGGCGGGGTCGGGCCGCCGGGCGGCGGGACCTTGCTGCCGGCCAGGTTGGCGATCTGGGTCGCGGCGTCGGTCGCGGCACCGTGGTCGGCCCCGGCCTTGAGCATGGTGTCGACGCTGCCGGTGACCTGCTTGACGTACGTGTGGTACGCCTCGACGGCGGACTTGATGCCCTCCGACTTGGCGATGTCGTCCTTCTTGCCGGCCGGGTTCTGCTCGATGTACTTCTTCGCGTACTCGAGCTGGTTGATCATGGTGGTCTTGGTGTCGGTGATCGCCGAGGCGGCGCCCTTGAGATGGGCCTCGACCATCTTTCCGGCCGTCAGGATCGTCCCCGCGTGCGAGCCCTCGCCGACGCCGTACTTCTCCAGGTACCGCTCGTAACTCGCGGCCGCCTCACCGGACATGTGCTCGCAGGCGCGCTGGGCGTGCGCCCAGATGGTCCGGATCCGCACATCGGCGACCTTGTTGAAGGTCTCCCAGGCCACCGCCAGGTCGTGGATGCGCTCCTCGTTGCCGTCGGGGAAGAGGACGTCCTTGCCCTCCTCGTTCGCCTGCAAGGTCTTGAGCACGTCCGCAAGCTCGGGAGGCAGCTCTTTCTTCACCGTTGGTTACTCGTTTCCTGGTCGACGCTGGTGCACGGAGGGTGGCGCGGGCGGTGACGGGGGCTGACGGGGTCTCACATCACCTGCGGGCGCCCGTACGTGGGCGTGGGCCTCGGCTCGGGGCGGTCGCCGGCGTGGTTGTAGTCGAGCTTCGGGCCGGCCGTCGGCGAGACGTAGCTCGGGCCGGTGCCGGTCGAGGGCGGGGGCGGCAGCGCGATGTCCGTCCCGTCGCCGATCTTGTTGATCAGGTCGGCGTGCTCGGTGTCGGTCTCGCGGTGGCCGCCGGTCATCGTCTTCAGGTTGGTCGCGACCTGGGCCGTGTTCGCCAGGAAGGCCTTGAAGCCCTCCAGGGTCTTCTTCTGCTGGTCCGCCAGCCCGATCACCGAGGCGGTGGCACCGCCCAGGGACTTGCCGACCAGGTCGGTGCCGTAGACGTCCGGCTTGATCGTCTCGACCAGCGTCGAGAGCTTGATGTACGCCTCTTCCAGGTCGTCGTGCATCAGCTGGATGATCTTGGCGGCATTCTCGACCTCGTCCAGGTCGATACTGAAGGAATCCCCTGCCATGCTTCCCAACCCCTAGGAAAATTCAGAACGATAGGACGGACGGCGGCGCTCAGAGGGTGAGCGCGCCACCCGGACCGACCACGTAGAGGCCGGCCTCGCCGAAGGCGATCGCCAGCGGAGTGCGGTCCAGCGGCGCCTCGTTGACCAGCGTGCCGCTGGCCAGGTGCCAGAGCCGCAGCGTGTCGTCGGCGTCCCCGGCGGCCACCAGCACCTCGCCGTCCAGGTCCTGGCAGACCAGCGAGCGGACCTCGGCGGTGCCGCCGGGCAGGTCGGCGATGCTGTGGCCGCCCACCACGTCCCAGCCGAGCACGGAGCCGTCGGCGCAGCCGGCCAGCACCACGGCCCGGCCCTCCAGGCTGCCGATCGCCAGCTTCTCGGCGGAGCCCCGGAGCCCGGTCAGGACCGGACCGGCCTGGCCGCCGTCGACGTCCCAGAGCCGGACGGTACGGTCCCGGCCCGCGCTGGCCAGCACCCGGCGGCCGCTCACCTCGCCGATCGCCAGTGCGGTCACGCCGTCCTGGTGGGCCGTCAACTGCCGCAGCGGAGCGCCGTCCTGGCCGTTCCTGATCCGGACGGTGCCGTCGGCCCCGCCGGAGACCAGGACGGTGGCCGCGCCCGGCACCGGCTCCCCGAAGAGCAGCGCGGTGACCGGCCCGGAGTGCGGGGTCGGCACCGAGAGCGGGGCTCCGTCGCGCAGCCGGTGGCAGCGCACCGCGCCGGCCACCGTGCCGCAGACCAGCACCGGCTCGTCCTCGGCGGGCAGCAGCGCCACCGAGCCGACCGGACCGCCGTCGGACTCCAGCGCGTACAGCTCGGAGCAGCTCGCGGCGTCCCAGAGCCGGACCCTGCCGTCGCCGTAGCCGGCCAGCAGCACCGGGCGCCCGTCCAGCTGCCCGGCCGCCAGTGCGTTGACCGGCACCGGGCCGGCGCCGTCCGCCCGCTGCGGCTCGTAACTGCCCACCGGCTTGCCGCCCTTGGTCTCCCAGAGGCGGATCCGGCCGTGCTCGTCGCCGCTGGCCAGCTGCTCCCGGCCGTCCACCGTGACGGTGACCAACGCGGTCAGCCAGCTGCCGCCGGCCGGGCGGCCGCCGAGCGCGGTGCCCGCGTGCACGTCCCAGGTGCGCAGGGTGTTGTCGAGCGCGCAGGAGGCCAGCACCGGGCGGCCGTCCAGCTCGGTGAAGGCCAGGCCGGTGACGGTGGCGGAGTGGCCGGTGAGGAGGGCGACCTCCCGGCCGGTGGCCAGGTCCCAGAGCCGGATGTCGCAGTCCTGGCCGCCGGTGGCGAGCAGTGCCTGGTCGCCGAGCGGGAGCACCGCGAGCGCGGTGACCGGCTCCGAGTGGCCGACCAGCAGGTGCAGCCGGGCCCCCGCGCCGGCGTCCCAGACCCGGACGGTGCCGTCGGGTGCGGACGCCACCACCAGGTCGGCCCCGGCGCAGTGGGCGTGCAGCAGGGCGCGGGCGCCCTCGCCGCCGGTCTCCAGCAGGCCCAGGCCCTTGCCGTCCTCGGCCCGCCAGGCCCGGACCTCGCCCCGCCGGCCGCCGGAGAACACCAGCGGGACGCCCTGGACCAGGCCGGCCGCCACCACCTGGGCGCCCTCGCCGCCCGCGGTGCCGTGCACCAGCGCGCCGTCGGACGCGTCCCAGACCTGGACCGCGCCGTCGGCGGCGCCGACCGCGAACAGCTCCCGGCCCTCGACGGTGCCGAGCGCCACCGCGCTGGGGAGCAGCCCGGCCTCGCCGTCGGAGCCGCCGAGCGAGCCGCCGTCGGGCAGTCGGCCGAGGTCGAAGCCCAGGCCGCCCTCGGCCAGCGCGAAGGCCGGCCGGCCGTCCACCGTGCCGATCGCGGCAGCCGGGCGGACCGCCTCGGCGGTGGCTGCGACCGGCTCCGACTCGACCACCGCGAGCGGGAGTTGGCCGCCGTCCAGCGGCCGGAGCAGCTGGACGGCGAGTGCCTCCAGCAGCCGGGCCACCGGGGGCACCGGGTGCTCGGTGCCGTCCGCCCATCCGGTGTCGCCGACGGTCAGCCGCCGGGCCGCCTCGTCCGCGACCGGCAGGTCGGCCGGCCCACCGGGGGCGGCCCGGAGCGCGGTCAGCAGCCGCTGCCGCACCGCCTGGTCCAGTCGGCCGTACCGCACCGTGTCGCCCTCGGGGAGCTGTCGCAGGAGCTGCAGCGAGCCGTCCTCGTCGATCGTCAACTCCATCCGGCCGATGGCCAGTTGACGCGCCCCGGCGGTGAAGCGAACCTTGCCAGACACAGTGCCCCCAAGAACGTACGGGTCGGAATTCAGCAGTCGGCGGGAGTGGCCCTGGCGGGCTCCCGGGGTGTCAGCAGAGCTCACCTGGCACCACGGTGGCGTACACGGCGTCGTGCAGCGTGTGGGTGCGGGAGCTGCGGAACAGCTGCGGACGGAAGCCGGCCCGGCGGAAGCCGATGAAGGCTCCGACCACCTGGACCGGCATGTTGTCCGCCGCGGCGTAGGCGTCGATCCGCTCCAACTCCAGCTGCTCGAAGCCGAACCGGCAGACCAGCCGGAGCGCGCAGGAGGCCACCCGGAGACTGCGGGCGGCGGGCAGCAGCCAGACCGAGACCTCGGCCGCGCCCTCCTCCGGCCGCAGGTCGACCAGTTCGGCCCAGCCGACGGCGGGCCCGGGGCCGTCGAACACCGCGAAGTACGCGGCCCGGTCGGCGTCCCAGAGCTCGGGGGCGACCTCGGTGATCCAGCGCGCCGCCGAGTCCCGGTCCGGGTGCGGCAGGATGCCCTGCATGAACTCCCGGACCAGCGGGTCGCGCGAACCGGCCACCAGGGTGTCGGCATCCTGCTCGACCGGGCGGCGCAGCTCCACCCGACCGTCCTGAAGTGCCGGAACGGTGCCCGACGAACTCAACCGGCGCACCGAAACCCCCAGCCCTCTCGCGCGTGTGAGCCGTCATCGAAGCACTTCAAACCTGCGACTCTCAAGCCACGACGGGTCTGAGCGGGGGTTCGGCCGAAACACTGCCCGGGCGTACATCCGGTGGGGAGCAGAAAGGGCAAAACAGAGGATCCGGGCGGCCGATCGGCCACCCGGATCCCGGTACTTCCACGCTCGTCCGAGCAGGTCGTGCGTCAGCGCCCGGCGAGCCAGAGCTTGCGCGTCATGGTCCGGTGCGGAATGCCGGCGTCGTCGTAGACCGGCCCCTCGGCGACGTAGCCGAGCCGCTCGTAGAACCCGAGCGCCTGCACCTGCGCGTGCAGCTCCAGCTCGGTACCGCCGTGCTCGCGCCCGGCCCGCTCCAGCGCCCGGACCAGCTCGGCCCCGAGCCCGGTGCCCCGGGCGGCCTTGCGGACCGCGAGCCGGCCGAGCAGCACCCGTCCGGCGATCCCGGTCTTCCCGAGCGCCTCGGCGCCGTGGATCAGCCGACCGGTCCCCAGCGCCATGCCGTCCACCAGCGCGAGCACGTGCACCGAGGTGGCGTCGTACTCGTCGTACTCCAGCTCGGCCGGCACGCCCTGCTCCACCACGAAGACCTCGTGCCGGATCAGCCGGACCAGCGCCAGGTCGATCTCGCCGGCGGCGATCCGCAGTTCGGCCGCCATCAGCTCTCCGCGGAGATGATGTCGAGCGCCCGGCGCAGGTCCTCGGGGTACTCGCTGTCGAACTGCACCCACTCGCCGTCGCCGGGGTGCTCGAAGCCGAGCGAGACCGCGTGCAGCCACTGCCGGGTCAGGCCGAGCCGCTTGGCCAGCGTCGGGTCGGCGCCGTAGGTCAGGTCGCCGACGCAGGGGTGGCGCAGCGCGGACATGTGCACCCGGATCTGGTGGGTGCGGCCGGTCTCCAGCTTGATGTCCAGCAGCGAGGCGGCGCGGTAGGCCTCGATCAGGTCGTAGTGGGTGATCGAGTGCTTGCCGTCCTTGACCACGGCCCACTTCCAGTCCGAGCTGGGGTGGCGGCCGATCGGCGCGTCCACGGTGCCGCTCATCGGGTCGGGGTGGCCCTGCACCAGGGTGTTGTACTTCTTCTCCACGATCCGGTCGTGGAACTGGCGCTTGAGGTCGGTGTAGGCGCGCTCGGACTTGGCGACCACCATCAGGCCGGAGGTGCCGACGTCCAGGCGGTGCACCACGCCCTGGCGCTCGGCCGCACCGGAGGTGGAGATCCGGTAGCCGGCCGCGGCCAGGCCGCCGATCACGGTCGGTCCGGTCCAGCCGGGGCTCGGGTGGGCGGCGACGCCGACCGGCTTGTCCACCAGCACGATGTCGGCGTCGTCGTGGACGATCCGCATGCCCTCGACGTGCTCGGCGACGATCCGGACGGGGGCGGCGGGGGCCGGGAGCTCGACCTCAAGCCAGGCGCCGGCCATGACGCGGTCCGACTTGCCGGCCGTCACGCCGTCGATGGTGACCTTCCCGTCGGCGGCCAGCTCGGCCGCCTTGGTCCGGGAGAAGCCGAACATCCGGGCCAGGGCGGCGTCGAGGCGCTCACCCTCCAGGCCGTCGGGAACGGGGAGGCTGCGGGTCTGCGCTGCGGTACTCACCCGTACGAGTATGCCGGACCCGGCGCCGCCGCCGGACCGCGCGGCGCCGCGGGTGCCCGGCCGAACCGGGCTCAGGCGCTCTTGTCGGCCTTGTCGGTCTTGGTCACCTGGTGCACGGTGCCGTCCGGGTTGCTGCCGCGGAAGGAGAGCAGGACGACCAGGATGCCGCCGCAGACGATGGCGGAGTCGGCCAGGTTGAAGACCGCGAAGTGCTGGACCGAGATGAAGTCGACCACGTGGCCGCGGAAGACGCCGGGCGAGCGGAACAGGCGGTCGGTCAGGTTCCCCAGGGCGCCGCCGAGTAGCAGGCCGAGCGCGATCGCCCAGGGCAGGCTGTAGAGCTTGCGGGCGATCCGCCAGATCACCACGATCACCGAGGCGGCGATGGCGGTGAAGACGACGGTCATCGCCTGGCCCATCCCGAACGCGGCACCGGCGTTGCGGATCACCTGGAAGGTCATCACGTCGCCGAGCACCTCGATCGGCTGGTGCCCCTCCAGCCTGGCCACCACCAGCAGCTTGCTGCCCAGGTCGATCAGGTAGGCGAGCAGGGCGACCCCGAGCAGCAGCACGATCCGGCGGCGGCGGAGCGCCTCCCGGCGGGCCGTCTCCTCCGGCGTGCGGACCGGCGCGGCGGCCCCCTCGGGGCTGCCCGTCGACTCCTGGGGGGTGCCCACCGCGTCCTCCGCGAGCTCGACGGAAGCGGGCTGGACGGAGTCGTCCTGGGTCTGGGGAGAACCTGGAGTGCTGATGATCCGCTCCGCTGCCGAGAGTGAACGAGTAACTGGGGTCGAGCGTACGGTACCGCCCGACCCCCGTGGCCGACTCGTTACCTGCGCTCCTGCTTGGCCTTGCAGGTGACGCACAGGGTCGCGCGTGGGAAGGCCTGCAGCCGGGCCTTGCCGACCGCCTGCCCGCAGGACTCGCAGACCCCGAAGCCCACGCCCTCGAGCCGGGCCAGCGCCCGCTCGGTCTGGGCCAGGCTGTCCCGGGCGTTGTTGGCGAGCGAGAGCTCGCTCTCCCGGCTGATGTTCTTGGTGCCGGCGTCGACCTGGTCGTCGCCCGCGCCGTCGTTGGAGTCGCGCATCAGGCCGTTGAGCGCCAGCTCGGCGGCGGCGATCTCGGTGCGGAGCCGGTCCGCGTCCTCGTTCAGCTCCTGGTGCAGCTCGGCCACCTCGGCCGTGGTCCAGGCGTCCTCGCCGGGGCGGACCGGCAGCTCCGCCGGGTCCACCGACTCGGCGCCGCGCGCCCCGCTCCCCGCCGGGGCGTGGGTGCGGCTGGTGGCCGCCACCCGTCCGGTGCTGGTGCTGGTCTTCCGCCGTGTAGTGCTCACGGTCCCCTCCCCTGAGTCGCCTGCCACGGCCTTGCGCGTCCGCTTGGTGGCGGTAGCACCACTTGCCTTCTCAGCCATGGCTTCGACCTCATCTACGAACGAAACGAACCGCCGGTTCCCGGCGGCCTCCAGTGCCGGAACGATAATCCCCATCGAATCACCCCACAACGGGACATACCGATAGGGACCTGGCTTCCCACCCGGGCAGCCGCCCACGTGGGCGGGGGTCCGCCCGCGTGCTGACCAAGTTGTGCCCAGATCGTCATCGGCTAACCACGCGTGTGAGCGGACATAACGAGTTGTCGGGCCCGATACACTGAGCCTGCAAGGCGCTGATGGGACGAGTACCGACGTACGCAGCCAGGAGCGACCCGGGGATGGTGCGAGCCCGGGGGTGTGCGCGGCGGGAAGATCACCCCGGAGCCGCCGGAAGAGGGGCCCACCAGCCCGTTAGACCCGGCAGCAAGCCCTAAACAAGAGGGCCGCATCGAGCAGCAACGCGGCCAAGGAGGGTGGTACCGCGGGACGGCCCGGCCGTCTCGTCCCTCCGTCGGAAGCCTGTCCACGCATCCGTCGGAGGTAGACCCCGCGATGACCACGTACAACTCCGTACCCGCTCAGGTGGACCTGCCGGTCCTGGAGCACCAGATCCTGTCCTTCTGGCAGGACAGCAAGATCTTCCAGCGCAGCCTGGAGCAGTCCGAGGGCCGCCCGGAGTGGGTCTTCTACGAGGGCCCGCCGACCGCGAACGGCATGCCCGGCGCGCACCACATCGAGGCCCGGGTCTTCAAGGACGTCTTCCCCCGCTACCGGACCATGAAGGGCTACCACGTCGCCCGCAAGGCCGGCTGGGACTGCCACGGCCTCCCGGTCGAGCTGGCCGTGGAGAAGGAGCTCGGCTTCTCCGGCAAGCAGGACATCGAGAAGTACGGCATCGCCGAGTTCAACGCCAAGTGCCGCGACTCGGTGACCCGGCACACCGACGCGTTCACCGAGCTCACCACGCGGATGGGCTACTGGGTCGACCTCGACCAGGCCTACCGCACCATGGACCCGTCCTACATCGAGTCGGTCTGGTGGTCGCTCCAGCAGATCTTCGACAAGGGCCTGCTGGTCCAGGACCACCGGGTCGCCCCCTGGTGCCCGCGCTGCGGCACCGGCCTGTCCGACCACGAGCTGGCCCAGGGCTACGAGACCGTGGTCGACCCCTCGGTCTTCGTCCGCTTCCCGCTCACCTCGGGCCCGCTGGCCGGCACCGCCGCGCTGCTGGTGTGGACCACCACCCCGTGGACCCTGGTCTCCAACACCGCCGCCGCCGTGCACCCGGAGGTCACCTACGTGGTGGCCACCGACGGCACCGAGCGCCTGGTGGTGGCCGAGCCGCTGCTGGCCAAGTCGCTCGGCGAGGGCTGGGAGGCCACCGGCGAGTCGTTCACCGGCGCCGAGATGGAGCGCTGGGCCTACCGGCGCCCGTTCGACCTGGTCGAGATCGAGGACGCGCACTACGTCCTGAACGCCGACTACGTCACCACCGAGGACGGCACCGGCATCGTCCACCAGTCCCCCGCCTTCGGCGCGGACGACCTCGCCACCTGCCGCAAGTACGGCCTGCCGGTGGTCAACCCGGTCCGCGCCGACGGCACCTTCGAGGAGGACGTCCCGCTGGTCGGCGGCGTCTTCTTCAAGAAGGCCGACGAGGCCCTGGTGGCCGACCTGCAGGCCCGCGGCCTGCTCTTCCGCCACCTCCCGTACGAGCACAGCTACCCGCACTGCTGGCGCTGCCACACCGCGCTGCTCTACTACGCGCAGCCGTCCTGGTACATCCGCACCACCGCGGTCAAGGACGCGCTGATCCGGGAGAACGAGGCCACCAACTGGTTCCCCGAGAACGTCAAGCACGGCCGCTTCGGCGACTGGCTGAACAACAACATCGACTGGGCGCTGTCCCGCAACCGCTACTGGGGCACCCCGCTGCCGATCTGGCGCTGCGAGGAGGACCACCTCACCTGCGTCGGCTCGCTGACCCAGCTCTCCGAGCTGACCGGCACCGACCAGGGCGCGCTGGACCCGCACCGCCCGTTCATCGACGACGTCACCTTCGCCTGCCCGACCTGCTCGGCCACCGCGACCCGGGTGCCCGAGGTGATCGACGCCTGGTACGACTCGGGCTCGATGCCGTTCGCCCAGTACGGCTACCCGTACCGGAACAAGGAGCTGTTCGAGAGCCGGTACCCGGCCCAGTTCATCTCCGAGGCGATCGACCAGACCCGCGGCTGGTTCTACACGCTGATGGCGGTCGGCACCCTGGTGTTCGACAAGAACAGCTACGAGAACGTGGTCTGCCTCGGCCACATCCTGGCCGAGGACGGCCGGAAGATGTCCAAGCACCTGGGCAACACCCTCGACCCGATCCCGCTGATGGACCAGCACGGCGCCGACGCGGTGCGCTGGTTCATGGCCGCGAGCGGTTCGCCGTGGTCGGCCCGCCGGGTCGGGCACGGGGCGATCCAGGAGGTGGTCCGCAAGACGCTGCTGACCTACTGGAACACGGTGGCCTTCCAGGCCCTGTACGCCCGCACCGCCGACTGGTCCCCGTCCGGCTCGGACCCGGCCCCGGCCGACCGCCCGCAGCTGGACAAGTGGGTGCTCTCCGAGCTGAACACCCTGGTCCGGGAGGTGGACGCGGCACTGGAGGCGTACGACACCCACCGGGCCGGCAAGCTGCTCTCCGGCTTCGTCGACGACCTCTCCAACTGGTACGTCCGGCGCGGGCGGCGGCGGTTCTGGCAGGGTGACGCGGCGGCGCTGGCGACCCTGCACGAGGCGCTGGAGACGGTGACCCGGCTGATGGCCCCGCTGACCCCGTTCATCACCGAGCGGGTCTGGCAGGACCTGGTCGTCCCGGTCGTCGCCGACGCCCCCGCCTCGGTGCACCTGGCCACCTGGCCGGTCGCCGACGAGGCGCTGATCGACACCGACCTGTCGCGGAACATGGCGCTGGTCCGGCGACTGGTCGAGCTCGGCCGGGCCACCCGGGCCGAGTCGGGTGTGAAGACCCGTCAGCCGCTGTCGCGGGCCCTGATCGCGGCCCAGGGCTGGGACGAGCTGCCCGCCGACCTGCGGGCGCAGATCGCCGAGGAGCTGAACGTCTCGGTGCTGGAGTCGCTGGCGGAGGTCGGCGGTTCGCTGGTCGACACCTCGGCCAAGGCCAACTTCCGGGCCCTGGGCAAGCGGTTCGGCAAGGGCGTGCAGGACGTCGCCAAGGTGGTCGCGGCCGCCGACGCCGCCGTGCTGGCCGCCTCGCTGCGGGCCAACGGCACCGCGGCGGTCGAGCTGAACGGCGAGACGGTGGAGCTCACCCCGGACGAGGTGATCATCACCGAGACCCCGCGCGAGGGCTGGGCGGTGGCCAACGAGTCCGGCGCCACGGTGGCACTGGACCTGACCATCACGCCGGAGCTGAAGCGGCTCGGCATCGCCCGGGACGCGATCCGGCAGATCCAGGAGGCCCGGAAGAACTCCGGCCTGGACGTGGCGGACCGGATCGTGCTGCGCTGGCGGGCCGCCAACGAGGAGACCGCCGAGGCGATCGCCGAGCACGGGCAGCTGGTCGCGGACGAGGTGCTCGCCACCGACTTCCTCGCGGGTGCGGCGGAGTGGACCTCGGAGACCTTCACCGACGAGGGCCTCGGCCTGAGCTTCCAGCTCCGCAAGGCCTGACGGCTCACCCCGAGCCCCGCAAGGGGCTCGGGGAACGGCGACGCCACCTGGCGTGCGGGTCAAAGGCGAAAGCCATGCAGCACGGGTGACCTTGTACGAGGTCGGCGTCGCCCACGCGGCGGAGCCGCACATCAGCAGGGCCCCGAGCCCCTGTCTGCCGGGCCACGTGCCAAAAAACGAGGGCGCCCCCGCGGTGACGATTCGTCACGGCAGGGGCGCCCTCGATGGTTACCGCTTTAGTTGTCGCCGTCCTCGTCGATCAGGAAGCCGCGCATCGGAGCGGGGGCCTGCTGCATCGGCTGCGGGGGCTGCGGCCGGACGGCCGCCATCGGCTGGGTCATCCCGGCCGGCGCCATCTGCGAGGCACCGCTCGGAGCACCGTTCGGCTGGCCGCCGAAGGAGGGCTGACCGTTGCCGCCGCCGAAGGAGGACTGGCCGCCGAAGGACGGCTGGCCCGCACCGGCGAAGGAGGACTGCCCGCCGAAGGACGGCTGGCTGCTCATCGCCGAGGCACCGGCCGGCGGCAGCGAGGCGGTGGCCGGGATCCGCGGCGGGGCGAGCGAGTCGTCCGCCTGCGACTCCAGCTGGCGCAGCTGGGTCTCCAGGTAGGACTTCAGGCGGGTGCGGTACTCGCGCTCGAAGGCGCGCAGGTCCTCGACCTTGCGCTCCAGCGTGGCGCGGGCGGACTCGAGCGAGCCCATCGCGACCCGGTGCTTCTCCTGCGCGTCCCGCTCCAGGGCGTCGGCCTTGGCACGGGCGTCCCGCTCCAGACCCTCGGCCCGGCTGCGCGCCTCCCCGACGATCTTGTTGGCCTCGGACCGCGCCTCGGAGATCGCCTGGTCGGCGGTCTGCTGGGCGAGCGCGAGCACCCGGGCGGCGCTGTCGCCACCGGGAGCCTGCTGCGGCTGCTGCTGCATCGGGCCGCCGAGCGGACCGCCCAGCTGCTGGCCCATCGGGCCGCCCATCGGCTGCAGCTGGCCGCCCATGGTCTGGCCCATCTGCTGCTGGCCCATCGGCTGCAGCATCTGGCCGCCCATCGGCTGCACCAGCTGCTGCTGGCCGCCCATGGTCTGGCCCATCTGCTGCTGCATCGGCTGCTGCTGCATGGGCTGCATCTGCTGCTGGCCGCCCATCGGCTGGCCCATCGGGCCACCCTGACCGGACGGGAGCTGCGGCGCACCGGACGGCAGGCCGAGGGGCTGGTTGCCCATCTGCTGCTGCATCTGCTGCTGGCCGGGGCCCTGCTGCATCTGGCCCTGGCCGGGAACCGGCGGGCCGGATATGGCGGCGGGGACAGGAGCGCCCTGGCGGCCGTCCTGCGGCTGCTGCTCCTTGCGCATGTTGGCCTGGTTCTGCGCGGCGGCACGAGTGGCCGCGGCGAGCTTGGCCCGCAGGTCCTCGTTCTCGCGCAGGAGTCGGGTCAGCTCGGCCTCGACCTCGTCGAGGAAGGCATCGACCTCGTCCTCGTCATAGCCTTCACGCAGCCGGACGGTCGTGAACTGCTTGTTCCGAACGTCCTCGGGGGACAGTGACATCTCTTCACCTCAACGTGATCGTCGGCACACCGGCATCCTGTCGCAGCGCTCAAGACGGCAGAGTCAGCACGAGCGATCTCAGGACAAACACAATGATCATCAGTACGAAGAAGGACAGGTCGAGCGCCACGCCCCCGAAACGCAACGGCGGAATGAATCGCCGAAGAAGCTTGAGCGGCGGATCGGTGACAGTGTACGTGGCCTCCAGCACCACGACCATGGCCTTCCCCGGACGCCACGAGCGGGCGAACTGGAAGACCCAGTCCATGACAAGACGGAAGAGCAGGACCAACAGGAAGGCACTCAGCGCATAGAAGAGCACTCCCCGCACGATCCCCATCGCGTCTCCCTGTCCCATCCCCGGTCGAACCGGACAAACCGTCAGTCACGTACTACTGCCACGAGATCCACCGAGAAGTCGTGGTCGGGTCAGCTCTGGTTGAAGAACCCACCCTCGGCGATCCGAGCCTTGTCCTCCGCCGTTACATCGACGTTAGCAGGCGACAGCAGGAACACCTTCTGTGTCACTCGCTCGATACTGCCGTGCAGACCGAAGACGAGTCCAGCGGCGAAGTCTACGAGCCGCTTCGCATCCGTGTCGTCCATCTCGGTCAGATTCATGATCACCGGGGTGCCGCCACGGAACTGTTCCCCGATGGTACGGGCCTCGTTGTAGGTCCTCGGGTGCAGCGTGGTGATGCGGTAGGGCTCTCGTTCGTTGACGACCTTGGGCATGATCACCGGGGTGCTCTTCTCCAGGTTTTGGCGGCGGTCGGGTGTGATGGACGACACTGGGGCCATCCGCGGCTGCTCCTGCCGGATCGGCACGGCGGCCGGGACGGGTTGGGGCGCGATGTGGGCGACCGGCGCCGGCGCGGCGGGTGCCGCGACCGGGCGCTCCAGGCCCTCGGTCCGTCCGGTCCGGATCGGCTCGGGGTCCGTGTCGTAGTCGTCGTCGGGGTCGTAACCCTGGCCGTCGTACGTCTCGTCCTCCACGAGGCCGAGGTAGACCGCCATCTTGCGCATTGCGCCGGCCATGCTCCTGTCTCCTCCGCTCTGTGGTGGATCGCCACCGGCTTCGCCTGCGGATTCCGCACGGCACCCGACGCTCCGTCATAGAGTGGGGGTGGCTGCGGATTTCGATCGATCCACGGTTCGCTAGCGCTGTAGTCAGCTGCTAGGTTCTGTCCTGTTTTGTCCTGCAGTCTGATCTACTACCCGGTGACGTTACCGGAGCGTTGACCGCACTCCGAGCACCGCCGTACCGACGCGCACATGTGTCGCTCCGGCGGCCACTGCCTGCTCCAGGTCACCGCTCATCCCTGCCGAGACCATCGTGGCAGTCGGATGGCTCGCCCGTAGGCCGGTTGCGATTTCCGCCAGCCGCTCGAACGCCTTCGCCGGATCGCCGGCCAGCGGCCCCGCCAGCGGAGCGACGGTCATCACACCGGCCATCCGCAGCCCGGGCGTGTCGGCGATCGCGTCGGCCAGTGCGGCCACCTCGTCGGGCGCCACCCCGGCCCGGCCCTCCCCCTCGCCGGCCTCCTTGTCCAGGGCGACCTGGACCAGGCAGCCGAGCGGCGGGCGCCCGGCGTTGGCCACCGCGGCGGCCAGCGACTGCACCAGCCGGAGCCGGTCCACCGAGTGCACGTGGTTGGCGTAGCGCACCACCGAGCGGACCTTGTTGGTCTGCAGCTGGCCCACGAAGTGCCAGTCCAGCGGCAGTTCGCGGCAGAGCTCGGCCTTGGGCCCGGCGTCCTGGTCCCGGTTCTCCGCCACGTCGGTGACGCCGAGGGCGGCCAGCAGGGCGGTGTCCTCGGCCGGGTAGGTCTTGGTGACCACCACCAGCCTGACCTCGTCCCGGGCCCGTCCGGCCGCCGCGCAGGCGTTCGCGATCCGGCGCTCCACCACCTCGAGGTTGGCGCCCAGCTCCTCGTACCTGGCGCGCTGACCCTCGGTCAGCCCGGCCAGGAACGCCGGGCCGCCCGGCTCAGGTCCGTACAAGTCAGTCACAGTCGCCCCACCAGGTGTCGGCCAGAGAAAACCAGATAATCGCACCCAGGACCGCACGATGCCCACCGTGTTCCCGTCCGGAACGGGGACACGGTGGGCATCGGTGCGGTCGGTTACTTCAGGAAGTCCGGTACGTCGAGCTCCTCGGCCGGGTTCTCCAGCAGCGGCTGCCGGACCGGCTGCACCTGCGGGGGGACCGGCGGAGCGGTGGTGGTGGTGCCCTCGTTGTCCTTCGGACGGTCCGTCACCGAACCGATGCTGCCGTAGGACGGGCGGCCCGCCGGGCGCTCCGGGGTCGAACCACCGGCGGCCGGCGTGGACTTCACCACCGGGTCGCGGACGATGGCGGGCGGCTGGCCGCCGTCGAACCCGGCCGCGATCACGGTGACCCGGACCTCGTCGCCGAGCGCGTCGTCGATCACCGCGCCGAAGATGATGTTCGCCTCGGGGTGCGCCGCCTCGCTGACCAGCTGGGCCGACTCGTTGATCTCGAACAGGCCGAGGTCGGAGCCGCCGGAGATGGAGAGCAGCACGCCGCGGGCGCCGTCGATGGACGCCTCCAGCAGCGGCGAGGAGATGGCCATCACGGCCGCCGCCTTGGCGCGGTCCTCGCCACGGGCCGAGCCGATCCCCATCAGGGCCGAACCGGCGTCCGACATGACCGACTTGACGTCGGCGAAGTCGAGGTTGATCAGGCCCGGGGTGGTGATCAGATCGGTGATGCCCTGCACGCCGGAGAGCAGCACCTGGTCGGCGGAGCGGAACGCGTCCAGCACGCTGACCTGGCGGTCGGAGATGGAGAGCAGCCGGTCGTTCGGGATCACGATGAGGGTGTCGACCTCCTCGCGCAGCCCGGCGATGCCGTCCTCGGCCTGGTTCGCCCGGCGGCGGCCCTCGAAGGTGAACGGCCGGGTGACCACGCCGATGGTGAGGGCGCCGAGCGAGCGGGCGATGTTCGCCACCACGGGGGCGCCACCGGTACCGGTGCCACCGCCCTCGCCGGCCGTCACGAAGACCATGTCGGCCCCCTTGAGGACCTCCTCGATCTCCTCGCGGTGGTCCTCGGCGGCCTTCCGGCCGACCTCGGGGTTGGCCCCGGCGCCGAGGCCCCGGGTGAGTTCACGGCCCACGTCGAGCTTGACGTCGGCGTCGCTCATCAGGAGGGCCTGCGCATCGGTGTTGATCGCGATGAACTCGACGCCCTTGAGACCGACCTCGATCATCCGGTTGATGGCGTTCACACCACCGCCGCCGATACCGACGACCTTGATGACTGCGAGGTAGTTCTGCGGTGCTGCCACGTCGAAGGCCTCTCGCCTCGAGATTCCGGGTCGGCTTCCCCCCGTTTGTGAGGGCCGACGGATGTCGATGGGT
This sequence comes from Kitasatospora sp. NPDC002040, assembly GCF_040296785.1. Lineage (NCBI taxonomy): Bacteria > Bacillati > Actinomycetota > Actinomycetes > Kitasatosporales > Streptomycetaceae > Kitasatospora > Kitasatospora sp. NPDC002040. The sequence continues at coordinate 196,995 of NZ_JBEOXV010000008.1, read as the reverse complement.
GGGGAGCCCGGGTATTTCCTGACTGTATGTCCGAAATTCCGACCACCGACCCGAACCCTAAACTTGACCTTTAGGGTTGTGGCTGTGCCTGCATCACATCACCGTGGGACACAGCCCGGTGACACAGGACACTAGGTGGCAACTCATCTGTGTTCAACGAACACGCCGAGCTTCCCGTTTTTCTTTTGAGCCTATGTGATCATCCATCACCCGGTGAAACCGGGGTGACCACCAAGGTTCGGGGCGGAGCCACCGGTCCGTCAACACCGCCCTCGGGAAGAGAACTTACCGGATCTTCCCGACACGCCGGGCCATCATCCGCCGATACCGGGGGCGTCGGGCGCGCTGACGTCGTAGATCTTCGCCTTCCGGGGCAGCAATGCGGCCAGTACCTGGGCCTTGCGCTCGGTCCGCTCCGCGCTCCCCCAGCGCACCACCACACCGTCGGCGAGCTGCAGTTGGATGTCGTCGTAGCTGTGCACCCGGACCGCCCCGACCTGCTTGGCCACCTCCCGCGGCAGGCCCGCCGCCACCGTCACGGCGGCCCGCACCAGCTCCGGCTTCCCGAACACCGGCAAGGCGTCGTTCGCCTGCTGACTGAGTGCCAGCTCCACCACCGGCACCCCGGTCGGCGGTTCGTCCTCGGTCGCGAAGCCGAAGCCGGCCGCGTCGACCTGGGTGTACTTCCCGTCCTCGGTCCTGACGGCGGCCACCGCGCGGCGCTCCACCACCTTGATCCGCAGGGTGTGCGGCCAGCCGCGCCAGACCTCGGCCCTGGCCACCCGGGGCAGCGCCTGCACCCGGCGCTCGGCCTCGTCCAGGTCGACCCGGGCCAGCGGCCCGTGCTGGCCGCCGCCCAGTGCGTCCGTCACCTGGTGCGCCGTCAGTTTGTCGCCGGTCAGCCCCTGGACGGCGACCACCCGGACGTCCAGCACCGAGGAGAGGAACACCAGCCAGCCGAGCGCGCCCAGGAGCAGGGCCCCGAGCGCGCTCAGCACCACGATCCCGCGGCGGGAGAGGCGGAGCCGGGGAGCGTACTCCTCCTCGGCCTCCTCCTCGTCCACGTCCACCGGGTCCGCGAGGACGGGCGTCTCAGCCACGGCGGCGACCACCTCTGGCCGCTTCGATCGCCTCGTACACCATCCCGACCAGCAGATCGTCCGCGTCCCGGCGGCCGAACTCGGCCGCCGCCCGGCTCATGTCCCACAGCTTCTGCGGGTTGGTCAGCACCGGCAGCACGTTCTGCAGCACCCAGTCCGGGGTCAGCTCGGCGTCGTCGACCAGCAGGCCGCCGCCCGCCTTCACCATCGGCTGGGCGTTCAGCCGCTGCTCGCCGTTGCCGATCGGCAGCGGCACGAAGGCCGCCGGCAGCCCGACCGCGGCCAGCTCGGCCACCGTCATCGCCCCGGCCCGGCAGAGCATCAGGTCAGCGGCGGCGTAGGCGAGGTCCATCCGGTCCACGTACGGCACCGCGCGGTACGGCGGCATCCCGGGGATGTCGTCGATGAACGGCAGCTCGTTCTTCGGGCCGACCGCGTGCAGGATCTGCACGCCGTACTGCTGCAGCCGGGGCGCGATGGCCTGGACGACCTCGTTGAGCCGCCGGGCGCCCTGCGAACCGCCGGAGACCAGCAGCGTGGGCAGCCGCTGGTCGAGCCCGAAGTAGGCCCGCGCCTCCGGCCGGACCGCGTTCCGGTCCAGGGTGGCGATGGTCCGGCGCAGCGGGATGCCGATGTACCGGGAGTCGCGCAGCTTGGAGTCGGGCGTGGAGACCGCGACGAAGTCGCTGTACCGGGCGCCGATCTTGTTGGCCAGGCCGGGCCTGGCGTTGGCCTCGTGCACCACGATCGGGACCCCGGCGCGCTTGGCGGCCAGGTAGGCGGGCATCGCGACGTAGCCGCCGAAGCCGACCACCGCGTCCGCCTTGACCCGCTCGATGATCGCCTGGGCCGCCCGGACCGTGCCGCGCAGCCGGCCCGGAACCGTGATCAGTTCGGGGGTGGGCTTACGGGGCAGCGGGACGGCCGGGATCAGCTCCAGCTGGTAGCCGCGCTCGGGCACCAGCCGGGTCTCCAGACCCCGCTCGGTACCGAGGGCGGTGATGCCGATCGACGGGTCGTGCCTGCGGAGCGCGTCCGCGAGCGCCATGGCCGGCTCGATGTGCCCGGCGGTTCCGCCGCCTGCGAGTACGACATGCACCGAAATTCACCGCTCCCTGCGCGACGCCTTGCCGGCCCCGCGCGCTGTGGTTCGTCGTGGCAGCACCCGGGACAGGCGAGTCCTGAACCGGCACTGAGAACTCCGGGCGGCCAGGGCCGCCTTCGCCGCCGGCGAGCTGCGTGCGAAGCACAGCAGCACCCCGACGGCGGACATGGCCGACAGCATCGCCGACCCCCCGTAGGAGAACAGCGGGAGCGGGACGCCCGCGATGGGCAGAAGTCCCAGTGCCGACCCCAGGTTGACCATGGCCTGCGCCATGATCCAGGTGGTGGCTGCTCCCGCGGCGTACCTGACGAAGGGATCCTTCGTACTGCTGGCCACACGGATACCCGCGTAGCCTAGTGCCGCGAAGAGACCGAGTACCGACAGCGTCCCCACCAGACCGAGTTCCTCGCCCAGTGCGGCGAAGATGAAGTCGGTGTGCGCCTCCGGAAGTTGTCCCCACTTCTCGACCCCGGCGCCGAAGCCGGAGCCGAACGGGCCGCCCGCCGCGAAGGCGTACAGGCCGTGCAGCGCCTGGAAGCAGTTGACGTTCGGGTCCGGCTTGGTGACCCCGATGCAGGCCAGCCGGTCCAGCCGGTGCGGCACCGTGATGATCAGCGCGGTGCAGGCCACCACGGCGATGCCCAGCACGGCGGCGAACAGCCGCAGCGGGGCGCCGACCATCCAGAGCAGGCCGAACAGCATCGCGATCAGGATCATCGTGGTGCCCATGTCCCCGCCGAGCATGATCAGCAGCATCAGCAGCAGGGTGCCCGGCACCAGCGGGACCAGCAGGTGCTTCCACTGGTCCAGCGTCCTGGTCTTCTGCTTCCTGGCCAGCAGGTCGGCCGCCCAGAGCACCAGCGCCAGCTTGGCGAACTCGGACGGCTGGACCTGGAAGAAGCCGAGGTCCAGCCAGTTCCGGTTGCCGCCGACGTCCTTGCCGATGCCGGGCACGGCCACCAGCACCAGGGCGCCCAGCACCCCGAACAGGACCGGGTAGACCACCGCCCGCAGCAGCTTGAGCGGCGTGCGGGCGAACAGCACCAGCAGGCCGAGCCCGAGCACCACCGCGACCAGCTGCTTGCGGAAGAAGAACGTCATCGGCAGGTCCCAGCGCTTGGCCAGGATCTGCGAGGAGGAGAAGACCATCCCGAGGCCGAGCACCACCAGCAGCAGTGCCGAGCCCAGGATCAGGTAGTACGGGGTCAGCGGCCGGTCCAGCAGGTAGCCCACCCGGGCCCGGAAGGCCCGCAGCCGGGTGACCGGGTCGGCCGCCTTGAACGTGGTGGTGCTCGCCGAGATCACCTGGAACCTGGAGGAGCTGCGCTCCGGCCCAGCCGTTTCCTGACCGGCCATCACACAGCTCCCCCGTCGTGTCTGTCGTTACAGCGCCCGGACCGCCTCGGCGAAGAAGTCGCCGCGCTGGCCGTAGTTGACGAACATGTCCATCGAGGCGCAGGCCGGTGCCAGCAGGACCGTGTCCCCCGGCCGGGCCAGCCCCGCGGCCACCCGGACCGCCTCGGTCATCGCCACCGCGCCAGTCTCACCCTCGGCGGCCTCGATCACCGGAACATCCGGGGCGTGTCGCGCCAGCGCCTCCCTGATCAGCGCCCGGTCGGCACCGATCAGCACGGCGGCCCGCAGCCGCTTCGCCGCGCCCTGCACCAGCTCGTCGAAGGTCGCGCCCTTGGCCAGGCCGCCGGCCACCCAGACGATCGACTCGTAGGCCGCCAACGAGGCTGCCGCGGCATGGGTGTTGGTGGCCTTGGAGTCGTCGATCCAGGTCACCTCGCCGACCACCGCGACCTCGGCGATCCGGTGCGCGTCCGGGCGGAACGCCCGCAGGCCCTCCCGGACGGCCTTGGTGTCCACCCCGTACGCCCGCGCCAGCGCCGCCGCCGCCAGGGCGTTGGCGATGTTGTGCGGGGCCGGCGGGTGGACGTCCTCGACCGCGCCGATCTCGGCCGCGTTCTTCTGCCGGTCCGGGACGAACGCCCGGTCCACCAACAGCCCGTCCACCACGCCGAACTGGGACAGGCCGGGGGCGCCGAGGCCGAAGCCGATCGCCCGGCAGCCCTCCTCGACGTCGGCCTCGACCACCAGCGCCTCGGTGGCCGGGTCGGCCAGGTTGTACACGCAGGCGACCTGGTTGCCCTGGTAGATCCGGCCCTTGTCTGCGGCGTACGCCTCCATCGAGCCGTGCCAGTCCAGGTGGTCCGGCGCCAGGTTGAGCACGGCGGCCGAGTGCGGGCGCAGCGAGGGCGCCCAGTGCAGCTGGTAGCTGGAGAGCTCCACCGCGAGCACGTCGTACGGCTCCTCGGCCAGCACCGCGTCCAGCACCGAGACCCCGACGTTGCCGACGGCGGCGGTGCGCCGTCCGGCGGCGGTCAGGATCGAGGCGAGCATCTGGACCGTGGTGGTCTTGCCGTTGGTGCCGGTGACGGCCAGCCAGGGGGCCGGCTCGCCGGTGGCGGCCAGCGGCCGGCGCAGGTGCCAGGCGAGTTCGACGTCGCCCCAGACCGGGACGCCGGCCTGCTCGGCGGCCAGGAACAGCGGGCTGTTCGGCGGCCAGCCGGGCGAGGTGACGATCAGTCGGGTGCCCTCGGGCAGGGTGGCGCCGTCCCCGAGCCGGACGGTCACGCCGTCCAGTTCGGCGGCCCGCTTCCGCAGGCCCTCGCCGTCGCCGCCGTCCACGACCGTGACGACCGCGCCCAGGTCGCGCAGCACCCGGGCGGCGGAGATGCCCGAGACGCCGAGGCCGGCCACCACGACCGGGAGGTCCGCGAAATCCGTCACCCCGTCACCCAGCCCGCGTAGAACAGGCCGAGGCCGACCGCGACGCACAGGCCCTGGATGATCCAGAACCGGACCACGATCAGGACCTCGCTCCACCCCTTGAGTTCGAAGTGGTGCTGCAGCGGTGCCATCTTGAAGACCCGCTTGCCGGTCATCCGGAACGAGCCGACCTGGATCACCACCGACAGGGTGATGATCACGAACAGGCCGCCGAGCAGCGCCAGCAGCATCTCGGTGCGCGAGCAGATCGCCAGGCCGGCCAGCGCGCCGCCGAGCGCGAGCGAGCCGGTGTCGCCCATGAAGATCTTGGCGGGCGAGGTGTTCCACCACAGGAAGCCGAAGCAGGAGCCCATCAGCGCCGAGGCGATCACCGCCAGGTCGAGCGGGTCCCGGACGTCGTAGCAGCTGGCGGTGGCGGTGGCCATCGAGGCGCAGGTCTGGCCGTACTGCCAGACGCCGATGAAGACGTAGGCGCCGAACACCATCACCGAGGCACCGGTGGCCAGGCCGTCCAGACCGTCGGTGAGGTTCACGCCGTTCGACATCGCGGCGATCATGAAGTAGGCCCAGATCACGAACAGCACCGGGCCGATCGACCAGCTGAAGTCCTGGACGAAGGAGAGGCTGGTGGAGGCCGGGGACAGCCCCCGGTCGTCCTTGAACTGGAGCGCCAGGATCGCGAAGGTCAGGCCGACGAAGGACTGGCCGAGCAGCTTGGCCTTGGCCCGCAGGCCGAGGGAGCGCTGCTTGACCACCTTGATGTAGTCGTCCAGGAAGCCGACCAGGCCGAGACCGGCGGTCAGGAAGAGCACCAACAGCCCGGAGGCGGTGGGCTTCTCACCCGTTATCACCTTGGTCGCGGCGTAGGCGATCAGGGTGGCCAGGATGAAGGCGATACCACCCATGGTGGGCGTACCGCGCTTGCTGGCGTGCGCCTTCGGGCCGTCGTCGCGGATCATCTGGCCGTAGCCGTGCTTGGCCAGCAGCCGGATCAGGGCCGGGGTGCCGAGCAGGGTCAGCACCAGCCCGATCATCCCGGAGAAGAGAATCTGCTTCACTTCGCGGCTCCATCGGCCAGCAGCGCCTCGGCCACCCGCTCCAGGCCAACCGAACGGGATGCCTTCACCAGCACCACGTCCCCTGGCCGCAGCTCACTGCGCAGCAGCTCGACCGCCGCGTCCGCGTCGGACACCAGCACCGACTCCTCACCCCACGAACCTTCGTTCCTCGCGCCCAGTTCCATGCAGGCCGCGTCGCGTCCGCCGACCGCCACCAGCCTGGTGACGTCCAGTCGGACCGCGAGCCGCCCGATGGCGTCGTGCTCGGTGAGGCTGTCCTCGCCGAGCTCCCGCATCTCACCGAGCACCGCGAAGGTACGGCGGCGCTCCGGACCGCGGCCCCCCATCGACACCAGCGCCCGCAGCGCGGCCCGCACGGACTCCGGGTTCGCGTTGTAGGCGTCGTTGACCACGGTGACGCCGTCGGCCCGTTCGACGACCTCCATGCGCCAGCGGGACAGCGCTTCCGCCTCGCCGAGTGCGGCGGCGGTGTCGTCGACGGACATGCCGAGCGCCACCGCCACCGCAGCGGCGGCGAGGGCGTTCGAAACGTGGTGCTCACCGTACAGGCGCAGCCGTACCGGTGCGGAACCGGCCGGGGTGGTGAGCGTGAACTGTGGCCGTCCGGCGTCGTCCAGGCGAACTCCGGTGGCCCGGACGTCGGCGCCCGGGCTCTCGCCGAAGTACAGCACCCGGGCCTTGGTGCGCGAGGCCATCGCCCGCACCAGCGGGTCGTCGGCGTTCAGGATCGCGATCCCGTCGCTGGTCAGCGCCTCCACCAACTCGCCCTTGGCCTCGGCGATCCCGGCCTTGGAGCCGAACTCGCCGAGGTGCGCGGTGCCGATGTTCAGCACCAGGCCGACGGTGGGCGGGGTGATCTCGGCCAGGTAGGCGATGTCGCCCTTGTGCCGGGCGCCCATCTCCAGCACCAGGTGCTTCGTGGTCGGTTCGACCCGCAGCGCGGTCATCGGGTGGCCGATCTCGTTGTTCATCGAGCCGGGCGGGAAGACCGTCTCGCCGCGGTGGCGCAGCAGTTGGGCGATCAGGTCCTTGGTGCTGGTCTTGCCGGCCGAGCCGGTGAGCGCCACCACCTCGGCCTCGGAGCGCCGGACCACGGCCCGGGCCAGCTGCCCGAGCGCGGTCTGCACGTCGGCCACCAGCACGGTGGGCAGGTCCAGCTGACGGGTCGCCAGCACCGCGACCGCGCCGGCGGCCAGCGCCTGACCGGCGAAGTCGTGGCCGTCCACCCGCTCGCCCACGATCGCCACGTACAGGCCGCCGGGGGCGGCCTTCCGCGAGTCGTGCTCGACCGGTCCGGTGACCAGGGCCGCCGGGTCGGCGTTGTGCAGGGTGCCGCCGACGGCCTCGGCCACCTCGGCAAGGGTCAGTGCGATCACGGCTGCTCCACTACTCCTCGGCTGACGCGGTGCTCGATCGCCTCGCGCAGTACCTGCCGGTCGTCGAAGGGCCGGACCTCGCCCCGGACGTACTGGCCCAACTCATGGCCCTTGCCCGCGACCAGGACGGTGTCCCCGGCGTGCGCGTGCTTCACGGCGTCGGCGATCGCCTCGGCCCGGTCCGGCACCACCAGCACCTCGCCGCGCTCGGCCTCCGGCACCCCGGTGGCGCCGGTCAGCATGGTGGCGAGGATCGCCAGGGCGTCCTCGGAGCGCGGGTTGTCGCTGGTGAGCACCGCGGTGTCGGCGAGCCGGGCGGCGATCGCGCCCATCGGCCCGCGCTTGTACGGGTCGCGGTCGCCGCCGCAGCCGACCACCACGTGCAGCCGGCCCTTGGTGACCTCGCGCAGCGACTCCAGGACGGCCTGCAGCGCGTCCGGCTTGTGCGCGTAGTCGACCACGGCGACGTACGGCTGCCCGGCGTCCACCCGCTCCAGCCGCCCGGGCACGCCGGGGACGGCGGCCACCCCGGCCACCGCCTGCTCCAGCGGCACCCCGGCGGTGACCAGCGCGGTCAGGGCGCCGAGCGCGTTGGCGACGTTGAACGGGCCGGGCAGCGGCACGCTCGCCTCGGCCGACTGCCCGTCGGGGCCGACCACGGTGAAGGTCGAGCCGAGCGGGCCGAGTCGGACGTCCAGCGCCCGCCACTGCGCGGCCGGGTCGCCCTTGGCGGAGAAGCCGGTGACCGGGATCGGCGCCTCGGCGAAGAGCCGGCGGCCGTACGCGTCGTCCAGGTTGACCACGCCGAGCCGGGCCTTGTCGGGCTGGAACAGCTTGGCCTTGGCCCGGAAGTAGTCCTCCATGTCCGGGTGGAAGTCCAGGTGTTCCGGCGTCAGGTTGTTGAACAGCGCGACGTCGTAGACCACCCCGTCCACCCGGCCGTAGCTGAGCGCGTGGCTGGAGACCTCCATCACCACGGCCTCGGCGCCGCGCTCGCGCATCACCGCGAGGATCGCGTGCAGGTCGGTGGACTCGGGGGTGGTGCGCTCGCTCTTGATCCGGTCGGTGCCGACCCGCATCTCCACCGTGCCGATCACCCCGGGGGTCAGGCCCGCGCCCTTGAGGCCGCCCTCGACCAGGTAGGCGGTGGTGGTCTTCCCGTTGGTGCCGGTCAGACCGATCATCCGCAGGCTCTCGCTGGGGCGGCCGTAGACCGCTGCGGCCAGCTCGCCCATCCGGGCCCGCGGGCTCTCCACCACCAGCAGCGGCGCGCCGCAGTCGGCGGCCTGGACGGCGCCGTCCCGGTCGGTCAGCACCGCGACCGCGCCCAGCGCGACCGCCTGGGCGGCGAACTTGGCACCGTGGTGGTTGGCCCCGGGGAACGCGACGTACACATCGCCAGGCCGGACCGCCCGGGAGTCGTGGGTGACGCCGCTGACCGGCGCCCCCTCGACCGGCGGCAGGCCGAGCAGGCGGGCGGCCTCGGCCAGCGGCACGGGGGCCGGGCCGGTCGGTCGGGGCGGGCTGGCGGAGATTTGATCGGGTTTCGGCACGGCCGGAAGGCTATCCGCCGCACCCCCCGATGAGCCAAACGCGGGCCGCGACCCGATATCTGCACCGGACTCGCCCGGAACCTCCCCCGTTCCCCCACGCGGGGCGCTGCCGGGGCCGGACTGCTGGGGCGGGGTCTGGCTGTTCATCAGGGCTTCCGCTCGACGGGGAGGTTGGGCGCCTCGCTGCCACTGGGGGCGACGCGCAGGGTCTTCAGGGTGAACTCCATCACCTGCTTGAACACCGGCCCGCAGAGCTGGCCGCCGAAGTGGCCGTTCTTCGGGTCCTGGATCACGCAGGAGACGGTGACCCGGGGCTGGTCGGCCGGGGCGAAGCCGATGAAGGAGGCGGTGTAGCCGTTGTACTTGCCGGTCTTCGGGTCCACCCGGTTGGCCGTGCCGGTCTTCCCGGCCACCCGGTAGCCCTCGATCTTGGCCTTGGCACCGGTGCCCTGCTCGTCCGAGACCACCGACTCCAGCATCTCGGTCAGGGTCTTCGCGGTCTCCGGCTTGACCACCCGGGTCTCCTTGCCGGGCCCGGCCGGCAGGTACTTGCCGTCCGGCCCGGTGGTGCCCGCGACCAGGCCCGGCGTCACCCGGACCCCGCCGTTGGCGATGGTGGAGAACACCGAGGTGGCCTGCAGCGCGTTCACCGACAGGCCCTGGCCGAACGGGATGGTGTACTGCTGCGAGCCGTTCCACGCCTCCGGCTTGGCCAGGATGCCCTTGGTCTCGCCGGGGAAGCCGAGCCCGGTGGCCTGGCCGATGCCGAACCGGCCGAGGTAGTCGGCCAGCACCTTGTTGGACTCCGGCTGGCTCTTGCCCAGGTGCTCGGCCGCCAGGATGGTGCCGATGTTGGAGGACTTGGCGAGCACGCCCGCCAGGGTCAGGTGCCAGGTCGGGTGGTCGATGTCGTCGTGGAAGACCCGGTCCGAGCGCTGCAGCGTGTTCGGCACCTCGACGTAGGTGTCCCAGGCGGCCGTACCGGTGTCCAGCACCGCCGCCATCGTCATCAGCTTCGCGGTCGAGCCGGGCTCGAAGGCGTCGCCGACCGCCGCGTTGCCGAGCTGCTCCGGCTTGGCCCGGCTCAGGTCGTTCGGGTCGAAGCCCGGGGAGGCGGCCATCGCGAGGATCTGACCGGTCTTCACGTCCTGGACGATCACGTAGCCCTTCTCCGCCCCGGCGTTGGCCACCTGGTCGGTGATCGCCCGCTGGGCCGCCCACTGGATGTCCCGGTCGACGGTGAGCCGCAGGTCGGTGCCCTCCACCGGGGACTGCTGGCTGCCGCCGGCCGTCGGCACCATCCGGCCGTTCACCTGCGCGTACGTGCTGCGGCCCGGCTTGCCCGCGAGCTCGTCCTGGAACTGCTTCTCCAGGCCGCCGGTACCGGTGCCGTCCACGTTCACGTAGCCGAGCAGGTTGGCCGCCAGGCCGCCGGCCGGGTAGACCCGGCGCTTGCTGTCCTGGTAGATGATCCCGGCCAGCGGGTTGGCGCAGACGTTGTCCACGGACGGGCGGCCGCCCTGCTCCGCGGGCTTGCCGACCAGCTTGCGCTGGGCCCGGCAGACGGCGGTGTCGGCCTGCTTGGCCAGCGTCGCCTTGAGGTCGGTGATCTGCTTCTTGGTCTCCGGGCTCTGCCGGGGCGCCAGCATCACCCACTTGGTCTTCGGGGTCCGCAGCGCGGCGGTGAGCTGCTCCTTGGTCCGGTTCAGGATCGGCGCCAGCAGCGCGGCGGCCTGCTCGGGTGCGTCCGGTACGAAGGACTTCTCGGCCGGGTAGAGCGAGGGGTCGGCGGTGATGTCGTACGCGTCCACCGTGGTGGCCAGCGCGAAGCCGTCGGAGGACGTTATCGAGCCCCGGTCGGCGGAGAGCACGGCCTCGGTGTACTGGTTCGCCCCGGCGGCGGCGGCCAGGGCGTCGGAGTCGAGCAGCTGGAGCTGGATCAGCCGGCCGGCGAAGACCGAGAAGACCAGCGCCAGCGCGACCGTCACCAGCCGCAGCCGGCGGCGCGGGTCGCCGAGCTTGATGGTGCGCACCGGCGGCGGGCCGGGCTGCGGGCGGCGCGGGGCCGGGCGGCGGGGCGGCTCACCGGCCCGCGGGCGCGGGGCGCGCGGGCGGTCGGCCGGGCGGGCCGGGCGCCCGGGGGCGCGGCCCGGCTGCGGACGGACGGGGCGGCGCGGGGGCTGGCGGGGCGTGCTCATCGCGGCGTACCTCCGGCGGACGGGGCGGGGGCCGACTGGGCGGCGGGCGGGGCCGGGTTGATCTGGACGCCCGGGTCACCGCTCGGCGCGGCGGGCGCGTTCGGGGTGGGCGCGTTCGGGCCGGCCGCGTTCGGGGTGGGCCGCTGCCAGAGCTCCTCGGCCGAGCGCTTCACCGGCGGGTCGTCCCCGGCCGCGGCGGGCTTGCCCTTGACCGAGCCGTCCTTGGTCTCCAGGAAGGCCAGGTCGCCGCCGGGCACCATGCCCAGCTCGCGCAGCCGCCGTTCGAGTGCGTCGGGCCCCGACTGCTGGTCGATCTCGGCCTGCAGGGTCTGCTGGCGGTCCGTCAGCTCGGTGGACTGCCGCTCCAGCCGGCTGAGCTCGAAGGAGCCCTCGTTCAGCGCCGTGTTGAGCATCAGCAGCCCGAACAGGCCGCCCGAGAGCAGCGCCACCACCAGGACCGCGAACGGGGTCCGGCCCCGGGCGGAGCCCCGCCCCGGCCGTACCGTGATCCTCGCCCTGCCGCCCCGGCCGGGGAGCGCCCCGCGCCCCCGCTGTGTTCGACCCGTCGGGCCACCGCCGGCCACCGGCACCGCGTCTCTCCCTAGCCTCGTCCGCTCCCCCGCCGACCCGGACTAGCCGCGGGGCTCCCTGATCCTCTCCGCCACGCGCAGCCGTACGGGCGCGGCGCGCCGGTTCTCCTCGATCTCCTCCTCCGTGGCCAGCTCGGCACCGCGGGTGAGCAGCTTCAGCCAGGGCTGGTGCTCCTCGGGGATGATCGGCAGGCCGGGCGGCGCCGTGTTGGTGGCCGCGGCGGCGAAGTACTGCTTCACCAGCCGGTCCTCCAGCGACTGGTAGGACATCACCACGATCCGGCCGCCGAGCGCGAGCGAGTCCAGTGCGCCCGGGATCGCCCGGTCCAGCACCTCCAGCTCGCCGTTGACCTCGATCCGCAGCGCCTGGAAGGTCCGCTTGGCCGGGTTGCCGCCGGTGCGCCGGGTGGCGGCCGGAATGGCGTTGCGCACCAGATCGACCAGACGCGCGCTGTTGCTGAACGGTTCCTTCTCGCGCTCGCGCAGGATCACCGAGGCGATCTTCCCGGCGAACCGCTCCTCGCCGTAGACCTTGAGGATGCGGGCCAACTGGCCGTGGGTGTAGGTGTTCAGCACCTCGGCCGCGCTCAGCCCGCGGGTCTGGTCCATCCGCATGTCCAGCGGTGCGTCCTGGGCGTACGCGAAGCCCCGGTCGGCCTCGTCCAGCTGCATCGAGGAGACCCCGAGGTCGAACAGGATGCCCTGCGCCTTCGGGATACCGAGGTCGGCCAGCACCTGGGGGATCTCGTCGTAGACCGCGTGCACCAGGGTGGCCCGGTCGCCGAACCGGGCCAGCCGCTCGCCGGAGAGCTTCAGCGCGGCCGGGTCGCGGTCCACCGCGACCAGCCGGACCTCGGGGAACTGGGTGAGCAGCGCCTCGCTGTGGCCGCCGAGGCCCAGGGTGGCGTCCACCACCACCGATCCGGGGGCGGTGATCGCCGGGGCCAGCGCGTCGACGCAGCGCTGGAGCATCACCGGGACGTGCTTGGGGGCCGGGCTGTCGGTGCTCATGACGACCATTCTGGTCCATCCCGGACCACCCGCCGCACGCCGCCCGTGGTCCCCGCCCGCTCGCCTGGGGAAGGAGTGACCGCCCGGCACCGGGGAAGGTGCGCCAGGTGGCACGGAGCGGGTGGAGGCCGCGGGCTGCGTACGGCCGTGCCCGGCAGGAGAGTTGACGAACTGTGAGGTCCGTGCTCCACAGCGCCGACTTTACCGTTCCGACCCGCGCAGTCAATTGTCCGCGACGGCGCACCACCCGGCTGGAGTCATGAATCACCGCAGGTCGGGACGGTTCGGGCGGCAGCGTCGCCCACTCGGCGGTACCGCGCACGGCCCCTCGCGTACGCCGGGACAGAGCGGGACAAAGCAGACGGAGCGACGGCCGGTCGGCTATGCCCTCCGTCACACCGGCCCCCCGACTGCTCTCCGCCCCACCACGGCGGCCGAAATCCCATTACCGTCATCGGCATGACAGTGACCCCCGACCGGCCCACGCCGAACGCCGCTGCCGAACCTGCCGTCATCGACCGCTTCATCGAGGCCAACCGCGCCTACGCCGTCGACTTCCGTGACGGCGGTATGGACGCCCGCCCGGTCCAGAAGGTCACCGTGGTGGCCTGCATGGACGCCCGACTCGACCTGTTCGCCGCACTCGGCCTGGAGCTCGGCGACGCCCACCTGATCCGGAACGCGGGCGGGGTGGTCACCGACGACACCATCCGCTCCCTGACCATCAGCCAGCGGGCGCTGGGCACCCGCTCGATCGCCCTGATCCACCACACCGGCTGCGGCCTGCTCGGCCTGACCGAGGACTTCCGCCGCGACCTGGAGCTGGAGGTCGGCCAGCGCCCGACCTGGGCGGTGGAGTCCTTCGTCGACCTGGACGGCGACGTCCGGCAGTCGATGCAGCGCGTCCGCACCTCCCCCTTCATCCCGCACCGCGACGACGTGCGCGGATTCGTCTTCGACGTGCACACCGGTCTGCTCCGCGAGATCCACTGACCCCTCGTTCCGTCCGCCAGGGCCCGGCCAGCGCCGTCCGGGCCCGTTCTGCTGCCCGGGCGGCGCCGGGAACCGGATCCGCCCCGAGCGCGTCCACCGGACGAACCGGGACAGTGTGGCGCGTGTCGCCCGGGCGGGTGACGACGGGCCGCCTGACAGGGAAGAATGCGCCTGCGGGCCGACCCGGCAGTGTGGCGGCCAGGGGATTTTCGGGGCATGGGAGCAATCGCGTGACGACCTACAGCGGACAGACCAGCGCGGGCGGTTCGGGCCTGCACGAACTCGGCGCAGTGGCCGAGCGCGTCCGGGCCTCGGTGGAGAGCGTCATCGAGGGCAAGCCCGAGGCCGTCCGGATCGCGCTGACGGTCCTGCTGGCGGAGGGCCACCTGCTGCTGGAGGACGTCCCCGGCGTCGGCAAGACCATGCTGGCCAAGGCGCTCGCCCGGTCGGTGGACTGCACGGTGCGCCGGATCCAGTTCACCCCCGACCTGCTGCCGTCCGACGTGACCGGCACCAACGTCTTCGACCAGAACCGCCGCGACTTCGAGTTCCGGCCGGGCGCGATCTTCGCCCAGATCGTGGTCGGCGACGAGATCAACCGGGCCTCGCCGAAGACCCAGTCCGCGCTGCTGGAGTCGATGGAGGAGCGCCAGGTCACCATCGACGGCACCAGCTACGAGCTGCCCTCGCCGTTCATGGTGATCGCGACCCAGAACCCGGTCGAGATGGAGGGCACCTACCCGCTGCCCGAGGCCCAGCGCGACCGCTTCATGGCCCGGATCTCGATCGGCTACCCCAGCGCCGAGGCCGAGCTGGCCATGCTCGACATCCACGGCGGGGCCAACCCGCTGGAGAACATCACGCCGGTCGCGCACGCCCACGACATCCTCAAGCTGATCGACGTGGTCCGCACCGTGCACGTCGCCGACAGCATCCGCCGCTACGCGGTCGAGCTGGTCGGCGCCACCCGCCACCACCAGGAGCTGCGGCTCGGCGCCTCGCCCCGCGCCACCCTGCACCTGATCCGGGCCGCCCGCGCGGCCGCCGCGCTGGACGGCCGCGACTACGTGCTGCCGGACGACATCCAGGCGCTCGCCGTCCCGGTGCTGGCGCACCGTCTGATCCCCACCGCCGAGACCCAGCTGAGCCGCCGCAGCACCGAGCAGATCGTGCTCGACCTGGTGGCCCGGCTGCCCATCCCGCGCCCGCAGGGTCGGGGCTGAGGTGCCCAAGGCCGACAGTCCGTCAGGACTGCGCACCGGCCTGCGCGGACTGACCACCAGGGGCCGCTCCTTCCTGGCCGCCGGCTGCACCGCCGCGCTCTGCGCCTACGTCTTCGGACAGGACGCGCTGCTGCAGATCGGCGTCCTGCTGGCCGCCCTCCCGCTGGCCGCCGCCGTGCTGCTGGTCCGCACCCGCTACCGGGTCGCGGGCGGCCGCCGGCTCAGCCCGTACCGGGTCGCGGCCGGGCAGGAGGCCCGGGTGCACCTGCGGCTGGACAACGTCTCCCGGGTGCCCACCGGTCTGCTGCTGCTGGAGGACAAGGTCCCGTACGTGCTCGGGCCGCGCCCGCGCTTCGTGCTGGACCGGGTCGAGCCGCGCGGCTTCCGCGAGGTCTCCTACCGGGTCCGCTCCGACCTGCGCGGGCGCTACCCGCTCGGGCCGCTCCAGCTCCGGGTCGCCGACCCGTTCGGGATGTGCGAGCTGACCAGGTCGTTCGCCGCCTCCGACGTCCTGACCGTGGTGCCGCAGGTGCAGACCCTGCCCCCGGTCCGGCTGCCCGGCGAGGCGGCCGGACACGGCGACTCCAACACCCGCACCCTGGCGCTGGCCGGGGACGACGACGTGATCCCGCGCGAGTACCGGCACGGGGACGACCTGCGCCGAGTGCACTGGAAGTCCACCGCCCGCTACGGCGAGCTGATGGTCCGTCGGGAGGAGCAGCCGCTCAAGGCCAGGGCCACCGTGCTGCTGGACACCCGGGAGATCGGGCACCGGGGCAGCGGCCCCGCCTCCTCGTTCGAGTGGGCCGTCGGCTGCGCGGCCTCGGTCGGCGTGCACCTGATGGAGCGCGGCTACACCACCCGGCTGCTCACCGACACCGGCCTGGCCGTGCCGGGCCCCGAGGGCGGCGTGGTCGCCTCGGTCGGCGAGGCCGCCGGGCTGCTGCTGGACTCCCTCGCGGTGGTCGAGCAGTCCGACGGCGGCGGGCTGGCCCGGGCTGAGGAGGTGCTCCGACTCGGCGGCGAGGGCGTCCTGGTGGCGATCCTCGGCGAGCTGGACGACGAGCAGGTGGCCCGGCTCGGCCGGCTCCGCCGCCGGGCGGGCGGCGCCGTCGCCATCCTGCTGGACACCGCCACCTGGGCGGGCCTGCGGCACATCCTGCCGGACGCGCCCGACGACAACGCCGCCGACCAGGTCCACCGCCTCCGCGAGGCCGGCTGGACCGTCCTCCCCGCCAAGGCCGGCGACTCCGTCCCGACCCTGTGGCGCCAGGCCGAGCGCACCGCGGGCCCGGCCCCCTACCGGAACGGAGCCGCCTCGTGACCACCCGGGCGAAGTTGACGCTCTTCTCGGCGCTGGCCACCGCGCTGGTGACGTTCTGCCTGCTCCCGCTGGTGGAGCCGAGCAGCTGGATCGGCCAGGCCCTGCTGGTGATCGCGGTGACCGGCGGGGTCGGGGCCGGGCTGCGCCGACTCTCGGTCGCCCGGGCCCTGCAGACCCCGCTCCAGCTGCTGGTGATGCTCTACCTGGTGCTGCTGCTGAACGTGCAGTCCTCGATGACGTACGCGGTCCTGCCCGGCCCGCGCGCCCTGGACGCCGTCGGCACCCTGCTCTCCAGCGGGATGACCGACATCCAGCAGTACACCATCCCGGCCCCCGAGACCGACGGCATCCAGCTGATCCTGGTCGGCGCGGTCACCCTGATCGCGGTCCTGGTGGACGCCCTCGCGGTGACCTTCCGCCGGGCCGCGCTGGCCGGGCTGCCGCTGCTCACGCTGTTCTCGGTCGGCACCGGCATCGGTGCCCCGGAGAACGCCTGGCTCTGGTTCCTGATGGCCGCCGCGGGCTTCCTGCTGCTGCTCAACGCCGAGGGCCAGGACCGGCTGTCCCGCTGGGGCCGGGTCTTCCACGGCAGCTCGCAGGACGGCTCCGGCGGCCTCTCCCAGAGCGGCCACCGGATCGGCCTGCTGGCCCTCGCGGTGGCGGTGGCACTGCCGCTGATGATCCCGTACACCGACCTCGGTCTGATCGACCGCGGCAACGGCGACGGGCTCGGCCCCGGCAACGGCAAGCAGGTCACCTCGCTCAACCCGGTGGTCGCCCTGACCGCCAACCTGAACCGCCAGGACAACGTGGAGATGCTCCGCTACTCCACCGACGCCGCCCGGGGCGACCAGCTGTACCTGCGGATCGGCGCCCTGGACAGCTTCGACGGCGTCCAGTGGCGCTCCTCCGAGCAGCACCTGCAGACCATCCCGGACCCGCTGCCCGGCGTGCAGGGCCTCGGCCAGGAGACCCCGGCCACCAGCTTCGCCAGCAAGATCCAGATCTCCGACAAGCTCAGCACCGAGTGGCTGCCGCTCCCCTACCCGGCCGAGCGGGTCAAACCGCGCGGCAACTGGCGGTACGAACCGTCCACCCGGGCGGTGATCGGGGACAACGGGCAGAAGACCGACAAGCTCTCCTACGACGTGCTCAGCCTGGCGGTCGAACCCACCGCCGAGCGGCTGCGCAGCGCCGGGGCCGTCCCGACCGAGCTGGCGCAGCGCTACACCGCGCTGCCGCAGAACCTGCCGCCCGTGGTCCGCGACACCGCGCTCAAGGTGGTCGCGGGCAAGAACAACCCGTACGACCAGGCGGTGGCCCTGCAGACCTGGTTCACCTCGGACGAGTTCCGCTACAGCCTCAAGGTGAACGCGGGCACCGGCAACGAGGCGATCACCACGTTCCTCCGGGACAAGACCGGCTTCTGCGTGCACTTCGCCGCCACCATGGCCGCGATGGCGCGCACGCTGGGCATCCCGGCCCGGGTCGCGATCGGCTTCGCCCCCGGCGCCGACCAGGGCAACGGCAGCTACGTGGTGCGCAGCCAGGACTACCACGCCTGGCCCGAGCTGTACTTCCCCGGTTCCGGCTGGCTGCGCTTCGAGCCGACCCCGAGCCGGGGCACCACCCCCGGCTACACCGAGGAGAAGGTGGCCCAGCCGACCACCGCCCCGAGCGCCCAGCCCAGCATCTCGGCCGACCCGAACGCCTCGGCCCAGCCGAGCGCCAGCAGCAGCTGCGGCACGCAGCAGAAGCGGCCGGGCGAGTGCGAGGACGAGGCCGCGGTGACACTGCGGCAGGTCGAGCAGGAGTCCTGGTGGCTCGGCTGGCCCGCGCTCACCGGCTTCGCGGTGGTGCTGCTGGTGCTGCTCCTGCTGGCCACCCCGATGCTCTGGCGGATCAGGCAGCGCCGCCGCCGGCTCGGGGCCGGGCGGCACCTGGCCGGAGCGGAGGGCTCGCAGGAGCTGACGGACCAGCAGGTGCTGGCCGCCTGGGAGGAGCTGATCGACAGCGCCTGGGACCTGGGCATCCCGCCGGACGACTCCCGCACCCCGCGCGGCGCCGTGCACCGGATCGCCGAGACCGGCGGGCTGGACGCCCCGGCGGCCGCGGCGGCCGGGCGGGTCGCGCTGGCCACCGAGCGGGTGCTGTACGCCCGGGCGGCCGGCCCCGGGCTGCCGCTCGGTCCGGACGTCCGGACCGCCACCGAGGGGCTGCGGGCCGCCGCCGGACGGCGCGGCCGGGCCAGGGCGGTCCTGCTGCCCGCCTCCTCCGCCCGGCTGCGCCGGCGGATCGGCGACCGGGTGCTGACCGTCAACGAGGCCGTCCGGGCCCGGGTGGACCGGGCCTTCGCCGCGGTCCGGCGGCTGCCGGGGCTGCGGCGGCGCGGCCGGTCCTGACCCGGCCCCCCGGCATGGCTGAGGGCGGGCAGTCGAATCGACTGCCCGCCCTCATTCAGCTCCGTACTTCCGGTCGGCTCACATTCCGTCGTGTTCGTCCCGACGGCGTTGCCAACGCTGCTCCATCCGGTCCATCACACCGGCCTTCCGGCGCGGAGCAGGGGACGCCTTCGGTCCCGCTCCCTGCCCGGCCGGACCACGCTTCCAGCCGGTAACGGCGAGGACCGCGCAGCCCAGCATCACCAGGAACCCGACGACACTCACCCAGATTTGCTGAGCGACCATGCCCCCCATCAGGAGGGCAATGCCCACCACGAACCCTGCGGCGGCCTGGTAGACCCTCCGACGGGTGTAGGTGCGCAGCCCGGTTCCCTCAAGCGCTGACGCGAACTTGGGATCTTCGGCGTACAGCGCTCGCTCCATCTGCTCGAGCAGTCGCTGCTCGTGCTCCGAGAGCGGCACGGAGTCCTCCTACTCGTCGGTCGCGGGGCGACCGGTCCGCCACCCCTGGCTCGGCCTTGTGTGGTCCATATGCCCCATGCGCCTGGCTGTCATGCTTTACGGCTTTACCCAGATCATACGGTCCGAGCGGCCGGATCGGGATGGTCACGCGTCCGTGGCTCCGGCCACGTCCGCCGACCTGCCCGTCGGGCCGTCCTGCACGTGCCCAACGCTGGAGCACCCCGACAAGTGCCCGATTGGTCGGAACGACCTCCACCGGAGCGGGTGAGCGGGGCTGGGCCGGTCAGACCAGCGCGGCCAGGACGTGCAGCTGAGTGGCCACGGCGTGGAAGGCGGGCTGCTCGGCGGCGGCCTGCTCCAGCTTGAGCAGCGCCTCCATCGCACCCGGCTCGGTGTCCACCAGGACGCCCGGGACCAGGTCGGCGAAGACCCGCACCCCGTGCACCGAGGTGACCTCCAGGCCGGCCGCCGCGGCCAGCTCGCCCAGCTCCTCGACGCTGAACCGGCGGGGCATCGGGTCCTGCGCGCCCCAGCGGCCGTCGGGGGCGTCGAGCACCGCCCTGGCGTCGGCGAAGTGCCCGGCCAGCGCGCGGGCCAGCACGGCGCCGTTCCGGTTCGCGGCCAGCAGGCTGACCAGGCCGCCCTTGGCGAGCGTCGCGGTCAGGTTGCCCAGTGCCTCGGCCGGGTCGTCCACCATCTCCAGCACGCCGTGGCAGAGCACCGCGTCGACCGTGCCGGGGGTGACCAGCTCCGGCAGGGTCTGGGTGTCGCCCTGGACGGCCCGGACCAGCTCGGTGACGCCGGCCTCGGCGGCCCGGCGCTCCAGCGCGAACAGCGCGTCCGGGCTCGGGTCGACCACGGTCACCCGGTGGCCGAGCCGGGCCACCGGCACGGCGAAGTTGCCCGTGCCGCCGCCGGTGTCGAGCACCTCCAGCACGGGCCGGCCCAGCTCCGCGACCCGCTGCTCCAGGCCTGCTCGCACCACCTCCCACACCACGGCGGTACGCAGGGCACTGCGGGGACGGGTCGGGTACACGGTGGAGGCTCCTCACCACAGCGATGTCACTGAACGCCACCACCTTAGAGGCAATGCACCCGGACACCGGGCACCTTCCGCCCCACCCGCCCCGGCTCAGCTCGCGTCGAGCGGTAGGGGCTGGTCCGGGTGGAGGTCGAGCAGGCGCTGGACCAGGCGCAGGTAGAGGGCGGTGTTGCGGATCAGGTCGTCCGCGTCCCGGGCGCTGGCGGCGTGCCGGATGCCCGCCTCGGCGGCGGCCCGGCGGCGGGCCCCTGCGGCGAAGTAGGCGGCCCACTCGGCCAGCTCGGGTGCCACCTCGGGCAGCACCTCCCAGGCGCTGCGGATCGCCTGCCGCCGCCTGGTCCGCTTCTCCGGGCGCCCCCGGACGGCCAGCACGGCGGCGGTGGTGCGCAGCGCGGCCAGATGGGCGGTGGCGTAGCGCTGGAGCGGGTCCTCGTAGTGACGGGACTGGATCAGGGTCAGCTCGGCGTGCCGGAGCAGGTCCATCGCACCGGGCGGCGCGGCGGCCCGGCGCGGGACGGGGTGGATGTCGGCGCCCCGGAGCGGGCGGGCGGGTGCGGGCAGCAGTGGGGCGGTCTCGGGCTGACTGATGGTCATGCGATCCCCCGGTCCACGGCGGGTGACCCGGGCCGGCTGACCCGAGCCCCTCCATCGTGTACGGCGGCACTGACAATTCCGCCGGAGCACCTGAGAGGGCGCCCCCGCCCGACCGGATCGCGACCGTCGCCGGTCCCCGTTCGGGCGGGGGCGCCCTGCACGAGTTCCCCCCGTGGTTCCCCCCGCTGTCCCCCCGCCGCAGCCGGGCATTCCCCCCGTGAACCGCGGTCCGCCGCCCCGTGTCGGCGGTCCGCGGCCGGTGCCCGGCTTCGGTGTCGCGGCCCGAGGGTGTCCATCGATCCCCCACAGTCCGTGGACCGGTCCGGGCCGCTGCCCGGGAACGGAGCTGACGCGCCGTCCTCCCGGGTGGCCCCCACTCTGCCGTTCCCGCAGGTCGGGGGGCCATCCGTTGGGGTACTCAACTGACAATCTGAGTATCCGTACTCATCTTCGGCCGACCGGGAACCACCATCCGCCCGGGGGCGTCCTGAGCCGCCGGGGGTCACGTCCCGGTACGGTGAGCCGCCGAACCACGGCAGGGTCCACGGAGCACGGAGGGGGAACGGATGAGCGTCGTCCCGTTGGTCTTCACCAGCGGCTGGGCGAGCGGGGTCAACGCGTACGCGGTGGTGCTGCTGCTCGGGCTGCTGGGCCGGTTCGGCGGTGCCGACTCGGTGCCGCCCACGCTGGAGCGCACCGACGTGCTGATCGCCGCCGCCGTGCTGTTCCTGTGCGAGGCGGTGGCCGACAAGATCCCGTACGTGGACTCGGTCTGGGACGTGGTCCACACCGTGATCCGGCCGGTCGCGGGCGCCACCATCGGCGTCCTGCTGGCCAGTCAGGACCCGGGCTCGCTGGGCGAGGTCGCGGCCGGCGCGATGGGCGGCACCACCGCCTTGGTCAGCCACGGCATCAAGGCCTCGCTCCGGATGGCGATCAACACCTCGCCCGAGCCCGCCAGCAACATCGTGGCCAGCATCACCGAGGACCTCTCGGTGGCCGGCCTGGTCACCCTGGCGATCTTCCACCCCTGGCTGGCCGCCTCGGCCGCCGCCGTGCTGATACTGACCGGCGCGCTGCTGGTCTGGTTCGCGGTCTCCCGGATCCGGCGCTTCGTCGTCCGGCGGCGCGAGCGCAAGGCCGACCGTGCCGCCGCCCGGCACCCCGTTCCCGGGGCGGGCGGCGGCAGCGGGGCGACCCGGGTGCCGTACTGACGCGGGGTCAGCCGGTCAGGAAGGACACGTCGATCCCGGCCAGCCGGTCGGGGTCGGCCAGCAGGTTCATCTCGGTGATCCGCCCGTCCCGAATGGTCAAGCCCGACACCGACTGGATCCGGCCCCCCGGTACGCCGACCAGGCCGACCGCGCCGTTGACCAGGACCACCCGCGAGTACGGGGCCAGCGCCGCGAACATCAGCGCCTGGGACGCCACCGCCGCCGCGCCCCGGATCAGCTTGGACGCGCCCGCCAGGCCGCCCGCCCCGGCGTCGGCACGGAGCACCACGTCCGGGTCCAGCACCGTGAGCAGCGCCTCGAAGTCGCCGGCCCTGGCGGCGGTCAGGAAGGCGTCCACCACCACCCGCTGCCGCCCGAGGTCGGCCTCCGGGGCCGCCGCGCCCCGGACCCGGCGCCGGGCCCGGCTGGCCAGTTGCCGGGTGGCGGCGGGCTCCCGGTCGACGATCGGGGCGATCGCCTCGAACGGCACCGCGAACATGTCGTGCAGCACGAAGGCCAGCCGCTCGGCGGGCGGCAGGGTGTCCAGCACCACCAGCATCGCCAGCCCGACCGAGTCGGTGAGCAGCGCCTGCTGCTCCGGGTCGACCACGCCCAGCTCGCCGACCACCGGGTCGGGCACGTGGAACTCCAGCGCATCCTCCCGCCGGGACCGGCGCGAGCGCAGCAGGTCCAGGCAGACCCGGCCGACCACCGTGGTCAGCCAGGCCGGGAGGTTCTGCACCTCCGCCACGTCGGACCGCTCCAGCCGGAACCAGGTCTCCTGGACGGCATCCTCGGCCTCGCCGACCGAGCCGAGCATCCGGTAGGCGACCGCCCGGAGCCGGCTCCGTTCCGCCTCGAACCGCTCGGCCAGCAGGTCCAGCTCACTCATCGGGTCACACCTTCGGTTCGTCGGGATCCGTCGGTGCTGTGGACGGACCGGTCCGACGATATGACAGCCGAAAGCTGACGGGCAGTCGGTTCCGCAGGCCCGGGCCGGGCAGGTCAGGGGCCGGGTCTAAGATCGTGCCCCATGGCACGGATCGTCATCATCGGCGCGGGAATGAGCGGTTTGGCCGCCGCGGCACGGCTGGCCACCCTGGGGCACCGGGTGACGGTCTGCGAGGCCGGGCCGACGTACGGCGGGGAGGTCGGCCGGTACGAGCGCGACGGCTTCGCCTTCGACACCGGGCCGACCCTGCTGGCACTGCCCGCCGTCTACCGCGACCTCGCGCTGAAGACCGGCAAGGAGCCGCTCGAACAGCTGGTGCGGCTCTCCCCGGTCGAGCCCGAGAGCCGGCACCTGTTCCCCGACGGCACCGACCTGCTGCTGCCGAACGCCTCCCGGGGCGGCGTCGAGCAGGCCCTCGACACGGCCTTCGGCCCCGGTTCCGGCGAGCGCTGGAGCGAGGTGATGAACCGGGCCCGGACGGTCTGGGAGGCCACCCGCAGGCCGCTGCTGGAGGAGCCCCTCCCGGCCGACCCGACCCCGCTGCACACCGACCCGTACCCCGTCCCGGCCCGCCGCGGCCTGGCCCGGCTGCGGCGGCCGTCCGGGCACACGGTGGCCGGGGTCGCCGCCCGCGAACTCGGCGGCGCCGGGCCGACCGCGCTGCTGTACGAGTACGCGCTCAGGTTCGGCCTGGACCCGCGCACCGCCCCCGCCGGAGCGACCGTGCTGGCGTACATGGAGCAGTCCTTCGGCGTCTGGTACGTCGGCGGCGGGATGCGCGCGCTGGCCGAGGCGGTGTTCCGCCGGTGCGAGCAGCGCGGGGTGGAGTTCCGGTTCGACACCGAGGTCACCGAGGTGCTGACGGCCGACGGGCGGGTGACCGGGATGGCCGCCGGGGAACAGATCTTCGAGGCCGACACCGTGCTGTCCGCCCGCGACGAGGGCACCACCCGGCCGGGGCAGGCCCGGCTGACCGTGCTGCTGGCGCTGGACGGCGAGCGCCCGGCCGGCACCGCCGTCCGCACCGTGGTGCACGCCCGCGACACCGCCGCCGAGCTGTCCGCGCTCTTCGACGCGGCCGAGTACCCGCGCTTCCCCACCGTCCAGATGCACCGCCCGGACGACCCGTCGCTGGCCCCCGAGGACGGACACACCGCCACCCTCACGGTCACCGTCCCGCCGGTGGAGCCTCCCGCCGGGTACACCGCCCACCTGCTCGACCACCTCGCGGCAGCCGGTCTCGACCTGCGCGGGCAGGTCCGCTGGAGCGAGCAGCTCGCCCCCCGGCGGACCCACCCGCTGCCCTCGCTGGCGGGCGCCGGCGGCGGCTTCCTCAGCCCGCCGAACGCGGCCGGCCCGGCCGGTCTCTACCGGATCGGGGCGACCGCCCACCCCGGCGGCGGGCTGGCCCGGGCCGGGATGTCGGCCTCGATCGTGGCGGGCCTGGTCGGCCCGGCCTGACCGCCCTCACTCCACCAGGTTCGCCGCCCGCACCGAGTAGACCGCCCCGTCACCGCTGCCCTGACCCATCGCCCGGGCCAGCTTGCGGTAGCGGGCGGCCTCATCGGCCCGGCCCTTGCGCTCCAGCGTCCGGCCGAGCGCCTCGTACGCCCAGCCGTTGCCCGGGTCCAGCTCGACCAGCTGCTGGAACGTCCGCTCCGCCCGGCCGAGTTGGGCGCTGTGGAAGTAGGACCGCCCGAGCAGTTCGACGGCCGCGCGGTTGTCCGGGTCGGCCTCGACGATCGGGGTGAGGATCCGGGCCGCGCCGATGTAGTCCTTCGAGTCGAAGAACAGGGTGGCCCGCTGGTACTCCTGGTAGCTCATGGGGGCTGGTCTCCTTCCGTTTCCGCCCGCCTCAACCGACACGGCCGTCCGGGTGTTCCCGGCATGCGCGGCGCCCGGCCCGGCCCGAGGATGAGCGGTGTCCGCAGCCCGTACCCAAGGAGGCCCCATGACCGGCCAGGAGAACGCCGACATCCTCGGCTCGATCAGCAGCCTGGTGGACACCGAGAAGCTGCTCCGCGCCCGGATCGCGGACGGCACCGCCGACGGGGCGGCCGCCCGGGCGGAGCTGGCGGCGATCGAGGTCCGGCTCGACCAGTGCTGGGACCTGCTGCGGCAGCGGCGGGCCAGGACCGAGTTCGGCGAGGACCCCGGCGCGGCCACGGTCCGCCCGGCCGCCGAGGTCGAGGGCTACGAGTCCTGACCGGCCGTCAGATCTGCTGCTGGTAGTTCCAGTTCTGCTGCTCCGGCTGGCCGGGCTGGACCGGCTGCTCGGGCAGGTACTGCTGCGGGACGGCCGGCTGCTGCCACTCCTGCTGCTGGTAGCCCTGGTCGTAGTACGGCTGCTGCGGCTCCTGCTGCGGCTGGGCGTACGGGTCCTGGTACTGGTACTGCTCGTAGCCGTACTGCGGCTGCTGCTGGTAGCCCTGGTCGTAGTAGGGCTGCTGGTAGTACGCGGCGGCGTAGACGCCCTCCTCCGCGAGCGGCTCGGCGGCCAGCTCCTGCATCTGCTCGAACTCGAACGCCACCGGCGCCTGCTCCGGCTCGATCGGCCCGACCTCGCCGACCTGCTGGACCGCCTCGGCGGCCGCCTCCTCCTCCGCGCCGCCGGTGGCGGCACTGAGCAGCGGCACCTTGGCCAGCGGGCCCGGCAGCGCACCGTCCGCGCGGCGCAGCGACCAGCCCGCGACGTAGCCGCGCTTGGCCGAGAGGGTGACCAGGACCTGGCCGGCCGCGAACAGGGCGGCCCCGGCGCCGATCACCAGCACCGAGGAGAGCGCCATCCCGGCGACGACGGCGAGGAAGCCGCCGAGGGCCAGCGCGCGCCAGTGCAGCGGGGCGCGGTTCTGCAGCAGGAGCTCGGCCACCAGCCAGAGCGCCACCACCGCGAGCGCGGCGTACAGCAACAGGAACCCGATGCCCATACCGCGACCTCCACCGTCACCGACCCCTGCGCGTTGCGGCGACTGTACAGGCTCGGCGCGCCCCGGCCCACATCCCCGGACCGGCCGGGCTCAGCGCTGGTGCAGACCGAGGTTCTGGTAGATCTCCAGCGTCGCGGTGGAGTGGTTGAGCGTGATGAAGTGCAGCCCGGGCGCGCCCTCGGCGAGCAGCCGCTCGGCCATCGCGGTGGCGTGCTCGATGCCGATCGCGCGGACCGCCGCCGGGTCCTCGGCGACCGCCTCGAACCGGCGCTTCAGCTCCGGCGGGAAGTCCGAGCCGGAGAGCTGCGGGAACCGGGTCAGCTGCCGGATGTTGGTGACCGGCATGATCTCCGGGATGATCGGGGTCGAACAGCCCGCCGCCTCGACCCGGTCGCGCAGCCGCAGGTAGTCCTCGACCTCGAAGAACATCTGGGTGATCGCGTAGTCGGCACCGGCCCGGCACTTGGCCACGAAGTGCCTGATGTCCTCGTCCCAGTTCTCCGAGCGCGGGTGCATCGACGGGAAGGCCGCCACCCCGACGCAGAAGTCGCCGATGCTCTTGATCAGCTCGACCAGCTGGTAGGCGTACTCGACGCCCTTCGGGTGCCGGACCCACTCGCCCTCGGGGTCGCCGGGCGGGTCACCGCGGACCGCGAGGACGTTGCGCACGCCCTCGTCCGCGTACTGGCCGATGATGTTGCGCAGCTCGGCGACCGAGTGGTCGACCGCGGTCAGGTGGGCGACCGGGGTCAGCGTGGTCTCGGTGGCGATCCGGCCGACCAGGTTGACGGTCCGTCCGCGCGAGGAGCCGCCGGCGCCGTACGTCATGCAGACGAAGTTGGGGTCCAGCGACTCGACCCGGCGGATCGCGTCCCACAGCTTGGACTCACCGGCCTCGGTCCGGGGCGGCATGAACTCGAAGGAGAACGAACGGTCGCCTGCCGCCAGCAGGTCGCGGACGGTCTCCGCCCGGTCTGTTCTGGTGGAGGGGATGCCGAGTGCCATGCTGGCAGA
Organism: Kitasatospora sp. NPDC002040; assembly: GCF_040296785.1. Classification (NCBI taxonomy): domain Bacteria; kingdom Bacillati; phylum Actinomycetota; class Actinomycetes; order Kitasatosporales; family Streptomycetaceae; genus Kitasatospora; species Kitasatospora sp. NPDC002040. The sequence continues at coordinate 170,040 of NZ_JBEOXV010000008.1, read as the reverse complement.
CTAGCCCGCCCCGCGAAGCGCCTGGCAATCGTGGTCCACTGGTTGAGACGTCCCCGACCCGTTCGGTGGACGGGCACGGCGCCGGTGTTGACCACGGGTGTTCACCCGGCCCGGTTAGGCTGATCTTCACCCCTGTCTTCGACTCCGGAGTCCATCGTGCCCTCGTCCACCGCCCGGCCGGTCAGCCCCATCGACGTGGAGGACGTCCGCGAGCGCGTCAACGCGGCGCTGGCGGACTTCATGGCCGAGCAGACCGAGCTGCTCGGCACGGTCTCCGCCCAGCTGGCCCCCGCCGCCGACGCGCTGCGCGAGTTCCTGCTGGACGGCGGCAAGCGGCTGCGGCCGGCCTTCTGCTACTGGGGCTGGCGCGGGGCGGGCGGCGCCGCCGACTCGGCCGGGCTCCCCCGGGCCGCCGCCGCGCTGGAGCTGCTCCAGGCCAGCGCCCTGGTGCACGACGACCTGATGGACCGCAGCGACACCCGGCGCGGGCTGCCCTCGATCCACCGCCGGTTCGAGGCACTGCACCGCGAGCGCGGCTGGCGCGGCGACCGGGAGCAGTACGGCGCCTCGGCGGCGGTGCTGCTCGGCGACCTGCTGCTGATCTGGTGCGACGAGCTGTTCCTGCGCTCCGGGCTGCCCGCCGAGCGGGTGCTCGCCGCCAAGCCCGCCTTCGACCTGATGCGCACCGAGGTGATGGTCGGGCAGTACCTGGACGTGCTGGAGCCGGTCGCCGGGGACTCCGCGGACGAGGGTGCGCTGGAGCGGGCGCAGACCGTCCTGCACTACAAGTCGGCGAAGTACACCATCGAGCGGCCGCTCCAGGTCGGCGCGCTGCTGGCCGGGGCCGGGCCCGAACTGGTCGCCGCCTACTCGGACTTCGGCCTGCCGCTGGGCGAGGCGTTCCAGCTCAGGGACGACCTGCTCGGCGTCTTCGGCGACCCCACCGTCACCGGGAAGCCGGCCGGCGACGACCTGCGCGAGGGCAAGCGGACGCTGCTGGTCGCGCACGCCATGCGGGGCCTGTCCAAGGCGGACGCCGTCCACCTGGACGAGCGGCTCGGGGCGGCGGACCTGGCCGCCGACGAAGTGCCGGTCCTGCGCGGCCTGGTGGAGAAGAGCGGAGCCGCCGAGATCGTCGAGCACCGGATCGACGAACTGATGGCCCAGTCCCTCGCCGCCCTCGACGCCGCCCCGCTCGCCGCCGGCCCGGCCCGCGCCACCCTGCTCGCCCTGGCCGAGGCGGCCACGGTCCGCAAGTACTAGCGCAGCCGCTCGCCGAACTCACGCTCAGCGCCGTGGAGTTCACGTCGCCGGCCGCCTGCGGAGCGTCTCCGCGGGCGGCCGGTCGGGTGATCCCCTGCGCGTACTACCGCCGGATCCTGCGGGCCAGCTCGGCGGCGGCCGCGCCCGGGTCCTCGGCGGCGGTGATCGCGCGGACCACCACCACCCGGGTGGCGCCCGCGTCGAGCACCTGGTCCAGGTTGCCCAGGTCGATGCCGCCGATCGCGAACCAGGGGCGGTCCGTCGCGGCCTTGGCGGCGTACGAGACCAGGCCCAGGCCCGGGGCGTGGCGGCCCGGCTTGGTGGGGGTGGGCCAGACCGGGCCGGTGCAGAAGTAGTCGACGCCGGGCTCGGCGATCGCCGCGTCGACCTCGGACTCGGCGTGGCAGGACCGGCCGAAGACCACGTCGTCGCCGAGGATCGCCCGGGCGGCCGGCACCGGCAGGTCGTCCTGCCCCAGGTGCAGCACGTCGGGCCGGGCCGCGTGCGCGACGTCGGCCCGGTCGTTCACCGAGAACAGCCGGCCGTGCCGGCGGGCGGCGTCGGCGAAGACCTCCAGGTACTCCAGCTCCTGCTTCGCCTCCAGGCCCTTGTCCCGGAGCTGGACGATGTCCACCCCGTTGGCCAGCACGGCGTCGAGGAACTCGGGCAGGTCGCCCTGCTCGCGGCGGGCGTCGGTGCACAGGTACAGCCGGGCGTCGGCCAGCCGCGTGCGGGCGTCGGTCATCAGATCAGCTCCGCCTGGGCCCGGCGCTTGACCTCGGTGCCGCGGTTCTCCACCAGGGCCTCGATCGGGCTGCCGGGCAGCGAGGGCTGCTCGGTGAACAGCCAGTCGATGATCTCGGCCTCGGTGAACTTGGCGTCCCGCAGCAGCGTCAGCGTGCCGGAGAGGTGCTTGACCAGGCCGGCCCCGTCGATGAAGGCGGCGGGCACCTGGAGGGACTTGTTCGGACCGCGGCGGACCGCGATCAGCTTTCCGGACTTCACCATGTCGCGGACCTCGGTGACGGGGACACCCCACTGCTCACTGATGTCGGGCAGGTACATCCACGCGGGGACCAGGGCTTCGATCTTCTCTGACGTCATCTCGCTCACGGCACCAGAATCTCACAGCGAATTCGGGGCCACCGCCGCCTTCAACTGCACGGACGGGTCGACAGCGGCCACGGCGTCCAGCACGGCGCCGCGTTCGATCAGCTTCTTCGCCTGGTTGACGTCGCGCGGCCGGTCCACCGAGAGCAGCCCGGTCAGCCGGCCGTCCCGGAGCCAGAGCACCGTCCAGGCCGGGTCCCCGGCCGAGCCGCGCCAGAGCATCAGGTCGGTCTCCGCGTGCCGCCCGGCGTACTGCACCATCCGCCCGAACTGCTCCGACCAGAAGTACGGCACCGGGTCGTACGGCGTGCCCGCCCCGAGCACCGAGGCGGCCACGGCCCGGCCGGACTGCAGCGCGTGGTCCCAGTGCTGGACGTTCACCCGGGCGCCCAGCCGGGCGGACGGGTAACTGACGCAGTCGCCCGCCGCCCAGACCCCGGGCAGCGAGGTGCGCAGCCGGTCGTCCGTCAGCACCGCCCCGGCCCGGTCCAGCTCCACCGGGGAGCCCGCCAGCCAGCCGGTCGCGGGGCGGGCCCCGATGCCGACCACCACTTCGTCGGCCGCCAGCTCGGTGCCGTCGGCCAGCAGCACCGCGCCCGGCTCGACCGCCGCGACCTTGGCCCCGCAGCGCAGCTCGACCCCGGCGTCCTCGTACCAGCGGGTCATCAGGGTGCCGAGCTCGGCGGGCAGCGCCCCGGCCAGCGGGGTCGCGGCCGCCTCCACCACCGTCACCCGGCAGCCGAGCTGCCGGGCCACCGTCGCGGTCTCCGCGCCGATCCAGCCCGCGCCGACCAGCACCAGGTGCCGTCCGGGGAGCAGGCTCGCGCGCAGCGCCAGGGCGTCGTCGAGGGTGCGCAGGGTGCGGGCGCCGGGGAGGGTGACCGGCTTGGCGCCGGTGGCGATCACCAGGCCGTCGTACGGCAGCGTCCCCCGGTCGGTGTGCAGCAGCCCGGGTTCGAGACCGGTCGCGCGGTGTCCGGGCAGCAGTTCTACCCCGCCCCAGTCGATGTCCAGGGTGGTGCTGTCGCGCTGCCCGAGCAGCACGTCCTTGGAGAGCGGCGGCCGGTCGTACGGCAGCTCCGCCTCCGCGCCGAGCAGGGCCACCGGCCCCTCCCAGCCCCCCTGCCGCAGGGCCAGCGCCGACTGCGCGCCCGCCATGCCGCTGCCGACCACGATCATCCGCCCACCCGTCAGCTCCACCCGGCCCACCCTACTGAGCCCGGGGCGGTCAGGACGAGGAGTTGCCCCTGCGGAACCGGAGAAAGGCGCGCCCCGCCGGGCCTGTCCACCCTTCGGTCAGCGGCCTTCGGGGTGCCCGGCGGCCGGGGATATGGTGGGTGGCGTTACACGGGAGCCCGGTGCACCGGGCTGAGAGGCGGGCTGCGGCGGCCTGCGACCGTCCGAACCTGATCCGGGTCATACCGGCGAAGGGAGAGCGAAGTACTTTGACACGCACCGAGAGCGACGTCCTGGTCATCGGCGGCGGCATCATCGGCCTCGCGGTCGCCTGGCGGACCGCCCAGCGCGGGCTGCAGGTCACCGTGGTGGACCCCGAGCACGGCCGGGGCGCGGCCCAGGTCGCGGCCGGGATGCTGGCCCCGGTCACCGAGCTGCAGTACGGCGAGGAGCCGCTGCTCCGGCTGGGGATGGCCTCCAACGACCGCTACCGCGACTTCGTCGCCGAGCTGGCCGACCTGACCGAGCTGGACACCGGCTACCGCGAGACCGGCACGCTGGCCGTGGCGCTGGACGCCGACGACCGGGCCGAGCTGCGCGAGCTGCACGAGTTCCAGCAGCGGCTCGGCCTGGAGTCGCACTGGCTCACCGGCCGCGAGTGCCGGAAGCTCGAACCGATGCTGGCCCCGGGCGTCCGGGGCGGCCTGCACGTCACGGGCGATCACCAGGTGGACGGCCGCCGGCTGGCCGCCGCCCTGGTGCTGGCCTGCGAGCGCTCCGGCGTCACCCTGCTCCGGGCCTCCGTCACCGAGCTGCTGCTGACCGGTGACCGGGCCACCGGCGTCCGGCTGAGCACCGGCGACCGGCTGACGGCCGGTCAGCTGGTGCTGGCCGCCGGGCCGCAGAGCCACCTGCTGCCCGGGCTGCCCGCCGGGGTGCTGCCGCCGGTGCGCCCGGTGAAGGGGCAGGTGCTGCGGCTGCGGATCCCGGACCGGTACGCGCCGTTCCTGTCCCGCAACGTCCGGGCCGTGGTGCGCGGGCAGCACATCTACCTGGTGCCCCGGGCCGACGGCGAGCTGGTGATCGGGGCGACCAGCGAGGAGCAGGGCTACGACACCACCGTCACGGCCGGCGGCGTCTACGAACTGCTCCGGGACGCCCACGAGCTGGTGCCGGGCCTGACCGAGCTGCCGCTGGTGGAGACCGGTGCGGGCCTGCGGCCCGGTTCGCCGGACAACGCCCCGCTGCTCGGCCCGACCGCGCTGCCCGGCCTGGTCGCCGCCACCGGCCACTACCGCAACGGCGTCCTGCTCACCCCGGTGACCGCCGACCTGATCGCCGAGCACCTGGCCACCGGCGCCGTCCCGGCGCTGGCCGCCCCCTTCTCCCCCAGCCGCTTCGCCCCGAAGGCCACCGCATGAACGAGCTGACGCTGACCGTCAACGGCACCCCCCGCCGGGTGCCCCCGGGCGCCACCCTGGCCGAGGTGGTCGCCGCCCTGAGCACCTCCCCCACCGGGGTGGCCGCCGCGCTGAACGAGGCCGTGGTGCCGCGCTCGGCCTGGGAGAGCACCGCCCTCGGCGCGGGCGACCGGATCGAGATCCTCACCGCAGTCCAGGGAGGCTGACCAGCATGGCCGACGACACCCTCACGATCGCCGGAGTCACCTTCAACTCCCGTCTGATCATGGGCACCGGCGGTGCCCCCAGCCTGGAGGTGCTGGAGCAGGCGCTCCGGGTCTCCGGCACCGAGCTGACCACGGTGGCGATGCGCCGGGTCGACCCGGGCACCCAGGGCTCGGTGCTGGACGTGCTCACCCGCAACAACATCCGGGTGCTCCCCAACACCGCCGGCTGCTACACCGCCGGGGAGGCCGTGCTGACCGCCCGGCTGGCCCGCGAGGCGCTCGGCACCGACTGGGTGAAGCTGGAGGTGATCGCGGACGAGCGCACCCTGCTGCCCGACCCGATCGAACTCCTGGACGCCGCCGAGACCCTGGTCGACGACGGCTTCACCGTGCTCCCCTACACCAACGACGACCCGGTGCTGGCCCGCAAGCTGGAGGACGTCGGCTGCGCGGCGATCATGCCGCTCGGCTCGCCGATCGGCTCCGGGCTCGGCATCCGCAACCCGCACAACTTCCAGCTGATCGTGGAGAGCGCCGGCGTCCCGGTGGTGCTGGACGCCGGCGCGGGCACCGCCTCCGACGTTGCGCTGGCGATGGAGCTCGGCTGCTCCGCCGTGATGCTGGCCTCCGCCGTCACCCGGGCCCAGGAGCCGGTGCTGATGGCCGACGCCATGCGCCGCGCCACCGAGGCCGGCCGGCTCGCCTTCCGGGCCGGCCGCATCCCGCGCCGCTTCCACGCCGAGGCCTCCTCCGCGATGGCCGGGCGCGCCGACCTCGACACCCGCGAACGGCCCGCTTTCTGACGCCGGGTCACCTACCATCGGCAGCGTGATCCAGCTGCCCGCGTCCGGAACCGAGCCCGACGGGGCGCAGGTGGTCCGGCTGCTCAGTTACAACGTCCGTTCGCTCCGGGACGACCGCGAGGCGCTGGTCCGGGTGATCCGGGCCTGCGCGCCCGACCTGGTCTGCATCCAGGAGTCGCCCCGGTACTGGCGGCCCGAGGGGCAGGCCGCCTGGCTGGCCCGGCGGACCGGCACGGTGGTCCTCTCCGGCGGGGGCCGGATCGCCGCCGGTCCACTGCTGCTCGGGCGGCTGGCGGTGGACGTGCTGGAGGTACGGGACCGGCTGCTGCCGAAGACCCGGGGCCTGCACGCCCGCGGCTTCGCCACCGCGAAGGTGCGGATCGGCCGCTCCGCACCGTTCGTACTGACGAGCTGTCACCTCAGCCTGGACCAGGACGAGCGGCTGCGGCAGTTCGCGCTGCTCCCCGAGCAGGCCGGGGACGACGAGACCGCCGTGGTCGCGGGCGACTTCAACGAGCACCCCGACGGCCCCGGCTGGCGCCGACTGGCCTCGCGCTACCGCGACGGCCACGTGGTCGCCCCCTGGGGCGGCACCAACACCTCGGTCCCGGGCAACCCGCACCAGCGGATCGACGCCGTCTTCGTCTCCCCCGACCTCACCGTGCTCGCCTGCGGCGTCCCGCACGAACTCCCGGGCGTCGAACCGGCCGACCTGCTGGCCGCCACCGACCACCTGCCGCTGCTCGCCGTCCTGCGCGTCCCGGCCGGCTAGCCGGGGCGCCCCGGCTAGCGGCCGGGGGTCAGACCACGGCCCCGCCGTGCGGGTCCTCCGGCTCGTCCGGGTCCCGGTCCTTCATCCGGACCACCAGGGTGACGAAGCCGCCCAGGAAGGCGCTGACGCCGACCCAGGCCGGCCAGCCGGAGACCTCGCGCCAGACCAGCACGTCGAACAGCAGCAGCGCCGGGCCGCCGAGCACCGCGAGCCAGGCGAACTTGGCGGTGGTGTCCATCGGCGGCAGCGGCGGCGGCTCCGGCGGGACGAAGTGGCCCTCGTCCGGGTCCTCGGCGGCCACGTAGGCCCGGGGGTCGCTGTTGGCCGGGCGGGGGCGGGGCTGCGGGGCGAGGTCGTTCAGCTCGTTCCCGGGCTCGCGCCGGACTTCCTTGGCCCGGATGTTCTCGATCTCCGGCCACTCCGGGTTGTTCAGGTCGACCGGGTCGTCGAACTGCGCGACCAGGGCCGCGAAGATGGCGTCCTGCTCGGCCTGGGTGCCCCCCACCGGGCGGCGCGCAGGCGCGTCGGAAGCCCCGGTCGGCTCGGCCTTCGCCTCGCCGTCCAGGGGCAGTTCCTCGTCGTCGCCCGCGGTGTTGTTCATCTGCACTGCCGGCCCTTCAGCCCAGGTGGTCCTCGGCGCTCGCGTCCACGGCACTCGCGTCCACGGGGACGGCCGGGCCCAGGCGCCGGACGAAGTCGAGGCTTGCCTCGACGATCAGTCCGGCGTCGTGGTCCAGCGTGGCCACGTGGTAGCTGCGCTCGCAGAGCAGCTCGGTCACATCGGTCGAGGATATCCGGGCCAGCACCAACTCGGAGTTGGCCGGGGAGACCACGTGGTCCTGCGGACTGTGCAGCAGCAGCACCGGCTGCCGCACGTCCGGCAGCTCGGCCTGCACGTTCTTCCACAGCCGGGCCAGTGACCAGGCGGCATGCAGCGGCGTCCGGTCGTAGCCGATCTCCTGCGTGCCGGGCTTGGCGATGTCGTTGGCGACGCCGGGAAGGCTCGGTACGAGGTGCCGGAGCACCGGCAACAGCACACTTGCGGGGTTGTCGGAACGCACGGACGGGTTGACGACCACCACGCCGGCCACCGCCGGACCCTTCCGGGCGGCCAGCCGCAGCGCGAGCGCGCCGCCCATCGAGAGCGCGCAGACGAAGACCTGCCCGCACTCGGCGGCCAGCTCCTCGAAGGCCCGGTCGGCCTCGGCGTACCAGTCCTCCCAGCGGGTCAGCTGCATGTCCTGCCAGCGGGTGCCGTGGCCGGGGAGCAGCGGCAGCGAGACCGAGTACCCGGCCTCGACGAACGCGTCGGCCCAGGGGCGGAGCGACTGCGGCGACCCGGTGAAGCCGTGCACGAACAGCACACCGACCTGGCCACCACGGTGGCGGAACGGTTCTGCTCCGGGCAGCAACGGCATCGGCGGGCTCCATTCGCGGGACGGATCCGGGCCGACCTGACGGGGCGTCGGCGACGGGTCCTGGCACTGGCATCCGAATCGTCCCATGGTCGGCGGCGACTCGTACAGCCCTGCCGGTGCGTACGGCGGCGGCCGGAAGCATTAGGATCGACCGGTCCGCACAACAGGAGGCCCCGGTTGTTCTACCGACTGATGAAGATGATCGTCGCACCACTGCTGCGAATCTTCTTCCGGCCTTGGATCGAGGGTGCCGACAACATCCCCGACGACGGCCCCGCGATCATCGCGAGCAACCACCTGTCGTTCTCGGACTCGTTCTTCCTGCCCGCCCTGATGAAGCGTCGGGTGACCTTCATCGCCAAGGCGGAGTACTTCAACACCCCCGGCATCAAGGGCAAGCTGACCGCCGCCTTCTTCAAGGGCGTCGGCCAGCTCCCGGTCGACCGCTCGGGCGTGCGCGGGGCCGGTGAGGCCGCGATCCGCAGTGCCGTCGCGGTGATCGAGCGGGGCGAGCTGTTCGGGGTCTACCCCGAGGGCACCCGCTCCCCCGACGGCAAGCTCTACCGGGGCAAGGTCGGCGGCCTGGCCCGGGTCGCGCTGGCCACCGGCGCACCGGTGATCCCGGTCGCGATGATCGACACCGAGAAGGTCCAGCCCCCCGGCCAGGTGGTGCCGAACTTCGGCGTCCGCCCCGGCATCCGGATCGGCCGGCCGCTCGACTTCTCCCGCTACCACGGCATGGAGAACGACCGCTTCATCCTCCGCTCCGTGACGGACGAGGTGATGTACGAGATCATGCGGCTGTCCGGCCAGGAGTACGTCGACATCTACGCGACCGCCGCCAAGCGGCAGATCACCGAGGACAAGAAGCGCACCGACGCCGAGCGGCGGGCGGAGCAGAAGGCGGTCAAGGCGCAGCAGGAGGCCGAGAAGAAGGCCGCCGAGGCCGCTGCCGCCGAAGCCGCCGAGAAGGACGCCCCGACCGAGCAGTAGGCAGGAGCGTGGGGACGATGGCCGGTCAGCGGCCGGGGTACGGCGGCACCTTGGCCGCCGGGGGCATGTCGGTCGAGCTCCCGCTCTGGCGGGCCATCTCGTTCTTCCGGGTGCTGGCGCTGGCGTACGCGGTGCTCCGCTACTTCGGCTCGTACCTGGACTTCCTGCACCCGGTCTCCGGCTGGATCTTCCTCGGCGCGCTGACCCTCTGGACGCTGGCCAGCACCCGGGCGTTCGCCGGTCCCGAGCGCTGCACCTGGTACGTGCTGGCCACCGACCTGGGCTTCGCGGTGACCGGCATCGTGATGAGCGGCGTGATCGACACCGCCGCCCGGATCCACGCGGGCGCCCCCACCCTGCCGACCATCTGGGCGGCCGGCACCGTGCTCGGTTTCGCGGGCAAGGGCGGCTGGCGCTGGGCGGCCTTCGCCGGGGCGGTGGTCGGGGTGGCCAACATCGCCGGGCACGGCGGGATCACCCCGGACAACCTGCACAACATCGTGCTGCTGATGCTCGCGGGCTGCGCCATCGGCTACGTGATCGAGCTGGCCCGGGCCAGCGAGGCCGCGCTCACCCGGGCGCTCCAGGTGGAGGCCGCCACCCGGGAGCGCGAGCGGCTCTCCCGGGACATCCACGACGGGGTGCTCCAGGTGCTCGCCCTGGTCCAGCGCGGCGAGGGCGAACCCGCCGAGCTGAGCCGGCTGGCGGGCGAGCAGGAGCGCGCCCTGCGCACCCTGATGACGGGCAGTCGGCCCGTCGCCGAGGACGAGGGCCTCGACCTGCTGGCACTGCTCGGCCACTACGCCGACGACCGGGTCACCCTCTCCGCCCCGGCCACCCCGGTGCTCCTCCCCGGCCCGGTCGCGGCCGAGCTGACCGCCGCCGTCGGCGCCGCCGTGGACAATGTCCGCCGCCACGCGGGCGGTACGGCCCGGGCCTGGATCCTGGTGGAGGACGAGCCGGAGGCGGTCACCGTGAGCATCCGCGACGACGGCCCCGGCTACCCGGCCGGACGGCTGGCCGAGGCGGAGCAGGCCGGCCGGCTCGGCGTCTCGCAGTCGATCCGGGGCCGGCTGCTGGACCTGGGCGGCACCGCCGAGCTGTACTCGTCCCCGGGCGAAGGCGTCGAGGTCGAGCTGCGGGTACCGAGGATGCGGGAGAGCTGATGGACGGTCAGGCACACGGACAGGAACCGGTCCGGATCATGGTGGTGGACGACCACCCGATGTGGCGCGAGGCGGTCTCCCGGGACCTGGCCGAAGCCGGGTTCGACGTGGTGGCCACCGCCGGGGACGGCGAGGAGGCGGTCCGCCGGGCCAGGGCCAGCAGCCCCCGGGTGATCGTGCTCGACCTCAACCTGCCCACCATGCCCGGGGTCGAGGTCTGCCGCCAGGCCGTCGCCCAGGACCCGGCCGTCCGGGTGCTGGTGCTCTCCGCCAGCGGCGAGCACGCCGACGTGCTGGAGGCGGTGAAGTCCGGCGCCACCGGCTACCTGCTCAAGTCCGCGCACCGGGACGAGCTGATCGACGCCGTCCGCCGCACCGCCCTCGGCGAGCCGGTCTTCACCCCCGGACTCGCCGGCCTGGTCCTGGGCGAGTTCCGCCGGCTGGCCACCGGCCCGTCCGCCCCCTCCGCCCCGCAGCTGACCGCCCGCGAGACCGAGGTGCTGCGCCTGGTCGCCAAGGGCCTGTCCTACCGTCAGATCGCCGACCGCCTGGTGCTCTCCCACCGCACGGTGCAGAACCACGTCCAGAACACGCTCGGCAAGCTCCAGCTGCACAACCGGGTCGAGCTGGTCCGCTACGCGATCGAACAGGGCCTGGACGACACCCTCTGACCGGCCCGGGCCCCGGTGGACGCGCTGTCCCCGGGGCCCCGGCCGAATCCGGTCAGACCGTCACGGTGCCCATGGTCTCCAGCAGTTCGGCGACCAGTTCGACGCCCTCGCGGGTGAGCACCGACTCGGGGTGGAACTGCAGCGTGGCGAAGCCGGGGCCGCGCAGCGCGTGCACGTCGGTGCCCTCGTCCGCGCGGCAGACCTCGATGCCCTCGACGGCCAGCCGGGCGGCGTCGGCGTCGGTGCAGCGCGAGGTGAAGGTGTTGTAGAAGCCGACCGTCCGCCGGGTGCCGAACAGGTCGATGCTCTCCTGGGCGCCCTGGTACGGGACGTCCTTGCGGGCCAGCGGCAGGCCGAGCTCGGCCGAGACCAGCTGGTGGCTGAGGCAGACCGCGAGCAGCGGCGCCGTCCGGGCACCGCTGCGGGCGGCGGCCAGCGCCTCGGCGACGATCGGCCGGAGCAGCGCCATCTTGGGGTCGGCCGGGTCCGCCGGGTCGCCCGGGCCGGGGCCGAGCACCAGCGGCCCCTGGTGGGCGGCGACCAGCTCGCGCAGTCCGGGGGTGTCGAACCGGAGTACCCGCACCCGGTGGCCGAGCGAGGTGAGCAGGTGGGCCAGCATCGAGGTGAAGGTGTCCTCGCCGTCGACCACCAGGGTCTCGTGCTCGGCGGTGACGGTGGCGGGCTGCTGCATCCGGAGCCAGAACGGCGCGAGCCTGGTGCGCCGGGAGTCCAGCGCGCTCTGCACCCGGTGGTCGTCGGCGAGCACCGGTCCGGCCTTGCGGACCGCGCGGTGGGCGGGCGCGGGGCGGGCCCCGATCGCGGTGAGCACCCCGGCGGCCTTGGCGTGCGTCTCGGCCACCTCCGACTCCGGGTCGGAGTGCCGGACCAGCGTGGCGCCGGCCCGGACCACCAGGCCGCCGGTGAGGTCGATGTCGACGGTGCGGATACAGATCGGCGAGTCGAGCTGCTGCCCGCCGCTGGCGGTGCGGCCGAGCAGGGCGAGCGCGCCGGAGTAGTAGCCGCGGCCGGTGCGCTCGTAGCGCTTGATCACCCGGGTGGCGTTCTGCACCGGGCTGCCGGTCACGGTGGCGGCGAACATGGTCTCCTTCAGCACCTCCCTGACGTCCAGTGAGGTCCGGCCGCGCAGCTCGTACTCGGTGTGCGCGAGGTGGGCCATCTCCTTCAGCCGCGGCCCCAGCACCTGGCCGCCCAGGTCGCCGACGGTGCACATCATCTTGAGCTCCTCGTCGACCACCATGGTGAGCTCCTCGAGCTCCTTGGGGTCGTTGAGGAAGTCCAGCAGCGAGTCGATGCCGGGCCCCTCGGCCGGATAGCGGTAGGTGCCGGAGATCGGGTTCATCACCACCGTCCCGCCGCTCTGCCGGATGTGGACCTCCGGCGAGGCGCCGACCAGGTAGCGCTCGCCGGTGTGCACCAGGAAGGTCCAGTACGCCCCGCGCTCCTGGTCCAGCAGCCGGCGGAACAGGCTGAACGGGGTGGCGGGCCCGAAGTCGTCCAGCCGGGCGGTGAAGTCGCGCCGGATCACGAAGTTGGCGCCCTCACCGCGGCCGATCTCGTCCTCGATCACCCGGCGGACGATGCCGGCGTACTCCTCGTCCTCGATGTCGAAGGAGCCGCCGGTGAGCGAGATCGGCAGCTGCGGCAGCGCCTCCAGCACCTCGGCCAGCGGGAAGGCGTACTGCTCCTCGACCTTGATGCCCTGCAGCGGGGTGCCGTCGTCGTGCGCCTCGAAGCCGCGCTCGCGGATCTGCCGGTACGGCACCAGCGCGAGCAGGTCGTGCCGGGCGCCGCCCTCGGGGGCGCCGGCCGGCAGCGGCAGGTCGGCCAGCTCCTCGTACGCGCCGCGGGTGCCGATCAGGATCTCGACGGTGTCCAGGGCGATCCGGGGGGCGCGGCGGTGCAGCAGCGCGTAGGCCGGGGCGTCGGCGGCGGTCAGGCGGTGCAGCAGGGAGGTGAGACTGGTCACGGTTCGACTGGTCCTTCCGGGAGGTGTGCGGTGTGTGTTTCCGCTTCCGGGAGGGCCGTCCTGCTCTCCATACGCCGACGGCCGCCCCGAGGGGCGGCCGTCGTGTGCGTTCAGGAACGCGCGACTCGTGGGCCACCCATGGGGTTGGCCCACCACCAGGAGTAGGTGTGCGGCGCGTGCATAAGGGCGAGCCTAGCGGATGGTGCGGCCGGGTGAAGCGGATCACCCGAATGTCCACCGGGCGTCTCACCCATCGGGCGGCAGTCACAATTTGGTTGTCACACCCCGTAGCCTTGGTCCCGTGACCGTGACAAATCAGCACTCCTGGCAGTCCCTGCCCGCGGCGCAGCAGCCTGAATGGCCGGATCAAGAGGCGCTGCGCAAGGTTCTTGCGGACCTCGCCTCCTATCCGCCGCTCGTCTTCGCCGGCGAGTGCGACCAGCTGCGCGCCCGGCTCGGTGCCGTTGCGCGTGGTGAGGCGTTCCTGCTGCAGGGCGGCGACTGCGCCGAGGCCTTCGACGGCGTCTCGGCCGAGCACATCCGCAACAAGCTGAAGACCCTGCTCCAGATGGCCGCCGTACTCACGTACGCGGCCTCGGTGCCGGTCGTGAAGGTCGGCCGGATCGCGGGCCAGTACTCGAAGCCGCGCTCCAAGTCGACCGAGACCCGGGACGGCGTCACCCTGCCGGTCTACCGGGGCGACTCGGTCAACGGCTTCGACTTCACCCCCGAGTCCCGGATCCCGGACCCGGAGCGCCTCAAGCGGATGTACAACGCCTCCGCGGCGACGCTCAACCTGGTCCGGGCCTTCACCACCGGTGGTTACGCCGACCTGCGCCAGGTGCACGCCTGGAACCAGGACTTCGTGCGCAACTCCCCGGCCGGACAGCGGTACGAGCAGCTGGCGCGCGAGATCGACAACGCGCTCGCCTTCATGAACGCCTGCGGGGTCGCCCCGGAGGAGTTCAGGACGGTCGAGTTCTACTCCTCGCACGAGGCCCTGGTGCTGGACTACGAGACGGCGCTGACCCGGGTCGACTCCCGGACCGGCGACCTGTACGACGTCTCCGGCCACATGGTCTGGATCGGTGAGCGCACCCGTCAGCTCGACCACGCGCACATCGAGTTCGCCTCCAAGGTGCGCAACCCGATCGGGGTGAAGCTCGGCCCGACCACCACGGTCGACGAGGCGCTCACTCTGATCGAGAAGCTCGACCCCGAGCGCGAGCCCGGCCGGCTCACCTTCATCACCCGGATGGGTGCGGGCAAGGTCCGCGAGCACCTGCCCACCCTGGTGGAGAAGGTCACCGCCTCCGGCGCCCAGCCGGTGTGGATCTGCGACCCGATGCACGGCAACACCTTCGAGGCGTCCAGCGGTCACAAGACCCGCAGCTTCGACGACGTGCTGGACGAGGTCAAGGGCTTCTTCGAGGTGCACCGCGGCCTCGGCACCCACCCGGGCGGCATCCACGTCGAGCTCACCGGTGACGACGTCACCGAGTGCGTCGGCGGCGGCGACGAGGTGATGGTCGACGACCTGCACCAGCGCTACGAGACGGCCTGCGACCCCCGGCTGAACCGCAGCCAGTCGCTGGACCTGGCGTTCCTGGTGGCGGAGATGTACCGGGGCCACTGACCCCGGATGTGACGCAAGCCCCTCCTCTTTTCGGATGACGAAGAGAGGAGGGGCTTTTTCGTGCCCGCATTATTGGGTAAGGTAAGCCTTAGCTCAACGCGCCGCACTAGTCCTTGGGAGTCACCGCGATGTACGTGTGCATGTGCCATGCGGTCACCGAGGCCCAGGTCAAGCAGCAGATCGACGAGGGCGCGCAGACCCCGCGCGAGATAGCCAAGGGCTGCAAGGCCGGTACCGACTGCGGTTCGTGCGTCCGCCGGATCCAGGCCCTGCTCGGGGAGCACGGCGCCCGCCCGTGCCCGACAGCCAGGCTGGCCGCCAGGCTCGGCCTGGCCGAGCCGGAGCAGCCGGCCGTCCGGGCCGCCTGATCAGCTCTCGGGCTGCTCGATGAGCTGCGCCAGGTAGAGCGCCTCACCGAGCTTCTCCAGCAGTTCGAGCTGGGTGTCGAGGTAGTCGATGTGGTGCTCCTCGTCCTCCAGGATCGACTCGAAGATGTTGGCCGAGGTGATGTCGTTCTTGGCCCGCATCACCACGATGCCGCGCTTGAGCCGGTCGATCGCCTCGACCTCGACCTGGCGGTCCGCCTCGAACATCTCCTTGACGGTCTGCCCGACCCGGACGTGGAACAGCCGCTGGTAGTTCGGCAGCCCGTCCAGGAAGAGGATCCGGTCGGTCAGCGTCTCGGCGTGGCGCATCTCGTCGATGGACTCGTGCCGGGTGTACTTCGCGAGCTTGGTCCAGCCGAAGTTCTCCTGCATCTTGGCGTGCAGGAAGTACTGGTTGATGGCGGTCAGCTCGGCGGTGAGCTGCTCGTTGAGGAATTCGATGACCTCGGCGTCGCCCTTCATGGCGGTGCCCTCCTGTGCTCTTCGTCGACAACACTCGCGGAACCACGGCTGACCGCATCGTGGCACTGTCGCGGGCGTAATTTCCAGTAAGTTCACACTTACTGGAACATGTGTCGGAATATCCGATTTACACCATTAGAGGGACCGGGCGCCGAGGGGCGCGCGCGGCGCACCGCCCGCCGTCTGTCACCATGGAGGCATGGGTCAGTCAGAACGCGAACAGCTCCAGCCGTCTGGCCCGAGACTCCCCCCGGGCCAGCGCCTGCAGCGCGGCTGGCCCGTGCTGCACTACGGACCGGTCCCCCGGTTCAAGCCGCTGACCTGGGACTTCCAGGTGTTCGGGGCCACCGCCTCGGCGGAGAAGCACAGTTGGGACTTCGAGGGCTTCCACGCCCTCCCCCGGGCCACCGTGCGCGGCGACTTCCACTGCGTGACCCGGTTCTCGATGCTCGACAACGAGTGGAGCGGCGTCCCCGCCGCCACCGTGCTGGCCGAGGTCCCGCCCGCCGACCACGTCACCCACGTGATGGTCTGGGCCGAGTACGGCTACAGCGCCAACCTCACCCTGGCCGAGTTCGCCGACCCCTCGACCGTCTTCGCCACCCACCACGACGGCCGGCCGCTGACCGTCGAACACGGCTTCCCGGTCCGGCTGGTGGTGCCCCGGCTGTACGCCTGGAAGGGCCCCAAGTGGGTCCGCGCGGTCGAGTACATGCGGGCCGACCGCCGGGGCTTCTGGGAGGAGCGCGGCTACCACAACCTGGCCGACCCGTGGTCGGAGCAGCGCTACTCCTACCAGGAGGAGCCGGGCGACGGCCCGCTGCGCTGACGCCCGGTCAGAACTGGGTGGTGACGGTGACCTCGGTCCCCTGCCTGGCCGGCTGGCCGGCGACCGGATCCTGCTTGGTCACCTTGCCGAAGCCCAGCGACAGGAACGGCGCCCTGGCCTTGAACCCCGCCTCCCTGAGCGCCTGTTCGGCCTCGTCCTTGCTCAGCCCGACCACGTTCGGGACCGGCTTCATCCCCTTGCTGACGGTCAGCGCCACCGGTGCGTCCGGTGCCACCGCGGTCGCGGCGACCGGGGCGGTGGCGATCACCGTGCCCTGGGCGACGGTGTCGCTGTACACCTCGGTGACCGTGCCGGGCGTCAACCGGGCCGCGCCCAGATCCCTCCTCGCGTCCTCCAGCGACCGGCCGGCCACGGCCGGCACCGGCACCCGCTCGGGGCCCTTGGAGAGGGTGACGCGCACCGGGTCGCTCTTGCGCGCCCGCTGCCCCACCACCGGGTCGGTCGCCATCACCTGGCCGGCCGGGACGGTCTCGCTGAACTGCTGGTTGAAGCTGCCCTGCAGCCCGGCCGAGTCCAGTGACTGCACCGCCTGCGCCTGGGTCTGCGCGATGATCGCGGGCACCGCGGCGTAGAGCGCGCCGGAGAGCGAGTAGGTGGCCGCACCGACCAGCAGCAGCACGGCGGTCACCACCGAGGCCCAGATCAGCGGCTTGCGCGAGCGGCGCGGCCGGGCCCGCCGGGCCGGAGCCGGCTCGTCATACGGGCGGGGCCGGGTCAGCAGCATGGTGGGCACCTCCAGCACGCTGGTGCGCTCCACCGGGTTGTTGATCACCGAGGTGGCCTCGGTGGTGGGGTGCAGCGGGCTGTGCCGGGCCGAGGCCGGCGGCTCCGCGTCCAGCCGGGCGGCGGTCAGGCCGCGCCGGGCCCGCTGCAGCGCGGCCAGCAGCTCCACCGCGTCGTACGGCCTGGCCCCGGGGTCGCGCGAGGTCGCGGCGGCGACTATCGCGTCCAGCTCGGCGCCCGCGCCGGGGGCGACCAGGGACGGCGGCGGGACGTCCTCGTGCAGGTGACGGTAGATCACCTGCATCGGGTTCTCGCCCTGGTACGGCTTGGCGCCGGTGAGCATCTCGTACAGCAGGATGCCCGCCGCGTAGACGTCGACCCGCTGGTCGGTCGGCAGGCCGGGCTGGATCTGCTCCGGCGCCAGGTAGGAGACGGTGCCGAGCACGGTGCCGGCCGAGGTGGTCTCGGTGATCCCGTCCGCACCGCTGAGCAGCCGGACCAGGCCGAAGTCGGCCACCTTGACCAGGCCGCCGTCGGTGATCAGCACGTTCTCCGGCTTCACGTCGCGGTGCACCAGGCCCGCGCGGTGCGCGGCGCCGAGCGCGGCCAGCACCGGCTCCAGCACGTCCAGCGCACCCCGGACGCTCAGCGCGCCCCGGTCCCGCAGCAGGTCCCGCAGGGTGCGCCCGGGCACGTACTCCATCGCCAGGAAGACCGAGCGGCCGTCCGCGCCCTGGTCGAACACGTTCACCACGTTGGGGTGGGCGAGCCGCGCCACCGCCTTCGCCTCCCGGATGAACCGGCCGGTGAACTCGGCGTCCTGGGCCAGCGAAGGGTGCATCACCTTCACCGCCACCACCCGGTCCAGCCTGGTGTCGGTGGCCCGGTAGACGGTGGCCATCCCGCCCACGGCGATCCGCTGCTCCACCCGGTACCGGGCGTCCAGCAGCGTACCGATCAGCGGGTCGGGCGACGTCGTGTCCATCCGAGGAGTCTATGGGCCGCCGGGAGCGGAACAGCCGAACGGGCAGCCACCGCGCTGTGCGGTGACTGCCCGTCGGGTCGAGCCTGGGTCAGATCCGGGCCAGGTCGGCCGCGCCCGCGATGCCGGCGGCGGAGCCCATGGTGGCGAGGACCACCTCGGCCCGGGGGCGGTGGACGCCGCCGGTGACGTACTGCTCGAAGGCGGCCCGGACCGGGTCGAGCAGCAGCTCGCCGGAGTCGGAGACGCCGCCGCCGAGCACGAACACGGCCGGGTCGAACAGGGCGGCCAGGTCGGCCATGCCGCGGCCAAGCCAGTCGGCCAGCTCGGTGTAGCACTCCAGCGCCAGCGGGTCGCCCTCGGCGGCGGCCTCGGTGATGTGGATGCCGCGGATGGTCTCGGCGACGCCGTCGTTCAGCTCCAGCATCCGCTTGCCCGCGATCGGGTCCGCGGCGGCCTTCTCCCGGCCGTAGCGGCGCAGCGCGCGGCCGGAGCCGTACTGCTCCCAGCAGCCCTTGCCGCCGCAGCCGCAGAGCAGGCCGTCCGGCACCATGTTGAGGTGGCCGATCTCGCCCGCGACGCCGAACCGGCCGCGGTGCAGCCGCCCGTCCAGCACGATGCCGCCGCCGATGCCGGTGCCGACGGTGATCAGCACGGTGTCCTCGTGCGCGGCGGCCGCGCCGAACCTGTACTCGGCCCAGGCCGCGCAGTTGGCGTCGTTCTCCACCACGGTGGTGAGGCCGGTGAGCTCCTCGACCCGGACCTTGAGCGGCTCGTTCTCCCACGCGATGTTGGGCGCGAAGATGACCGTGGAGCGGTCCCGGTCGACGAAACCGGGGGCCCCGACACCGACGGCCGCGACCTCCGGGTGCTGCTCCTTGAGCTCGCGTACGGACTGCGCGATGGCGTCGACCGCCCACTGCGGGTCGGCCGGGGTGGGTACCCGAGTCCGGGCGAGGATCTCGCCGTTCTCGTCGACCACGCCGGCCGCGATCTTCGTACCGCCGACATCGACGCCGATGGTCAGAGCCATGTGTCCCTCAGCTATTCACTCGTTCCCGCTGAGCGGAAACGGTACCTGCCCGGGGGGCTCCCGTACACACCGATTCATACATTATTCGAAGACAATTTCCCGGAAGCCGAGGAGCCAGCATTCAGAAGTCGTACGATTCGGCCCGTTCGGTGACATCTTGCTACCAGCGGGTCACCAGGTCTGACCAGCGACTTCACTACTTGTCCGACGCTCCGTCAAGGTCGATGCGCTCTGCGTCGGCGTGTCCGGGTGCGGACCAGGTGCGTTCGTGGCCGCTCACGGCCGCCCGGTAGGCGGCCAGCAGCTCGCCCCCGGCGGCGGCCAGGTGTCCGTACACCTCCGGGTTCTGCTCGCGCAGCCGGCCGCCGATCTCCTGGGCCTTCTCCCCCACCACCGCGGCGAACCGGCGCACCTCCTCCACCAGGTCGGCTCCGGCTGTGCGGTCTGACTGCTCGTCGGCCATCGGGCCCTCCCTCGGTGTGCGGTGCGGCTGCGCCGACGCTACCCGATGCCCCGGGGCCAGAGGTCCCGGTCCGGAGCGAAGCGGACGGCCAGCACGCCGTCGGCCAGCCCGGCCCCGCTCACCGTGCAGCGGCGCAGCGCGGCGGGCAGCGGCAGCAGGCGCCGGTAGTCGCCGAGGCCGACCACCAGCTCGTCGCCGCGCCGGACCAGCTCCAGCTCGGCCCGGTCGGCGCCGGGCAGGGCGAGGTGCCAGACCAGCAGCCCGTCCTCGGCCAGCCGGTCCTCCACCCACCAGGACTGCTCAGCCGCCCGGGGGCCGGCCGCGCCGACTCCGTACAGCTGGTCCGCCACCGCCTCCAGCGCGGGCCCGGGCTGACGGCTGGTCAGCAGCGGGACGTCGAGGCCGGCGGCCAGCGCGGCCAGCGCCTCCCGCTCGCGGGCGGCGTGCGCGGCCAGCCAGGGGTCGGCGGAGCCCGTCGCGGCGGCGGGCAGCGCCCGGTGCGCGACCACCGCGTCCAGCCGCAGCCGGTGCAGGGCGAGACCGGCCCTGATCCGGCGCAGCTCCTCGGGCCGGGGTGCGGCCGCGTCGACCACCAGGCGGACGGTGGTGGTCGGGGCCTCGATCACCGCGCGGGCCTCGGCCAGCGCGGCGGCGGCCCTGCCCCTGGCCTCGAACAGCCACTCGGCGGGCATCGGCACCCCGGCCACGGCGGCCAGCAGCGGGCGCAGCGCGCGGGCGGCCTGGCGCTGCTCGGGCAGCAGCCGGGCCAGGTAGCGGTCGAGCTGCTCGGGCAGCGCGAGCGCGGCGATCAGCTCGGCCGGCCTGGGCGCGGCCACCACCAGCACCTCGGCCCGGACGGTGCGCAGCGAGCGGAGCAGGGCGAGCTGGCCGGTGCCGGGCAGCGGGGTGAGCTCCTCCGGGTCCAGCGGGGTGGCACCGAGCAGGTCGAAGGCGGGGGCCAGGGTGCCGGAGAGCCCCTCGACGGCGGCCCGGAACGCTGACGGGCCGTCGGTCCTGGCCACCGTCAGGGCGTCGGCGTACCGGGCGGGTTGCTCGGTCAGCCGGGTGCCGAGGACGGTGTCCAGGGTGCGGTGCGGGTCGTCGGCGGCCAGCAGGTGCGTCCGCAGGCCCTGCCGCGCGTGGTGCAGGGCGGTGGCGGCGGCGACCTCGTCGGCCCCGTCGCCGCTGACCAGGATGGTCCGCACGGGCTGCCTCAGCTCTCGACGCGCTTCTTCAGCCCGGCCAGGGCGCGGTCGATGATGACCTTCTCGGCCTTGCGCTTGATCATGCCGAGCATCGGGATCTTGACGTCCACGGCCAGCTGGTAGGTGACCTCGGTGCCGCTGCCGGCCGCGGCCAGCGCGTAACTGCCGTCCAGCGAGCGCAGCATCTGGCTCTTCACCAGGGTCCAGCTGACCTCGCGGTCGCCGTCCCAGGTGTAGGCGAGCACGTGTTCGTCGCGGATCGCGCCGGCGTCCAGCAGCAGGCGCACCTGGGCGGCCCGGCCGTTCGCCGCGGTCTCCAGGACCTCGATCTCCTTGACCTCGCCGGTCCAGGCCGGGTACGCGGCGAAGTCCGCGATCACCGCCATGACCTCGGCCGGAGTCGCGTCGATGGTGATGCTCGACCTGGTGTGTTCCGCCATGACACGGCCTCCGCTGTCCTGATTCGGGTGGTGCGCCCAGGGAAGGCTATCGCGCTGCCGGAGCCGCCCCGGCCGCCGGGGCATCGGGCCTGGTCACGGCGGTAGGGGCTACCGGCGGGTCACCGGCGCGCTGTCGTAGGGTGCGAGTCGAGGGCGTCGGACCCGGTCGGCGGTGTGACTCTTCGAACACCGGGCCGGACAACTCTGGCCAATCCACCTACCGGGCAGTAACGTCCTGCCGTCCCGCAGCGTCGCAGACGAGGAGCAGTCTTGCTCGAGTTCAGCCTTCCGGCCCGCTACCAGGTACCGAGCGGCGGTAACCTCTCCGACCTGGTCCACCAGAACGCCGAGCAGCACTCGGACGTGGCGGTTCTCAGCCGCAAGCTGGACGGACAGTGGGTGGATCTGACGGCGTCCCAGTTCCTGGCCGAGGTGCACAGCGCGGCCAAGGGCCTGATCGCGGCGGGCGTCAACCCCGGCGACCGGGTCGGCGTGATGTCCCGCACCCGGTACGAGTGGACCCTGCTGGACTTCGCCGTCTGGTGCGCGGGCGCGATCACCGTGCCGGTGTACGAGACCTCCTCCGCCGAGCAGGTCGCCTGGATCCTCGGCGACTCCGGCGCCGTCGCGGTGGTCACCGAGACCGACACCCACGCCGCCCTGGTGGCCGGACTGCGCGACCGGCTGCCCGCCCTCGCCCACACCTGGCAGATCGAGCGCGGCGCCCTGGCCGAGCTGGCCTCGGCCGGTGCCCGGGTCGCCGACAGCACCGTCACCGAGCGCCGCTCGGTGCCGGACGCCGACTCGATCGCCACCATCGTCTACACCTCGGGCACCACCGGCCGCCCGAAGGGCTGTCAGCTCACCCACGGCAACTTCATGGCCGAGCTCGGCAATGTGACGGCCCGGCTGGAGCCGCTGTTCCGGACCGGGCACAGCTCGGTGCTGCTGTTCCTGCCGCTGGCCCACGTGCTCGGCCGGATCGCCGAGATCGCCGCCGCGATCGCCCCGATCAAGCTCGGCCACGTCTCCGACATCAAGGACGTCACCGCCGAACTCGCCTCGTTCCGGCCCACCCTGATCCTGGGCGTGCCCCGGGTCTTCGAGAAGGTCTACAACACCGCCCGGGCCAAGGCGCAGGCCGACGGCAAGGGCAAGATCTTCGACCAGGCCGCCGACACCGCCATCGCGTACAGCCGGGCCCTCGACCACGGCCGCCCCGGCCTCGCCCTGCGGCTCAAGCACACGGTCTTCGACAAGCTGGTCTACAGCAAGCTGCGCGCCGCCCTCGGCGGGCGGGCCACCCACGCGATCTCCGGCGGCGCCCCGCTCGGCGAGCGGCTCGGCCACTTCTACCGCGGCATCGGCTTCACCGTGCTGGAGGGCTACGGCCTGACCGAGACCTGTGCGGCCACCGCCTTCAACCCGCACGACCGGCCGAAGATCGGCACCGTCGGCCAGCCGCTGCCCGGCTCCGCCGTCCGGATCGCGGAGGACGGCGAGGTCCTGCTCAAGGGCCCGCAGGTCTTCACCGGCTACTGGAACAACCCGGCCGCCACCGCCGAGGCCCTGCGCGACGGCTGGTTCGCCACCGGCGACCTGGGCAGCCTGGACGCGGACGGGTACCTGACCATCACCGGCCGGAAGAAGGAGATCCTGGTCACCGCGGGCGGCAAGAACGTCGCCCCCGCCGTGATCGAGGACCGCATCCGCGCCCACGCCCTGATCGGCGAGGTCATGGTGGTCGGCGACCGCAAGCCCTTCATCGCCTGCCTGGTCACCATCGACGAGGACTTCTTCCCCAAGTGGAAGGAGCTGGCCGGCAAGCCCGCCGGTGCCACCATCGCCGACCTGCGGGACGACGCCGACCTGCTCAAGGCCGTCCAGTCCGCCGTCGACGACGGCAACCAGGCGGTCTCGCAGGCCGAAGCGGTGAAGAAGTTCCACGTCCTGGACACCGTCTTCTCCGAGGAGAGCGGCCACCTGACGCCCTCGCTGAAGCTCAAGCGCAACGTGGTCATGAAGGACTACGCCGCCGAGGTCGAGGGCCTCTACCGCCGGCCGTAGCGGGCTGACCGCCAGGGGCCCGGGCCCCTGGCGGTCACTCGTTCGCCAGCAGTGCCGTGAGCCGGCCCGCCAGCAGGTCCCAGCGCCAGGAGCGCTCGACCCAGCGGCGGCCGGCTTCGCCCATGGTGCGGCGGAGTTCGGGGTCGTGCAGGAGGCGGACGATGCGTTCGGCGACGGCGGCCGGGGAGCTGCCGGGGACGACGTAGCCGGTCTCGCCCTCCAGGACGGCGTCGGGGGCACCGCCGGAGTCGCCCGCGACCACGGGGAGGCCGGTCGCGCTGGCCTCCAGGTAGACGATGCCCAGGCCCTCGACGTCCAGGCCCCGGCGGCGGGTGCGGCAGGGCATGGCGAAGACGTCGCCCGCGCCGTAGTGGGCTGGCAGCTCGGACCACGGCACCGCCCCGGTGAAGCGGACCGAGGCGCTGACCCCGTGGGTCTCCGCGAGCTTCTCCAGCTCGCCCTGGTAGGGCCCGCCGCCGACGATCAGCAGCACCGCGTCGGGGACGTCCCGCAGGATCTGCGGCAGCGCGGTGATCAGTGTGTCCTGCCCCTTGCGCGGCACCAGCCGCGAGACGCAGACCACCACCGGACGGTCCGTCAGGCCGAGCCTGGCCCGGATCTCGGCGCCGCCGGAGTCGGGCCGGAAGGTCTGCTCGTCCACGCCCGGCGGCAGCTGGACCATCCGGCCGGCCGCCTCCGGGCCGACCGCGGCGGCGATCCGGGAGCGGGTGTACTCGCCGAGGTAGGTCAGGGTGTCGGTACCGGCCCCGATCCGGCGGAGCAGCTGCCGCGAGCCCGGGAGCTGGGCCCAGGCGGCCTCGTGGCCGTGCGTCATGCCGAGCAGGCGCCCGGCCCCGGCCCGGCGCAGCGCGGGGGCCATCAGGCCGAGCGGGGCGGCGGCGCCGAACCAGACCGAGTCGCAGCCCTCGGCGCGCAGGATCTCGGCGGCCCGCCGGGTCACCCGGGGCGTCGGCACCATCATCTTGGTCCGGTCCCGGATCACCGGGAACGGCTGCTCCGCGTCGAACTTGGCCACCTCGGTGCCGTCCCGCCAGGATGAGGCGTACACCACAATGCTGCCGGCCGGCTGACGCACCGCCATGTTGTGGACGAAGGCCTGAATGCCGCCAGGACGGGGCGGGAAGTCGTTGGTGACGATCAAGGTCTTGTGCATGGCCGCGGCTCGCTCGGTCGGGGGGTGCTCGGTGTACCGGTCGGTGATCCGTACCATAGGTCAACACCCCGGTGTGCCGGGAACGCGACCGGCAGGTAGCACCAGGCTCCGTGCCGGTCGAGGCATGCGGGAGACGACACGGCGAGAACGGACGGGGGCTCGGGGGTGGATCTGCGCGACGCGCACCAAGTCGAACGAGGGAGTGCGGTGGAGTTGGCCCGGGCCGGTAGTACCGGCATCAGCGCGGGCGGTACCGACCGCACCCCGGCACCGTCCCCGGCCCCCGGGGCGCTCTGGGGCCTGGCAGGCGGCTGGGTCGCCACCCGGGTGCTGGTGGTGCTGATGGTGCTCGGCGTGGTGAGGATCTCCGGCGCGGACGTCACCGCCGACGTCTCGGTGATCTACCACGGCTGGTACCAGGTGCTGCAGACCGGCACCTTCCCGCTGGACGACGTGACCTGGCAGTACCCGCCGGGCGCCGCGCTGGTGATCCTGCTGCCGGGGCTGCTGCCCTGGTCGTACCTGGTCTCGTTCTGGGTGGTCTGCGGGCTGGTGGACGCGCTCACCATGGGCCTGCTGATGCGGGCCGGCACCCGGCGCGGCCGGAGCTTCACCGGCGCCTGGGTCTGGGTCGCGGGCGTGCCGCTGCTCGGGCCGACGGTGTACTGCCGGTACGACATCATGGTGACCGCGCTCGCGGTGGCCGGGCTGCTGGTGGTGCTGCGGCGCCCCGCGCTCGGCGGTGTGCTGCTGGGGATCGGCGGGCTGGTCAAGGTCTGGCCGGTGCTGGCGCTGATCGGCACCCCGAAGGGGCGGCGGACCAGGCGGTCCTGGACGGCGGCCGCGGCCTCGTTCAGCGCGCTCGGCTTCCTGCTCGCGGCCGGGATGAACGGCGCCTTCGAGTTCCTCAAGTTCCAGCGCGACCGGGGCATCGAGGTGGAGTCGCTCGGCGCGCTGCCGCTGCACTTCGCCCGGCTGGCCGGCGGCTGGCACGGCGAGGTGAAGATGAACTACGGCTCGGTGGAGATGCTCGGGCCGTGGGTCACGGTGATCTCCAAGGTGATGGTCGCGCTCTCCGTGATCGGCTTCGCCTGGCTGCTGTTCTGGCGGCTGCGGGCCAAGCGCTGGCAGACCGCCACCACCTTCGACGCGGCCCTGGCCGCGCTGCTGGTCTTCACCGTGACCAGCCGGGTGATCAGCCCGCAGTACCTGGTCTGGGTGGTCGGCGTGACGGCGGTCTGCCTGACCGTGCGCGGCACCAGCCAGCGGCCGGTGGCCCTGCTGGTGCTGGCCGCCACGCTGTTCACCACGCTGGAGTTCCCGGTGCTGTTCGGGCAGGTGCTGAACAGTCAGCTGTGGGGCGTGGTGGTCCTGACGGTGCGCAACCTGCTGCTGCTGGCGGCCGCCGTGCTCTCCTGCGTCCGGCTCTGGCGCTCCACCCGGGCGGTCGAGCCGGTCCGCACCCTGGTGCTGCCGCCCGCCCTGGAGGGCCCGGCCCCGGCCGGGTACCCGGTGCGCCCCGGCATCGCGTACGAGCAGAACCTGCTGGACGGGATCGACACCCCGAAGTCCGTCCACCAGTAGCGGCGGCTCCGCCGCCCCGGCGGTCAGTGCGCGAAGCGCTGGTGGACGTCCTCGCCCCACTCCCGGGTGAAGTCGGCCAGGCCCGGGCCGGGACCGGCCCGCAGCAGCCCGTCCAGCCACTCCTCCCGGGAGCCGGCCGGCGGGGTGGCCCCGGCGGCCCGGTAGAGGGCGACCAGCCGCTGCTCGCCGTACCGGCGGGCGATCAGGTCGCAGGCGGACCAGGCGAGTTCGTAGGCCAGGCCGATCCCGGCCGATCCGGCCGCGAAGTCGCCGTCGGCGGGCAGCACGGCCGTGAAGCCCTTGGCCGCGGCCGCCTTGGCCAGTTCGGGCGCGATCTGCCGGGGCGTCCGGCCGGTGCCCCGGTAGCCGGTGTAGTCGGCGACGCCCTCGGAGAGCCAGAGCGGCGTCCAGGGCCGGGTGTCGGCCCGGGTCGCCACGTGGGCGGCCTCGTGCACGGTGACCACCCGGCGCCCCAGCTCGCTCAGGCCCGCGTACGCCTGCGGGTTGATCAGCACCCGGTCGGCCGGGCTGTGCACCGGCGCCCCCGCGGCCGCCGTGGTGACGGCGGCGATGCCCGCGTACCCGTCCGCGGAGACCCCCAGCAGCTGGGCGAACTGCTCGCCGGTGGCCGGGTGTTCGAGCAGCAGCCGACCGGGCCAGTCACCGCCCCAGAGCTCGGTCACCAGTGGTACGGCCCGGTCGGCGGCGGCCGCCGCCGCGGCCAGCGCGGCCGGGTCGGCCTGCCCCAGCACGATGCTGTGGGTGCCGCGGACGGCCCGGATCTCGCCCAGGTCCCAGAGCGCCGCACCACCGACCGGCCGGTCGCTGCTCAGCAGCCACGCCCCGTCCACCAGCTCGCAGCCGATCCGCCGGGTGAGCACGGCCGGGTGGTCGTCGAAGTCCGCGATCCGCCAGCCGAGTTCGGCGGTCAGGGTGAGCGTGCCGCCGACCGGCTCGGCGAACTCGGTGATCCGGTACGAGAGTTCGGCCAGCGGCAGCTGCGCCAGCCGGGCCAGCGCCGCCTGTTCGGCCGGCCGGGACGCCGGGGTGACCCCGGCCAGCAGGGCGGAGCGGTCCAGCCGGAGCTGCGCCCTGGCCCGGTCGGCGAGCAACGCCTCGACCGCGGACCTGGCCGAGGGCCGGGTGGCGCCGGCCGAGGCGCTCGGCGCCACCACGGTGGCCGGGACCGTCCGCACGGCCGGCGGCGAGAGCTGGACCAAGCCGGCCGCCGCCAGCAGCAGCGCGGCGCGGCGGGACAGCACGGAGCCGCCGACCGCTCCCCCGTCCACCGGGGCAGGGTCGGCGGCCGACGGCCGTGGACCGGTCAGACCCGCACCACCCCGGTGACGGGCATCGCGTTGACGCTCTCGTAGCGGACCCGGGCCCCGGGGTAGGGCGCGTGCACCACGACACCGCCGCCGGCGTACATCCCGACGTGGTGCATGTCCCTGTAGAAGATCACCAGGTCTCCCGGCCGGGCCTCGGCGAGGCTGATCCGCTGCCCCGCGCCTGCCTGCTGCTGCGAGGTGCGCGGCAGGGTCACTCCGGCCTGCCGCCAGGCCCAGTACATCAGACCCGAACAGTCGAACGTACGCGGGCCGGTCGAACCGTACACGTACGGGGAGCCGATCTTGCTGCTCGCGGCCGCCAGTGCGGCGGCGGCCCGGCCGGAGGCGGCGGGCAGGTTGCCGAGGTCGAGCCGCTCGCCGCCCCGGGCAGCCCGCTTGGCGGCGTCCCTGGCGTCGTCGTCGGCCATCCTGGCCCGCTCCCCCGCGCCCAGCGTGTTCAGCAGCCGCTGGGCCTTGACCAGCCGTTGCCGGATCTCCTGCTTGCCCTCGTCCAGGGTGCGGCGGACGGACTCCAGCTCGGCCAGCTTGGCGGTGGTCTCGGCCCGCTGCTGGTCGAGCCGGCGCTGACGGTCGATCACGTGCCGCAGGGTGTCGCTCTGCCGCTCCGTGGTCTGCTCCAGGGTGCGGGCCCGGGTCAGGTAGGCGTCCGGGTCGGAGTCCAGCATCAGCTGCACCGCCGGGTCGATGCCGCCCGCCCGGTACTGGGCGGCGGCCACCGAGCCGAGCCCGGAGCGCAGTTGGGTCAGCTCCTCCTGGGCCACCGCCACCTGGCTCTGCAGCGAACCGGTGTCGGCCTGCAGCTGCCGCTGCTGCTCCATCGCCGCGTTGAACTTCTCCGAGGCCTGCTCGGCCTCCTCGTAGAGCTGGTCGACCTGGGCCTTGACGTCCTTGCGGGTCGGCGGTTCGGCCGGGGCACCGGGTGCCGCCCCGGCGGTGCCGGTCGCGGCGAGCCCGAGCACCGTGGTGGCCGCGGCGGTCAGCACCAGCGCCCGGGTGAACCGGCGGGCGCCTGGCAGGGGAGAACGGCTGTGCGTCGACATACCGGCGGCGGCTCCATTCCTGCGCCGGGCCACCGCCGTCGCCCGGGTCGGGCGGCGTCCTCGCGAAGGTCCGGGGGCAGACGTTAGCGAGTCGCAGCGATCTAGTCCAAACCCCTACAGCACCGAATATTTGACCACTAATCGGACACCAGTGCCGGTTCCGGAAACGCCGCAGGCCCGGCACGGGGCCGGGCCTGCGGGCAGTACGACGAACGGGTGGTCAGACCCGGACGATGCGGGTGATCGACATCACCGTGGCGGACTCGTACCGCACCAGGGTGCCGGTCCGCGGGGCGTGCACGATCTGGCCGTTGCCGACGTACATGCCGACGTGGCCGCCACCGCGGTAGATGATCAGGTCGCCGGGCTTGGCGTCGGCGATGTTGGTGCCGATGTTCTGGCCGGCGCCCATCTGCGACTCCGAGGTGCGCGGCAGCGAGACCCCGGCCTTGTTGTAGGCCCAGAGCATCAGGCCGGAGCAGTCGAAGCTGTCCGGGCCGGTGGCGCCCCAGCCGTACGGCTTGCCGATCTGCGACACCGCGGCCGCGACCGCGGCGGCGGCGTGCGAACCGGCCGGCAGGCCGCTCAGGTCGGGGCGGCTCTCGGTGCGCGAGGCGCGGTCGTCCGAGGCGGGCTTGGCGGTCGCCTTGGTGGCGGCCTCCGCGGCGGACCTGGCCTCGGCGGCGCGCAGCGCCTCCTGCTCCTGCTTGCTCAGCGAGTCGAACAGCGACTGCGCGGCGGCCAGCTTGGCCTGGATCTGCTCCTTGCCGGCCTTGAGCTCCCGGGCGGTGCTCTCCAGGTCGGCGAGCTTGTTCTGCGCCTCGGACTTCTGCTGGTCGAGCTTGGCCTGCTCGCCCTTCAGCGTCTTGAGCGCGTCGGCCTGCGAGGTGCCGAGCTGGCTCAGCGAGTCGGCCTGGCCCAGGAAGGCGTCCGGGCTGCTGGAGAGCATCAGCTGGACGGTGGGAGATATCCCGCCGGTCCGGTACTGCTCGGCGGCGACCTCGCCGAGGGCGCTCTGAATGGTGGTCACCTCGGCCTGCTGCCGGGCCACCTGGTCCTGGAGGGCACTGACCTGACGCTGCAGGGTCTGCTGCTTCTCCGTGGCCGCGTTGTACTGCTCGGTCGCAGCCTCGGCCTGCTCGTTGAGCTGGTCGACCTGGGTCTTGACCTCGTCCTTGGTGGGAGTCGGGTCGGCGTGGGCACCGGTCTGGGCGGACAGGGCCACCGCAGCGGCGGCGGCAGCCGTGATGATCGAGACGCGGGTACGGCCGGCAGGCTTGGGACGACGATGGGACGCCACGAAGGCGGGCTCCTTCTTCCTACGTCCGCCTACCGGGTGAGCTGACGGGTTCGGGCTGGAAGAGATGCCCTACGACGCCTCACCGGCGAGCCGTCTCACGACGGTCCGTCGACCTGGCGCCGATTCACCCCGAGGAACGTGGTTCCCCGGCTCCGATCGACAGCACCCTCACAGGGGCTTCCCCGTACGGCAGTCGGACTGCCGCGCTGTGCGCTCGAACTCGGCGGTAACCCCCGCCGCCACCCAGGCTGGGTGATCGACAGTGCGGTGGTTCGAGACGACCCTAGTAACCCAACCGTGATCGGTTCAAATCCTTGTAAGTAAAAAGTCGTAATGAAGTCGTGATTCGTCAGAATTTACGACTGCCAGTGACCGGAAATGCACACTGTGCTGACGAAACCTCAGGTTGCGGGCATGGAACGGCCCGCCGAATGTGTCCCGGATCACAGAGAGATTTCGGCGGGCCCGCGCGTGTCACGGCGCGTCAGTTGCGGGTGTTGCTACGGAGATGTCCGTTATGCCGCATCAGGCTGACGGAAGGTCAGATCCGGCGGATGGTCTTGATCGGCATCGCGTCGCCCTGCATCACCTTGACCACGTCACCGGTGCGCGGGGCATGCACCACCAGGCCGTTGCCGATGTACATCCCGACGTGGTGCGCGTCGCTGTGGTAGATCACCAGGTCGCCCGGCTGCGCGTTGGCGAGGTTGTTCCCCACGCCGGTGCCGGCCGAGGCCTGCGACTGCGAGGTGCGCGGCAGCGAGACGCCGGCCTGCGCGTACGCCCAGACCATCAGGCCGGAGCAGTCGAAGGTGTTCGGGCCGGTGGCGCCCCAGACGTACGCCGAGCCGCGCTTGCTCATCGCGGCGGCGAGCGCCTTGGCGGCGTAGCCGGAGGCCGGCGGCAGGTTGCTGAGGTCGATCCGGCTGGAGTCGCGCGAGGCGCGGTCACCGAGCACGGCCCGCTGGTCGGCCACGCTGAGCTGGTTCAGCAGGCGCTGGGCCTCGGCCAGCTTCTTCTGCACCTCGGCCTTGGCGTCGTTCAGCACCTTGGTGTTGCGGTCCAGCTCGGCCAGCGTCTCCGCGGCCTCGGTCTTCTGCTGGTCCAGGCGGCGCTGCTGGTCCTTGAGCGACTGCAGGCTGTCGGTCTGGGTCCGGTTCACCTGGTCGACGCTGGACGCCTGGGTCAGGTAGTCCTCCGGGTTGGAGGAGAGCATCAGCGCCACCGAGGGGTCCACCCCGCCGTCGCGGTACTCCTGCGCCGCCACGGCGGCCAGGCCGCTCTGGAGCTGCGTCATCTGGTCCTGGCTGCGGGCCACCTGGTCCTGGAGCTGGTCGGCCTGCTTGCGCAGCTGCTCGGCCCGCTCCTTGGCGCCGTTGAAGCGCTCGGCGGCCTGCTCCTGCTCCTCGTAGAGCTTGTCGACCTGGATCTTGACCTCGTCCTTGTTCGGCTTGGCAGGGGCCGCGTGGGCACCGGCCTGGGCCGAGAGGGCGACCGCGGTGGCAGCGGCAGCGGTCAACACGGAGACCCGTGCGCGACTGGGCTGCTTGGGGCGGCGGTGGGAAGCCAAAGGACGAGCTCCTTCATCACTCCTGGACTCGACCTCACCCGATCGGGTGCATGTCCAGAATATAGGTTTGACGCCAGACCCTAGTGAACTTGCCAGCGGTCCGCTACTCCCCAACCCGTACGAACTTCCGTCCACGGACCGGAATTCACCGGACCGACACATGCCCGCCACGCCGCCCTGACCTACCGTCAGGGCAGGTCAGGGCCGAGCCAGCCGCTTCAGCAGCAGCAGCGACGCCACCGGGCGCGCACCCGCCTTCTTCACGCCGTCCGCGACCTCGCGGTCGGTGGAGACCACCACCACCGGACGCCCCTGCGGCTCGGCCCGGACCAGTCGGCGGATCAGCTCGTCCGCGGTCTCCCCGGTCCGGCTGAACCGGACCCGGACCCCGCGCGGCGGCGCCAGGATCACCGGCACGTCCAGGTCCTGGCCGTCGAAGACACAGGTCACCTCGGCCTGGGTGCGCTGGGCCAGCATCGCCAGACCGCCCAGCAACCGGATCCGCTGCTGCTCCAGCGGCAGCGTCGGGTACCCGGTCTTGGTCACGTTGTAGCCGTCCACCACCAGGTGCACCTGCGGGATCGCCAGCAGCTGGTCCAGCAGCGCCGGGTCGTCCTCGGCCAGCGCCCGGCGGGCCACGTCGTGCGGCGAGGCCGAACCCGGTGCCACCGCGTCCACCAGGTCGGCCGGATGGACCTGCGCCACCGGCAGCGCCAGCTCGCGCTGGAGCCCCTGGGCGGACTGCAGCACCGTGTCCAGCAGCAGCCGCAGCCGCATGTCCTCGACGCTGCGGCCCTCCCGGGCCGAACGCCGACCGGTCTCCAGCGCGGTCTCCAACTCGCCGATCCGGTGCCGCAGTCGCCGGGCCTCGGCCTCCGCCGTGCTGTGCTCGGTGGCCGCCGCCGCGCGGACCTCGGTCAGCTCCAGCTGCAGCTTGCGCACCTCGGCCTGGGCCCGGCGGGTGTCGCTCTCCAGCGTGCGGACCTTCTTCCGGAGCGACTCCGCCTCGCGCCGTACGCCCTCGGAGTCGGCCCGCTGCCGGTCCAGGTCGGCCCGGGACTGGGTGCGCAGCTCGGCCAGCTCCTCCTGGAGCTTCTCCACCAGCCGGGCCGCCTCGGCCGCCGCGCCCTCGGCACCGGCGCGCTCGACCTGCTCGCCCGCCTCGGCCACCAGCACGGCCCAGCCGGCCGGGCGGAGCAGGTAGGCGGCGGCGGCGACGTCCATCGGGTCGGCGGCACCCGGCACACTGCCCGCCTCCAGCGCCCGCACCAGATCCGGCTGCCCGAGCCGGAGCCGATCGGCTATCCGCAGCCGGAAGGCCGGGTCGGCCTCCAGCGCGGCCGCCAGTGCGGTGGCCGCGTACTTGGCCCGCCGCGCCGGGGTGAACTTCGCGTACTGGCGCAGCGAGACCGGCAGTTCGGCCGCGGGCAGGCCGCCGAGCGCGTCGGCGGCGATCCCCACCACCCGGTGCCGCACGCCCTCGGGGAGCGGCCGGCCGAGCTGTTCGGGGGCTTCGGCGGGAGCGGGCACCGGCGCCTCGGCGGGCTCCCGGGCGGGCGGGGTCGTGGCCGCGGGAGGCTGCTCCTGCGACTCGGCCGCCCCCCATGCTGCGTCCACCACGTCCTCGGCTCCGATCCTGCTGCGCGGGGTCCGTACGGCCGGTTGCCGCTGCCCTCAAACACACCGCTCTCTGCAATTGTCGCGGTAACCGTGCCCCGGCCCGACCCGCGCCACACTCCGCGCGGGCCGGGGCCGGTGCACCAGGCCCTGTCCGGTCAGGACTCCTGCTGCTCCTTGGCCGCCTGCTCGGCGTCCGGACGCGCCACCAGCTCGACCTGGTCGACCGCGTTGCACCAGCGGCAGCGGACCGACTCCAGGGTCTCGGTCAGCACCTCGGTCTCCTCCACCTTGGAGTCGCCGGCCAGGTCGAAGTGGAGGAACTCCACCACCCGGGAGGAGCGGGTCACGTCGAAGCGGGTCAGGTTGCCACAGAGGGTGCAGCGCCAGCGGGTTTCGGCGGTGGGGGCGGCGATCGTCATTCTGCCAAGTCCTCTCGTTGGTGCCGCCTCGCGGCGGTCACCCAGGGTCCGGAGCGCCCAGCCTATTGCCTGCCGTCCGACCCGCGGGCAGTCGGTCCGTGATGCGGGCAGTAGGCCAGCCGCAGTACCGGACGGTGTCGGCGGGGGCTCCCGGAGGAATGCTCTCCGCTATGGCCATCCCCGTCCTGGACCACCTCGACACCCCGGGCGGCAGGGCCGCGGAACGCCCGCCGGTCGTCACCTTCGCGCTGATCGGGCTGAGCGTGCTGGTCCTGCTGACCGCCCCGAGCTTCGGCCTCAACCCCCGCTACGGCACCGGGGCGGCCCGGGTCTGCGCCGAGCAGCGCTACGAGCAGCGCTGGGGCGCGGTGCCCGCCGAGCTGCTCTCCGGGCACCCGCTGACGGCGGACCGGTCGGCCGCCGTGCCACCGCCGGCGGCGGACTGCCCGCCGGTGCAGACGCCCCGGAAGATCCCGGCGCTCTCGGTGCTCACCTCGCTGTTCGTGCACGCGAGCTGGCTGCACCTGCTCGGGAACATGCTCTTCCTGTTCGTCTTCGGCCCCGGGGTGGAACAGCGGTTCGGCCGGGTCCGGTTCCTGCTCGGCTACCTGACGGTCGGTTGCCTCGCCACCTACGGCTGGGCGCTGGCGGAGGCGCACGGGCCCGAGTCGGTGCGGGCCCTGGTCGGGGCCTCCGGCGCGATCGCCGGGGTGCTGGGCGCGTACCTGCGGCTGTACCCCCGGGCCCGGGTGACCACGCTGGTGCCGGTGCTGCTCTTCCTGCCGCTGCGCTTCCCGGCCTGGCTGGTGCTCGGGCTCTGGTTCCTGCTCCAGTGGCTCTCGGTCCGCCAGGACGGCCCCGGGGTGGCGTACGCGGTCCACGTGATCGGCTTCGTCGCCGGGTACCTGGCCACCTGGGCGACGGTTACGCTGACCGGCAGGACCCACGGACAGGAGCCACAAGAGTGATCACCGCGATCGTGCTCATCAGGACCAGCGTCGACCGGATTCCCGAGATCGCCGAGGCGATCGCCTCGATCGAGGGCGTCAGCGAGGTCTACTCGGTGACGGGTGGCTACGACCTGGTCGCGATGGTCCGGGTCCGGCACCACGACGACCTCGCCACGGTGATCCCCGGCCGCCTCAACAAGATCCCGGGCGTCGAGCACACCGAGACCCAGATCGCCTTCCGCACCTACTCCAAGCACGACCTCGAAGCCGCCTTCGCCCTCGGCCTCGACGAATAGCCTTTTGCAGGTCGCAAAGTTGCACTGTCCAGGGGCTCGGGGAACGGCGACGCTACGTGGCGTGCGGGTCAAAAGGCGAAAGTGCCTGACCCTGCACGCACGTTGAACGCTCCTGAGGTCGGCGCCGCCCGCGCGGCGGAGCCGCACATCAGCAGAGCCTCGGGCCCCTGGTGGTACATGTTCAGCGGCGGGTGTCCGCGACGCAGCGGCCGCCCTCGTTGCGGTAGCTCCACGCCGCTCCGTCGGTGACCAGCTCGCGGACGGCCCCGAGGAAGCGGTCCAGGTGCTCGTCGGGGGTGCCGGCGCCGAAGCTGACCCGGATCGCGTTGAGGCTGCGCTCGCCCGGCAGCGAAGGCTCGGGCGCACCGCACTCGGACGGCGCCGCCTCCTCGCCCCCGAGCAGGGTCCGCACCAGCGGGTGCGCGCAGAACAGCCCGTCCCGGACCCCGATCCCGTACTCGGCCGAGAGCGCCGCCGAGAAGTGCGAGCTGTTCCAGCCCTGCA
The DNA here is from genome assembly GCF_040296785.1 of Kitasatospora sp. NPDC002040. Classification (NCBI taxonomy): domain Bacteria; kingdom Bacillati; phylum Actinomycetota; class Actinomycetes; order Kitasatosporales; family Streptomycetaceae; genus Kitasatospora; species Kitasatospora sp. NPDC002040. The sequence goes on along the minus strand of NZ_JBEOXV010000008.1, from coordinate 135,001 downwards.
CCACGAAGGAGAGCACGCCGACCCGGGCCGCGCCCTCGCCGAACAGGCTGAGCACCCGGACCTCGGGGATCTCGGCCAGACCGGCCTGCAGCCGGTCGATCAGCTGCTGCTCGCGCGCCTCCAGCGCGTCGAAGCCGGCCTCGGTGAGCGCCCGGCAGGCGGAGGCGATGGAGTAGGCGCCGATCACGTTCGGGGAGCCGGCCTCGTGCCGGGCCGGGCCGGTCTGCCACTCGACCGCGACCGAGCCGTCCAGCTCCCGGGCGACGGTACGGCTGGCGCCGCCGCCGGCCAGGTACGGCTCGGCGGCGTCGAGCCAGTCGCTCCGTCCGGCCAGCACGCCGGCACCGAACGGGGCGTACAGCTTGTGGCCGGAGAAGGCGATCCAGTCCACGTCCAACTCCCGGACCGAGACCCGGTGGTGCGGCGCCAGCTGGGCGGCGTCCAGGACCACCCGGGCGCCGTGGCGGTGGGCGACCTCGGTGAGTTCGGCCACCGGCCAGAGCTCGCCGGTGACGTTGGAGGCGCCGGTGACGCAGAACAGCCGGTGCTCGGCCGGCTCCGCCGCCAGCGCGGCGTCCAGGGCGGCGACCGCCTCGGCGTGCGAGCGCGGGGCGCGCAGGTAGCTGACGGTCAGTCCGTCCCGGCGCCAGGGCAGCAGCGAGGCGTGGTGCTCGGTCTCGAAGGCGAACACCCGGGTGCCCTCCGGCACCGCGCCGGCCAGCAGGTTGAGCGAGTCGGTGGTGGCCCGGGTGAAGACCACCTGGTCGCCCTCGCGCAGGTCGAGGAACTCCTCGACGGTGCGGCGGCTCTGCTCGAACAGGTCGGTGGAGAGCTGGGAGAGGTAGCCGGCGCCGCGGTGCACGCTGCCGTAGTAGGGGGCGTAGGCGGCGACGTCGTCCCAGACCCGCTGGAGCGCCGGGGAGCTGGCGGCGTAGTCCAGGGCGGCGTAGGTGACCTTCTCACCGGAGGCCAGCGGGACCTGGACGTCGTGGCCGAGAACGGCGAGCGGGGCGCAGGTTTCGGTCGAAACAGACATGGGGGTGCACTCCTCGGAAGGTCCGGGACCTCGGGGTGCAGGTGTGCCGCCGACGTCCGCGCTTGCCACGCGGACGGTTCGCCGCGGAGCCCGGTCCTCACCCAGGGCACCCCGCCACGGACGGAGGGTTGCCGGACAGCAAGCTGGGGCTTGTCGCTGTCACTCATGACCTGTGCTGGACTCTAGGCGAGCTTCCGAGGCGTGGTCAAACACCAGTCCGCCATCCGGACAGACCGAGGGCCCGGCAGTGACCTGCCGGGCCCTCAACCACCTTGTCAGGCGCGGTTGCTGGCGGCCGCCCAGTCCTTCAGCAGCGCCTCCGCCGCACCCGAGTCGATCGCCGCCGCGGCCCGCACCATCCCGGCCGCGAGCTGCTCGGCCAGCGGGGCGCCGGTCAGCTCCAGCGCGGTCAGCGCGGCGGCGGTGTTCAGCAGGACGGCGTCCCGGACCGGGCCCTGCTCACCCGCCAGCAGCCGGCGGGCCACGTCGGCGTTGAACTGCGGGTCGCCGCCGCGCAGGGCCTCGATCCCGACCGGCTCGATCCCGACCTCGCGCGGGTCGAAGACGGTCTCGGTGACCTGACCGTCCTTCACCAGCCAGACGTGCGAGGTGGTGGAGATGGTCAGCTCGTCCAGGCCGTCGTCACCCCGGAAGACCAGGGCGGTGGAGCCGCGCCGGGCCAGCACGCCGGCGATCAGCCCGGCCAGCCGGGTGTCGAAGCAGCCGATCGCGTGCGCGGTGACCCGGGCCGGGTTGGTAAGCGGGCCGAGGATGTTGAAGGCGGTCGGCACCCCGAGGTCGCGGCGGGCCGGGGCGGCGTGCCGCATCGCCGGGTGGAACTGCGCCGCCGGGCAGAAGGTCAGCCCGATCTCCTGCGCGATCTCGGCCAGCCGGGCCGGGCTCACGTTCTGGCCGATGCCGAGCTTCTCCAGTACGTCGGTGGCACCGCTGGCGGAGGAGGCGGCCCGGTTGCCGTGCTTGACCACCTTGGCCCCGGCGGCGGCCGCGACGATCGCCGACATGGTGGAGATGTTCACCGTCTTGGCCCGGTCGCCGCCGGTCCCGACGATGTCCACCGCAGGGCCGGGGACGTGGAGTTGCTCGGCGTGCGCGTACATCGCCTCGACCAGGCCGGTGATCTCCTCCACCGTCTCGCCCTTGGCCCGCAGCGCGACCATGAAGCCGGCCACCTGGACCGGCGTGGCCTCACCGCTCATGATCCGGTCCATCGCCCAGGCGGTGTCCGCCTGCGCCAGGTCCTGGCCGGCCAGCAGCGAGCTCAGCAGATCCGGCCAGGTGCGGACCACCTGCGCGGGGTCGCTACCGCCGTTCGCAGGTTGTGCGTTCACCATGGCTGACTCCAGCTCTCGATCGGGGATGCTGGAGCCAGCCTAGCGAGCCGGGGCACCCCGGCGCGGGGTCCTTCTCTACAGGTGAGACGCGGTCTGACGGGGGCTCAGTGGTGGGCCGGGGTGCGCTTGGCCACCCGGGCCCTGAGCAGGGTGGCAGCGGCCTCGGCCGTGGCCACCGGGTCGATCGGGTGCGAGATCGCGGCGTCCGCCCGGCTCCAGGCGGCCAGCCAGGAGTCCTGCGGGCGGCCGATCAGCACCAGCACCGGCGGGCAGCCGTAGATCTCGTCCTTGACCTGCCGGGCGACCCCGAGGCCGCCGGCCGGCACGGCCTCGCCGTCCAGCACGCAGAGGTCGATGCCGCCCTTCTCCAGCGCGCGGAGCACGGCGGGCACCGTGGCGCACTCCAGCACCTCGACCTCGGGGAGGTCGGCGGCGGGGCGGCGGCCCAGAGCGAGGGTGACCTGCTCGCGGGTGTTGCGGTCGTCGCTGTAGACGAGAACGGTGAGCGTCTCGTCGGTCGTGTGCGCCATGGGCCCTGCTCCCGGGTGCTCGTCCTCTTATATGGCTGTGCTTTTTTCAAGCGTGCGTCGGCTCCACCCGGCCCGGGTGTGATCCGGACCACGTTCACCTCCGGATGCTACTCCCGCGCACCCCGTGTAGTGAGCCCCTGACGCGATCTCCCTCGGACGAGCCGCGACCGGCGCCACGCCGATCACTCGCACGGGCGACGGATCGTCACCCCAGAAGTCCGGTTCCACCCGTACGGCGGACCCCTCTAACCGACCCGGGCCGCCCGGCCCCGCAGGGACACGCGGGGCGAACGGGTACTGAGCGCTCCAATGAACCGTCAGAAAGGGGAGCCCGCCTCCTCGGAGCCCACGTCCGACGCCCCGTCGGCTGCCAACGGGGCATACCGCACGCACCGGACACTCCGAGGTACACCCCCCGGCGTGAAGACGGAATAAGGGACCGACATAATGTCCGTCGTGGCGACAGCAACAGCAACAGAAACCGGACACGCGCACGGAGCGGTCAACAGGCCGAACCTGGTCAGCGTCGGAACCATCGTCTGGCTGAGCTCGGAGCTGATGTTCTTCGCGGCCCTGTTCGCGATGTACTTCACGCTCCGCTCGGTCAAGGGCCCAGAGTTCTGGACCGAGAAGGCCCACGCCCTCAACGTGCCCTTCTCGTCGGTGAACACCACGATCCTGGTGCTCTCCTCCCTCACCTGCCAGCTCGGCGTCTTCGCCGCCGAGCGCGGTGACGTGAAGAAGCTCCGCTCGTGGTTCATGATCACCTTCGTGATGGGTGCGATCTTCATCGGCGGCCAGATCTTCGAGTACACCGAGCTGGTCAAGAAGGACGGCCTCTCGCTGTCCTCCGACCCGTACGGCACGGTGTTCTACCTGACCACCGGCTTCCACGGTCTGCACGTGACGGGTGGTCTGATCGCGTTCCTGCTGGTCCTGGCACGGACGTACGCAGCCAAGCGGTTCACGCACGAGCAGGCCACCGCCGCGATCGTGGTGTCGTACTACTGGCACTTCGTCGACGTCGTGTGGATCGGCCTGTTCGCGACCATCTACCTGATCAAGTAACCAGCTGATCAGGTCGCTGGCCGACGGCCGGAGCCGTACCCGCACCGACCGACCGCGCGCGTCCCCGCAGCCGACCCGGGCAGACCGGGCCGCGAGGCACGCCCACCAGCCGACCAGATCCTGACCCCGGGGTTAATCCGTGAAAAAGCTCTCCGCACGACGGCGCCATCCACTGGCGGCGCTGGTCGTCCTACTCTTCGCCCTGGCGGCCACCGGGGGGCTGTACGCCGCGTTCTTGCCCGCCGAGAAGGCGCAGGCCGACAGCTCGGTGCAGTCGCTCGCGATCGATGAGGGCAAGAAGCTCTTCGCCGTCGGCTGCTCCTCCTGCCATGGTCTGAACGGCGAGGGCAGCTCGGACGGTCCGAGCCTGGTCGGCGTCGGTTCCGCAGCGGTGGACTTCCAGGTTGCGACCGGCCGGATGCCGGCCCAGCAGCCCGGCGCCCAGGTGCCGAAGAAGAAGAACATCTACAGCCAGACCGAGATCGACCAGATGGCCGCCTTCGTGGCCTCGCTCGGCCCCGGCCCGGTCGTTCCCGGCAAGGAGCAGTACACCTCCACCAACCCGGACGACGTGGCGAAGGGTGGCGAGCTGTTCCGTACCAACTGCTCCCAGTGCCACAACTTCGCGGGCCAGGGCGGTGCCCTGACGAAGGGCAAGTACGCCCCCTCGCTCGAGGGCGTGGACGCCAAGCACATCTACGAGGCCATGCAGACCGGCCCGCAGAACATGCCCTCCTTCCCCGACGGCATCATGCCCGAGGAGCAGAAGCGGCAGATCGTGGCCTTCGTCCGCCACACCACCAACGACGAGCCCAACCCCGGCGGTCTGAGCCTGGGCAGCCTCGGCCCGGTGACCGAGGGTCTGTTCGGTTGGATCTTCGGACTCGGCAGCCTGATCGCGATCGCGATCTGGGTCGCCGCCCACACCACCAAGGCCAAGAAGTCATGAGCCACGACAACATGTCCAAGGACAACCTGCCGGAGTCGCACGACTCCCACGGCGCCGAGGTCGCCCCGCACGGGGACCCGTTCGCCGACCCGGGCCTGCCGGCCCACCAGCCGCGTCGGACCGACATCGACGAGAAGGCCGCGAACCGGGCCGAGCGCCAGGTCTCGCTGCTCTTCATCCTGTCGATGCTGTCGACCATCGGGTTCATCGCGTCCTTCGTGATCTTCCCGATCGACAAGATCGTCTACATCTTCCCGATCGGTCACGTCAGCGCGCTGAACTTCTCGCTCGGCCTGACCCTCGGGGTGGCGCTCTTCTGCATCGGCGCGGGCGCGGTCCACTGGGCCCGCACCCTGATGTCGGACCACGAGCTGCCGGCCGAGCGCCACGCGATCGAGGCCGACGACGAGGTCCGCGCGGACGTCATCGAGCAGTTCAAGACCGGCGCCGCCGAGTCCGGCTTCGGCCGCCGCAAGATGATCCGCAACACGCTGATCGGGTCGATGGCCCTGGTGCCGCTCTCCGGTGTGGTGCTGCTCCGCGACCTCGGGCCGCTGCCCGAGGACAAGCTGGAGCACACCGGCTGGAAGGAGGCCACCACGGCCAAGCCGCTCCAGCTGATCAACATGAACACCAATGAGCCGATGAAGCCCGAGGACATCATCGTCGGCTCGCTGAGCTTCGCGAAGCCCGAGGGCCTCGAAGAGGACGCGCACGACTTCCAGGTTCAGATCGCCAAGGACGCCCTGATGCTGATCCGGATCGCTCCGGAGGACATCAAGGACAAGGAGTCCCGCGAGAAGGGCTTCGAGGGCATCCTCGCCTACTCGAAGATCTGCACCCACGTCGGCTGCCCGATCAGCCTCTACGAGCAGCAGACCCACCACGCACTGTGCCCCTGCCACCAGTCGACCTTCGACCTGGCGGACGGCGCCCGCGTGATCTTCGGCCCGGCCGGCCACCCGCTGCCGCAGCTGAAGATCACCGTTGACGAGAAGGGCTACCTGGTCGCCACCGGCGACTTCGACGAGCCCGTTGGTCCGAGTTACTGGGAGCGCAGCCGATGACCGCGAGCAGCACCAGCGGTGCCGCCAAGCCGGCCAGCACCCGTGCCAAGCCCGCCAACAAGGCGGAGTCGGCCGCGGACTGGGTGGACGGCCGGCTGGGCCTCTACACCCTGGCCCGGGCCAACCTGCGGAAGATCTTCCCGGACCACTGGTCCTTCATGCTCGGCGAGATCTGCCTCTACACCTTCATCATCATCATCCTGACCGGCGTCTACCTGACGCTGTTCTTCACCCCGAGCATGGGCGAGACCGTCTACCACGGCTCCTACGCCCCGCTGCAGGGCATCCGGATGTCGGAGGCGTACGCCTCCACCCTGGACATCTCGTTCGAGGTCCGCGGTGGCCTGCTGATCCGTCAGATCCACCACTGGGCCGCGCTGGTGTTCGTCGCCGCGATGCTCGTGCACATGATGCGCGTGTTCTTCACCGGCGCGTTCCGCAAGCCGCGCGAGGTCAACTGGCTGTTCGGCTTCCTGCTGCTGTTCCTGGGCATGTTCGACGGCTTCATGGGCTACTCGCTCCCGGACGACCTGCTCTCCGGTACGGGTATCCGCTTCATGGAGGGCGCGGTCCTGGCCGTGCCGCTGGTCGGCACGTACCTGCAGATGTTCCTGTTCGGCGGGGAGTTCCCCGGCACCGACATCGTGCCGCGGTTCTTCACCATCCACGTGCTGCTGATCCCGGGCGTCATGCTGGGCCTGCTGGTGGCCCACCTGATCCTGGTCTTCTACCACAAGCACACCCAGTGGGCGGGCCCGGGCAAGACCGAGAAGAACGTCGTCGGCATGCCGCTGATGCCGGTCTACATGGCCAAGGCCGGTGGCTTCTTCTTCCTGGTCTTCGGCATCATCGCGATGGTCTCGGCGATCGCGACCATCAACCCGATCTGGGCGTACGGCCCGTACCGCCCCGACCAGGTGTCGACCGACGCCCAGCCGGACTGGTACATGGGCTTCTCCGAGGGCCTGATCCGGATCATGCCGGGCTGGGAGATCGGCCTCTGGGGCCACACCCTCAACCTGGGTGTGTTCGTGCCGCTGATGATCTTCCCGCTGGTCCTGGTGGCCATCGCGGTCTACCCGTTCATCGAGAGCTGGGTGACCGGCGACAAGCGCGAGCACCACATCCTGGACCGCCCGCGCAACGCCCCGGTCCGCACCGGTCTCGGCGCGGCCTGGATCAGCCTCTACCTGGTCCTGCTGATCGGTGGTGGCAACGACCTGTTCGCCACCCACCTGCACCTCTCGATCAACGACATCACGTACTTCGTGCGGGTCGGGTTCTTCGTGGTGCCGGTGATCACCTTCTTCGTCACCAAGCGCTGGTGCCTCGGCCTCCAGCGCCGCGACAAGGACAAGGTGCTGCACGGTCGCGAGACCGGCGTCATCAAGCGCCTGCCGCACGGCGAGTTCGTCGAGATCCACGCGCAGCTGCCCGCCGGCAAGCTCCACACCTACACCGCGCACGAGCAGCCGCAGCCGCTCGAACTGCCGGACGAGGTCGACGAGAACGGCGTCAAGCGCAAGGTCGGCGTCATCGCCAAGACCCGCGCCAAGCTCTCCCAGGGCTTCTACGGCGAGGGGAACCAGATCCCCAAGCCCACCGCCGAGGAGCACCACGAGATCACCAGCGGCCACGGCCACCACTGATCCCGAGGCTGACCGCGCAGTCGCCACAGCCGATGGCCCCCCACCGTTCGCGGTGGGGGGCCATCGGCCTTGCTGCGGCAGAATGTGGGCCAACGAAGCGTCAGGAGACCCCGTGCAGCTGTCCGTCGACCACGATGCCGCCACTCCCCCGTACGAGCAGGTACGGGCCCAGATCGCCGACCAGGCCCGGAGCGGGACGCTGCCGGCCGGCCTCAAGCTCCCCACCGTCCGGGCCCTGGCCGAGGAACTCGGCCTGGCCGCCAACACGGTGGCCCGGGCCTACCGCGAGCTGGAGGCCGACGGCGTGGTGGAGACCCACGGCCGCCGCGGCACCCTGATCGCCGCCACCGGCGACACCGCCCACAGGCTCGCCGCCGCGGCCGCCGCCGACTACGCGGAGCGCGCCACCCGGCTCGGCCTCGGCCGGGACGAGGCCCTGGCCGCCGTCGCCACCGCGCTCAAGGCCGTGCACGGCGGCTGAGTCAGCGCATCACCGGATCGTCCGCGTGCGCGGCGGCGAGCCGGGTGGGGCCACCGGTGCTCACCGGTGCGCCCAGGGCGCTGTGGGCGACCCAGTCGGCCCAGGGGACGTTCCAGTCGCCGAAGCCGTTGCCGAACGGCTCCATCGGGGCGCCCTTGCTGTTGACCACCTGGACCAGGTCGCCGATCCGGGTCTGGTCGAAGAACCACTTCGCGTTGTCGGTGCTCATCCCGGTGCAGCCGTGGCTGACGTTCTCGACGCCCTGGGAGCCGACCGACCACGGGGCGGCGTGCACGTACTCGCCGCTCCAGGTGACCCGGGTGGCCCACTTCACCTGGAGGTCGTACGCCTCGCTGCTGCCCTCCCGGATGCCGATCGACTCGCCGTTCATCCGGACCTGCGCCTCCTGGCCGAGCACGACCTTGATCCCGTTGCGGGTGGAGAAGCCGGGCTTGCCGGTGGTGACCGGGATCGACCTGACCTCCTCGCCGTTGCGGCGGTACGTCAGGTAGTGCGAGCCGGCGTCCACCACCACCTCGACCCGGTCGCCGGTGCTCAGCGAGCGGCTGACCGGCTCGCCGCCGTACAGGCCGTCCGCGATCGGCACGCCCTTGAGGTCGAAGGCGAACCGGATCTTCGCGTTGGCGGGCCAGTAGTCCTTCGGCCGGAAGTGCAGGTTCTTGCCGTCGACCCAGTACCAGGCACCCGTCACGGCGGGCTCGGAGGCCACCGTCAGGCCCCGTTCGACCTCCTGCCGGGCGGCGGGGTCCTTGACCGCCTCGGAGAGCTCCACGGTGAGCGGCTGGCCCACGCCGTAGACGCCGGTGCCGGCGGAGTCGGGGCCGAGCTCGGCGGTGAGCAGCCTGGTGGCCGCGACGGTGCCGAACTCGCTGCTGGTCTCGCCCCGGCCGCCCTTGCCGTCGTCCGCGGCGACCCTGACCGCGTACCGGGTGTCCGCCTTGAGCCGGCCGGTGCTCTGCCAGCTCTTCAGGTCGGCCGCGAGCCTGCCCGGCACCACCCGGCCGTCGGCCCCGGTGACGGTGACGTCGGTGAGGCGGCCGCCCTGGTCGGCGGTGACGGTGAAAGGTTTCGCCGGGTCCACCGCACCGTTCGCGGAGGTGTGCACCAGCCCGCTGACGTCCACCGGTGCGGCGGGCCGCACCACGGCCGCGGAGCCGCCGGAGGACGAGCAGCCGGCCAGCGGGGCCAGCACCAGCAGGGCGGCGGTCAGTGCGACTCCGGGCCTGGTCTTCACGGCTGCCTCCTGGGTCCGACGACGTATCAGATCGTAGGAACAGCCGACCCCGCCGGGCCTCCGGCGGGGGCCCCGGTTGACCCGAGCGGGTGATCACCTCACCCGGTGGGCCCTACAAATCGAGCGGCCGGACACCCCGTCAGGGATGCCCGGCCGCTCGGTGCGGGGAGAACCTACTGGTTCTGGTCCTCACCGCGGTAGAACTCGAAGACCCAGCCGAACAGGCCGATCAGGATGATCGGGATCGACCAGTACAGCAGCCACCAGCCGAAGATGACGCCCATGAACGCGAGCGCGCCACCGATCGCCAGCGAGAGCGGCTGCCAGCTGTGCGGGGCGAAGAAGCCCAGGTCACCGGCGTCGTCCGCGACCTCGGCCTCGGGGTTGTCACCCGCGCCGGTGTCGACCCGCTTGGCGGTGTACGCGAGGTAGTAGCCGACCATCGCGCACAGGGCGAAGGCGAGGAAGAGCGCCGTGGTGCCGGCCGCCTCCACACCGTGCTCGGAGTGGTTGGTCCACACGCCGTAGGTGATGGCCATCGCCAGGATGAAGACGGCGAAGCCGATGAAGATCTTGCCCTGTTCCTTCATCAGGCGTCGCCCTCCTTGGTGGGAGCCTTGCCCAGCTTGGGGGCGTCGTACTTCGCGGGCGTGACGCCCTCGAAGTGCTTGGCCGGCTCACCGTGGTACTCGAGGTAGTCGAGCGCGGCGATGTCCGGGTGGTGCAGGTCGAACGCCGGGGATTCCGAACGGATCCGGGGCAGGGTGAGGAAGTTGTGCCGCGGCGGCGGGCAGGAGGTCGCCCACTCGAGCGAACGGCCGTAGCCCCACGGGTCGTCGACCTCGATCTTCTCGCCGTACTTCGCGGTCTTCCAGACGTTGTAGAGGAACGGCAGGATCGACAGACCGAGCAGGAACGACGCGATGGTCGAGATGGTGTTCAGCGTGGTGAAGCCGTCCGAGGCCAGGTAGTCGGCGTAGCGGCGGGGCATGCCCTCCGCGCCGAGCCAGTGCTGGACCAGGAAGGTGCCGTGGAAGCCGATGAACAGCGTCCAGAAGGTGATCTTGCCAAGGCGCTCGTCGAGCATCTTGCCGGTCATCTTCGGCCACCAGAAGTGGAAGCCGGCGAACATCGCGAACACCACGGTGCCGAACACCACGTAGTGGAAGTGCGCCACCACGAAGTACGAGTCCGAGACGTGGAAGTCGATCGGCGGGGAGGCGAGCAGAACACCCGTCAGACCGCCGAACAGGAAGGTCACCAGGAAGCCGACCGTCCAGAGCATCGGGGTCTCGAAGCTCAGCGAGCCCTTCCACATGGTGCCGACCCAGTTGAAGAACTTCACACCGGTCGGGACCGCGATCAGGAAGGTCATGAACGAGAAGAACGGCAGCAGCACTTGGCCCGTGACGTACATGTGGTGCGCCCACACCGTCACCGACAGGCCGGCGATCGCGATGGTGGCCGCGATCAGGCCGGAGTAGCCGAACATCGGCTTGCGGCTGAAGACCGGGATGATCTCCGAGACGATGCCGAAGAACGGCAGCGCGATGATGTACACCTCGGGGTGACCGAAGAACCAGAACAGGTGCTGCCAGAGCAGCGCCCCGCCGTTGGCCGGGTCGAAGACGTGCGCCCCGAACTTCCGGTCCGCCTCCAGGGCGAACAGCGCGGCCGCGAGGACCGGGAAGGCCAGCAGCACCAGCACGGCGGTCAGCAGGACGTTCCAGACGAAGATCGACATCCGGAACATCGTCATGCCGGGGGCGCGCATGCAGATGATGGTGGTGATGAAGTTGACCGAGCCGAGGATGGTGCCGAAGCCGGAGAAGGCCAGACCCATGATCCACATGTCGGCGCCGACGCCCGGCGAGCGGACCGCGTCCGACAGCGGGGAGTAGGCGAACCAGCCGAAGTCGGCCGCACCCTGGGGGGTGAGGAAGCCGGCCACCGCGATGATCGAGCCGAACAGGTAGAGCCAGTAGGCGAACATGTTCAGTCGCGGGAAGGCGACGTCAGGGGCACCGATCTGGAGCGGCATGATCCAGTTCGCGAAGCCCGCGAAGAGCGGGGTCGCGAACATCAGCAGCATGATCGTGCCGTGCATGGTGAACGCCTGGTTGAACTGCTCGTTCGAGACGATCTGCGTCCCCGGACGAGCCAACTCGGCGCGCATCACCAGCGCGAGCACACCACCGATCAGGAAGAACGCGAACGACGTCCCCAGGTACAGGGTGCCGATCGTCTTGTGGTCGGTGGTGGTCAGCCACTTGATGATGGTGGACCCGGGCTTGCGGGTCCGCTCGGTGCCGGCCGTGACCGTAGCCCCGGCAGCCCCGCCGGCGGCGGCGGGCTCGTTGAGGATAGTCACTTCTCACTTCCCATGGTGAAGATGCCCGAGGGCACCGCGCCCTTCTGGCCCTTGGCCCGAAGCTCCGCCAGGTGCTTGTCGTACTCGGCGCGCTCAACGACCTTGACGTTGAAGAGCATCCGCGAGTGGTCGACACCGCAGAGCTCCGCGCACTTGCCGCGGTAGGTGCCGAGCGCGGTCGGGGTGACCTCGAACTTGTTCACCACGCCCGGGACGACGTCCTGCTTCATCAGGAAGTTCACCGGCCAGAAGTCGTGGATGACGTCCCGCGAGGTGAGGCGGAACTGCACCGTCTCGTTGATCGGCAGGTAGAGCGTCGGCGGCTCGGCCGGGGTGCCGACCTCGTACGCGGCCTGGGTGTTGGCCGGGTCCGGGTTCTCGGTGTTCTCGTAGTTGAACGCCCAGCTCCACTGGAAGCCGACCACGTTGACCATGTGGTCCGGCTTGGCGGAGGTCTGGGTCAACCGCTCCTCGTCGCGCGCGACGAAGTAGAAGAGCACCGAGACGATGACGAGGGGGACCGCGGTGTACAACGCCTCGATGGGCAGGTTGTACCGGGTCTGCGGGGGGACCTCCACCTTGGTGCGGCTGCGGCGGTGGAAGATCACACTCCAGATGATCAGACCCCACATCAGTGCGCCGACCACCAGAGCCGCAATCCAGGAGCCCTGCCACATCCGGAGGACCATCGGGCCCTCGGCGGTGACGGGGCTCGGGAGGCCAAGCCTGGGGAGGTCGTTGGCCGAGCAGCCGGTGGCGGTCGCGATGACGAGGCCCAGTGCCAGCGCCTGAGGCAGCTTCCGCCGCATCGTGCGCCGCGGCGAGCGGTCGGAGCCGTTGGGACTCACGTAGCGCCTTCCCGAAGTCTCGCCCGAGATCGCGTCGCTGCCGGGAGTCGCTGTGCGCGCCTCCCCGGCGACCCGGCCACGGGCACGGTTTGAATGCTTATGCGGGCCAAACGCTACTCCATCCTTATGCGGCACTCACGAGCAGCCCCCGGTAACGCGCCGCCCGGCTACCCGATCAGCCCCCAAAGGAGTGGAGTCGCAGGTCAATGCTGCCGTTCGAGGCTCGCACGGACACCCGGACAGCGGCCCCCGGACACGCGGGTGACGGACCGTCGGCCACCCGACCGGGTGCCCACGAACCAGAACAAAAAGGGTGCCGTCTGACGGTGAGTAGGGTGTGTTCCGTGTCCTATTTCGACGTCGCCTCCACCACTCCGCTGCACCCCGTCGCCCGGCAGGCGCTGCTCGCCGCCCTGGACGAGGGCTGGGCGGACCCGGCCCGGCTCTACCGTTCCGGGCGGCAGGCCAGGATGCTGCTGGACGCGGCCCGGGAGACGGTCGCCGAGGTACTGGGGTGCCGTCCGGACGAGATCTCCTTCACCTCCGGCGGCACCCAGGCGGTCCAGTCCGGGATCCTCGGCGCCCTGACCGGCCGTCGCCGGACGGGCCGTCACCTGCTCCATTCGGCCGTCGAGCACTCCAGCGTGCTGCACACCGCCGAACGGGTGGAGGCCGACGGCGGCAGCGTCTCGGTCGCCCCGGTGGACCGCCAGGGCCGGGTCTCCGCCACCGAGTTCGCCGCCCTGGTCCGGGCGGACACCGCACTGGCCGTGCTCCAGTCCGCCAACCACGAGGTCGGCACCCTCCAGCCGGTCGAGGAGACCGCCGCCCTGCTCGGCGACGTCCCGCTGCTGGTGGACGCCGCCCAGTCGGTCGGCCGGGTCCCGGTCCCGTCCGGCTGGGCGCTGCTCACCGCCAGCGCCCACAAGTGGGGCGGCCCGGCCGGCGTCGGCGTGCTCGCCGTCCGCAAGGGCGTCCGGTACGTCTCGCCGCTGCCCGCCGACGAGCGGGAGGGCGGGCGGGTGCCCGGCTATCCGAACGTCCCCGCGATCGTGGCCGCCGCGGCCTCGCTGCGCGCCGTCCGGGCCGAGGCGGCGGACGGGAACGCCCGGCTGCACGCCCTGGTGGAGCGGATCCGCCGTCAGGTGCCGCAGCTGGTCCCCGAGGTGGAGGTGGTCGGCGACCCGGTCCACCGGCTCCCCCACCTGGTCACCTTCTCCTGCCTCTACGTCGACGGCGAGGTCCTGCTCACCGGGCTCGACCGGGCCGGCTTCGCGGTCTCCTCCGGCTCCTCCTGCAGCTCCAGCACCCTGACGCCCAGCCATGTGCTGGCGGCGATGGGCGTGCTGACCGAGGGGAACATCCGGATCTCGCTGCCGAACGACGTCCCCGAGGCCGACGTCACCCGCTTCCTCGACCTGCTCCCCCGCCTGGTCGCCGACATCCGCGCCCCGCTCGGCCTCGACCCGGCCGCCCCCGCCGCCGCCTCGGACACCCTGGTGCTCGACATGCTCGGCAAGCGCTGCCCGCTCCCGGTCATCGAACTCGCCAAACGCATCGGCGAAGTCCCGGTCGGCGGCACCGTCGTGGTCCTCGCCGACGACGAGGCCGCCCGCCTCGACATCCCCGCCTGGTGCGACATGCGCCACCAGACCTACGCCGGCCAGGCCCCACCCACCACCTACGGCTTCGACCGCGGCACGGCCTACCTGGTCACCCGGACCGGGTAGGCACACGGATCAGCCATCAGGGGCCCGGGGAACGGCGGCGCCGACCTCAGTAGAGGTCACGCGTGCGTGGGCGGTCAGGCACTTTCGCCTTTGACCCGCACGCCAGACATCCTCGCCGTTCCCCGAGCCCCTGACCGTAGTTGCCTGGGCTCCTGCGAAAAGCTGATCAGGCGGTGAGCTTGCCGCGGACCTCGGCGGCGGCCTCGTCGCCGTACGCCAGGGCGAAGCGGTCCAGGAACGCCCCGTGCCGCAGCTCGTACTCCTGGGTGCCGACCGTCTCGATCACCAGGGTGGCGAGCATGCAGCCGAGCTGGGCCGAGCGCTCCAGGCCGAAGCCCCAGGAGACGCCCGCCAGGAAGCCGGCCCGGAAGCCGTCGCCCACGCCCGTCGGGTCGGCCTTGCGGTCCTCGGCCGGGCAGGCGACGGTGACGTCGGGCTCGCCGGCCCGCTGGATCCGGACGCCCTTGGCGCCGAGCGTGGTGATCCGGGTGCCGACCCGGCCGAGGATCTCCTCGGCGTCCCAGCCGGTCTTGGTCTCGATCAGCGCGGCCTCGTACTCGTTGGTGAACAGGTACGCGGCGCCGTCGACGATGTCCCGGATGTCCTCGCCCTCCAGGCGGGCCAGCTGCTGGGACGGGTCGGCGGCGAAGGCGTAGCCGCGGGTGCGGCACTCCTGGGTGTGCCGGACCATCGCCTGCGGGTCGTCCGCACCGATCAGCACCAGGTCGAGCCCGCCGACCCGGTCGTGGATCGGCTTCAGCTCGATGTTGCGGGCCTCGGACATCGCGCCGGTGTAGAAGGAGGCGATCTGGTTGTGGTCCAGGTCCGTGGTGCACATGAAGCGCGCGGTGTGCGCGGTCTCCGAGATGTGCACGGACTCGGTGTCCACGCCGTTGCGCTCCAGCCAGCTGCGGTACTCCTCGAAGTCCGCGCCGGCCGCGCCGACCAGGATCGGGCGCAGGCCGAGCACGCCCATGCCGAAGGCGATGTTCGGGGCGACCCCGCCGCGACGGATGTCGAGGGTGTCCACCAGGAACGAGAGCGAGACCGTGTGCAACTGCTCGGCGACCAACTGGTCGGCGAAACGGCCCGGGAAGGTCGTCAGATGGTCGGTGGCGATCGAGCCGGCGACGGCGATGCGCACTGGTACTCCTCAGGTGGCCGGGTGAGGGGCCGGAAACAGCGGTGAAATTGACCCTCACACGGTACCGGGCCGTCCCCGGGCTGCCCACCACGCCTCCGCGCCACCCGGTCGGGTACTACCGCGGGGTAGCTCTGGCCCGGGGCCCCGGGCCGATCTAGGGTCGGGGGTACCGGGGCCGGACCAGCCGCCCCGTTCTGGTCCGCGGTGCTCCGCCCGCGGCCCGCCGATCGGAGCGAAGACCGATGATGCCGAACCGGCCGACCCTGCACGTCCCGTCCGCCCTGAAGGGTGAGGCCGATGCCGACTCCCTTGACGCGCTGGTGAGTTCGTCCCGGCGGATGGAGCCGTTCTGGCCCGCCCACGCCGTCCCGACCGAGCCGGTGCACACGGTGCCCACCGGTGTCTCGGTGCCCTCCCGCACCCGCCGCCTGGTGGCCGGAATGTCCGAGTACGGGGCCTGACGGAACCGGATTCCTCCCGGGCACGTCAAAGTCGCACAGCGCCGCTGCGGTAGCGGAGCGCTGAGCCCTCGGGAGGAACACGCACCATGGACCAGAACACCGCAGCCACCCCGCACCGACTCCGGCGGACCCTCGCCGCCTCCGCGCTGCTGCTCACGCTCGGCGCCGCGGCGGCCTGCGGGCAGGCGGGCTCCGACGCGTCCGGCGCCCAGTCCGGCTCGCCCGCCGCGTCGAGCCCGGCCGGCTCGCCTTCGGACCCGGCCGCCTCGCCGTCGAGCCCGATGCCCAAGCCGTCGATGCCGAAGACGTCCCCCGAGCCGACCCCGACCACCCCGCCCGCCCCGGGCATCGCGGTGGGCGAGCCCGACCCGAGCGGCAAGCTGCCCGCCAGTTCGTACTGGGTGAACGGCCAGCGGCTGACCGTGGTCTTCTACGGCGGGATCTGCGAGAAGTACGGGCTGAAGCTGGACGAGTCCAAGCCGGGCACGGTGCTGGCCAAGGTGGTGGTGACGGAGCCGGTGCAGCCCGGCACCAGCTGCGCCGCGGTGGCCAAGCAGCAGGAGGTCGCGGCCGACCTGAAGGCTCCGCTGGACGGCCGGACGGTCTTCGACCAGGGCACCATGCAGAAGCTGACCCCGGTGCCCGGCCCCGACCCGGTGGGCGGCCCGAAGTACTGAGCCCGAACCACCCAGCCCGAAGAACCCGGGCATGCGGAAGGCCCCCGAGGCGGTCACCTCGGGGGCCTTCGCACTGCTGCTAGCTGAACGAGTCGCCGCAGGCGCAGGAGCCGGTGGCGTTCGGGTTGTCGATCGTGAAGCCCTGCTTCTCGATGGTGTCGACGAAGTCGACGGTCGCGCCGCCGAGGTAGGGGGCGCTCATCCGGTCGGTCACGACCTTGACGCCGTTGAAGTCCTTCACCACGTCGCCGTCGAGCGAGCGCTCGTCGAAGAACAGCTGGTACCGCAGGCCCGAGCAGCCACCGGGCTGCACGGCGACGCGCAGCGCGAGGTCGTCGCGGCCTTCCTGGTCCAGCAGCCCCTTGACCTTGGCCGCGGCGGCATCGGAGAGGAGCAGACCACTCTCGACGGTGGTCTCGTCCTGGACGCTCATCTGTGTACTCCCGGTCTGTGACGACGATCTGCCGCCAGTGCCAACCAGCGGCCGCCCGGATTCATTTCCCGGGCGGTGGTCCTGTTGGGGAACGTGGTGCGTAACCCACTCCCCTGCCACCCATGCTCGCACACCGGCGGACCGTGGTCATCGTCCGATCCTGTGAAACGGCCCGCCCCGCGGACGCCCCGGCGGCAGGATGGGGAGGTGATCATTCGTCAGCTCAGGGACACGTCCGCCGACGCCGAGGCCGTCGAGCAGGTCAGCCGCGCGGCCTTCCGCCACCTGGCCGGGAAGCCCCAGGACGATCCGCCGGACCCGCACCAGCTGGTCCGCGAGCTCGCCCGGGCGGCGCACCTCGTCCGGCACGACCCGGGCGGCTGCTGGGTCGCCGAGCAGGACGGCCGGGCGATCGGGGTGGCGCTGTCGCTGCGACGGGAGGGGCTCTGGGGGCTCTCGCTGCTCGCGGTACTGCCCGAGGCGCAGGGCCGGGGCGTCGGCCGGATCCTGCTGGAACGGGCCGGCGAGTACGGCCGGGGCTGTCTGCGCGGCCTGCTCTGCTCCTCCGCCGACCCGGCCGCCGCCCGCCGCTACCGGCGGGCCGGATTCACCCTGCACCCGACCATGCAGCTGGCCGGCCCGGTGGACCGGGCCGGACTGGTCGACCCCGGGGACATACCGGTCCATCCCGGCAACGCGACCCAGCTGCACCTGCTGGACTCGGTGGACCGGCGGCTGCGCGGCTCGGCCCACGGGCCCGACCACGCGTTCATGCTGGCGCACTACGACGACCTGCTGATAGCGGACACCCTGGCCGGCAGCGGCTACTGCTACCGCATCGGCGGCGAGGTCAAGCTGCTGGCCGCCACCTCCAAGCGGATCGCCGTCCGGCTGCTGCGCGAGGCGCTGGCCCGGGTGCCGGACGGCGTCCCGGCGCTGGTCTCGCACCTGACCGCCGAGCAGGAGTGGGCGGTCGACGTGGGCCTGGAGCTCGGGCTCTCGCTCTCCACCAGCGGGTACCTGGCGGTCCGGGGCCTGCGGCCGCCGGCCCCGTACGTCCCGAACCCCGGCTTCCTCTGAGCGGCTACCCTGCCTGCCGTGACGGATGCTCAGCAGATCCTGCGACGGACCAGCGCGCTGGGGCCGTTCTTCGCCACCGTGGACGGGCCGCTGCCGCCGGACTTCCGGCCGCTCGGCGAGCTGGCCACGCCCGGGTTCTGGGAGCGGCGGATCAACGAGGTGGGCCCGAGGCTGCGCACCGACGAGCCCCGGGTGGCCGCCTCGGTGGCCCAACTCGGACTGGCGGCCCGGCTCTGGTCGGTGGCGCTGGGTACGGCCGCGCTGGCCGGGGTGGTCCCCGAGCTCGGCCCGGACCG
The DNA here is from genome assembly GCF_040296785.1 of Kitasatospora sp. NPDC002040. Taxonomy (NCBI): domain Bacteria; kingdom Bacillati; phylum Actinomycetota; class Actinomycetes; order Kitasatosporales; family Streptomycetaceae; genus Kitasatospora; species Kitasatospora sp. NPDC002040. The sequence continues at coordinate 116,574 of NZ_JBEOXV010000008.1, read as the reverse complement.
GGCGCACTGGCGGCTGCCGAGGGGCGGCACGCTGGAGCTCTGGGTGCCGGGCGTACGGGCGGGCGAGCCGGTGGCCGCGCTGCGGCAGGCGGTGGCGGTGGAGAACCTGGCGCCGATCGGGGCGGCGATCCGCGCGGTCACCCCGGTGGCCGAGCGGCTGCTCTGGGGGAACGCGGCCTCGGCGCTGGCGGGAGTGCTGAAGGTGCTGCCCCCGACGGTCCGGGCGGTGGCCCGGCCGCTGGTCGGCGGGCTGCTGGAGCAGCCTCCGCTGGTCGGCGGCGGGGGCCCGGCGGGCGCCTTCCGGCGGACCACCTGCTGTCTGTACTACCGGGTGCCGGGCGGCGGCCTGTGCGGCGACTGCGTGCTGGACCGCGCGCCCGGCTCCCGCTGACTCACGCCATGGTGGCGAGGATCTCCTCGACCATCTCGATCGTGGTGCCGGGGTGCAGGAAGGCGAACCGGGCCACCGTCTCGCCGTCCCAGCCGGTCGGGGTGACGAAGCCGATCTGGTCCGCCAACAGCTGCTGGGACCAGCGGTAGTAGTCCTGCTGGGTCCAGCCGGTGCGGCGGAAGCAGACCGAGGAGAGCTGGGGGTCCATCAGGAGCTCCAGGTGCTCGGTGGCCTCGATCAGCGCGGCGGTCTCCCGGGCCAGCGTGAGCCCGGCCTCGATCGCGTCGGTGTACGCCTGGGTGCCGTGCACGGCGAGCGAGAACCAGAGCGGCAGGCCCCGGGCCCGGCGGGTCAGGTGGTAGGCGTAGTCGGTGGGGTTCCACTCGTCGCCCTCGGTGTGCAGCACGTCCAGGTAGGAGGCGTCCTGGGTGTGCACGGCCCGGGCCAGCTGCGGGTTGCGGTAGATCAGCGCGGCGCAGTCGAACGGCGCGAACAGCCACTTGTGCGGGTCGACCACGAAGGAGTCGGCGTGCTCGATGCCGTTGTAGCGCTCCCGGACCGAGGGGGCGAACAGGCCCGCGCCGCCGTACGCGCCGTCGACGTGGAACCACAGGCCGCGCTCGCGGGTGACCTCGGCCAGGCCGGCCAGGTCGTCGACGATGCCCTCGTTGGTGGTGCCCGCGGTGCCGACGACGGCGATCACCGTCTCGGGGTGGGGGTCGGCGGCCAGCGCGGCGCGCAGGGCCTCGCCGGTGAAGCGGCGGTCCACGGCGGGGACCTTGAAGGCCTCGACGCCGATGATGTTGAAGGTGTTCTTCACCGAGGAGTGCACCTGGTCGCAGACCGCGATCCGCAGCTTGGCGTCCGGGCCGAGCGTCCGCCGGGCGGTGTCCCGCGCGACCACCAGGGCGGACAGGTTGCCCGCCGAGCCGCCGGAGACGAAGGTGCCGCCCGCCGACTCGGGCAGGCCGGCCCGGTCCGCTATCAGGCGCAGCACCTGGTTCTCGGCCGCGATCGCGCCGGCCGCCTCCAGCCAGGAGATGCCCTGCAGCGAGGCGCAGGAGACCACCATGTCGAAGAGCAGCGCGGCCTTGGTCGGGGCGCACGGGATGAAGGACAGGTAGCGCGGGCTGTCGGCGGAGATCACCGCGCGGGACAGCTCGTGGTCGTACAGCTTGAGCACGTCGGCCGGGGCGTTGCCGTTCGGGTTGAGCAGGCCGGCCAGCTGGGCCTTGAGGTGCTCGCCGTCGCCGGGGTGGTCCAGCGGTACGGGGTCGTACTGCAGCCGCTCCCGCATGTAGGTGAACACGAGGTCGACCAGCTCGTTGTCCGGCTGGTGCATGCGGTCGGGGGCTGCGGACATGGCTGTCCCTCTCACGGAGTGGGTGTCATGGGAGGCCCGGGGCGGTTGGGGCCTGCCGGACATGATCAGCCTAGGCAGCGAGGGGCTTCCGGCGCGCGTCGGAACCCGGCCGTCCGGGTCGGATTCGGGCGCGTTCGAGGGGGCCCGCGCAGCTTTCCTGCGTCACCCGGCGGACTGCTCCGGACGGGGGTGCCCGGTCAGCCGATCAGCCGGGAGAGCACCACGGAGCTGCGGCTGCGCTGGACGCCGGGCTCCTTGCGGATGCGTTCGATCACGGCCTCCAGGTGCCGGGTGTCGGCGGCCCGCAGGTGCACCAGGGCGTCCGGGTCGCCGGTCACCGTCCAGGCGGCCACCACCTCGGGGAACTGCCGCAGGCTGGCCAGGATCTCCTCGGGCGCGGTCCGCTCCCGGCAGTAGACCTCGACGAAGGCCTCGGTCTGCCAGCCGAGCACGTCGGGGTCGAGGACGACGGTGAAGCCGCGGACCACGCCGCGGGCCCGGAGCCGGTCGATCCGGCGGCGGACGGCGGTGGCCGAGAGGTTGGCCAGCAGCCCGATCTCGGCGTACGAGGCGCGGCCGTCCCGGCTCAGGTGGGCGAGCAGCAGGCGGTCGGTGTCGTCGACGGAGGCCCCGCCCTGATCTGACGGTCTGTTGGTGCTCATCGGTACGGGGCTCCTGGGAAGAAACGAAACGCCGGACCATTCTGCACCGACCGGCACGCCTGCGCGGCAGGCGTGCCGGTCAGCGGGTCACTGGCCCTTGGCGTCGGCCAGGCGGGTGCTGCCGATCAGGCAGTCCTTGAACTCGTACCAGGGCGCGACCCCGGTCCAGCGCAGGAACGCGGCGGTGCCGCCGGTGCCGGTCGTCATGTCGATGAAGCGGCAGCCGTCGTAGAGCAGCTTGCCCGCCGTGGTGGCGGTGGGCGAGGTGATCTGGTGCGAGCCCATCAGGGCGCAGTCCTGGTACCGGATCATCGGCGCCCGGTTCGGGGTGACGGCGTCGAAGCGGTAGACGTGCGGCTGGGCGGTGGTCGCCCAGGACTGGAACGAGAGCGCGGTGTCGTCGCAGGAGACGAAGGTGATGTTGCCCTTGTACCAGGCCGAGTCGATCACCTTGTGCTTGGCACTGCGGATCTCGAACCGGATGCCCTGCACGTACAGCCGGTTGACCGAGTCGGCCCGGCCGGTGGTGCCGCCGAGCTTGAAGAAGGTCCCGGCGGTGTTCGGGTCGGTGAGGATGTACGAGCCGCCGGTGAAGTTCATCGAGCCGCCGCGCTCGTTCCGGACGAAGGTGCCGTACTTGAACTCGACCTTGCAGTCCCGGAACCAGAAGTTGAGGAACTGGTCCTGCTGGCTCTCGGTCGGGCTGGCGCCGATCACCAGGAAGGCGTCGGTGTACGAGCCGCCGACCTGGCAGTGGTCCCAGCCCATCTCGCTGTTCAGGTCCGACTGCGGGCTGGTGGTGTCGCCGGGCTCGCGGTCCGGGGCGCCGTCCAGCACGATCCCGGCCTTCCAGTCGCCGTGCCACTCGACGTCGGTGTACCAGGTGTCCTGGACACCGCCCGCGTCCGAGGAGAAGGCGTAGTTGAAGGTGGAGGTGGCGTCCTTGCTGTCGAAGGTGAGGCCGCTGATCCGGATGTTCTTGTACCGGTCCCGGTTGGTCCAGAACGTGGTGTTCCGGGCGGTCGGGGCGTAGGTGATCCGGGACAGCCGCTTGCCGTAGCCGACGATCGCGATGCCGTCGACGATGCCGCCGTGGCCGGGGCCGGCCTCGCCGGGGAGCAGCTGGTCGGGCTGGGTGAGCAGGTAGTTGCCCGGCGGGACCAGCAGCACCTTCTTCGGGATCGCCCCCGAGAGCGGCGGCGTCTGGAACGAGCCCAGCAGCTCGGCCGCGGCGTCGTGGAAGGCCTGGTCGCTCGGCGTCTGGCCGGTCGGGTCGGCGCCCTTGGCGAGCACGTTGACCACGTAGGTGTCGAGGCCGATCGTGGCGGCGGCGGCACTGCCGCTGCCGAGCGCCAGGCTGCCCGCGATCGCCCCGGCGCCGGTCAGGCCGGCCAGGATCGACCGGCGGCCGAGGTTTCCTCGTTCTTGAACGGACATGCGCATCCCCCATGGAGTACTCAGTGGATCTTCATCGATCCGACCAGATCCTCATGGAAGAAACCGGTGTTCACAAGGCCGTATTGACAGATCGTCAGAGAGGCCCGGAAGCGGCGCGGTCATCCGTACACCGACCGATCAGTCGACCAGCAGGACGATCTTGCCCCGGGTCCGGCCCTCGGCGTTGAGGGCCTGCGCGCTGGCGGCCTGGGAGAGCGGGAAGGTGGAGGCGACCGGGACGGTCAGGACCCCCGCGTCGGCGAGGCGGGCGAGCTCGGTCAGGTCGGCGGCGTCGGGACGGGTCCAGACGTAGTGGCCGCCCCGGGCCACCACGCCGAAGTCGGCGACCGAGGCGATCCGGGCCGGATCGGCGACCAGCCCGGCCGAGACCTCGACCGCCTCGCCGCCGACCAGGTCGAGCGCGGCGTGCACCCCGTCGGGGGCGAGCGCCCGGACCCGGTCGGCCAGGCCGTCCCCGTACCGGACCGGCTCGGCGCCCAGGGTGCGCAGGAAGGCGTGGTTGCGCTCCCCGGCGGTGCCGATCACCCGGGCGCCGAGGGAGACGGCGAGCTGCACCGCGAGCACGCCGACACCCCCGGCGGCGGCGTGCACCAGGACGGTCTCGCCCCGCTGCACCCGGAGCGCCTTGACCAGGCCCTGATAGGCCGTCAGCCCGGCCAGCGGCAGCCCGCCCGCCTGGGCCCAGTCCAGGGCGGCGGGCTTGCGGGCCAGGGTCCGGACGGGGGCCGCCACCAGCTCGGCGTACGTGCCGTGCTCGACCGCGTCCTTGCGGACGTAGCCGATCACCTCGTCGCCGGGGGCGAACTCGGTCACCGCGCCGCCGACGGCCTGCACCACCCCGGCCAGGTCGAAGCCCATGACCAGCGGGAAGTGCACGTCCAGGATGCCGTCCAGGTACCCCTGGCGGATCTTCCAGTCCACCGGGTTGACCCCGGCGGCCTTCACCCGGACCAGCACCGAGTCGGGGCCCACCTTGGGATCGGGGAGTTCGAGGTACTCGACCACCTCGGGTCCGCCGTACTGCCTGATCGCGATTGCCTTCATGGCTGGTAGCCAACCCGACGGCGGCCGGAACGGGACGCAACGGCACGCGGTTCTCGTCACATCGACACGTTGGCCATCGTCAGAGTGACACCAACGGGTTATCATAGATAGCGTCAGATAGACGAAAAGGCTTGGCCCCAGCCCAGAGCCCCAGCTCAGAGCTCCGCCGCACAGGAGGGCACCCGCCCGTGACCACCACCACCGAGACCTACGGCGTCGACCCCGCCCCGACGCCGCTGGCACTGCTGCTGCTCGGCCGCGAGGCCGACCCGAACAGCGAGCGCGGCGTCGAGTGCCCCGGCGACCTGCCGCCCGCCTCCGACCCGAACCTGGTCGAGCGCGCCCGCGCGGCCAAGGCCGCCCTGGGCGACCGGGTCTTCATCCTGGGCCACCACTACCAGCGGGACGAGGTGATCGAGTTCGCCGACGTGACCGGCGACTCGTTCAAGCTGGCCCGGGACGCCGCCAACAAGCCCGAGGCCGAGTTCATCGTCTTCTGCGGCGTGCACTTCATGGCCGAGTCGGCCGACATCCTCACCAGCGCCACCCAGCAGGTCGTGCTGCCGGACCTCGCGGCCGGCTGTTCGATGGCCGACATGGCCACCGCCGAGCAGGTCGCCGAGTGCTGGGACGTGCTCACCGAGGCCGGCATAGCCGACGTGACCGTCCCGGTCTCGTACATGAACTCCTCGGCCGACATCAAGGCCTTCACCGGCAAGCACGGCGGCACCATCTGCACCTCCTCCAACGCCGAGCGGGCGCTCACCTGGGCGTACGAGCAGGGCCAGAAGGTGCTCTTCCTGCCGGACCAGCACCTGGGCCGCAACACCGCCGTCCGCGAGCTCGGCCTGTCGCTGGACGACTGCGTGCTCTACAACCCGCACAAGCCGAACGGCGGCCTCACCGTCGAGCAGCTGCGGAACGCCAAGATGATCCTCTGGCGCGGCCACTGCTCGGTGCACGGCCGCTTCACGGTCGAGTCGGTGAACGACGTCCGGGCCCGGATCCCCGGGGTCAACGTGCTGGTGCACCCCGAGTGCAAGTACGAGGTGGTCGACGCCGCCGACCTGGTGGGCTCGACCGAGTACATCATCAAGGCGCTGGACGCCGCCGAGCCCGGCTCCAAGTGGGCCATCGGCACCGAGCTCAACCTGGTCCGCCGGCTCGCCAAGGCGCACCCGGACAAGGAGGTCGTCTTCCTGGACCGGGCGGTCTGCTTCTGCTCGACCATGAACCGGATCGACCTGCCGCACCTGGTCTGGGCGCTGGAGTCGCTGGTCGAGGGCCGGGTGCCGAACGTGATCACGGTCGACCCCGAGGTCGCCAAGTACTCCAAGGCCGCGCTGGACCGGATGCTGGCCCTGCCGTAGCCGGACCTGACGGAGGGCGGGCCCCGACCGGGGCCCGCCCTCCGTCATGTCTCATTCCGAGAAGCCGGGGATCAGCCCGTCGCCCTCGTCCCGCAGCAGTGCCCTGACCTCGTCCAGCGACGCCTCCGGATCCGGCAGGATCAGGTCGGACGGCTCCAGCGAGTCGTCCGGCAGCGGCGTGCCGTACTGCTTGACCGCGCTGAGCAGGTTTCCGAGCGCCGCCCGGAACTGCTGCTCGTCCCCCGACTCGAGTGCGGCGAGGAGTTCCTCGTCCAGCTGGTTGAGCTGGTTCAGGTGGCTCTCGCCGACCTGGAACTGGCCCTCGCCCATGACCCGCATGATCATGCCGGTGGTCTCCCTGCGTAGGGGGTTACTTGTTGTAGTTGATCGTGGGCGGCGTGTCCTGCTTGCCCTGCTCGATCGCCTGCTGCGGCGCCGGGGAGCCACCGGTGAGCTCGGCCTTCATCCGGGCCAGCTCCAGCTCCACGTCGCTGCCGCCGGCCACCCGCTCCAGCTCGGCCTCGATGTCGTCCTTGCGGCCGAGACCGCTGGCGTCGTCGAGCGCGCCGGAGGCCAGCAGCTCGTCGATCGCGCCGGCCCTGGCCTGCATCTGGGCGGTCTTGTCCTCGGCCCGCTGGATCGCCAGGCCGACGTCGCCCATCTCCTCGGAGATGCCCGAGAAGGACTCCGCGATCCGGGTCTGCGCCTGCGCCGCGGTGTAGGTGGCCTTGATGGTCTCCTTCTTGGTGCGGAAGGCGTCCACCTTGGCCTGGAGGCGCTGGGAGGCGAGCGTGAGCTTCTCCTCCTCGGCCTGCAGGGCCTGGTACTGGGTCTCCAGATCGGTGATCTGGGACTGCATGTTGGCCTTGCGGGTGAGCGCCTCGCGGGCGAGGTCCTCCCGGCCGAGCGACAGCGCCTTGCGGCCCTGGTCCTCGTACTTGGCGGACTGCTGCTGCAGCTGGGTCAGCTGGAGCTCCAGCCGCTTGCGCGAGGTGGCCACGTCGGCGACGCCCCGGCGCACCTTCTGCAGCAGTTCGAGCTGCTTCTGGTAGGAGTAGTCGAGCGTCTCCCGCGGGTCCTCCGCACGGTCCAGGGCCTTGTTCGCCTTGGAGCGGAAGATCAGCCCCATACGCTTCATGATTCCGTCGCTCATGGGCCTCGGGTGCCCCCTTCTCGGGCCTGCGTTCCGTCTCGTACTGGACAGGATCGAGTCTATGCGCGGCAGTGTCCTCGCCGCAGTGCTCCTGCCTGCAACAAGCCTGCTACAGCCGAAACGTGCGGGCCTCATCCCCTGGGTGGAGACGACCCCTGACCATGATCGGCCGAAGGGCGGGGAACGCCTAGGGGACACTCCGGGGGGCATCGATATCTGTTTGGGTCCTATGGCACTCCGAACATCGCGGACGGAGCACGTACGCTGGTGGTGTGTTCCGACGCCGCTCAGACGATGCCTCCTCCTCCGCCACCGCGCTGGCCGAGCAGGACGACAACCTGCCCCGTGACCCGCAGGCCCCCAAGGGCCGGCCCACCCCCAAGCGCAGCGAGGCCGAGGCCCATCGCCGCACCCGGGTGACGGTCCCCAAGGACCGCAAGGAGGCCGCCAAGCAGTCGCGCGAGCGGATGCGCTCCGAGCGGGAGAAGCAGCGCACCGCGCTGCTGGAGGGCGACGAGCGCTACCTGCCGGCCCGTGACAAGGGCCCGGTCCGGCGCTTCGCCCGTGACTACGTGGACTCGCGCTGGTCGCTGGCCGAGTTCTTCCTGCCGTACGCCGTGGTGGTGCTGATCCTCAGCGTGGTCCCGTCGAACGTGCTGAAGTTCGCCTCCACGCTGCTGTTCATGCTGTTCTTCGTGCTGGTGATCGCCGACTTCCTGCGCCTGGGCTTCGGCCTGCGCAAGGCGCTGGCCACCAACTTCCCCGGGCAGAACGCCAAGGGCGCGGTGCCGTACGGCCTGATGCGCACGCTCCAGATGCGCCGCCTGCGACTGCCGAAGGTGCAGGTCAAGCGGGGCGAGAAGCCCTGACCGCCGAGCCCGTCCCTCAGCCGTCCTGGGCCCAGCCCTGGACGGCTGAGGGCTGGTCAGGGGCGCCCCCGCTGCCCGGACAGGGCGGCGGGATGCACGACCGGCTGCCCACCCGGGGCGTCCTGCCCACCGCGGCCAACTGGCCGGAGCGGCAGGGCGGGCTGCGCAACCTGGTCCGGCAGGAGCTGGTGGCCCGTCAGCTGGCCGGACAGCTCATCGGCCTGACCGGGCTGCGGGTGCTGGACGTCGGCTGCGGCCAGGGCACCCAGGCGCTCCGGCTGGCCCGGGCCGGCCACCTGGTCACCGGGCTCGACCCGGACCCGGTCACCCTCGGCGCGGCGCAGGCCGCGCTGGCCGCCGAACCGCCGCAGGTCCGCGAGCGGGTCCAGCTGCTCGGGGGCGACTGCCACCAGGTCGGCCGCTGGTTCGGCCCGCGCAGCTTCGACGTGGTGCTCTGCCACGGCGTGCTGATGTACCTCTCCGACCCGGACCCGATGCTCGCCTCGCTGGCCCGGCTGCTGGCCCCCGGCGGCGTGCTCTCGCTGGTGGTCCGGAACGCGGACGCGCTGGCCATGCGCCCCGCGCTGAACGGCGACTGGCGCACCGCGCTGGACGCCTTCGAGACCACCAGGTACACCAACCGGCTGGGCCTGAACGCCCGCGCCGACCGGCTGGCCGACCTGACCACCACCCTCGGCGAGATCGCCGTCCCGCTGCGCTGCTGGTACGGGGTGCGGGTCTTCACCGACACCACGCCGGACCACCAGGCCCCGGTGGACGGACGCCAGCTGGCCCAGCTGCTGGACGCGGAGGAACGGGCCGGGCAGCAGGACCCGTACCGTCGGGTCGCGGCCCTGCTGCACCTGGTCGGCGCGAAGTAGCTCAGCCCTCCTGCAGGCTCATGGTGTAGATCGCCTTGCCGTCGTCCAGCAGGACCACCTGCTCGACGCCCTTCTCCAGCAGGGCCTTGAACTCCTCGCCGATCCAGGACTCGGCGTCCCCCTGGCCGGGGAACTCCTCCTGCTCGCCGGCCAGTTGGACGAGGGTCCCGTCCGCCTTCTCGTACCGCCACGTCCAGACCATGCCCGGCTCCTCGCTTCTCGGTTCTGCTGCGCAGGTTAGCGTGCCCGCCCGGAGCCGCCCCATGCCTGGCCGGGCCGGACCGGTCGGGCAGGATGGGCCGCATGGCACTCCCCCGCACCCTGGTCCTCGGCGGCGCCCGCTCGGGCAAGTCCACCCGCGCCGAGCAGCTGCTCGGCGCGTACGACGACGTGCTGTACGTCGCGACCAGCGGCCGCCGGGACGGGGACCAGGACTGGGCCCGGCGGGTCGAACTGCACCGGGAGCGGCGGCCGGAGAGCTGGCGGACGGCCGAGACCTGCGAGCTGGAGGCCGTGCTGGCGGACGGCTCGGACCCGGCGCCGGTACTGATCGACTGCCTGGCGCTCTGGCTCACCGCCGTGATGGACGAGTGCGGGGCCTGGGACGACGCGGCCTGGTACGACGGCGCGGAGCGCGCGGTGCAGCAGCGCTGCGACGCGCTGGCGGCGGCCTGGCGGGTGACCCGCCGTCAGGTGGTCGCGGTGAGCAACGAGGTGGGGATGGGCGTGGTCCCCGCGACGGCGGCCGGGCGGCGGTTCCGGGACACCCTGGGGCGGCTGAACATGGCGGTCGCGGACGGCGCCGAGCAGGTCCTGCTGGTGGTTGCGGGGCAGGTACTGACCGTCAAACCCACTGGCGTGTAGCCTTCGAGGCGATGGACACCACCGTGGATCTCGACACTTTCTCCTCGCTCGTGGAGCGCCCCGACGAGAGCGCTCGCCGGGCCGGCGAGGAGCGCTGGCAGCAACTCGACAAGCCGCGCGGCGGCCTCGGGCAGCTGGAGGAGCTGGGCAGCTGGCTGGCCTCCGTACAGGGCGCCTCACCGGCCCGGCCGCTCACCGCCGCCAAGGTGCTGCTGTTCGCGGCCGACCACGGCATCGCCTCGGCCGGCCTCTCCAACCTCCCCGCCCAGGGCGGCACCGCCCGCCGGGTGCACGCGGTGCTCGACGGCACCGCGCCGGTCGCCGTGCTGGCCCGCCGCTACGGCGCCGGGCTGCGCGTGGTGGACCTCGGCGTGGACGCCGCACCGGACGAGTTCCCGGCCGAGGTCAGCCGGTTCCGGGTCCGCCGGGGCTCCGGCCGGATCGACCTGGAGAACGCGCTCACCGAGGCCGAGGCGGTCGAGGCCTTCCGGGTCGGGATGGCGATCGCCGACGAGGAGGCCGACGCCGGCACCGACCTGGTCGTGCTCGGCGACCTCGGGGTCGGCTCGACCACCGTGGCCGCCGTGCTGATCGGCGCGCTCTGCGGCACCGACGCCGCCGCCGTCACCGGCCGGGGCTCGGGCATCGACGACCGCACCTGGATGGTCAAGTGCGCGGCCGTCCGCGACTCGCTCCGCCGGGCCCGCCCGGTGCTCGGCGACCAGCTCGCGCTGCTCGCCACCGTCGGCGGCGCGGACTTCGCCGCCATCACCGGCTTCCTGCTCCAGTCCGCCGCCCGCAAGCTGCCGGTGGTGCTGGACGGCGTGGTCTCGGCCGCCTGCGCCCTGGTGGCGCAGCGGATCGCCTTCCGCGCCCCCGAGTGGTGGCGGGCCGGGCAGTCCACCGGCGAGCCCGCCCAGGCGAAGGCGTACGACCGGCTCACCCTGACCCCGCTCCAGGGTCTGGACGTCTCGATGGGCGAGGGCGTCGGCGCGCTGCTCGCGCTGCCGCTGCTGCAGGCCGCCGCCGACACGCTGGCCGAGCCCTCGGAGGTACCGGCCATGACGGCCGCCGCGCGCGGGCCGGTCGAGCCGCCGCGGCTGCCGACCGCCGCCGAGCTGCTCGGCCGGGGCTGAGAGTCCGGGTTGCCGCACGGGCTGCTGGACGGACTGCGGTTCGCCTTCGGGACGCTGTCGGTGCTGCGGGTCCGGGTCGACCGCTGGGACCGGGAGACCGGGGGGCGGGCGATGATCGCCGCTCCCCTGGTCGGGCTGGTGCTCGGCGGCCTGGCGGCCGGGGCCGGCGTCCTGCTGGCCTGGCGCGGCGGGCCGCTGCTCGGTGCGGTGGCGGCGGTGGCGGTGCTGGCCGGGCTGACCCGGGGGCTGCACCTGGACGGCCTGGCGGACGTCGCGGACGGCCTCGGCAGCGGGAAACCGGCCGAGGACGCGCTGCGGATCATGAAGCAGTCGGACATCGGCCCGTTCGGGGTGCTGACGCTGCTGCTGGTGCTGCTGGCCCAGGTCGCCGCGCTGGCCGGGCAGTTCGAGGGCTCGCTCCGGCAGGGCGGGCTGGCCGTGCTGACCGCCGCGCTGACCGCCCGGTGCGCGCTCAGCTGGGGCTGTCTGCGCTCCGTACCGGCGGCCCGGCCGGGCGGGCTCGGCGCGATGGTCGCCGCCACCGTGCCCTGGCCCGCCGCGCTCGGGGTGTCGGCCGCGCTCGCCTTCGGCCTGGCCTGGCTCTCGCCCCGGCTGCCGCTCGCGCTGGCCGTGGGCCTCGGCTGCGGGTGGCTGCTGCTGCGCCGCTGCGTCCGGCGGTTCGGCGGGATCACCGGGGACGTGCTGGGGGCGACCGCGGAGACGGCGGCGACCGGCGCCCTGCTCGCGCTCGCCGTCTCCTGACGCAGCATCAGGCGACCCGGCGTCAGGGGGCCGCTCAGCCCAGCCCGATGCTGAGCACCCGGTCCGGCAGCGCCAGGCAGATCCAGCCGTTCCGGTCGATCACGGCCGAGTGGACCGGGGCGTCGAGGCGCAGGTCCAGCACCGTGTCCAGGTCCTCCCCCTGCCGCCGCAGCCGGACCAGCCCGTCGGCCCAGGCCGCGACGGTCAGCAGGCCGTCCGCGATCCCGGCCACGGCGACGGCGGTGACGGGGGCCTCGCGCTCGTCCATCGGGGGCTCGGCCTCCGCGCGGCTGTAGCCCCAGAGCACCACCCGGCCGTCCGTCCCCCCGCTGGCCAGCCAGAGCTCGCGCCGGGTGTCGGCCACCGAGAGGGCGGTGACCGGGCCCCGGTGCGAAGGCCGGTCGGGGGTCTTGGCCTGGCCGAAGTCGTTGAGCTGGAACGCCACCCGTCCCTCGGTGTCGCCGAAACCCAGCGAGCTGCTGCCCTCGTCCCGCTTCACCGCGACCGCCGTCATCCGGCCGCCGGCCTGCCCGGCCACCCACTCCACCACCCGGACGGCGCGGTTGCGGCTGTCCGGCACCGCGGAGGGCAGCACGCCCAGGGTCCTGGCCCGGTCCAGCGCGACCAGCACCCCGTCCTCGCCGCACGCCAGCGCGGACGGCGTGACCGGCAGCCGGAGCGGGGCCCGGTCGAGCTCCCGGCCGCTCTCCTGGTCGAGCAGCTGTGCACCGGCCGCGGTGGCCGCCAGGATCCGGCCGGACCAGGGCTCGCGGCCCAGGCAGAGCGCGTCCACCGCCCCGCTCGGCGGCCGGTAGGTCCAGTTCACCCACCAGGCGGGCCGGACCAGGGCGGACAGCTGACGCATGCTCAGCTCCCAGGTCTCCCCGTCGAAGCCCGGCGGCAGCAGCGCACCGGCCCGGGCGACCGCCTCGGCCCCGCCCGCGCCGGGCAGCTCGGCCCAGGTCCCGGCCGGCACCGCCCGGTCGGCCACCGCCAGCGCCCGCACGGCGGGCCGGAGTTCCGCCGGCAGCGCCTCCCACCAGGCGGCGCACACCGCAGCGGCCCGGTCGGCCGCCGCAGCGGCCGGATCCACCACGACCCCGCCGCCGACCCGGGACGCCAGCAGCGCCAGGCCCGGGCTGGGGAAGAGCGCGGCGGCCGGGGTGCCGGGCAGCCGGGCGCACCAGGCGGCGAAGGCGTCCGGGTCGGTCCAGCGGGGGTCGTCCAGGTCCAGCACGGCCGCGCCGGGGACGGCGGCGGTCAGCAGCCCGGTGGCGGCCGTGCCGTCGGCGGACTCCACCGCCAGCCGCAGGCCCGGGAGGCCGAGCAGCGGGACGAGCAGTTCGGCGGCGATCCGCCGGGACCGGTCGGGCAGGCCGCCGACCGGGTCGAGCCCGGTGACCACGACGGTCCTGGGCTGTCCGTCCTGCAGAGCGGCGAGCAGCTCGGCCGGGTTCCGGGCGAACCCGCCGAGCCGCCGGGCCAGCAGGTTGGCGGCGCTGTCGGGGGTCGTCCCGCGGACCGGCAGGACGGCGTGCACCCGGCGGGCGGTCCTGGGGTGGTCGGCGGGGGCGGCGGCGGCCAGCCAGTCCAGCAGGTGGGTGCGGCCGCTGCCGGAGCTGCCGGCCACCCGGCAGAGCGCCGGGGCCCTGGTGTCGTCCAGCCAGCCGAGCAGCGCCTGGCCGGCCGGCCGCCGCCCGGCCCGCAGCGGTGGTATCCGGATCGCTTCGTCCGTGACCATGTCGGCCCCCCTGTCGGTGGCCGACGGGCAGTCGCCCCGGCCCGAGCCGAGCAGGATAGTCCACTGATCGTCCGACGCTTCGTCAGGTCCGGTCCGCCCGGGGCCCGGTGGTGGCCCTTCACCCGCTGTGACCGAAATACAGGGGCGGCCCAGGGCGGCAGCATCCCAACATGCGGACTACCATGCGGTGAGCACCGTGACCCTGCGCCCTGTTCCTGCGGAGCACGCCGGGGTCGTTGCCGGTGCGGCACCGGCGCCGCACTCGGCTTGGACCGCGAAAGAACAGGACTCGTTTAGTGACTGCACTGTCTGTGAGCACCTCCTCCGCCGCCTCGCTGCGCGCGGACGCCCTGGTGATCGGCGTGGCCAAGGGCCCGAAGGGCCTGCTGCTGGCGTCCGGCGCGGAGGCCGTGGCCGAGGCGTTCGAGGGCAAGCTGGCCGAGCTGCTCGCCACCCTGGGCGCGACGGGTGCCGAGGGCGAGGCGGTCAAGCTCCCGGCTCCCGCAGGCGTCAAGGCCCCGCTCGTGCTCGCGGTCGGCCTCGGTGAGGCCGAGCAGGGCCACTCGCTGGAGACCCTGCGCAAGGCGGCTGGCGTCGCGGCCCGCACCCTCGCGGGTGCCAAGAAGGCCGCGCTGGCGCTGCCCGCCGCCACCACCGAGGAGATCGAGGCGGTGGCGCTGGGCGCCCTGCTCGGCTCGTACTCCTTCAGCACGTACCGCACCGGCGACGGCAAGGCCCCGGTCGGCGAGCTGGTCGTGCTGACCGAGCGCAAGGGCAGCAAGGACGCCAAGGCCGCCGTCGAGCGCGCCGCCGCCGTCGGCGAGGAGATCAACCGCGCCCGCGACCTGGTCAACGCCGCGCCGAACGACCTCAACCCGAAGTCCTTCGCCGCGATCGCCCAGGCGGCCGGCAAGGAGCACGGCCTCAAGGTCGAGGTGCTGGACGAGAAGGCGCTGCTCAAGGGCGGCTTCGGCGGCCTGCTCGGCGTCGGCAACGGCTCGGCCAACCCGCCCCGGCTGGTGAAGGTGGCGTACACCCACCCGAAGGCCAAGGCGACCCTCGCCTTCATCGGCAAGGGCATCACCTACGACTCGGGCGGCATCTCGCTCAAGCCGGCCGGCCACAACGAGACCATGAAGTGCGACATGGCCGGCGCCGCCGCCGTGTTCGCCACCGTGGTCGCGGCCAAGCGCCTCGGCCTCCAGGTCAACATCACCGCCTGGCTCGCGCTGGCGGAGAACATGCCGTCCGGCACCGCCACCCGCCCCGGTGACGTGCTGAAGATGTACGGCGGCAAGACCGTCGAGGTGCTGAACACCGACGCCGAGGGCCGGCTGGTGCTGGCCGACGCGATCGTCCGGGCCGGCGAGGAGCAGCCCGACGTGATCGTCGACGTCGCCACCCTGACCGGTGCGATGGTGCTGGCCCTGGGCAACCGGATCTTCGGTGTGATGGCCAACACCGACGAGCTGCGCGACCGCCTGCACGCCACCGCCGAGGCGGCCGGCGAGCAGTCCTGGCCGATGCCGCTGCCGGTCGAGCTGCGCAAGGGCATGACCGAGACCACCGTCGCCGACCTCGCCAACATGGGCGAGCGGATGGGCGGCGGCCTGGTGGCCGGCCTGTTCCTGAAGGAGTTCGTCGCCGAGGGCATCGACTGGGCGCACCTGGACATCGCGGGTCCGGCCTTCCACGAGGGCGGGCCGTTCGGCTACACCCCGCGCGGCGGCACGGGCAGCGCGATCCGCACCCTGCTCCGGTTCGCCGAGGACACCGCGGCCAACGGTTCGGTCTGAGCTCTCCGAGCCCTCTGAGCCCTTGCGGGGCCCGGCGCCTGACGGCGTCGGGCCCCGCTCTGCTGCGATTACCTGCCGGTAATACGCCGGACCGTTTCTGACAACGTGTGTTCGCCGCGGGCGAAACTTTGTTCCGTACGGTGGAACAGCCCAGGTCGGCGCTCGGGTGGACCCGCCCTCCCCGGGCTGGTCACAGGGCTGTGAGCTGCGGATATACCCTGACGTACGGGACATCCGACACCGCTCCCGGCAACCGGCCCGACTGTCCGGGGCAGCCCCGGCCACCAGCCGCCGCGAACAAGTGCGAGGATGTACTCCCGGACGACTGGGCGCCTTACAAGGGCTTCCTACCCCCCACCGGACCGCGACCGGCCCGGCGAACCGCACCCCTTTGCATGGAGGACGTGACGTGGCGAACGACGCCAGCACCGTTTTCGACGTAGTCATTCTCGGAGGCGGAAGCGGCGGTTACGCCGCGGCGCTCCGTGCAGCGCAGCTGGGTCTGAGCGTTGCGCTGATCGAGAAGGGTGAGCTGGGCGGCACCTGCCTGCACCGCGGCTGCATCCCGACCAAGGCCCTGCTGCACGCGGCCGAGATCGCCGACGAGACCAAGGAAGCCGCCGAGTTCGGCGTCCTGGCCACGTTCCAGGGCATCGACATCAACGGCGTCCACAAGTACAAGGACGACGTGATCGCCGGCCTGTACAAGGGCCTGCAGGGCCTGGTGGCCTCCCGCAAGGTCACCTTCATCCAGGGCGAGGGCCGGCTCTCCTCGCAGACCTCGGTGGACGTCAACGGCCAGCGGGTGGAGGGTCGTCACATCGTCCTCGCCACCGGCTCGGTGCCGAAGTCGCTCCCCGGCCTGAACATCGACGGCGACCGCGTGATCTCCTCGGACCACGCGCTCAAGCTCGACCGGATCCCGAAGTCGGCCGTCATCCTCGGCGGCGGCGTGATCGGCGTCGAGTTCGCCTCGGTCTGGAAGTCGTTCGGCGTCGACGTCACCATCGTCGAGGGCCTGCCGCACCTGGCCCCGCTGGAGGACGAGAACTCCTCCAAGCTGCTGGAGCGCGCCTTCCGCAAGCGCGGCATCAAGTTCGAGCTGAAGGCCCGCTTCTCCGGTGTCGAGTACACCGCCGACGGCGTCCGGGTCTCCACCGAGAACGGCAAGCAGATCGACGCCGAGCTGCTGCTCGTCGCCATCGGCCGCGGCCCGGTCTCGGCCGGTCTCGGCTACGAGGAGGCCGGGGTCGCAATGGACCGCGGCTACGTCCTGGTCGACGAGTACATGCGCACCAACGTGCCGACCATCTCGGCCGTCGGCGACCTGGTCCCGACCCTCCAGCTGGCCCACGTCGGCTTCGCCGAGGGCATCCTGGTCGCCGAGCGGCTGGCCGGCCTCAAGGCCGTGCCGATCGACTACGACGGCGTGCCGCGGGTCACCTACTGCAACCCGGAGGTGGCCTCCGTCGGCATCACCGAGGCCAAGGCCGTCGAGCTGTACGGCAAGGACAAGGTCGTCACGCTCAAGTACAACCTGGCCGGCAACGGCAAGAGCAAGATCCTCAAGACCGCCGGCGAGATCAAGCTGGTCCAGGTCAAGGACGGCGCCGTGGTGGGTGTCCACATGGTCGGCGCCCGCATGGGTGAGCAGGTCGGCGAAGCCCAGCTGATCTACAACTGGGAGGCGCTGCCCGCCGAGGTCGCGCAGCTCATCCACGCGCACCCGTCGCAGTCCGAGGCGCTCGGCGAGGCGCACCTGGCGCTGGCCGGCAAGGCTCTGCACGCGCACGACTGATCGCGCTCGTCCCGGCAGTCCATCCATTCCTGTACGCAAGACTTGATAGGAGTCGCTGAAACCATGGCGGTCTCAGTAACACTGCCCGCGCTGGGCGAGAGCGTTTCCGAAGGCACCGTCACCCGCTGGCTGAAGGCCGAGGGTGACCGGGTCGAGGTCGACGAGCCGCTGCTCGAGGTCTCGACCGACAAGGTCGACACCGAGATCCCGGCGCCGGTCTCCGGCATCCTGGCCTCGATCAAGGTCGGCGAGGACGAGACCGTCGCGGTCGGCGCCGAGCTGGCCATCATCGACGACGGCTCCGGTGCGCCGGTCGCCGCCGCCGCTCCGGTCGCGGAGGCCGCCCCGGCCGCCCCCGCCCCGGTCGCCGAGGCGCCCGCCGCCGCGCCGGCCCCCGTGGCCGCCGCTCCGGCCGCTGCCGCCCCCGCCGCCGCCGACGCCACCCCGGTGCTGCTCCCCGCCCTGGGCGAGTCGGTCGCCGAGGGCACCGTCACCCGCTGGCTCAAGGCCGAGGGCGACACCATCGAGATCGACGAGCCGCTGCTCGAGGTCTCCACGGACAAGGTCGACACCGAGATCCCGTCGCCGGTCGCCGGCGTCCTGGTGAAGATCCTGGTCGGCGAGGACGAAACCGCCCTGGTCGGCGCGCAGCTCGCGCTGATCGGTGCGGCGGGTGCGGCTCCGGCCGCCGCCGCTGCTCCGGCCGCCCCGGCCCCGGCTCCCGTGGTCGAGGCTCCGGCCCCGGTCGCCGCCCCCGCCCCGGTCGCCGCCCCGGCTCCGGTCGCCGCACCGGCCCCCGTGGCCGCTGCTCCGGCCGCGCCGGTCGCCGCTCCGGCTCCGGCTCCCGTGGCTGCTCCGGCCCCGGTCGCCGCTGCCGCTCCGGTCGCCGACGGCTCCGACGCCTACGTCACCCCGCTGGTCCGCAAGCTCGCGGCCGAGCAGGGTGTCGCGCTCTCCTCCGTCACCGGCACCGGTGTCGGCGGGCGCATCCGCAAGCAGGACGTCATCGCCGCCGCCGAGGCCGCGAAGGCCGTCCCGGCCCCGGTGGCCGCTCCGGCCGCCGCCGCGCCGAAGGCCGCCGCCGCCCCGTCCCCGCTGCGCGGGCAGACGGTCAAGATGACCCGCATGCGCAAGGTCATCGGCGACAACATGCTGAAGGCCCTGCACGAGCAGGCCCAGCTGACCACCGTGGTCGAGGTCGACGTCACCAAGGTGATGGCGCTGCGCGGCCGGGCCAAGGAGTCCTTCCTGGCCCGCGAGGGCGTCAAGCTCTCGCCGATGCCGTTCTTCGTCAAGGCCGCGGCCCAGGCGCTGAAGACCAACCCGGTCATCAACGCCCGGATCAACGACGCCGAGGGCACCATCACCTACTTCGACTCCGAGAACATCGGCATCGCCGTGGACTCGGAGAAGGGCCTGATGACCCCGGTCATCAAGGGTGCGGGCGACCTCAACCTGGCCGGCATCTCGAAGAAGACCGCCGAGCTGGCCGGCAAGGTCCGCAGCAACAAGATCAGCCCGGACGAGCTGTCCGGCGCCACCTTCACCATCAGCAACACCGGCTCGCGCGGTGCGCTGTTCGACACCGTGGTCGTGCCGCCGAACCAGGCCGCCATCCTCGGCATCGGCGCCACCGTCAAGCGCCCGGTCGTGATCGAGGCCGACGGCGGCACCGCCATCGGCATCCGTGACATGACCTACCTCTCGCTCTCCTACGACCACCGCCTGGTGGACGGCGCCGACGCCGCCCGCTACCTGGTGGCCGTCAAGGAGATCCTGGAGGCCGGCGAGTTCGAGGTCGAGCTCGGCCTGTAGTCCCCGCTCCACCCCTCGGTGCCCCGCCCGGTCCTCGGACCCGGCGGGGCACCGTCGTTTCCGGCGCCGTTCCGCCGCTTGCCGGGCCCGGCCGACGGCTCCGGTAGTGTGATCCGACCGTTCCGGTGCCAACTCCCGAGCGGTACAGGCACATTCGAGGGGCGGACGAATCGTGGCACGCGTGCAGGTGAACGACCTGGTGGTGGTGGTCCCCGGGATCATGGGCAGCCGGCTGGCAGACCGGGACGGGAAACCGGTCTGGAACCTCTCCGGCCCGGCCGCCCTGCGCGGCCTCCGGGCCTTCGCGGGCCTGGCTCCCCGGCTGTCCGTCGGCCCGGACGGCGAGGACGGTGGGGTCCGGGCGGTCGGCCTGATGCGCGACCTGCACGTGCTGCCCGGGGTGTGGACCCCCGTCGACGGCTACGACGGGCTGACCACCTGGTTGCAGCAGAAGTTCACCCTGACCGCGCGGACCGCCGGGCTGCCCGCCGGACTCCCGGTCAACCTGGTCGAGTTCGCCTACGACTGGCGGCTCTCCTGCCGGGTCAACTCCGCCCGGCTGGCCACCCGGGTCGCCCGGGAACTGGAGCTCTGGCGGGGCTCCGCGCCCGAACGGCGGGAGGCCCGGGTGGTGTTCGTCTGCCACTCGATGGGCGGCCTGATCGCCCGGCACTACGTCGCCCACCGCGGCGGCTGGGAGGTGACCCGGCGTCTGATCACGCTCGGCACCCCGCACCGGGGCTCGCTGGACGCACTGCTGCGGCTGGTGAACGGCCTCGCGAAGCCGTGGCTGCCGTCGGCCCTGTCGCTGACCGCGTTCGCCCGCAGCCTGCCCTCGCTGCACGAGCTGCTCCCCGGGTACGCCTGCCTGCCGGGCCCGGACGGGACGCTGCTGCGCCCGGAGGAGGTCACCGGGCTGCCCGGGGTGGACCTGGAGCTGCTGGCGGCGGCCGGCCTGCTCCACCGGGAGATCGCCGCGGGCGGGCCGGCGGAGCTGATCCCGTTCACCGGGGTACGGCAGCCGACCCCGACCACGGCGGAGTGGGACGGCGAGCGCCTGGTGCCGCTGCTCACCATCGGCGGGCAGGACGAGGGCGGCGACGGCACCGTCCCCCGGCTGGCCGGGACACCGGTGGAGTTCCCGGATGCGCTGGTGCGCACGCCGCGCGAGAAGCACGGCTCACTGCAGAACCACCGGTCCGTCCGGGACGAGCTGTGGGGCCTGCTCGGCCCCGAGCGCCCGACCCACCGGGGCGAGCACGGGGACGTCGAACTGGCCGTCTCCGCACCCGACCTGGTGGACCCCGGGGAGCCGTACCCCGTGACGGTCAGCACCGGCCGGGACGACCTCGCCGTCACGGTCACCCTGACGGCGGTGGGCGGCGGTGCGGCGGTGCGGCGGACGATGGGCAACCGGGGCGGCGGGCGGTACGGGACCGTGTTCGAGCGGCCGGCCCCCGGGGCGTACCGGGCGGTGGCTGCGGCCGAGGGGTACACCGACTCGGCGGTCACCTCGCTGGTGCTGGTCGGCGGGGAGGCGGACGGCGATGCGTGAAGGCACCATGGTCGGAATCGCGTTCGACACCTACGAGCACTTCCCCCGGCTGCCGAACGCGGTGCAGCAGGTCCGCGAACTCGGCGAACTGGCGGGTGAGTTCGAGTACCGGGTGGATATCGGGGAGAACCTGGCGCTGGACCGGGTGCGGAGCCGGCTCAAGGAGTGGCGGACGGAGTGGCGGCGGGACGGGGCCAACGGTCCGGTGCTGGTCGCCTGGTCGGGGCACGGCACCGTCCGGGAGCCGGGCGGACTGCGGCTGGTCGCGGCCGACACCGAGAGCGGGCAGGCGCTCGGCGAGACGTACGCGCCGGGCGAGCTGGCCGAGGAGGTGCTGCGGTCCGGCGCCCACCAGGCGCTGCTGCTGATCGACACCTGCCATGCCGGGGCGGGCTCGACCGAGGTGGTGCAGGAGGCGATCCGGGACCATGACCTGCGCACCCTGGCGCAGGGTCAGGACCTGTGGCTGGGCGTGCTGGCCAGCTGCCGGGCCCGGGAGCAGGCGGACGGGCGCGGAGTGCTGCTGGAGGCCGTCCTGGAGGTGCTGCGGGACGGTCCGGCGCCGGGGCCGTACCGGCGGGCGTGGAGCGTACGGAACGAGGGCGTGACCGGGCAGGCGCTGGCGGAGGCGGTGCAGGCCGGCTGGACGGAGGAGGGGCAGCGGCCGGCGTACACCGCCACCGGCGTGCCCCGGGTGATGTTCCGGAACCCGCGCTGGCAGCCGGCGGCCCGGCCCGCCCTGGTGGAGCACCTGGTACTGGCCGCGAAGGGGGCGGACCCCACCGAGGAGTCCTGGCTGTTCCACGGCCGGCAGCGGGTGCTGGGCGAGCTGGTCACCTGGATGGGCGGGGACCGGCCCGGACTCCGGCTGGTGACCGGGAGCGCCGGGTGCGGGAAGTCGGCGGTGCTGGGACGGCTCGCGACGCTCTCCGATCCGCAGCAGCGCACCGAGGTGCTCAAGCACCTCCCGCTGGCGCCAGGCGATCCGGACCCCGGAGCGGGGAGCGTGGCGGTCACCGTCCACCTGCGCGGGCTGACGGCGCTTCAGGCCGCGGCGGCGGTGGCGGAGCAGCGGGGTCTGGGCGATCCCCGGACGGTGTCCGAGCTGGTGGCGTGGCTGGAGCTGGACGTCCGGGGGGACGAGCGCCCGCCGGTGCTGCTCTTCGACGGGCTGGACGAGGTCGGGCCGGGCGAGATCAGCCCGATGGTCGAGCTGCTGGAGCCGCTGGCCCGGATCGGGCTGGTGCTGGTGAGCCTGCGCAGCAGTGCCTTCCAGCGGGGCGAGCAGTGGAAGGACGCGCTCGAACGGCTGCGGCTGGCCCGTCCGGAGGAGATCGACCTGGACCAGGAGCAGGACACGGCGGAGGACATCGCCGGACACCTGGAACTGCGGCTGCGGGCAGACGGCATGACGGGCAATCAGGCTGTGGCAGCGGCCCGACTGCTGGGCGACCGGGCGGTCGCGAGCGGGGGCGGGTTCCTGTTCGCGCGCCTGGTGGGGCCGGTGGTCGCCCAGCGGCTGTCCGGGCAGGAGCCGGCCGGGTGGGTCGAGGAGTTGCCGACCACGGTGGCGGCCGCGTTCGATGCCGCTGTCGACGCGCTGGAGGTGCGGCGGCGGGGGGACGGTACTGCGGTTCCGCAGGCGGGGCGGGTGCTGCTGACCGCGCTGGCCTGGGCGTTCGGTCGGGGACTGCCGGCGGACGGGGTGTGGGAGGCCGTCGCGGGGGCACTGGATCCGACCGGGGAGACATACGGAACCAAGGATGTGGACTGGGCGCTGGAGGCGCTCGGCCGGTTCATCGTGGAGGACACCAGCGGCGGGGTGGCGGTCTACCGGCTGTACCACCAGGAGTTCATCGATCACCTGGCCGGATCGTTCAACGAGCGTGCGGTCCAGGCCCGTTGGGCGGGGCCCGCTCGGGCGGCGACGGAGTCGCTCGGGGAACTGGCGGCCGCGCGACTCACGGGGGAGGGCTCACACCGGGCGGGGGACTTCTACCTGCGGCGGTATCTGGCCGAGCATGCCGGGCTCGGGGACGGGGCGGGGATCCCGGGCCTACGGGCGCTCAACGAGCGGGACAGTGAGACCTTCCGGTCGACTCTCGCCCAAGCCCTCAACCGGCTCGGGGCGACCAGGGCGACCCGCGGGGAGCGGCTGACTGCCGGGGCGCCCGCGCTGGAGGCGGTCGAGCACTACCGCGGCCTCACCGCCGAAGATCCCGAGGCTTTCCTCCCTGACCTCGCCGACGCCCTCCACAACCTGGCCGCCACGCAGGCGGCGCTCGGCGACCGCGACAACGCCCTCGCCACCATCACCGAAGCCGTCACCATCCGCCGCCACCTCGCCGCCACCAACCCCCAAGCCTTCCTCCCCGACCTCGCCATGTCCCTCAACAACCTGGCCGCCGCGCAGGGTGAGCTCGGCGACCGCCACAACGCCCTCGCGACCATCACCGAAGCCGTCAAGCACTACCGCGACCTCGCCACCACCAACCCCCAAGCCTTCCTCCCCAACCTCGCCATGTCCCTCAACAACCTCACCGGTGCGCAGGCGGCGCTCGGCGACCGCCACAACGCTCTCGCCACCATCACCGAAGCCGTCACCATCCGGCGCGACCTCGCCACCACCAACCCCCAGGCCTTCCTCCCCGACCTCGCCATGTCCCTCAACAACCTGGCCGCCGCGCAGGGTGAGCTCGGCGACCGCCACAACGCCCTCGCCACCATCACCGAAGCCGTCAAGCACTACCGCAACCTCACCACCACCAACCCCCAAGCCTTCCTCCCCAACCTCGCAAGCGCCCTCACCAACCTGGCCGCCGCGCAGAGTGACCTCGGCGACCGCCACAACGCCCTCGCCACCATCACCGAAGCCGTCAAGCACTACCGCAACCTCACCACCACCAACCCCCAAGCCTTCCTCCCCGACCTCGCAAGCGCCCTCAACAACCTCGCCAACCGCCAGGCCGCGCTCGGCGACCGCCACAACGCCCTCGCCACCGTCACCGAAGCCGTCACCATCCAACGCGACCTCGCCGCCACCAACCCCCAGGCTTTCCTCCCCAACCTCGCAGGCTTCCTCAACAACCTCGCCAACCGCCAGGCCGCGCTCGGCGACCGCCACAACGCCCTCGCCACCATCACCGAAGCCGTCAAGCACTACCGCAACCTCACCACCACCAACCCCCAAGCCTTCCTCCCCAACCTCGCCATGTCCCTCAACAACCTCGCCAATTACCGGGCCGCGCTCGGCAACCACCATGACGCCCTCGCCACCGTCACCGAAGCCGTCACCATCCGCCGCAACCTCGCCGCCACCAACCCCCAGGCTTTCCTCCCCAACCTCGCAGGCTCTCTCAACAACCTCGCCAACCGCCAGGCCGCGGTCGGCAACCACCATGACGCCCTCGCCACCATCACCGAAGCCGTCAAGCACTACCGCAACCTCACCACCACCAACCCCCAGGCTTTCCTCCCCGACCTCGCAAGCGCCCTCAACAGCCTCGCCTCCGCGCAGAGTGACCTCGGCGACCGCCACAACGCTCTCGCCACGATCACCGAAGCCGTCACCATCCGCCGCAACCTCGCCACCACCAACCCCCAAGCCTTCCTCCCCAACCTCGCCATGTCCCTCAACAACCTCGCCAACCGCCAGGCCTCGCTCGGCAACCACCATGACGCCCTCGCCACCATCACCGAAGCCGTCAAGCACTACCGCAACCTCACCACCACCAACCCCCAGGCTTTCCTCCCCGACCTCGCAAGTTCCCTCAACAACCTCTCCTCCGCACAGGCGGCGCTCGGCGACCGCCACAACGCCCTCGCCACCATCACCGAAGCCGTCACCATCCGCCGCGACCTCACCACCACCAACCCCCAAGCCTTCCTCCCCGACCTCGCAAGCGCCCTCAACAACCTCTCCAGCCAGCACATCGCCGCCGGAACGCCCACAGCGGCCCTTCCCCATTTCGATCGGTGCATCTCCCAACTGGCCGGCCACCCCCTCGCGGTCGCCCGGCTCACCCTCGCCCTCGCATCGCACAACATCCGTTCCGACAACCAGCGTTCAGGTGTCCGACAAGCCCTCGACCTGCTCAGTGACACTGCGGAGGTCCAGCTCACACCGGAGCTCCGACACCGTTGCCACACGCTGCTCCGCGACCTGGCAGCGGAGTCCGGCGAGCTGCTCTCCCTCGTCGCCGAGGAGTGGGCGGCCACCGCCCCCAGCGCACTGCCGCCCTGGCTCACCGTGTCCCCCGGTGACCTCGAGCTGGTCCGTTCCTGGGTCAACCTCCCCTCGTGGTCCGCTCGGCGCGACTTCTACTCAGAGCACACAACTGCCCTGCGGGGCTTGGACCTTCCGACCGCCGTCGAGGAGTCAGGGCCGCTCCCGCCCGAGTTCGTGCAGTTCCTGGTCGCCCTGCTCCACCGAGCTGCCGCCGAAGGCCCCGAGGCCGCCTTCCGCCGGCAGATCCTGCAAGAGCTGGCCGTCGACTGGCTGAACACCCCCGACTGGCCCGCCTCCCAGGACTTCCTGGAGCGTCACCGGACCGAGCTGCTCGCCCCGGGCGCCGCCGAGCTGCTGGACTTGGAGGACGAGGAGGAGGACCTCGACGTCCGGCTCCACCTGGCGATCCTCCATCTGGCGGCCGAGACCGACGTCCCCACCGCCTACCGGGCGCTGGCCGACCGGGCCACCCTCCACGCCCGCCTCCGGCAGGCCCTGGCCGCTCCCGACCCGACCGCCCTCCGCCACTGCGCCGCCATCGAACTCGCCGTCTACCGCGACGAGTTCGCCGCTGCCGGCCACCGCCTGATGGCCGACGCCCTGACCGACGCCCCGCTCCCCGCCGCCGACCCCGGCCTCGCCACCACCGACCCCGGTGCCCGGAACGCCGCGCTCGCCGAGGTGGCGGAGCTGATCCGCCGGCACCCCGTCCACGCCGCCGGCCTGGGAAAGTTGCTGCACCTCCTGCTGCCGCCCGCCACGGAGTGAGCGGATCCGTCCTGGTCGTGCAGTCGGCGGCCCGTCAGCTGCCACCGCTCCGGCTGGACGAGGAGCTGCGGAACATCCAGCAGGCCCTGCGCGGTGCCCGCTACCGCGCTGCCCTGCGGATCCGGGTGGTCCCGGCGGCCCGGCTGGAGGACCTCACCGGGGCCCTGCGGGAGGAGATCCCGACCGTCCTGCACGTCTCCGGGCGAGCGGACGGCAACGGCAACCTGCTGTTCGCCACCGACGACGGCGGCCACGCCCCGCTGCACTCGCCCGGGCTGCTGAAGCTGATCGACGGTTTCGCCACCCCCGATCTGCTCGCGGTGGTCCTGAACACCTGTCACAGCGCGCCGCTCGCCACCGAGCTCGCCGAACGGGTCGGGTGCGCGATCGGTACCGACGGCCTGCTGGACGACACCGACGCCGCCAGGTTCGCCTCGGAGTTCTACCGCAACATCGGGGCCGGCCAGTCCGTCGGCCAGGCGCACCTGCTGGCGGAGGCGTTCCTGGAGGCCAACGACTCCACCTCCCGCCCCCTCCCCCGGCTCCACCTCGGCGCGAACGCGATCCCGGCCGCCGCCATCCTCCCGGTCGGGTCGGAGTACCGGGTGCCGCCGCAGAGCGACCCGGTGAAGCCCCGGGGGAGCAACCTCTGGCAGCGGCTGCGCGCGCCGCGGCTGCCCCCGGGGTCGCACTGACGGCCGAGCGACGCGCCTGGCGGGGCGGGCAACACGTGCGCTCGTGGGCTTGACCGGCGATGCTGGAGCGGTGATGTACGAGACGGACTTCTGGCAACTGATCGACGAGACCAGGGACGCGGCCGAGGGCGATCCGGACGACCAGGCCGAGGCGCTGGTGGAGCGGCTCGCGCAGCTGACGCCGGATGACGTGGTGGACTTCGCCCGGCTGTTCGAGGCGCGGTTCCAGCGCGCCTACCGGTACGACCTGTGGGCGGCGGCGTACCTGCTGCTGGACGGGGCCTCGGAGGACACCTTCGACTTCTTCCGGTGCTGGCTGATCGGCCAGGGCCGGGAGGTGTTCGAGGGGGCGGTGCACCAGCCGGACGACCTGGCGGAGCTGGTGCCGGACTTCGACGAGGAGGAGGACGGCGACGCCGAGGACCTCGGCTACGCCGCCGACGAGGCGCACGAGCAGCTGACCGGGCTGCCGCTGCCGGATCTGGGCACCCCGCAGCCCCGACGGCCCGAGGGCGACAGCTTCGACTTCGAGGACACGGACGAGATGGCGAAGCGCTTCCCGAAGCTCTGGGAGCTCTACGGGGGCTGACAGCACCTCAGTGGCCTGAGTGGTCCGGGCAGCTCCACCGGTAGTGGTCTGGAGCATGACCTGACACATTCGCAGACTTGTGGCATATCCGTTGGAGATCCGGGCACTACCGTGCACGGACCCTGGGTGAGCCGGAAGCGGGGGCCACTGTGTCGGCGTTGAGTACCACCATCCCGGGTGGACGGGAGCGTCCGCCCACCGTGATCGTCGGCTACGGGCGGGCCGGCCGGGACCTGCACCACCACGCGCTGCGGTCGCTGTACGGGCCGGACTACACGGTCGCCGTGGTCGACCCGGCGCTGACCGAGGCGCAGCCCAGGACCGTGCTGCTGCCCTCGCTGCGGGCCGCGGTCGGGGAGTTCGGCCCCGAGGCGGTGTACCACGTCGCCACGCCGCCGCACGACCACCTGGCCTGCGTGGAGGAGCTGGTGGCGCTGGGCGCCCGCCGGATCATCCTGGAGAAGCCGATCGCGCCCACCTCGGCGGAGAGCCGCAAGCTGTGCGAGCTGGCGGGGCTGGCCACCATCCTGCCGGTCAGCGTCTGGCCGAACAGCCGGGTGACCGAGCGGGTCCGGCAGATCATCGCGGACGGCGAGATCGGCGAGCCGGTGGCGCTGTACATGGAGCAGAGCAAGCCGCGGTTCGGCCGGACGGGCTCCTCGGACTCGCACCGGACCGCCTTCGAGGTGGAGCTGCCGCACCAGGTGCTGCTGGCGCTGCACCTGGCCGGGGACGAGGCCCGGATCCTCTCCTCGCCGACCTGGGCGATGCCGCTGCCGGACCGCTCGGTGCCCGCGATGGGCGGGGCACTGCTCCGGCTGGAGCACACCGGCGGCATCATCAGCACCCTGCTGAGCGACCTGACCTCGCCGTCCCGGCGGCGGCACCTGCGGGTGACCGGGACCAGGGGCGAGGTGCTGGCCGACTTCCCGGTCTCCACCGACGACGCGTTCGGGCAGATCAGGATCTCCGGCCGCCCCGGCCGGGCGGTGATCGAGGACGCGCCGCTGACCAACTTCGTCGAGACCGCGTACGCGCACCTGCTCGACGGCGGTCCGCTGCCGCCGGCCGACCTGGCGCTGCACCACCACACCATCGAGCTGCTGGAGCAGGCCCGGGAGCGGGCCGTTCCGACGACCGTCGAGGAGCTGGCGACGTGGTGAGGATCGCCATCGTCGAACCGCGTTCCTCCGGCTACCAACTGGTTGATCGAGCAGCCGAGTTGGGGCACGAGGTGGTGGTGCTGACGGCCGGCCGGGGCGAGCGGAGGGTGCCGGACGTGCACCTGGCCCACGCCGCCCGGGTCGAGTCGGTCGACACCAACGACGACGCGGCCGTGCTGGCCCGGCTGCGGGCGCTGCACCGGCGGCGGCCGCTGGCCGCAGTGATCCCCGGCTTCGAGCACTACGTGCCGCTGGCCGCCGCGGCCGCCGCCGAGCTGGGGCTGCCCGGCCTGAGCCCGCGGACGGCGCTGGCGCTGCGGCACAAGCACGTCATGCGGAGCCTGGTCCGGGAGTACGGGCTGGACCAGCCGGCCTACGCGCTGGTCTCCACCCAGTGCGAACTCCCGGCGGCGATCGCCAGGCTGGGCCTGCCCTGCGTGATCAAGCCGGTCGACCAGTCGGGCAGTCTGAACGTGCACAAGGCCCGCACCGAGGCCGAGGCGGTCGAGGCGTTCCGCCGCATCCACGGGTACGGCACCGGCTACCTGGACCGGGCCGGGCTGCCGCTGGTGCTGGTCGAGGAGTACGTGGCCGGGCCGGAGTTCAGCGTGGAGGGGTACGTCGAGCACGGCACCGTGACGGTGCTCGGCGTGACCGCCAAGCAGCTCGGCCCCGAGCCGTTCTTCGTCGAGACCGGGCACCTCTTCCCGGCTGCGCTGGACGAGGACGTCCGGGCCGGGATCGAGCGGTACACCGTCCGGGCGGTCACCGCGCTCGGCCTCGAACTCGGGCCTTTCCATGCCGAGTTGAGGCTCTCCGAGCGGGGGCCGCTGCTGATGGAGGTGGCTGCCAGGCTGCCCGGGGACCGGATTCCCGACCTGCTCCGGCTGGCCGTCGGCGCCGACCTGTACGAGATCACCGTCCGCTCGCACCTCGGCCTGCCGTGCGCCCCCGCGCAGCCCGCCACGGGTGTCGGCCACGCCGGCATCCGGTTCTTCCTGCGTCCCGAACTCGACTCCTACCACCGGATGGTGGTCGATCCGGGCGTGTCCGCCGATCCACTGGTCCGGGAGGTCGGCGCCCTGATCGCGCCCGGCCGGCCGGTCCCTCCCCAGGGCAGCTCGTCCAGCCGCCTCGGCTACGCCATCGCGGCCGGACCGGACCCCCGGGCCACCACCGCCGCCCTCGATGCCGCCGAACTCGGCGTGCACTTCGAGCAGTTGACCACGGACCCCCGAACGGAGCCCGCCATCATGGGACGCCACGTCCTGATCCTGAACCGCTGGAACAACCGGTTCGCCGAGTACCACCGCTACCTGGACCACACGGTGGACCGGGTCAGCTACCTGACCACGGCGGCGGGCGCCGGGCCGCTCAGCGCGGAGCTGGCGGAGGAGATCCGGGTGGTCGCCGACCTGGCCGACCGGGTCGAGGTGGCGGCCGAGGCGCTCGAACTGTCGCTCAAGCACGGTCCGTTCACCCATGTGCTGGCCCTGTCGGAGTTCGACCTGGAGCTCGGCGCGGAGCTGCGCGAGCTGCTGAAGGTGCCCGGCAAGGGCGTCGAGGAGATCCGGCTGGTCCGGGACAAGGTGGTGATGAAGGCCGCCGTGGCCGCCGCCGGGCTGCGGGTGCCGGCCAACCGGGCGGTGGCCGCCGCCGAGGACGTCCGCGCCTTCGGGGCCGAGCACGGCTACCCGTTCGTGCTCAAGCCCCGGGCCGGGGCGGACAGCCAGGGCGTGTACGTGCTGGAGGACCCGGCGGCGGTCGAACGTGCGCTGGCGGACACGGCGCTGACGGACTTCCAGTGCGAGGAGTTCATCGACGGCAACCTGTACCAGGTGGACGGCGTGGTGTCCGGCGGCGTGCTGCGCACCATCCGCAGCTGGCGCTGCCTGGGCTCCTGCCTGGACTTCGCGGTCGGCTCCCCGTTCGGCTCGGTGGCCAACGACGACCCGGTGTTCGAGGCCCGGGTGGTCGCCTTCACCGAGGGCGTGCTGGCCGCGCTGCAGCTCACCGACGAGGTGTTCCACCTGGAGGTGTTCCGGGCCAACGGCTCGGACGAGCTGGTCTTCCTGGAGATCGGCGCCCGGGCGGGCGGCGGCCAGGTCCGGTTCGTCTGGGAGGAGGTGTACGGGCTCGACCTGATCGAGGCCTCGGTGCACGTCCAGCTCGGGATCGGGCGGACCTACCCGACCGCGGAGGTCGGCGGCGAGGTGGCCGGGTACCTGATGATGCCCGAACCGCCGGTGCGGCCCGCCGTGGTGCACCGGGTGGCCTCGCTCGCCGCCGCGATCCCCGAGCTGTACACCGAGGCGCTGCCGCCGGCCGGGACGGTGCTGGACGGCAACGGCGGCGCGGTGCACACGGCAGGGGCGTTCCGGTTCCGGGCCGACAGCTCCGCCCGGGTGCAGGCGGCGATCGAGACCGCGGTGAAGCTGTACGAGATCGACTGGTCCCCCGCCGCTGCGGCCGAGGTCTCCGGTGTCTGAGCCGGCGCCCGCGCCGGCCAGAGGGGGCGCGCTCTGGCGGCACGCGGACTTCCTCCGGCTGTGGGCCGGGCAGACGGTCGCGCTGTTCGGCGCCCAGGTCACCCTGCTGGCGCTGCCGTTGACGGCGATGGAGCTGCTGGACGCCTCCCCCGGCCAGCTCGGCCTGCTGAACGCGCTGGAGTACCTGCCGGTCGCCTGCGTCACCCTGCTCGCGGGCGTGCTGGCGGACCGGGTCCGGCGCCGCCCGCTGCTGATCGCGGCCAACCTGGGGCGGGCGCTGGTGCTGGCGTCGATCCCGGTGCTCGCCTGGGCCGGGCACCTGTCGATGGGGCTGCTGTACGCGGTCGCCTTCGTCACCGGCCTGTTCACGGCCCAGTTCGACGTGGCGTACCAGGCCTTCCTGCCGTCGCTGATCGAGCGGCGGCTGCTGGTCGAGGGCAACAGCAAGCTGCAGTCCAGCCAGTCGATCGCGCAGACCGCCGGGCAGGGACTGAGCGGGGTGCTGATCCAGCTGCTCACCGCCCCGGTGGCGATCGTGGTCAACTCGCTCGGCTACCTGGTCTCGGTGGCCTCGCTGCTGACGATCCGTACGCCGGAGCCGGTCCGGACCGGGCCCCGGCGCAGCGTCGCGGCGGAGATCGCCGAGGGCTTCCGGGTCACCATGGCGCAGCCGGTGCTGCGGGTGGTGATGGTCCAGTCGGCCTGGTTCAACCTGCTCTGGGACGTGGTGCTGGTGGTGGTGCCGATCTACGGCATCCGCGAGCTGGGGCTGAACGCGGCGGGGCTGGGCCTGGTGATCGCGGCGGGCAGCGTCGGGGCGTTCGGCGGCTCGCTGGTGGCCCGTCGGTTCGGGGCCAGGGTCGGCGCCGGGCGGGCGATGGCGGCCGGGATGCTGCTGGCCTGTGCCGCGCTGGTGCTGCTGCCGCTGGCGGGCGGGCCGACGGCGCTGGTGGTCGCGGTGCTGACGGTGGGTTACGTGCTGAACGGCTTCGGGATGACGGTCTTCAACGTGCACTCGGTGGCGCTGCGGCAGGCGCTGGTGGCGACCGAGCTGACCGGGCGGGTGAGCGCGACGTTCCGGTTCGTGGCCTTCGCGGTGATCCCGATCGGCGGGTTCACCGGCGGGCTGCTGGCGGAGTGGGTGGGCGCACGCGGGGCACTGCTGGTGGTGGTGGTCGGCCTGGTGGCCGGGGCGCTGGTCTTCTACGGCTCCCGTACGGTCCGGCTGGCCGACCCCACCGGCGTGGCGGACCCGGTCAGGCCTCCCGAGCCCGCGGCGGCGGGGCGCTGACGCCGTAGAGGACGGCGGCGCCGACCATCAGCGAGCCGAGCACGGCGGTCGGCTCCAGCCGGCCGGTGCCGAGGACCGGGCCGAGCAGGACGGCGGTGAGCGGGATGATGCCGGCGAACAGCCCGGCCCGGTCGACGCCGAGCAGGCCGATGCCCGCGTACCAGAGGAAGAAGGCGAGCGCGGTGACCACCAGGGTGAGGTAGGCCAGCGCCAGGCCCTCGGTCAGGGTGGGCACCCGGAGCGCGTCGGTGCCGTCGGTGACGGCGGCGGCCAGGCCGAGCATCGGGGCGGCGGCCAGGCAGGCCAGCCCGGACAGCCGGCGCGGGCCGAGGGCCGGCAGCAGGCCGACCGCGAGCAGCGAGAAGCAGCACTCGCAGGCCAGCGCACCGAGCGCGTACAGCAGGCCGGTGGCCGATCCGGAGCCGAAGGCCTGGATCACCATCACGCCCGCGGTGGTGACCACGGCGCAGAGCGCGATCCGGCCGGACGGCCGCCGGGCCGCCCCGAGCGGGCCGGCGATGGCGAGCACCACCGGTGCGGCGCCGACCACCGCGCCGACCGTGGACGGGTCGGCGTACTGGACCGCCTTGAGCAGGAACACGTTGAACCCGGCCATGCCGGTGGCGGCGAGCAGGGTGATTCTGGTCCACTGGGCCGCGGTGGGTCGCACGGCCGCGGTGGCGGTACGGTGGCCGACCAGCAGGAGCAGCAGCCCGGCCACCAGGTACCGCCAGGCCTGGCCGGAGAGCAGCGGGTAGTGGGTGAGCAGCGGGCTCACCGCGGCCGAGCTGCCGACGGTCACCATGGCGACACCGGCACAGAGGCTGCCGCGAAGCGTGCTTGCGTCAATGGGCATACGGAGAACCTAGGGCAGAGCGACCCGCGACATGCCCGGCCACTTCCGGTCCGGTCGGCCGGACCACTTGACCGACAGCCGTCAATGACCAGCAGTCAGCGATCGAGGAGAGACCAGCCAAGTGTTCGTCAAGATCTGCGGTCTGAGCACCGCACCGGACGTAGCCGCCGCGGTCGCGGCCGGTGCCGACGCCATCGGCTTCGTCCTCACGCCCAGCCCGCGCCGGATCGAGCCCGAGCAGGCCCGGCTGCTCGCCGAGCAGGTGCCCGCCGGGGTGCTCACCGTGGCGGTGTTCACCGACGAGGCGCCGGAGGTGGTCCGGCAGGCGGCGACGGCGGCCGGGGTCGGTGCCGTCCAGCTGCACGGCGACCACCCGCCCGCCGCCTTCGCCGCGCTGCGGGACCTGGGGCTGAAGCTGGTCCGGGCCACCTCGGCGGCGGCCGCCGCGGGCGCGGCCTGCGGCGACTTCGGCGAGGACCTGCTGATCCTGGACTCGCCGGTGCCCGGCTCGGGCGAGGCGTGGGACTGGGCGGAGCTGGGTGCCAACCCGCCGAGCGGGTCGTGGATGCTGGCCGGCGGGCTCAACCCGGCCAACGTGGCCGCGGCGGTCGCGGCGGCCCGGCCGTGGGGCGTCGACGTCTCCAGCGGGGTGGAGGTGCGGCGCGGGGTCAAGGACCCGGCGCTGATCGAGGAGTTCGTCCGCCGGGCCAAGGCCGCGGGCTGACACCGGAGGGCCGCCCCCGGCAGGGGGCGGCCCTCCGCGCTCCGGCACTCCGACGGCCCAGCACTCCGACGCTCCGGCGCGACGGCCCGGCTCAGACCGCGCAGATCCGGGCGTCGGCCCGGCCCTTGGCCCGGCTCCGGGTCGGCGGGGCGCTCAACGAGCGTCCCCGGGCGGCGCGTTGCTCGTCCACCGCGTCCCGGATCGCGTACATCGACTCGGAGATCCCGGCCAACGGCAGGGTCGAGTAGCCGACCACCAGGGCCGGCGGCCGCTCCCCCGGGGCGAACTGGTACCTGGAACCGCCGTGCACCAGCACCGACCTGGCCAGGGCCGCCTCCACCAGGGCCGACTCGTTGATGTCGGGCGGGAGTTGGAGGTAGGCGTGCAGGCCGGCCGAGGAGCCGGTGACCCGGGCCTGCGGCAGGTGCAGCTCCACCGCCTGGGTGAACGCCTCGCGCCGGGAGCGGTAGCGCGACCTGACCCGGCGCAGATGGCGGTCCAGCATGCCGCTGGTGATCAGCTCGGCGAACGCGCACTGGGTGATGCCGTCCGAACCGAGGTCGTGCCGGGAGCGGATCCGGCTGAGCATCGCCGCCAGGTGCGGCGGGATCACCAGCCAGCCCAGCCGCAGCCCCGGCACCAGGGTCTTGCTCGCGGTGCCCGCGTAGACCACCTGGTCCGGCGCCATGCCCTGGAGGGCGGACGGCCGGCTCCGGCGGTCGAACCAGAACTCGCCGTCGTAGTCGTCCTCGATGATCAGGCCGTCCACGTCCTGCGCCCAGCGGATCAGCGCCCGGCGGCGCTGGGCCGACATGGTCACGCCGGTGGGGTACTGGTGCGCGGGCGTCACCAGGACCGCGCGGGCGCCGGTGGCGGCCAGGTGCGCGACGTCGACCCCCTCCCGGTCCACCCGGACCGGCACCGAGTGCATGCCGCACTCCTCGATGAACCTGCGCTGGCCGTTGTGGCCCGGGTCCTCGATCGCCAGCTTGCGGATGCCGAGTTTGGGCAGCGCCTCGCACAGCAGCGAGAGGCCCTGGGCGAACCCGGCCGTCACCATCACGGTCTCCGCGCTCCCGCGCACCCCGCGCACCCGGCCGAGGTAGCCGGCCAGGGCGTCGCAGAGCGCGGGCAGGCCGGCCACCGGCGGGTAGTCCAGCTCGTCCCGTCCGGCCGCGGCCAGCACCGTCCGGTAACAGGCGAGCCACTCGATGCGCGGGAAATTGGTGACATTCACCCGTCCGGTACGAAGATCCCAGGTCACCGGCATGATCGGGTCGATCTCACGGAGCGTTTGGGAATTCGTTGAAGTCTCACCATTCGGGCGATCGGCCACCCTGGTGCCCGAGCCCTGGAGGCAGGTCAGATATCCCTCGGCGGTGAGCTGTTCGTATGCCTCGACCGCCACACTGCGGGAAACCCCCAGGTCACTGGCGAGCTGACGGGTAGACGGGAGACGGGTTCCGGGGTGCAGGATCCGCTCGACAATGCGGCATCGGATGGCTTCCTGGATTTGTCGGGTCAGTGAATCGCTGGACTCGCGATCGACCTCGATGGAAATGTGCCAGCTCATTGTCGGTCCCTCCCCTGGGCATCGAACGAGTGTCCCACACAAGTTCCACACGGCAATAAATTCGATCGTCCACGGAAACCAATCGTGGACCATCACGGATCAATCACCCAAGGCCGGATATCCGCCCCAAAACGGGCTCGGGGTCCAAGGTCAGCTGGTCCGTTCCGGGAGCGCCCGAGTGGTCTGGGTGTGTGTCAGGTCGAGCTGGTCGACTTGGGACCACCGCACACACCGAGCCGCTAGCTGGACTGAGGGATCGAAGACATGACGAGCTTGTCTGGTCACGCTCTCGCCGTCGCGAGTACGGATATCGCGACGTCGGAGTCGGCCGAGGCCACCGCCGAGGACTTCACGTCGAAGGTGGCCGCCCGCACCCTGAAGGTCGGGATCGTCGGGCTGGGTTACACCGGCCTGCCCCTGGCGCTGGGCTTCGCCACCGCGGGGTTCCTCGTCGCCGGGGTCGACATCGACACCGTCAAGGTGGACTCCGTGAACCGCTCGGAGTCCTACCTGCCCGACCTCACCGACATCGAACTGCAGGACGTCGCAGAGAAGTTGACCGCCTTCGCGGACCCTGCGGCGCTGTACGACGCGGACGCCGTGGTGATCTGCGTCCCGACCCCGGTCACCCCCGAGCAGACCGCCGACCTGGCCTACGTGGACGCCGCGGTGGAGAGCCTGCTGCCGTACCTGCGGGCCGGCAGCCTGGTGGTCCTGCAGTCCACCGTCCCGACCGGGACCACCGCGGGCATCGCCCGCACCATCGAGGAGCGCACCGGCCTGGTGCCGGGCCGCGACCTGCACCTGGCCACCGCCCCCGAGCGGGTCGACCCGGCCAACACCAACGGCTGGACCCTGCTGAACACCCCGAAGCTGGTCGGCGGCGTGGGCCCGGAGTCCACCCGCCGCGCCACGCTGCTGTTCGAGCAGATCTGCCGCACCGTGGTGCCGGTCTCCAGCCCCGCCGTGGCCGAGCTGTCGAAGGTGTACGAGAACACCTTCCGCCTGGTCAACATCGCGCTCTCGCTGGAGATGTCCGACCTCTGCCACGCCCTGGGACTGCCGGTGCGCGAGGTGATCGACGCCGCCGCGACCAAGCCGTTCGGCTTCCTGCCGCACTACCCGGGCCCCGGGGTGGGCGGCGAGTGCATCCCGGTGGACCCGCTGTTCCTGAGCCAGCAGGCCCGCCGCGAGGGCCTGGTGCTGGACCTGGTGGAGACCGCCCACCGGCGGATCACCGACCGGCCGCAGCAGGTGGTCGCCCGGATCCGGGAGCTGCTGGCCGAGCGCGGCCGGGCCACGGCCGGCGCCAAGGTCCTGCTGGTGGGCGTCAGTTACAAGCCCGGCGTGTCCGACCTGCGCAACGCCCCGGCCCTGGACATCATCCGCGGCCTGCGCGAGCTCGACGCCACCATCGGCTACTTCGACCCGATGGTGCCCGAGCTGGAGCTCGACGGGCAGCCGGTCGAGTCGGTCGGCTGGACCCGGGAGGAGCTGGCCGCGCAGGACTGCGTGGTCCTGGTGACCCCGCACGGCCGGGTCCTCGGCGACGCCCTCTGGGAGGCTGCGCCGCTGGTCCTGGACACCCGCAACGAGCTGGCCCGGACCGGAAACGTCGAGGTGCTCTGATGGCTCCGGCCACCGTGCTCACCGCCTCCACCAGACAGCTGGTGCTCGGCCGGGAGCTGGACGCGGACTCCGCCTTCGCCGCGGTCTCCGCCCTGCTGGACGCGACCGCCGACCCGCTGGACATCGCCACCTTCCTGACCGCGATGTCCGCCAAGCGCCCGTCCGCGACCGAACTGGCCGCCACCGTACGGGTGATCCTGGCCGCCGCCCGGCCGGTGGACTGGCACGGCACCGCCGTCGACGTGGTCGGCAGCGGCGGCGACGGCAGCGACTCGGTCAACATCTCCACCGTCGCGGGCCTGCTGGCCGCCTCGGCCGGGGCCACCGTCGCCAAGGCGGGCAACCGGGCCGCCACCAGCCGCTGCGGCAGTGCCGACGTGCTGGAGGAGCTCGGCGTGCCGCTCGGGCCGGTGGAGCTGGTGCCCGGGCTGCTGGACCGGCACCGGTTCGCCTTCCTGTTCTCCCCCGCCGTGCACCCGGTGATCGGCCGGCTGGCGCCGATCCGGCGCCGGCTCGGCTTCCGCACCCTGTTCAACCTGGCCGGTCCGCTGGCCAACCCGGTCCGGCTGCACGGCCGGCTGATCGGCGCCGCCGACCGCAGGGACCAGGACGTGATGGCCGAGGCCGCCGCCGAACTGGGCCTGGACCGGACCTGGATCGTGCACGGGCACGGCGGCCTGGACGAGTTGACCACCACCGGGCCCAACCGGGTGCTGGCCGTGGACGGCGGCCGGGTGCACGAGCGCGTGCTCGACCCCGCCGACCTCGACCTGCGGCCCGCCGACGCGGACGACCTGCGCGGCGGCGACACCGCCGCCAACGCGGACGCCGCCCGGGCCGTCCTGGCCGGCACCGCCCCGGCCCCCGTGCTGGACACCTGCCACTACAACGCGGCCGTGGTCCTGCACCTGGCCGGCCTGGCCCCGGACCTGGCCACCGGCCTCGCCCTGTCCCGCGCCGCGGTCGCCTCCGGCGCCGCGACCGAGCTGCTGCTCGCCCTCGGTTCGTAGCGGCCCTCACCTCCGGCCGCCGCAGACCGCCTCCCGTCCCGCACAGATCCGCAAAGACAGAGAGTGAGCCGTACCCGTGCACCTCGACGAGATCGTCGCGCGCAAGCGCGAGGACTGGAGCCGGATCACCGGCGTCCCGTCCCTGGGCGCCGAACGCCCCCAACCCGCCGTGCCCGGCACCTTCGCGGCCGCGATCACCGGCCCCGAGGTGTCGGTGATCGCGGAGGTCAAGCCCAAGTCGCCGTCCAAGGGCCAACTGCTGCCGCTGGACCGCGCGGTGGAGCAGGCCAGGACGTACGCGGCGGCCGGGGCCTCGGCCGTCTCGGTGCTCGCCGACACCGCCTTCTTCGGCGGCTCGCCCGAGCTGGTGGCCGAGATCGCGACCGACGCCGCGGTGACCGTCCCGGTCATGTACAAGGACTTCCTGGTGGACACCCGGCAGGTCGAACTCGCTTACGCCACCGGTGCGGACGCGGTGCTGCTGATCGTCCGCGCGGTGGACGACGTGCTGCTGAAGGACCTGATCCAGACCGCGACCGGGCTCGGCCTGGACGCGCTGGTGGAGACCTTCACCGCCGAGGAGATCGACCGGGCGCTGGCCGCCGGGGCGGGCATCGTCGGCATCAACAACCGCGACCTGCAGACCTTCGCGGTCGACCTGGAGAACTCGGCTCGGCTGCGGGCCCGGATCCCGGCCGGCGTGCTGACGGTCAGTGAGAGCGGCATCGGCAGCCGGGCCGACCTCACCCGGGTGGCCGGGCACGGCTTCGACGCCGCGCTGATCGGCGAGAACCTGCTGGGCGCGGCCGACACCGCGCAGGCCCTGGGCGAGCTGCTCGGCGTCCGGGTCGGGGAGGTGGCGGCATGACCGCGGGACGGTTCGGCGAGTACGGCGGCCAGTTCGTCGCCGAGACCCTGGTGGGTCCGCTGGAGGAGGTCTGGGACACCTATCTGAAGGCAAGCCAGGACCCGGACTTCCAGGCCGAGTTGGCGGACCTGCTGGCCACCTTCGTGGGCCGCCCGACCCCGCTCACCCGGCTGCGCCGGCTCGGCACCGAGCACGGGGTGACGATCTGGCTGAAGCGCGAGGACCTCACCCACACCGGGGCCCACAAGATCAACAACGCCATCGGGCAGGCGCTGCTGGCGCACCGGCTCGGCAAGCGCCGGATCATCGCCGAGACCGGCGCCGGCCAGCACGGCGTGGCCGTCGCGGCCGCCTGCGCGTACCTCGGCCTGGACGCCACCGTCTACATGGGCCGGGTGGACGCCGAGCGCCAACTCCCGAACCTGCAGCGGATGGAGCTGCTCGGCGCCGAGGTCAGGCTGGTGGACCAGGGCACCGCGACCCTCAAGGACGCGGTGAACGAGGCGATCCGGGACTGGATCACCCACCCCGACGACACCCACTACCTGCTCGGCTCGGTGGTCGGCCCGCACCCCTTCCCGAGCATCGTCCGGGACTTCCAGTCGGTGATCGGCACCGAGGCCCGCGAGCAGTTCCTCACCGCCACCGGGCAGCTGCCCGACGCGGTGATCGCCTGCGTCGGCGGCGGCTCCAACTCGATCGGCGTCTTCAGCGGCTTCCTGGCTGACGAGGTCCGGCTGATCGGGGTCCAGGCGGCCGGCGACGGCAGCGGACAACTCGGCCACCACGCCGCCCCGTTGCTCTACGGCGAGCCGGGCGTGCTGCAGGGCATGCGGACCTACCTGCTGCAGGACGACGACGGCCAGGTGCTGCTCACCCACAGCATCGCCCCCGGCCTGGACTACCCGGGCGCCGGGCCGCAGCACAGCCACCTCAAGGACACCGGCCGGGTCGAGTACCTGACCGCCACCGACGAGGAGGCGCTGGAGGCCTTCCAGCTGCTGGCCCGCGCCGAGGGCATCGTGCCCGCGCTGGAGTCCTCGCACGCGGTGGCCGCCGCCGTGCGGCTGGCCTCCGGCTTCGCCCCGGGGAGCCACCTGCTGGTGAACCTCTCCGGCCGTGGCGACAAGGACCTCACCTCGGCCATGACGGCCATCGGGCAGCGGAAGGAGCAGAGTGGTGGAGCGGCTTGAAAAGACCTTCGCCCGGCTCGCGGAGACCGGCGAGACGGCACTGGTGGCCTACCTGACGGGCGGGTACCCGAGCCTGGCGGAGACCGGCCCGCTGATCGAGGCGGTCTGCGCGGCGGGTGCCGACATCATCGAGCTGGGAGTGCCGTTCTCCGACCCGCTCGGGGACGGACCTGTGATCCAGTCGACCACCCAGGCCGCGCTGGAGCGCGGTGTCACCACCGCCGCCGTACTGGATATCGTCGCCGGTGCCCGGGAGAACGGCGTGGACGTCCCGATCATGCTGATGGGGTACTGCAACCCCTTCCTGCGCTACGGCCTGGAGCAGCTCTACGCGGACGCCGCAGCGGCCGGGGCGGACGGCTTCATCGTCCCCGACCTGCCCGCGCACGAGGCGGACGAGTGGCTGGCCGCGGCCGAGACGCACGACCTGGGCCAGGTGTTCTTCTCCGCCCCCGGCAGCAGCCCGGAGCGGCTGCAGCGGACCGCCGAGCGGTCCAGGGGCTTCCTCTACTCGCTGGCCGCCAACGGCGTCACCGGCGTCCGGGACGAGCTCGACCCGGGCATCGACGACTACCTCGACCGGGTCCGCGCCGCGGCCGGCACCCTGCCGGTCTGCGTCGGCTTCGGCATCTCCCGGCCCGAGCACGTCGCCGCGCTGCGCGGCCGGGCGACCGGCGTCATCGTGGGCAGCGCGCTGCTGCGGGCGATCGGGGACGCGGACACCCCGGCCCGGCGCATCCTGGCCGCCAGCGAGCTGGTCGGCGAGCTGAAGGCGGCCTGCCGATGAGCACCGACGCACCCGTCCCGTTCTTCACCGGGGCCGCCTCGATCCGGGCGGACTGGCCCGCACTGGAAGCCCGGCTGCGCACCGTGGCCGAGAGCGGCCGGTTCACCTTCGGGCCGCTCGGCCGGGAGCTGGAGCAGGCGATCGCCGAGCGCACCGGCGCCAAGCACGCCGTCGCGGTGGGCAACGGCACCGACGCCCTGGTGATCCTGCTCCGGGCGGCCGGGATCGGCCCCGGCGACGAGGTGATCGTCCCGGCGTACACCTTCTTCGCCACCGCCTCGGCGGTGCTGCACGTCGGCGCCGAGCCGGTGCTGGTGGACATCCTGCCCGGCAGCTACGCGATGGACCCGGCGGCGGCCCGGGCCGCGATCACCGCCCGGACCAGGGCGATCATGCCGGTGCACCTGTTCTCGCAGATGGCCGACATGCGGACGCTGCGCGAACTGGCGGACGAGCACGGCCTGTTGCTGCTAGAGGACAGTGCCGAGGGCATCGACATGGTGATGGGCGGCCGGCACGCCGGTCTGTGGGGCAAGGGCGGGGTGCTCTCGTTCTTCCCGACCAAGACCCTCGGCTCGCTCGGCGACGCCGGCATGGTGCTCACCGACGACGACGAGGTGGCCGCCCGGGCCCGCCGGCTGCGCAGCCACGGGCAGGAGGTGGACGGCAGTTACGAGTACCTGGAGCTGGGCTACAACAGCCGGCTGGACGAGATCCAGTCCGCCGTCCTGCTCACCCGGCTCGGGACGCTGAGCGCCGAGATCGAGCGGCGGGCCGAGCTGGCCGACCGCTACGACCGCCAACTGGCGGCGCTGGCACCGGTGGTGCAGATCCCGTGGTTCGCCGAGACGGCCGAGCCGGGCAACCCGGTGTACTACGTGTACCTGATCGAGAGCGACCGCCGGGACGAGCTGGTGGAGTTCCTCACCGCGCACGGGGTGGGCACCGAGGTGTACTACCCGCGCGCGCTCACCGAGCAGCCCGCGCTGGCCCAACTGCCGGGCGCACAGCACCCGGTACCGGTCGCGGTGGCGGCCAGCCGCCGCGCGGTCGGGCTGCCGATGTACCCGGACCTGACGGACCAGCAGGTCGACCGGGTGTGCGAGCTGATCCACCGGTTCCACAAGGAGACCCCGTGACCACCACCGTGTCCTACCACGACTGGGACAACCGCTACCGGGACTGGACCGAGGAGGTGCTCGACGCGGTCCGCCAGGTGGCCGACTCGGACGAGTTCATCCTCAAGTCCCGGGTGGCCGAGCTGGAGCGCCGGGTCGCCGAGCGGACCGGCGCCGCGCACGCGATCGCGGTGGCCAACGGCACCGGCGCGCTGACCGTGATCCTGGCCGCGCTCGGGATCGGCCCGGGCGACGAGGTGGTGACCCCCGCCTTCTCGTTCATCTCCA
Organism: Kitasatospora sp. NPDC002040; assembly: GCF_040296785.1. NCBI lineage: Bacteria > Bacillati > Actinomycetota > Actinomycetes > Kitasatosporales > Streptomycetaceae > Kitasatospora > Kitasatospora sp. NPDC002040. The sequence continues at coordinate 74,647 of NZ_JBEOXV010000008.1, read as the reverse complement.
CCGCCTCCACCGTCGCGCTGCGCGGTGCCAAGCCGGTCTTCGCGGACGTCGACGCCGACACCGCCTGCCTGGACCTGGCCGCCGCCGAGGCCGCCGTCACCGACCGGACCAGGGCGGTGCTGCCCGCGTACCTGTTCACCACCCACCCGGACATGACCGGCCTGGCCGAGCTGGCGGAGCGCCGCGGCGTCGCGCTGGTCGAGGACAGCGCGGTCGGCCTGGGCGCCACCGTGGACGGCCGCCAGGCCGGGCGGTTCGGCACCGCCGGGGTGTACTCGTTCTTCCCCGCCAAGCCGATCGGCGGCGCGGGCGACGCGGGCATGGTGGTCACGGACGACGACGACCTCGCCCGGGACATCCGGATGCTGCGCAACCACGGGCAGGACCTCGGGGTGCGCTTCCTGCACCACAAGGTCGGCTTCAACTGCCGGATGGACGAGATCACCGCGGCCTTCCTGCTCCAGCGGCTGCCGAAGCTGGACGGGTTCCTGACCGCCCGGCGGCAGATCGCCGAGGAGTACCAGGAGCGGCTGGCCCACCTGGCGCCGGACCTGCTCACCCCGCCGGACGGGTACGACCACCGGGCCGTCTACACCTACGTGGTGCGGGCGGCGCGGCGGGACGAACTGAAGGAGTTCCTGGCCGGCGAGGGCATCGAGACGGTGGTCTACTACCCGAAGCCGCTGCACCTGCAGCCCGCCTTCGCATACCTCGGCCACCGGCCGGGCGACTTCCCGGTCGCCGAGCAGCTCGCCCGCGAGGCGCTGGCGCTGCCGCTGCACCCGGACATGCGGCCCGGCGACGTGGCCCGGGTGGCCTCGGCCGTCGAGCGGTTCTACCGGGGTGCCCGGTGACCGGGGACGACACGGCGAACTGGCGGGACCGGTCCTGCGGGATCGGCGACGAGGCGGCCCCCGGGCTGACCGAACAGCTCGCCATCCACGCCGAACTCGGCCTGGGCGCGATCGAGTTGCGCACCGTCGACGGGCTCGGCCTGCACGAGCTGACCGAGCAGCGGCTGGCGGAGGTGGTGGCCGAGGTCGCCGCCTCCGGGCTGACGGTGCCGGCGGTCGACACCCCGATCGGCAACTGGTCCACCACCGTGGCCACCGACCCGGAGTCCGAGCTGGCCGTGCTGGCCGGCTCGGCCCGGGCCGCCCACGCGCTCGGCAGCCGCTGGCTGCGGGTGATGTCCTACCCCAACGACGGGCGCCCGGAGGCCGAGTGGGCCGCCGAGTCGCTGCGCCGGCTGGCGGTGCTGACCCGGGAGGCCGAGCGGCTGGACGTGGTGCTGCTGCACGAGAACTGCCAGGGCTGGGCCGGACAGGGCGCCGCCCAGACGCTCCGGCTGCTGGAGCACGTGGACAGCCCGGCGCTGCGGCTGGTCTTCGACATCGGCAACGGGCTGGCCTACGGCTACGAGCCGGTCGGCTACCTGTCCGAGGTGCTGCCCTGGGTGGACCACGTGCACGTCAAGGACGGCCACCGCACCCCCGCCGGCGCGGTGTTCACCCTGCCGGGCAAGGGCGAGATCGACGTGGCGGCCTGCGTCGGGCTGCTGGAGCGGTCCGGCTACCGGGGCCGGTACAGCCTGGAGCCGCATGTCGCCCATATCCCGCACCTGGCGGCCACCGCCGGGGCCGAGGAGCTGGCGGCGGGCTACCGGGCCTGCACCGAGAGCTTCCGGGACATCTGGGAGACGATCGGCCATGAGTGAACCCCTGCTCGCCGACGGCCCGTTCGGCCCGGCCGAACTGGAGTGGCTGCTCGACCTGATGGCCGTCCCCTCGGTCTCCCCGTTCGAGGGCGGCAAGGCCGAGCACACCGTGGACGCCCAGCGGGTCTTCCTGGACGGCGCCCTGGCGCGCGGCTTCGAGCAGGTGCTGTTCGGCAGCCCGGAGCCGTCCCTGCTGGACCGGGACGACGTCCCGGCACCGGTCCGCCGGGTCGGCCCCGGCTTCCTCGCCACCCAGCCCAGCGCGGTGGTGCGGATGGGCCGGGCCGCCGGTCCCGAGCGCCGACTGGTGGTCAACTTCCATGTCGACACGGTCGGTCCGCACATCGACCCGCGACTGGACGGCGGCGTGCTGTACGGGCGCGGCGCGGTGGACGACAAGGGCCCCGGCATCGCGGCCGCGGCCGGGATCGCGGCGGCCTTCGCGGCCGAGCCGTGGCTGGCCGGGGCCATCGAGGTCCAACTCGCCTCCGTACCGGGCGAGGAGGGCGGCGCGATGGGCACCTACGGCACCCGCTGGCTGGTCGAGCAGGGCCTGGTCGGACGGCTGATGCTGTTCGCCGAGCCGACCGGCGGACGGGTGATGGACGCCTGCACCGCCGCGATGACACCCCGGTTCAGCGTGACCGGTGCCGACTCCACCGACGACCACCCCGCCGGCGGGCACAACGCCACCGTGGCGCTGGGCTTCCTGGCCGACTTTCTGGCCCGGCGGCTCGGTCCGCGGGCGCACGAGCTCGGCGCCAAGCTCTGCGTGGCGGGCCTGCACACCGGCGACTCGCACAACCGGGTCTACGGCACCGGCGAGCTGCGGATGAACATCGCCTACCAGAGCGCCGACCAGGCCGCGGTGCTGGAGCGGGAGCTGGCCGGCCTGCTGCCGCGGGCCCGGGACGAGTTCGCCGCCGCGCACGCGGGCAACCCGCTCTCCGCCCGGCTGGTCGAGGACTGGGACCGGGTGGTCCGGTTCGACTGGCTCAAGCGCGGGCTGCCGGTGCTGGACAACCGCGACCCGGCGATGGAGGCGCTGCTCGCCGAGGCCGGCTTCCCCCGGCACGACGGGCTGGCCGACGGCTCCGCGTTCACCTGCGACGCCATCTGGGCCGGCGGCCCGGACCGCTACGTCGCGGTCTGCGGCCCCGGCGGCCTGGACACGCACGGCGCGCACACCCCCGGCGAGTTCCTCGAACTGGAGCAACTCGCCCGCTACGCACAGCAGATCAAGGACCTCGTGGTGCGATTCGGCACCCGTACCGCAGCACTGGAGGACAAGCGATGACCATCCGCATCCCGCTGGAGACCCTGCGCGCCTTCGCCCGGGAGGCGCTGGTGCGCTCGGGGCTGACCGAGGAGGCCGCGGCCACCGCCGCCGAGGTGGTCGTCTACGCCGACGAGCACGGCTTCACCACGCACGGCAGCAACGCGCTGGCCGGGATCTACTCGCCCCGCCTGCTGGACGGCCGGATCAACCCGGCCGCCGCCCCGCGCACCGTCGCCGAGACCGCCTCCAGCGCGGTGATCGACGGTGACGGCGGCCTCGGCCTGGTCACCACCACGCTGGCCACCGACCTGGCCGTGGCCAAGGCGAAGCAGACCGGCATCGCCATGGTGGCCGTCCGCAACAGCAGCCACTTCGGCAGCGCCGGGTACTACGCCCACCGCGCCACCGAGGCCGGTCTGATCGCCATCGCGATGACCAACTGCGGCGCCCAGGGCGTCGCCCCGCCGCTCGGCGGGCTGACCCGGATGCTCGGCACCAACCCGCTCGCGGTGGCCGCCCCGGCCCCCGGCGGCGCCCCGTTCGTGCTGGACATGAGCGCCACCACGGTCGCCACCGGGAAGATCCGGGCCGCCCAGCGCGAGGGCCGGTCCGTCCCCGAGGGCTGGCTGACCGCGCCTGACGGCACCCCGGTCACCGACCCGGACGCCTACTTCGACGGCAAGGCGGACGTCACCTGGCTCGGCGGCTCGGCCGCCACCGGCGGCGCCAAGGGCTACGGCCTGGCGATCCTGGTCGACCTGCTCTGCGGCCCGCTGGCGGGCGCCTCCTACGGCCCCACCCCGGACCTGCTGGAGAACGGCGAGGAGCGCCCGGACACCGACATCGGCCACACCGTGATAGCCATCGACCCGGCCGCCTTCGGTGCCGCCGAGTCCTTCGGCGCCGGAGCCCGCGAGCTGCTGGACACGGTCAGCGCCTGCCCGCCGGCCGTGCCGGGCGGGTACGTCACCTACCCGGGCGCCCCCGAGGCGGCCAAGGCGGCCGAGTCGCGCGCGAGCGGCGTGGCCCTGCCCGGCCACGTGGCGGCCCAACTGGTCGCGCTGGCCGAGCGGCTGGACCTGGCCACCCCGGTCGAGCTGCGCGGCGAGGCGGTGTCCGCCCGATGAGGATCGGCATCATCGGCCTCGGCGTGATCGCCCCGTACTTCCTCCGGGCGATCGAACAGGACGGCGAGCTCGACCTGACCGCCGCCTGCGACCTGGACCGGGCCAAGCTGGACCGGCTGCCGGACGGGCCCGAACTGTTCACCGACTACCGGGAACTGCTCGGCTCCGGCCTGGTGGACGGCGTGGTGATCACGCTGCCGAACCACCTGCACGCACCGGTGGTCGCGGCCGCGCTGGAGGCCGGGGTGGACGTCTGCTGCGAGAAGCCGCTCACCGTGCACAGCAGCGACGCGCGCGAGCTGGCGGCGGTCGCGGACCGGACCGGGCGGACGCTCTTCACCGCCTTCCACCGCCGCTACAACAGCCATGTCCAGCGCCTGGCCGCCGAGTTGCCCCCGCGCGAGCTGATCGAGCGGGTGGTCGGCCGCTACCACGAGAAGATCGAGGAGCACACCGGCGACGACCACTGGTACCTGGACCGGGACCGGTGCGGCGGCGGCTGCGTGATCGACAACGGACCGAACGCGCTGGACGCGCTGCGCCAGGTGGTCGGCGAACTGACCCTGACCGACGCCACCATCGGCGACGTCCGGGGCGGCGTGGAGTTCTACGCCGAGCTGGAGCTGCGCACCGAGGACGGCATCCCGGTCACGGTCGAGCTGGACTGGGCGCTGCCCACCGGCGAGACCAAGGACATCGTGGTCCACCTCAAGGACGGCAGCACGCTGGTGGCCGACATGCTCGCGGGCTACCAGGGCTTCAAGTCCTCGCTGGACCACGAGTACCAGGGCATCATGGCGGACTTCCGCGCGGCGGTGGCGGCCGGCCCGGGCCGGACCGACGACGGCCCGGTGGTGGTCGACCTGGTCGAGCAGGCGTACCGGATCGGCCGGAGCAAGGAGCGGCGGCTGCGGATGCCCGCCAAGCAGGACGTCTCCGCCAAGCTGGTCAAGCTGCTGTTCCACCGCCGGGACGACCGGGGCATGACGCAGTCGCCCTGGGCCACCCGGTGCATCCGGGCGGGCGAGGTGCACGAGCTGGTCACCACCACCGACCGGCCCACCGCCCCCGGCGACCGGGTGGACGCGGTCGGCTTCCTCGGCTTCGCCGAGTTCGCCACCGCCACCGTGCTCGAACAGGGCGACCAACTCTGGCTTGATGAGAGGCTGGTGGGGGAGGTCGTCGGCTTCGACGAGTGCCACTTCCCGAACCACTACAACGTCCTGATCCACACCGACCGGCTGCTCACCGCGGAGGACCTCGACCTCCGCGCGGGTGACCTGGTCGTCTTCAAGGAGCGCGCATGACGGAGACCACCGCCCCGCTGTCCACGGCCGCCCCGGCCCCGATCGCCGTGGACGCCCGGGCCGCCGAGGCCTTCCCCGGCGTCGAGGTGCTGGCCACCACCGCCGAGGTGACCGTCGACGGCCTGGCCGAGGCGGCCGACCGGCTCTGGCTGGCCCAGCACGCCGAGTGGCACGAGGCCTCCCGGGCCACCATCCGCAACCACCCCCGGGTGGCCGCGTACCGGCAGCTGTCCAAGCTGATCGGGGCCGACCCCGACCGGCAGCCGCCCTCGATCCAGGCCCTGATCGACCGCGGCCTGCGCGGCAAGCCGGCCGGCGCCTGGCCCCGGATCAACCCGGTGGTGGACGCGGTCAACGCGGCCGCCGTGACCGACCTGGCCGCGCTCGGCGTCTTCGACGCCGACAAGGTCACCGGCGAGGTCCGGCTGACGGTCAGCCAGGGCGGCGAGGCCTTCCTCGCGCTCGGCGCCGACCACACCGCGGAGCTCGACCCGGGCCGGCTGATCCTGGCCGACGGCGCCCGGGTGCTCTCGCTCTTCGCCCACCGCGACGGCATCCACCAGTCCGTCACCACCGCCACCACCCGGGTGGTGCTGCTCGGCTGCGTCGTGCCCGGCATCGACGCCGAGTCGGTGGCCGCGAGCCTGCTCCGGGCCGCCGCGCTGCTCTCCGGTCAGCACTGACCGGACGCCCGCCGAGGGGGTGCGCCGTCAATGACGGCGCACCCCTTTCGTGTTGCCTTTCGTGCGGGCTTTCGTGCTGCCTTTCCGCAACTGGTCTGTGCACACAAGTGCGAAGTGGTTTGGGCCCGCTGAGGCCCGAGGTGATGAAGTGTTCCTGAAACCGCAGGAGCGGGCCCACGGCGGCCGTCCTGTGCGGTATCAGCCACAACGGGGGATCGATGTCCATACTCACCACCTCCTCGGCCACGGACACCCTGACGGTCGGCGTCAGCTCGGAACCGCTGCTCCACCGCGATCCGCTGACGCTCTACCGGGACGTACGTGCCGTCACCGAGGACTGTTACCTGTTCGAGAGCCTGTCCGGGCCCGACGACGACCTGCGCTCCGCCGTGGTCGGCTGGGGCCGGCTGGCCGAACTCCGCTTCCACGAGGGCCGGGTGGAGCTCGACGCCGAGGGCGGGCTGGGAGCCGTGCTGCGCGCGGCGCTGGACCGCGCGCTCGGCCCCGGGCACCTGCTCCGGGCCCCGTCCGCGGTGTTCGAGGCGATCCGCGCGGTCCAGGCGGTCTTCACCGTCCGGACCGAACTGCCCAGCTCCACCTTCGCGTTCGGCTTCCTCACCACGCTCGCCTACCGGTCCGCCTGGGACATCGAGGAGCTGCCCGAGCCGGAGCGCCCGGAGGCCACTCCGCGGCAGACGCTCACCCTGTTCCAGCACACCGCCTGGTACGACCTGGCCAGCGGCACCGCCCGGCTGCTCACCGCCACCGGGCCGCTGCTCCCCGAGCCCGCCCCGGTGCCGCCGGCCGGCACCCCGGACGGTCTCGAACTCCCCTCCGCCCCGGCGCCGTTCGCGGTCCGGGACAGCGTGGCCGAGCAGACCTTCCTGGACCGGACCGAGCGCTGCCTGGGCCACATCGGGGTCGGCGACGTCTACCAGATCCAGATCGGCCACCGGATCGACGTGGAGACCGCGCTCACCCCGCTGGCGGCCTACCGCCGGCTGCGGCACCGCAGCCCGGCCCCGTACATGTACCTGCTGCCCTGGGCCGGCCGGACGGTGGTCGGGGCCAGCCCCGAGCTGTACGTCCGGGTGGTGGACGGGGTGCTGACCATGCGGCCGATCGCCGGCACGGTCGCCGCCCGCCCGGACGGCGACGAGGCGGCGGACGCCCGGCAGGTGGCCGAGCTGAGCGACAGCGCCAAGCAGCGCGCCGAGCACGTGATGCTGGTCGACCTCTGCCGCAACGACATCGGCCGGGTCTGCCGCCCCGGCACGCTCAGCGTGGACTCGATGATGCGGGCCGAGCCGTTCGGCTACGTCCACCACCTGGTCTCCACCGTCTCCGGCGAGCTGGAGCCGGGCCTCGACCTCTGGGACGTGGTCCGGGCGACCTTCCCGGCCGGCACCATGACCGGTGCGCCGAAGATCCGCGCGATGGAGCTGATCGAGGAGATCGAGCGCGAGCCGCGCGGCCTGTACGCGGGCGCGGTCGGCCTGTTCGACGTCCGCGGCTTCGCGCTCTTCGCACTCTGCATCCGCACCGCCGTGCACCACGAGGGGGTCTTCTCGATCCAGGCCTCGGCCGGCGTGGTGGCGGACTCGGAGCCGGCCGAGGAGTGGGCCGAGACGCTGACCAAGCTGAGCGCGCTGCACTGGGCGCTGACCGGGACGGAGCTGACGCCGTGAAGGTCCTGCTGGTGGACGCCTACGACAGCTTCAGCCACATCATCGACCAGTACCTCCGCTCGCTCGGCGCCCGCACCACCGTGGTCCGCTCGCGCACCCGCACCCCGGAGCAGCTGGCCGCGCTGGCGCCCGACGCCGTGGTGCTCGGACCGGGCCCCGGCCACCCCGCCGTCAGCGGGCACGTCGAACTGGTGCACCACTTCGCCGCGTTGCGGACTCCGCTGCTCGGCGTCTGCCTGGGCCACCAGGCGATCGGCCTGGCCTTCGGCGGCCGGGTCGAGGTCGCCCCGCAGCCCAAGCACGGCAAGACCAGCGCGGTCGACCACGACGGCGCCGGGGTGTTCGCCGCCGCCCCATCCGGGCCGCTGACGGTCACCCGCTACCACTCCCTGGTGGTGGAGGAGCCGCTGCCGACCGAGCTGCGGCTCACCGCCCGGGCCCTCGACGACCACACCGTGATGGGGCTCCGGCACCACGAACTCCCGATCGAGGGAGTCCAGTTCCACCCCGAGAGCATCACCACCGAGGGTGGCGAGCGGCTGTTCGCCGCCTTCCTGGAGCAGGCGTCCGGCTTCGCCGCCGTCTGAGCCCTGCTCCACTCCACCGACGACACACCACGACGCAAGGACAGACCTGCCATGTGGCTCCCCACCGAGGGCTCCGCGGCCGAGTTCGCCGCCGACTACCTCCCGCTGCACCGCTCGTTCTACGCCCGCGAGTTGAGCGCAGAGGCGCTCGCCGACTGGCGCTCCACCCAGCTCACCCGGGTGCTCGACCAGGTGGCGTCCGGCTCGCCGTTCTACGGCAAGCACCTGGCCGGCCACGACCTGGCCGCCGTCCGCCCGGACGACCTGACCAGCCTGCCGTTCACCACCAAGGACGACCTGCGCCGCGAGATGCTGGACGTGCTCAGCCGCCCGCTGCACGAGGCGGTGTTCTTCTACGAGACCACCGGCACCACCGGCCGGGCCACCCCCTGTCCGCGCGACGGCCGCGAGGTGCTGGCCAGCAACGCCCACGTCACCGAGAGCTGGGCCTCGATCTTCCGCCACCACTTCGGCGACCACCGGCCCCGGATCGGCCTGATGGGCCCGACCGAGGTGCACTCCTTCGGCGACACCCTGGGCGACGTGGCCCGCAACACCGGCTCGATGAACGCCAAGATCTGGCCGTACTCCCCGGTGATCGGCTTCCCCAAGGCGCTCCAGCTGATGCAGGAGCTGGAGCTGGAGGTGATCTGCTGCACCCCCGGCGTGGCACTCACCCTGGCCAAGGCCGCCGAGCACTACGGCTACGACCTGAAGCGGGACTTCGGCGTCAAGCTGCTCTTCGTCACCGGTGAGATGTGCACCCCCGCGCTGGCCGCCAACCTCGAGTCGGTCTGGGGCGCGGACGTCTACAACATCCTGTACGGCTCGCAGGAGGCGTTCGTGATCGCCACCGCCTGCCGCAACAAGCGGATGCACCTGTCCCAGACCAACTACCTGTTCGAGGTGGTCGACCCGGACACCGGCGAGTCGCACGGCCCGCGCGGCAACGGCGAGTTGACCGTCACCATGCTGGTCGACGGGGTCAAGCCGCTGGTCCGCTACCGGACCGGGGACACCGTCGCGGTGGAGGCCTCCGACTGCGACTGCGAGCTGCCCGGCGACCTGGTGCGGATCGTCGGCCGGACGCTGGACCGGATCTCGCTCGGCGGCGCCCGCTTCACCGCCGGCCAGATCGAGCTGGCCGTGCTCACCGGGGTGACCGGCTCGGCCGGGTACCAGGTGGTGATCGACCAGGACGCGAGCGGCCAGGACCGGCTGACGGTCCGGCTCGAACTGCTCAAGGACGAGCGGGTGGACACCGCGGCGCTCACCGCCCGGGCCACCGAGGCGCTCAAGGTGCCGGTCACGGTCGAGCTGAGCGACGGCCTCGACCCGATCGTCAGCACCGGCGCATTCGTCAGCTGGAAGGCGGCCCGGATCGTGGACCGCCGTACCGAGCCGGACCACGAGACCAAGGTGGCCCAGAAAATGGCGGCGAACCGTGGCTTCACCGACTGAGGCCCGCCCGACCGACCCCCTGCCGACCGATCCCCTGCTGTCCGACCCCCTGCCGACCGGTGGCGAGGCGGCGATCGACACCGACCTGGTCGACCGGCTGGTGGACGAGTACTCGGCCCGCTGGACCGGCCTGGTGGACCGCTGGGCGACCGCACCGGGCACCGTGCTCGGCACGCTCGGCCCGAGCGGCACCTCCAGCCATCTGGCGGCCGACTTCCTGGCCGAGCGCTACCCCATCTCGCTCCGGCTCTACCCGACCTTCGACGAGGTGCTGGCCGCCCTGCTGGCGGGCGAGGTGGACGTGGTGCTGGTGCCCAGCGCCTACTCCGGGCTGACCAGCTTCCACTGGCACCGCGAGCTGGAGCTGCTCGGCTTCTTCCCCCGCGCCACCCCCGCCTACGGCATCGCCTCCAGGGCCGAAGGCCCGGGCGACAAGCCCGAGTTGCGGGTGTCGGCGATGTGGGAGGTGCGCCGGATCTACCACGAGGTGGTGCCCGCCGAGCTGCGCGACCGCCCGTTCACCTGGGTGGACGCCGAGTCCACCCAGCAGGCCGCGGAGATCCTGGCCGCCGGCGGCAGCGACCTCGCCGTCACCAACGACCCCGGCGTCCGGGCGTACCGGCTCAGCTGGGTCGCCAACCGCCCCGGCGCCGAGATCGTCTGGACCGTCTTCGGTTCCCGTACCCGGCCCCTGACCCCCGTGGAGTGAGTACCGCCATGACCCGAAAACTGCTGCTGCACAACGTCGGAGTCCAGGAGGGCCTGGGCCGGGCCACGCTGCCCGCCCGGAGCGTCCTGCTGGACGGCGACCGGATCGAGGCCGTGCTGCCCGCCGGCGAGGCCCCGGTCGGCAACCCCGGCATCGAGACCGTCGACCTGACCGGACGCACCGTCATGCCCGGCATGACGCTCGGCCACACCCACATCGCGTACCTGGACGTGCACGACGGCCGGGAGATGCTGTTCAAGTACTCCGTACCGGAGTTGACCCTGCGGGCGGCCGCCAACGCGACCGCCCTGCTGGCCTGTGGCTACACCGCCTTCGTCGGCGCGGGCTCGGTCTCCGGCATCGACATGGCGCTGCGCCGGGCGGTCGACTCCGGCCGGCTGCTGGGCCCCCGGATCACCCCGTGCAGCCGGGACCTGATGGTCTCGGGCCCGCCGGAGCGCCGGAACGGGGAGGTGAAGAAGCGCATCCCGACCGATCTGATGCGGCTCGCCGACACCCCGGAGGAGCTGGCCGAGTACGTGGCCACCGAGATCGCCGAGGGGGCCGAGATCGTCAAGGTGTTCTCCTCCGGCGACGACACCTTCCCGAACGGCCGCTCACACGAACTCCTCTTCACCGCTGAGGAGTTGGTGATCGCGGCGCGGACCGCGCACGAGCACGGCGCCCAGATCCGGGCCCACTCGCGCGGCCTGCAGGGCATCCGGAACGCGATCGCCGCCGGGGTCGACGTGATCGACCACGCCAGCTACGCCGACGACGCCGCGCTGGACGCGATCGCCGAGCGCGGGATCTACGTGATCCCCAGCCTGCACCAGCCGCACCGGCTGCTCACCACCGGCGAGCAGTACGGCAAGACCACCGACTACCTGGAGACGCTGGAGTTCGGCGCCGAGGTGGAGAACAGCCTGCGGATCCTGCCGCTGATGGTCGAGCTCGGCATCCCGATCGTGGCCGGGGACGACTTCGGCTTCGCCTGGACCCCGCACGGCAGTTACGCCGAGGAGCTGGAGACCTACGTGACCATGGCCGGCATCCCGGCCCGCGAGGTGCTCCGCTGGGCCACCGCCAACGGCGCCGCCCTGGCCGGCCGGGGCGACACCGCCGGCCAGGTCCGGCCGGGCCGGCTGGCCGACCTGGTGGTCACCACCGAGGACCCGGCCGAGGACATCACCGTGCTGTCCCGCCCGGGCGGCATCGAGGCCACCCTGCTCGGCGGCCTGCTGGTCGCCGGCCGCCTCTCCCCCGACCGCGCTCTGATCGGAGCCCAGCAGTGACCGCCACCGCCCCCCGAATCCCGTTCCTGCCGGTACTGGCGGTCGGCGCGTTCGCCATCGGCACCGACACCTTCGTGGTGGCCGGTGTGCTGCCCGAGGTCGCCGACAACCTCAACGTCGGCATCGACCAGGCGGGTTGGATCAGCACCGTGTTCGCGCTGACCTACGCCGTGCTGGCTCCGGTGCTCGGCGCGCTCACCGGCCGGGTGGACCGCCGGACCCTGCTGGTGGTCTCGCTGCTCGGCTTCGCCGTCGGCAACGCGCTCTCCGCCCTCGCCCCCAACCTGGGCCTGCTGCTGCTCGCCCGGGTCGCCACCGCCGCCAGTGCCGCGCTCTACATCCCGGCCGCCTCGGCCGGCGCGGCCGCGCTGTCCGCGCCCGAACGCCGGGCCCGGGCCATGGCCGTGGTGCTCGGCGGACTCTCCGCCGCCACCGTGGCCGGCGTCCCGTTCGGCACCTGGCTGGCCGCGGACATCGACTGGCGGGCCACCTTCTGGCTGCTCGCCGGGCTGGGCGCACTCTGCGCGGCAGCGGTCGGGTACGGGCTGCCCAAGGTCCAACTCCCGCCGTCCCCCGGCCTGAAGGCCCGGCTCGCCCCGGCCCGCGACCCCCGGGTGGCCGCCACCGTCGCCACCACGCTGCTCTTCATGACCGGCGGCTACCTGGCCCTCACCTACATCGGCGCCGTGCTCGCCCCGGCCACCGACGGCAACGGCTCCACGCTGGCCCTGCTGCTGCTCGGCTTCGGCGTCGCGGCCGTGGCCGGCACCACCCTGGCGGGCCGTGCGGTCGACCGCTGGAGCCCGTCCCCGGTGCTGCTGGTCTCGATCGCACTGCTCGGCCTCGCGGTGGTCACCCTCCCACTCACCCGGGACGGCCTCGGCACCGCCGCGGTCGCCCTGGCGGTCTGGGGCCTGGCCGGGATGGCCACCCAACCGCCGCAGCAGCACCGGCTGTTCGGCATCGCCCCGCAGTCCGGCCCGCTGCTGATCTCGCTCAACTCGGCGGCCACCTTCGCCGGGATCGCGCTCGGCGGCTTCCTCGGCCGCACGGTACTGCGCGCGGCGGACAGCAGCGAGCAGGGCCTGGACCGGCTCGGCCTGTTCGGCGGCGGCCTGATCGCCGTCTCGCTGCTGGTGGCCCTGGTCGCCACCCGGCTCCCGGCCCCCGCACCGGCCGCTGCCCCGGCCGCACCCGCCCCGGCTCCGGCCGCCGTCGCCGACTGACCGACCCCGACCACCGACTGCCCCGACGGGAGTGCCCGCACCCATGTACGACCGACCCGTGCGCATCGTCGCGATCTGCGGCTCCGAACGGCACAACGGCAACACCGACCTCGCGCTGGAGTACGCGGGCGAGCTGATCCGCGAACGCGACGCCGAGTTCGAGGTGATCCACCTGCGCGAGCACCGGATCAGCCCGTGCAGCCCGTGCGGGGACTGCAACAGCCGGGCCACCAGCTGCGAGCTGCGCGACGACATGCCCGGCATCGTCGACCGGCTGCGCCAGGCCGACGGCCTGATCTACGCCACCCCGGTGCACGGCTTCGGCCTGGCCCACCTGATGCAGATCTTCATCGAGCGGGCGGGCGTCGGCTACCTCCGGTTCGAGCGCCCGCTCGCCAACAAGGTCGGCGGCATCATCGTGACCGGCCGCCGCTACAGCGAGGCGTCCGTGCACAACCAGCTGGTGGACAACCTGCTGCTGAACCGGATGATCCTGGTCGGCAGCGGGTTCCCCGCCCTGCTGCGCAACACCGAGGCGCAGCCCGGGCTCAACGACGAGGAGGGCCTGGACGCACTGGAGCGGATGGTGCACCGGATGTTGGACATGTGCGGACTGCTGAGACGGAGTCAGGGAGAATACCCGGACGACCTGCTGCCCTCGTACGACCGCAACGAGCGGATCCCCCGTCGGCGGCTGCCGGTCTGACCGACCGTCCCGCCACCCTCTGGAGCACCGCCCATGCCCGCCGTTGACCCCCGTATCACCGAACTGCGCCACCGGATCGACGCCTTGGACGCGCAGTTGGTGGCGGTGCTGGCGGAGCGGGTCGGCGTGGTCCGCGAGGTCTCCCGGTACAAGACCGACGAGGCCTCGGTCCGGGCCCCCGACCGGGTCGAGCAGGTGGTCGCCAAGGTCCGCGCGCTGGCCGACGGGCACGGACTGCCCGCCGACCTGGTCGAGCGGCTCTACCGGCTGCTGATCGCCGAGTTGACCGCCGTCGAGCTGTCGTTCGTCGAGGAGCGGACGGCCCGCTAGGCAGCGCTCCCGGTGCCCGCGCCCGTACCCGTGCCGCTGATGGGGCGGATGCTGTCGACCAGCTGGTCGAGCAGCTCGGGCCCGGGGGCGTCGGGGTGCTCGTCGGTCGAGCCGACCAGCACGGTGTAGCCGCCCTGGGGCGACCGGACGGCCACCACCAGGACGTAGCCGGGGACGCCCTTCACCGGGTCCAGCCGCCAGCGCTCGGCGTGCCCGAGTCGGCCCGCCACCATGACCGGGCCCGCGGTCACCGTGCGGGTCCCGGTGAGGTCGCCGTACAGGGTCGGGCCGTAGACCGACATCCGCTCCCGCACCACCGCCTGGGCGGAGGCGCCCTCGAAGCGCTCGGCGGCCACCGCGAAGTTGGCCCGGACGCAGTTGCCGCTGCCCACGTTGCACGAGTAGGGCGTGGTGGAGAACTGCAGCGTCACGGTGTCGGTGTGGTCGTCGATCCGCCAGCCGGACGGGACCGGGACCTCCCAGCCGTCCGGCAGGTCCTGCACCGAGCGGGTGGACGGCAGCGGGGGCCGGCTGGGCACCACCGGCGTCAGGCTCGGCACCGGGGCCGGGGTGGGGCTCGCAGTCGGGCTCGCGCTGGGAGTCGTACTCGGGCTCGCACTCGAGGTGCCGCTCGGACTGCCCGTCACCGCCGGTGGCGCGGCCGCCGGCCGGCCCGCCGGGTCGGCGTCCCGGGTGGCCCAGAGCAGCACGCCCGTACCCCCGGCCAGCACCACCAGTGCCAGGCCGATCACCAGCCCCACCTTCGCCCCGCGCTTCGGGGCGCTCACCGGCGCAGGGACCGGGCGGAGCTCGGCGGTCCACGCCTGGCCGTCCCACCACCGCTCCTGGGCGCGGCCGTCCGGCCCCGGGTCGAGTACGGGGTACCAGCCGGGCGGGGTCGAGTAGGTCACCCGGGTACGGTACCGCTCACCCGTTCGCCCCGTCAGGCGCTCGACAGTTGACGATCCGTCAGGGATCGGTCCGTCAGAGCTTGCGGCCCATCCAGACGTCGTCCACGTACACCCCGTCGAGCCAGAACTCCTCCGGCAGCACACCGTCCACCTGGAAGCCGCAGCGCTCGTACAGCCGCCGGGCCTGGGCGTTGTGCGCGAGCACCCGCAGCGTCATCCGGTGGACGCCGTCCGCCCGCGCCAGCGCGCAGGCGGCCTCGACCAGCGCCCGTCCGATGCCCCGGCCGCGGGCGGCGGGGTCGACCACGAAGCCCTGGATCTGCCGGATGTGCCGGTTGCTCGGCAGCGGGGTCGGCGAGCCCTGCTGGATGTAGCCGAGGATCCGGCCCTCCGACTCCGCCACCAGGAAGTTCACCGGCGGGCGGCGCTCGTCGAACAGCTGGGCGTCCGGGGCCGGCTGCGGGACGACGTCGCTGAGCCAGGACCAGGAGACGTGGTCGAGGCGGGCCAGCTCGGGCTCGTCCTCGGGCCGGGCCGTCCGTATCCTCAGCTCACCGTTCATGGCGGCCATGGTAGATCCGCGCCACCGCCGTTGCGCCGCTTTTCCCGGTCGGCGAACTGCCAGGATGGGGTCATGCGTATTGCGGTGACTGGGTCCACAGGTCTGATCGGTTCGGCGCTCGTCGGCTCGCTGCTGGCGGACGGGCACGAGGTGGTGCGGTTGGTGCGGCAGCGATCGCGGACTGGCGTGCAGCCGGACGGCACCGTCGGGGTCGGCTGGAACCCGCAGCTGCTGCAGCTCGACCGGGCCGGGCTGCACGGGGTCGAGGCGGTGGTCCACCTGGCCGGGGCCGGGGTGGGCGACCGGCGCTGGACGGACGCGTACCGGCAGGAGATCCGGGACAGCCGGGTGCTCGGCACCGAGACCCTGGCCGCCGCGCTGGCCGAGCTGAAGGAGCCGCCCCGGGTGCTGGTCAGCGGTTCGGCCGTGGGCTACTACGGCCAGACCGGGGACGCGGTGATCGACGAGGAGGCCCCGCCCGGCGACGACTTCCTGGCCCGGGTCTGCGTCGACTGGGAGGCGGCCACCCGCCCGGCCGAGCAGGCCGGCATCCGGGTCGCGCACGCCCGCACCGGGCTGGTGTTGTCCGCGAAGGGCGGCGCGGGCGGACGGCTGTTCCCGCTGTTCCGGCTCGGCCTCGGCGGCCGGCTGGGCGACGGGCGCCAGTACTGGAGCGTGATCTCGCTCGCCGACGAGGTGGCCGCGCTGCGCCACCTGATCGACACCCCGGGGCTGAGCGGCCCGTTCAACCTGGCCGGCCCCGAACCGGTGACCAACGGCGAGCTGACCGAGCTGCTCGGCCGGGCCCTCGGCCGGCCGGCCGTCTTCGCCGTGCCGGAGTTCGCGCTCAAGGCGGCGCTCGGCGAGATGGCGGTCGAGGTGGTGGGCAGTCACCGGGCCGTCCCGGCCAGGCTGCTGGCGGCCGGCTTCCGGTTCCGGCACCCGACCGCCGAGGCGGCGGTGCGCGCGGCGCTCTGACCCGCACCCGTCGTTGGCCCCGGGCGTAGGGGGGCGCACGGCAGCAGGGGTACGGCGCACTGCGCGCCCCTGGTGACCGTGCGCGCCCACCGAGCGGCCGGGCGCGCCCTTCCGGCGCACAGCCCGTGACCGTGCCCCGCAGCCTGTCCCCGCTCCTCCCGATTCGAGCCCGACTCCCGGCCTGATCCGCCGATTGACGGGGCATCACATGCTCGGACCGTGTTCCGGCGCCCTGCGGCCTGCCCGGCCGCAGCCCCGGGACCAGGGAGGGAGCACACTCGTGCCCGCACATGACTTCACCCGCCGCACCCGCCGTCAGGCCGACCCTGACGTCATCGTGGTCGGCGCCGGACTCGCCGGGCTGGCCACCGCCCGGGCGCTGACCGACCGCGGCCTCACCGTCCAGGTCCTGGAGGCGACGGAACGGATCGGCGGCCGGGCGGCCGGGCGGGAGCTGGACGGCTTCCGGCTCGACCACGCCGGCCAGCTGCTGAACACCGACTTCCCCGAGCCGGGCCGCCGGCTCGACCTGGACCGGCTGGAACTCCGCCCGCTCGCCCCCGGCGTGCTGGTGCACAGCGCCGGGCGCCGCCACCGGTTCGGCGACCCGCAGCAGACCCCGGCCCGGCAGGCCGCCGCCCGCGGCCCGCTGGGCAGTCCGCTGGACCGGGCCCGGCTGGCCTCGGCCTTCGGCCGGCTGGCCGCCACCCCGGTGCCCCGGCTGCTGGCCCGCCCGGAGACCACCGCCGCCCGCTCCCTGACCGAACGGGCCCTGCCGCCGCGCACCGTCGACGGCCTGCTCCGGCCGCTGCTCGGTGCCCTGCTCAGCGACCCGGCGCTCGGCACCAGCAGCCGGGTCGCCGACCTGGTGCTGCGCTCGTACGCGCGCGGCCGACTCTGTCTTCCGGCGGCCGGACTGGCCGCCGTACCCAGGCAGTTGGCCGAGGGCCTGCCCGCCGGGACGCTCCGGCTCGGGGTCCGGGTCACCTCGGTCGCCGCCGACGGGGTGCACACCGCCGCGCACGGCCGGATAGCCGCCCGCGCCGTGGTGCTGGCCACCGACGCGCAGTCGGCCGCCGGGCTGCTCCCCGGACTCCGGGTACCGGACTTCCACCCCGTCACCACGTTCTTCCACACCGCCGACCGCTCGCCGCTGGACGAGCCGGTGCTGCTGCTGGACGCCGACCGGCCGCAGGGCCGCGCGGTGCTCTCGCACTCCCTGGTGCTCAGCGACGTGGACCCCTCGTACGCACCGCCCGGCCGGGCGCTGATCGCCACCACCGTGCTCGGCCGCCGGGCCTTCGACCAGGGCGGGCCGGCCGGCCACGAGCCGCTGCTGCGGCGCCGGCTGGTCCAGCTCTACGGCTCGGTCGCGGCGCAGTGGGAGTTCCTGACCGTCCGGCACGTCCCGGACGCCGTGCCGGCGATGCCGCCGCCGCACAACTTCCGCCGCCCGGTCCGGCTGCTGGCCGGCCTGTACGTCTGCGGTGACCACCGCGACACCAGCACGATCCAGGGCGCCCTGGTCTCCGGCCGGCGGGCCGCCCAGGCCGTGCTGCGGGACCTCCGGATCCCGCTCACCGCGGCGGCCGCCGAGGCTGCCTGAGCCGCTCCGGGGTGGGGGCGCAGCGGCGTTGCCTCTGCGCCCCCACCGGAACGCCGTGCCAGTATGCCGATATGACTCACAGTCGGACATTCCGCCGATGACGACCACCGACGCCTCGGCGCTCACCCTCGTCCTCATCCCGGCCTGCGCGGTGGCCGCCCCGCTGCTCGCCGACCGCGCGCAGCGGTGGCTGGCCGTCCCGACCGTGGTCTTCGAGATCGTGCTCGGCGTCCTGATCGGCCCCGACGTGCTCGGCTGGGCCGAGGTGGACGACCTGGTCGACGCGCTCTCCGAGTTCGGCCTGGCGATGCTGATGTTCCTGGCGGGCTACGAGATCGACTTCGCCCGGCTGCGCGGCGGACCGCTCAAACGCGCCGTCCTGGCCTGGCTGGTCAGCGTCGCGGTCGCGCTCGGCGCCGGCGCCCTGATCAACCGTGACCCGCTGAACGGCGCCTTCGCCGGGCTGGTGCTGACCACCACGGCGCTCGGCACCATCCTGCCGATCCTGCGCGACTCGGGCACGCTGCCGACCCCGTTCGGCTCGATGACGATGGCCACCGGAGCGGTCGGCGAGTTCGGCCCGATCATCGCGATCGCCGTGCTGCTGAGCGGCAACACCCCGGTCAGGTCGGCCGTCATCCTGGCCGCCTTCGCCGTCCTCACCGCCGCCGCCGTCGCCTACGCCCGGCGGCCCCGCCCGGCCTGGATCAGCCGGCTGATCGGGCGCACGCTGCGCACCTCGGGGCAGTTCGCCGTCCGGATGGTGATCCTGGTGCTGGCGGTGATGGTCGGGGCCGCGATCTGGCTCAGCCTGGACATGCTGCTGGGCGCCTTCACGGCCGGGATCATCTCCCGGCTGCTGCTGGCCGACGTGGCCGAGGCCGAGGAGGAGGTGATCGAGGCCAAGCTGGAAGGGGTCGGCTTCGGCTTCCTGGTGCCGATCTTCTTCGTGGTCAGCGGGATGAACTTCGACCTCGACGCGCTCCTCTCCGACCCGGGCACGCTGTTGCTCGTCCCGGTCTTCCTGGTGCTGTACGCAGCCGTGCGCGGCGTACCGGCGGCCCTGCTGGCCCCGGCCGGACTGACCGGCCGGGACCGGGTGGCGCTCGGCCTGTTCGGCTCCACCGCGCTCCCGCTGGTGGTGGTCATCACCACCATCGAGGTCGAGGCCGGGCACCTCCCGTCGTCCACCGCCGCGGCGCTGGTCGGCGCCGGCATGCTGTCCGTGCTGCTCTTCCCGCTGCTGGCCCAGCGCGTCCGCGGCCAGGCCTCGCCGCCACCGCCCCCGGAGGGCCGCCCCCGGGTCCGCGCGGAGAGCTGGTGACGGCGGTCCGGGTGACGGCGGCTCAGATCACCCCCGACTGGCGGGCCGCGTCGTCGAAGGAGCGGGCGGCCTGGTTGGCCCGGTAGGGGGTGAGGCGGCGGTGGAAGTCCCGCAGGTACTCGACCGTGCGGGCCGAGCGCATCTCGCCGGCCGCCCGGAGCGCCTCGGTGGCGAGGTTGCAGGCGTCGTCGATCTCGCCCAGGCCGAGGCGGGAGGTGGCCAGCACCAGGCGGCAGAGGATGCGGCTGCGGGCGTAGGCGGGGGCCCGTAGTCGGAGCGACTTCTCGGCGTGCTGGGCGGCCGGGCGCCACTGCTGCAGGTCGCGGTAGCAGTGGGCGAACTCGTCGGCGAGCTGCGCCTCGTCGAAGTAGCGGGCCCAGGAGGGGAGTTCGTCGTTGGGGCGGGCGATTCCGAGGGCCCGCTCGCAGCGGACCAGAGCGGTGGTGCAGGAGCGTACGTCACCGAGCAGGGCGTGGCCCCGGGCCTCGGCGGCGTGCATCAGGGACTGGACCGTGGGCGCGGCGGCCGCGCCGACGCCCTGCTGGGCGACCCGGGCCAGCTGGATCGCCTCCCGGCCGTGGCCGAGGTGGACCGCCTGCTGGCTCATCGTGGTCAGCACGTAGCCGCCGAGCACTCTGTCCCCCGCCGCCTGCGAGAGCCGCAGCGCCTGGACGAAATACCGCTGGGCCAGGCCGTGCGCGGCGATGTCGAAGGACGTCCAGCCCGCCAGCCTGGTCAGGTCGGCGACCGCGCCGAACAGGGCCCGCCCGATCTGCTCCCCGTACCGGCCGCGCAGCATCGGCTCGGCCTCGCTCTCCAGGTACCGGACCAGCGCCTGCCGGGCGTGGCCGCCGCCGTACGCGTGGTCCAGGGCCCGGAACAGGTCGCCGACGGCCCGGATGGCGGCGATGTCGCCCCGGCCGACCCGCAGCGGCGGGCGCTGCTCGCGCGCCTCGGCGGCGTCGAGGGCGGCCGGCAGCACCCCCCGGCTCTGGCTGGGCACCCGGGCCAGGCCGGGCTGGGGTGCCCGGACGGCGCCCCGGGCGGCGGGGAGCGCACCCCGGACTCCCGGTGGCACCTGGCGGCCTGACGGGCCGTCGGCGGGGCCGGGCGGCAGGCCGGGGACGGAGCCGTCCCGGGCCACCCGCTCGTCGGTGCGGCCGATCAGCCAGTCCCGGCTGGGCACCACCAGGCCGGCCGGGGTGAAGGCGATCCGGCGCAGCTCGGACTGGAGGCCGGTGTCCTTGCGCCACATGCTGGCGACGATGTCCACCGCCTCCTGCGGGCTCTCGGCGAACTCCAGCCCGGCGTAGACCGGGGCGAAGGCGTCCAGCCCGATGTCCTGCGCGGTCATCCGCCGCCCCAGCCGGCGGGTGAACACCTCGGCGATCAGCGCGGGGGTGGCGCCCCGGGGCTGCTGACCGCGCAGCCAGCGGGTCACCGAGGTCTTGTCGTAGCGCAGGTCCAGGCCGTGCTCCAGGCCGAGCTGGTCGACCCGGCGGGCCAGCCCGGCGTGCGAGAAGCCGGCCTCCTCGATCAGTGCGGCGAGCCGGGGGTTCTGGGTCTTGTCCGGACCGGACGCGGCGGGCGCGCCGGACACCCCGGCCTGACCGTCGGCACCGGCCGGGCAGGCGGGCACCTCGGCGTCGGCCGAACGCACCTCGGCCGAGTGCACCTCGGCCGACCGTGCCTCGACCTGCCTCTCGCGCGGATCGAGGTGCGGGTCGAGCGGGTCGAGCGGTCCGTACGCCGGGCTGTCGGTTGCAGGCCGTTGGGGCATATCAGTCACACCTCTCGAGCGCCTCACCAGTCCCCCCGGTCCATGGAGCGGCGCCCCCTGTCGGGAATCGGCGTGAATGTAGCGAGCATTTCGCCGCTATGGGTGGATCTGGGCGGGCAATCCTCCGAACGGGTGACGCAATGGCGCCCGTTGTAGGGAAGGTGCGGCGGCAGGTGTTTGGCTTGGTGGGCGCCCCGGGCCGAGCCGCCCCAGTGGTGCCCACCGCCATGGTCGGCCCCGGACCTGTAGCTGTCTGTCACATAGGATCAGGCGCCGCGGGTTCCTACCGTTCTCGGCCATGGACACCACTTCAGCCCGCTCGTTGGAAGGCCGTACGGCGCTGGTCACCGGCGCCGCCTCGGGGATCGGCCGGGCCTGCGCCGAGGTCTTCGCCGCGGCCGGCGCCCGGGTCTACGTCGTCGACCTCTCCGCCGGGCCGGCCAAGGAACTCGCCGCCCGGCTCGGCGGCGAGGCGGTCGTCGCCGACCTCTCCGACCCCGCTGCGGTGGACGCCCTGCCGGACGACGCCGACATCGTCGTCAACAACGCGGGCCTCCAGCACGTCGCGCCGGTGCACGAGTTCCCGCCGGACCGGTTCGCCCTGATCCAGCGGGTGATGGTGGAGGCCCCGTTCCGCATCCTGCGCCGCACCCTGCCGCACATGTACGCGCAGGACTGGGGACGGGTCGTCAACATCTCCTCCGTGCACGGGCTCCGGGCCAGCGCCTTCAAGTCGGCGTACGTGACCGCCAAGCACGGCCTGGAGGGCCTGAGCAAGACCGTGGCCCTGGAGGGCGCCCCGTACGGCGTCACCAGCAACTGCATCAACCCCGCGTACGTGCGCACCGCCCTGGTGGAGCAGCAGATCGCCGCCCAGGCCCTCGCCCACGGCATCCACGAGGACGAGGTGGTCGAGCAGATCATGCTCGACCGCACCGCCGTGAAACGCCTGATCGAGGCCGACGAGGTGGCCCAGCTCGCGCTCTGGCTCTGCTCCCCGCACGCCTCCTACATCACGGGGGCCAGCCTGCCGATGGACGGCGGCTGGACCGCACACTGATCCCCGCTCCCGCCCCGCCCGCTCCACCCCCGTCCCGCCCTGCCCCGTCCCCGCTCCCCCGGCAACAAGACAGGTGACCCCATGCCCAGTTCTCCCGACGCAGCGAGAACCCAAGGCGCCTCGCTCCGCAAGGTGGTCGGCGCCAGCCTGATCGGCACCACCATCGAGTGGTACGACTACTTCCTCTACGGCACCGCCGCCGCGCTGGTCTTCAACAAGGTCTTCTTCCCCAACAGCGACCCGCTGACCGGCACCCTGCTCTCCTTCCTCACCTACGCGATCGGCTTCGCCGCCCGCCCGATCGGCGCGCTGGTCTTCGGCCACTTCGGCGACCGGATCGGCCGCAAGAAGCTGCTGGTGCTCAGCCTGCTGCTGATGGGCGGCTCGACCACCCTGATCGGCTGCCTGCCGACGTACAACCAGGCCGGTGTCGCGGCCCCGCTGCTGCTCACCCTGCTCCGGCTGGTCCAGGGCTTCGCACTCGGCGGCGAGTGGGGCGGGGCGGTGCTGCTGGTCTCCGAGCACGGGGACGCCAAGCGTCGCGGCTTCTGGGCCTCCTGGCCGCAGGGCGGCGCACCCGCCGGGAACCTGCTCGCGGCCGGTGTGCTCTCGCTGATGACGGCCGTGCAGTCCGACGCGGACTTCATCGCCTGGGGCTGGCGGGTGCCGTTCCTGCTCTCCGCGCTGCTGGTGATGGTCGGGCTGTGGATCCGGCTCGCGGTGGACGAGTCGCCGCTGTTCAAGCAGGCCCTGGCCGCCGCCGAGGCGCGCAAGGCGCAGGCGCCCGAGCAGCCGCCGCTGGTCGCGGTGCTGCGCCACCACTGGCGCGAGGTGCTGACCGCGATGGGCGCGCGGATGGCGGAGAACATCTCGTACTACGTGATGACCACCTTCGTGCTGGCCTACGCGGTCGGCCACGTCCACCTGCCCAAGCAGACCGCGCTGAACGCGGTGCTGATCGCCTCGGCGATCCAGTTCGCCCTGATACCGCTGTTCGGCGCGCTCTCCGACCGGATCGGCCGCAAGCCGGTCTACCTGTTCGGCGCGGTCGGGGTCGGCGTCTGGGCCTTCGTCTTCTTCGGGCTGGTGGACGCCAAGAGCTTCGGCTCGCTGCTGCTCGCGGTGACCATCGGCCTGTTCTTCCACAGCGCCATGTACGCCCCGCAGGCGGCCTTCTTCTCCGAGCTGTTCGCGACCCGGATGCGGTACTCGGGCGCCTCGATCGGCTCCCAGTTCGCCTCGGTCGCGGCCGGCGCCCCGGCCCCGCTGATCGCCACCGCGCTGCTCAAGGACTACGGCAGCTCGACCCCGATCGCGGTGTACGTGGCGATCGCCGCGGTGATCACCGTGGTCGCGGTGCTCTGCGCCCGGGAGACCCGGGGCCGCGACCTGGCCGAGGTCGGCGAGGACGCCGGGTCCCCGGCCGGAGAACGCGTCACCGTCTGATCGGACCGCACCCTTCCGATCCCGCACGAACGGTCGGTACCGGTTCGGTACCGACCGTTCCTCCCTCTCGCCGGAACTGGCACGATGGCCCGCACCATGGACGACCCGCACCCCCACTCCAGCGCCGCCCCCGCCCTGCGGCGGCTGCTCGACCTGCTCGCCTCCGGCGCCGCCACCGAGGACTTCGCCGAGGTGCTGGCCGAGGCCCGGCGCCAGGGCGCGCCGGCCGCCGTGCTGGCCGAGATCGACGACGCCACCTGGCTGGCCCTGCGGGTGCACCGGACGATGCGTCAGCACCGGCGCCGCGAGGCCGAGCTGACGGCGCTCTTCGACACCGCGGGGGACCTGGCCGCCTCCCGCGACCTGGACGCGGTGCTGCAGGCGATCGTCCGCCGGGCCCGGATGCTGCTCGGCACCGACACCGCGTACCTGACCCTGCCGGACCAGGCCGCCGGGGACACCTACATGCGGGTCACCGACGGCTCGGTCTCGGTGCTGTTCCAGACCCTGCGGCTGAGCCTCGGCGACGGCCTCGGCGGCCTGGTCGCGCAGACCGCCCGGCCGTACGCCACCCCGGACTACCGCTCCGACGCCCGGTTCCACCACACCGGCAAGATCGACGCCGGGGTGCTGGACGAGGGCCTGGTCGCGATCATCGGCGTCCCGCTGCTGCTGGGCGGCCAGGTGATCGGCGTGCTGTTCGCCGCCGACCGCTCGCCGCGGGCGTTCTCCCCCGACGAGGTCGCGCTGCTCTGCACCCTGGCCGCGCACGCGGCGATCGCCCTGGACACCGCCAAGGCCCTGGCCGACACCCGTGCCGCCCTGGCCGAGCTGAACGCCGCCAACGAGGTGATCCAGGCCCACTCCGCCGCCGTCCAGCGGGCCGAACGGGCCCACGACCGGCTCACCGACCTGGTGCTGCGCGGCGCCGAGGTCCCGGACGTGGCGGCCGCCGTGGCCACCCTGCTCGGCGGCGAGGTGGGCGTACGCGATGCCGAGGGGCTCGTACTGGCCGGGCGCACGCCGGGAGCTGACGGACTGACGGATGCGATCGCCGCCTCGCGCGCCGAGGGCCGCGCCGTCCGGGCCGGTGACAGCTGGGTCTGCGCGGTGCTGGCCGGCCAGGAGCCGCTGGGCAGCATCGTGCTGCACGACCGGCCCGATCTGGACGACGCCGACCGGCGGCTGTTCGAACGGGCCGGCGTGGTCACCGCGCTGCTGCTGCTGCTCCGCCGCTCGGTCGCCGAGACCGAGAACCGGGTCCGCGGCGAACTCCTCGCCGACCTGCTCAGCGCCCCCGGCCGGGACCCGGCCGGGCTGACCGCCCGCGGCCGCCGGCTCGGCGTCGACCTCGGGCGGCCGCACCTGGTGCTGGTCGCGGTGGTCGACGCCGCCGACCGGGCCCGGCTCGCCGGTGCGGCCTCCCGCTACCTGTTCGGCTCGCGCGGGATCAGCGCCGAGCACGGCGAGGCGGTCGTGCTGCTGCTGCCCGACGACGGCACCGCCACCCCCGGCGACGCGGCCGAGCGGGCCGCCGACCGGCTGGCCCGGGTGGCCGGCGTCCCGGTCACCGTCGGCGCCGGCCGGGCCGCCGCCGGACCGGTCGCGCTGGCGGCCGCGTACACGGAGGGCCTGCGCTGCGTCCGGGCCCTGCGGGTGCTGGGCCGCGAGGGCGACGGGGCGTCGGCCGCCGACCTCGGCTTCCTCGGCGTGCTGCTCGGCGACGGCCACGACGTGGCCGCCTTCGTCGGCGCCACCCTCGGCCCGCTGCTCGACTACGACGCCCGCCGGGGCACCGAGCTGGTCCGCACCCTGCGCTCGTACTTCGACTGCGGCGGCAGCCTGACCCGGGCCAAGGACGAACTGCACGTGCACGTGAACACCGTGGTCCAGCGCCTCGACCGGGTCGAGGTCCTGCTCGGGCACGACTGGAACCATCCGGAGCGCTCGCTGGAGCTGCAGCTCGCCCTGCGTCTGCAGCTCCTGGCCGACGGCTGAGCCGGCCGGGTCCGGCTGCGGTTCCCCCCACCCTTGTCACCCGAACGGGGGCGTACAGTTTCGGGGTCGGTCTCGAACGCCATGGGCAAGGAGCAGCGGTGAGCGAGCAGGTGCGGTTCGTGCGGATGGGCACAGGCGAGCGGTCGGTGCCGTACGAGGAGGCCTGGGCGGAGCAGCAGCGGCTGCATGCGCTCCGGGTCGCGGACGAGATCCCGGACACCGTGCTGCTGCTGGAGCACCCGCCGGTCTACACGGCCGGCAAGCGCACCAACCCCGAGGACTTCCCGCTCGACGGCACCCCCGTCGTGCAGGTGAACCGGGGCGGCGAGATCACCTGGCACGGCCCCGGCCAGCTGGTCGGCTACCCGATCGTGAAGCTGCCGGACCCGATCGACGTGGTCGCGTACGTCCGCCGGCTGGAGGAGGCGCTGATCCGCGCCTGCGGCGACTTCGGGGTGGCCACCACCCGGATCGAGGGCCGCAGCGGGGTGTGGGTGCTCGGCCAGGAGATCCCGGACGCCGTGGTGGACCCGTCCCAGGTGGTCGAGATCGGCAAACTCACCCTCCGGATGGGTTTGCCGCTGGGGATCGACCCCCGGCTGGCCGGGCCCGAGTACGCGGCCTCCAACGCGGGCCAGCGCGGCGACGACCGCAAGCTGGCGGCGATCGGCGTGCGGGTCGCGCGCGGGGTGACGATGCACGGGTTCGCGCTCAACTGCGACCCCGACATGACGTGGTTCGACCGGATCGTGCCCTGCGGCATCCGGGACGCCGGAGTGGGTTCGGTCAGCTCGGAGCTGGGCCGCGACTTCGGGGTCGGCGAGGCACTGCCGGTGGTGGAACGCAGGCTGCGCGAGGTGCTGGCCGAACTCCCGGCCCCCGCACTGGCCCGCTGAGCGGGAATGCCCAGCGCCACCGGGGCGCTGTGCTCCCTGCGAATACAGGGTCCAGGCCCGGTACAAGCCCTACAAGCACAGGCGTACCCTGGGGGTACCCCGTCTAGTTCTAGGAGTCGCACGTGTCCGCTGTCGCGCCCGACGGCAGGAAGCTCCTCCGCCTGGAGGTCCGCAACAGCGAGACCCCCATCGAGCGGAAGCCCGAGTGGATCAAGACCCGGGCCAAGATGGGCCCCGAGTACAACTCCCTCCACGCCCTGGTGAAGAAGGAGGGGCTGCACACGGTCTGTCAGGAGGCCGGCTGCCCCAACATCTTCGAGTGCTGGGAGGACCGCGAGGCGACCTTCCTGATCGGCGGTGACCAGTGCACCCGCCGCTGCGACTTCTGCCAGATCGACACCGGCAAGCCCGCCGACTTCGACCGGGACGAGCCGCGCCGGGTGGCCGAGTCGATCGTCACGATGGACCTGAACTACGCCACCATCACCGGTGTCGCCCGTGACGACCTGCCCGACGGCGGCGCCTGGCTGTACGCCGAGACGGTCCGCCAGGTGCACGCGCTGACGGCGGGCCGGGAGACCGGCCGCACCGGCGTCGAGCTGCTGATCCCGGACTTCAACGCGGTGCCCGAGCAGCTGGCCGAGGTCTTCTCGTCCCGTCCCGAGGTGCTGGCGCACAACGTCGAGACGGTACCGCGGATCTTCAAGCGGATCCGCCCGGCGTTCCGGTACGAGCGTTCGCTGGACGTCATCACCCAGGCCCGCGCGGCCGGTCTGGTGACCAAGTCCAACCTGATCCTGGGCATGGGCGAGACCCGCGAGGAGGTCAGCCAGGCGCTGGCCGACCTGGTGGGCGCGGGCTGCGAGCTGATCACCATCACCCAGTACCTGCGGCCCTCGGTGCGGCACCACCCCGTCGAGCGCTGGGTGAAGCCGCACGAGTTCGTCGAGCTCCAGCAGGAGGCCGAGGAGCTGGGTTTCGCCGGCGTCATGTCGGGCCCGCTGGTCCGCTCCTCCTACCGCGCCGGGCGGCTCTACCGCCAGGCGCTGGAGCACCGCGAGCGCGCGGGCGTCTGAGGCACCGGACTTCGGCGGCCGGGGTGTGGTTCCCACACCCCGGCCGCCGGTCTTTCATCCGGCTTTGACCGGCAGGTCACCGTGCGGTAACACCTTCGGGGGATGCTGGGAGCATGCCGAACACCACCGGAATCCTCGCCCACGCCCTCCGGCGCACCGAACGGGTGCTCCTGGCGGGCGGCCAGCAGCGGGCCCGCCGGAACGCCTGGGCGGCCGTCTGCGAGAACCGCCGGCACGCCGCCGACCGCTCCGAGGCGGCCGCGCTGCTGCCCGCCGAACGGGGCGGTGCGCTCCGCCGCGCCTGAGCTCCGGGCCCGCCCGCTTCCGTTCGGTCGGCCTCGGGGGCGCGTCCGGGTTGCAGTTTGGGGGCGCCCTTGGATATCCCGTGCTCCCGCCACGTACCATGAGCGTTATGGCGAGGCAAACATCGGAAACACCTGGGCGGCTGAAGCAGATCCGCCAGGCGTACAAAATGACCAAGCAGGTCGACACCAAAATCGGCCTGATCATCGCGGGCGTCGGACTCATCACCTTCGGCGTCTTCCTCGCCATCGGCTTTGCGATCGACCACCCCATCTACCTGGGCATTCTCGGGTTCATCGTGGGCTTCCTGGCCATGGCGATCGTCTTCGGGCGCCGGGCCGAGAAGGCGGCTTTCGGACAGATGGAGGGACAGCCGGGCGCCGTGGCGGCCGTGCTCAACAACATCCGCCGCGGCTGGAGCGCCAACCCGACCCCGGTCGCGGTCACCCGCAACCAGGACGCGGTGTACCGCGCGATCGGCCGTCCCGGCATCGCACTGATCGGTGAGGGCAACCCGAACCGGGTGCGCGGGCTGCTGGCGGCCGAGAAGAAGAAGATGGCCCGTGTGGTCGGCGACGTCCCGGTGCACGACATCGTGGTCGGCAACGGCGAGGGCGAGGTCCCGCTGAAGAAGCTGCAGGTGCACCTGATGCGCCTGCCGCGGGCGATCACCCCCGGCCAGGTCACCGAGACCAACGACCGGCTGCGCGCCCTGGGCGACCTGCTCTCCAAGGCGCCGATCCCCAAGGGCCCGATGCCCAAGGGCGCCCGGATGCCCAAGGGCGGCCAGGTCCGCTGACCGCTCCACCCCCCGACACACCACGGCCCCGCCGCGAGATCCTCGCGGCGGGGCCGTTCGACTTCCTGCTCCCGACTTCCTGCTCCGGGGTCGGATCCTGCTCCCGGGTCGGGTCAGATCCGGACCTCGACGGTGCCGACCGCCTTGTCGTGCAGGCCGCGGGTGTCCCGGTCCCAGACCACGGCGGGGACGACCAGGCAGAGCAGCAGGGTACGCAGCAGCACCTGCGGGATGCTGGCCCGGCTGCCGTCCAGCCGGACCACCCGGAGGCCGAACAGCCGCTTGCCGACCGTGGTGCCGGTGGTCGCGAGCAGCAGCACCGTGATGCCGTAGAACAGCGGCGTGGTCCACACGTTGGCACTCGCCGCGACGCCCTTGCTGAGCAGCCCGTACGCGATCAGGCTGACCAGCCAGCCGTCGACGCACAGCGCGCCGATCCGCCGGCCCGGGCCGGCCAGCGCGCCGGGGCCCTCCTTGGGCAGGCCGAGGCGCTCACCGCGGTAGCCGAAGTCGGCGCCCATCCGCTCGGCGGCAGTCTTCGGGCCGTCGATCCACGATCCCAACGCATCTCTGGTGTCCACGAATCCACACTATCCGGGCAGTGCGGGCGATCTTCGGCCCCCTCCCCCCGAGCGGGTGAATCACTCCCACCGGGCTTCCGGGAGTGGTCTGGACCACTGGTCGGACGGACCCCGTTCCGGGGTGGCATTTTGCCCGGAACCGTATGCCTTTGACTCCCCCTTGAGCAGCCCGGTTAACATTCAGGAAACGAAGGGGTCACCGGCCGGAAACGGCCGATTCCTAGGGTTGACCCCTTAACCGGCTCGCTGAGGAGGATGGATGTTCAACAACGCCGCCGAGGTCAAGCAGTACATCGCGGACAACGACATCAAGTTCGTCGACGTGAGGTTCTGCGACCTGCCGGGCGTCATGCAGCACTTCTCAGTGCCTGCGGCGACCTTCGACCCGGCAGAGACGCTGATGTTCGACGGCTCGTCGATCCGCGGTTTCCAGGCGATCCACGAGTCCGACATGGCGCTCGTGCCCGACCTGACCACCGCCAGGCTCGACCCGTTCCGGAAGGAGAAGCACCTCAACATCAACTTCTTCATCCAGGACCCGATCACGGGCGAGGCCTACAGCCGCGACCCGCGCAACGTCGCCAAGAAGGCCGAGGCCTACCTGGCCTCCTCCGGCATCGCCGACACCGCCTACTTCGGGCCCGAGGCCGAGTTCTACGTCTTCGACTCGGTCCGCTTCGAGACCAGCGCGAACGCCTCGTACTACCACATCGACTCCGAGGCCGGCGCCTGGAACTCCGGCTCCGAGACCGGTGACGTGCGCGGCTACAAGGTCAAGTACAAGGGCGGCTACTTCCCGATCCCGCCGGTCGACCACTTCGCCGACCTGCGCGCCGAGATGTCCCTCGAACTCGCCGCGTCCGGCCTGGAGGTCGAGCGCCAGCACCACGAGGTGGGCACCGCCGGGCAGGCCGAGATCAACTACAAGTTCAACACCCTGCTGCACGCGGCCGACGACCTGATGCTGTTCAAGTACATCATCAAGAACGTGGCCTGGCGGAACGGCAAGACCGCCACCTTCATGCCGAAGCCGATCTTCGGCGACAACGGCTCGGGCATGCACGTGCACCAGTCGCTGTGGACCGCCGGCTCCCCGCTCTTCTACGACGAGCAGGGCTACGCGGGGCTCTCCGACACCGCCCGCTACTACATCGGCGGCCTGCTCAAGCACGCCCCCTCACTGCTCGCCTTCACCAACCCCTCGGTGAACTCCTACCACCGCCTGGTCCCCGGCTTCGAGGCCCCGGTCAACCTGGTCTACTCCCAGCGCAACCGCTCCGCCGCGATCCGGATCCCGATCACCGGCTCCAACGCCAAGGCCAAGCGGATCGAGTTCCGCGCCCCCGACCCGGCCTCCAACCCGTACCTCGCCTTCGCCGCCATGCTGATGGCCGGCCTGGACGGCATCAAGAACAAGATCGAGCCGCTGGAGCCGGTCGACAAGGACCTCTACGAGCTCGCCCCCGACGAGCACGCCTCCGTCCCCCAGGTCCCCGCCTCCCTCGGCGCCGTCCTGGAAGCCCTGGAGGACGACCACGAGTACCTCCTCGCGGGCGGCGTCTTCACCCCGGACCTGATCGAGACCTGGATCGACTACAAGCGCACCCACGAGATCGCCCCGATCGCCCTCCGGCCGCACCCGCACGAGTTCGAGCTGTACTACGACCTGTAGGCAAGAGGTCGACCTGCCGAAGCGCGGGTCAGCCTCTCCTCGTTTCCGCAGGCCGGCCCCTCGCCGGCCTGCGGAAACGCTTGCTCTGGGCAGCGCCCTGGAGTCGATTGCACAGCTGGACCGGCTCCGTGCCCCAACCACATGGGCGACTCAAGGCGATCTCACGACTCCAGGACGGTGAGGGCGAAGTCGGCGAGTTCTGGCTCGCAGTGGGATGTGCCTGGTCGGTCCCGCACGATCTGACCTTGTGCGCCCAGCACAGACGCAGGTTGCCGGCATCCGACCTTGGAGCAAGAGGTCGACCACGCCCCGGCCAGCCAGCGTCGGAGCTACTCCACGGAAGGTTCGGGGATGCGCCAGAGGATAGGGAAGCGATAGGCGTCCGGCAGGTTAAGCGGGCCGGGCGGACCTATCTGCTTAATCAGGTAGCCGAAGACCATGTGGTGGGCCTCCTCCGAGACCTCGTCCCAGGTGTCCGGGGTTACGATCATGACCTCCCTCATCAGAGCCAGGTCCGACTCGTTCTCCAGCATCTCCGCCCTGTCGTCCCGGTCCATCGTCTCGTCGGCCCGCATCGCGCGAATCGACTCGGCGAGGAGATTCGGCTCGGCCCGCAGGCGGCGGCGCACTTCCCGGCAGCCGTACTGGAAGGCCATGTAGGCGTCCAGTGCCTCCCGGTCCATGTCCTGGTAGCCGAACGGGGTGCCTTCGACGGCCCCGATGTAGTCGCCCTTCAGCGTGTGCAGCAGTAGCCTCAGCGCGTGCTCGGCCCCGTCGTCCTCGATGAACTTCTCCATCGCCCGGATCCACTCGTCCTCGGAGATGACCGGTTCGTGTGGCGCGGCGAGCCCGGGGGCGATCTGAATGGCGCTGAACGGGTTGACGAGGATGCCCATGATCATCTCGGGTGTCCATTTGCCGTCCTCACCACCCCAGCCGCTGTTGGCCAGTTCCTGGAACGACTTCAGGGCGCCCTTCTCCCCTTCACGAGCCGCCCGCCACAGCAACAGGAACCTTCCTGACTCGGTATCAGCGTCCCGAGGGGGACTGCACAGGCCTGCCAACACCACAACGATGTCGTGCACAGTCTCCCAACGGGGTATCGCCTTTCCGTTGATCGTGGACCGCACGGTCTCATGGCTGGCCTCGGACAGTCTTTCCTCCCACCCACGGATCAGCGCGCTCACCTTTCGAGAACTCAGCGAGCCTGCCGCGCGGTGCAGTTCCTGCAGGGCGTCGACCAGATCCTGGTGGTGGCCTTCCGGCCGGGACTCGTCATGGGTTCCCGTCACTCGGGTCCTCCTGATCGGGGCCGGCGAACAGATGCCAGCCGGTGTCAAGTTCTGCTGCCGCCCTCTACGACGCAGTCAGCTTTCGTCAAGTTTGGCACCCAGCGAACCAATTGGTGACTAGCGGCCGAACAGCCAGGTGAGCATGGTGAGGACAGCTGCGGAACGCAACATCTGAGGAGCTCACCACCAGTGCACATCCCCGTCTACGCACACAGCACGATCCGAGCCGCCCTACCCGCCGTGCCCACGGTCCGACAAGTGGAGAACGCGGACTGTTGCGTGTGCGGTGCCCCGTTCAGCCGGACTCTCGGCGCGGTACCGCTCGGCTCCGATCCGGAGTCCGGTCCATCCGGATGCCGGCCGTGCCTGACCCGACTGGTGAGCCGGGCACGGGAGACCCGGGACGCAGCCCTCGCTCAGGGTGCCGAACAGGTACGCCAGGACACCGAGAGCTGGCAATCTGTCCGTGAACACCACTTGGCCCAACTCGACGCGGTCGGGCGGGCAGCGGAGGAAGTCGCCGCGCTGGCCGGGAATGACGAGATCCCGGCATTGCGGGTGGCCTGGCTGTCGGTATCGCTTGAGTCGGCATACACCTGGATTCCCGACACACCGCAGCCGCCGGCCTCGATCAGTCAGGAGGATGCTCTTCTGACAAGCGCGGAAAGGCACTTGAGCCACTCCATGATCACAGCTCGTGAGGCTGTGGCCGACCGGCTCGCCTATCACCTGATCAACGCGGCACAGTCCGAAGAGCCGGAGATGTGCGAGGAGTTCGAGTGCCCTGAGGACTGCTCGGGACGACATGACGTGTCGGACATCGACTGCGGGCCGGACGCCATCTTCGAGGACCTTCAACAGCACGGCGTCACCGTCGAGGAGCCCGGCCCACCTCCCCTGTCGTCGCGGCTCACCGCACTCCTCGCACCACGGCCTGAGCAGCAGCCCCCCTTGTTCCCGGGACTGGAGGAGCAGGCCTCGACCGTACTAGCCCATCTAGGAGTCGACGCCAGCGACCCGGAGGTCCTGTTGAGTGCGGCGGCGGCCGGGCTGGCCGCCGAGGCGCTGTTGAACGAGGCTCTCGACGCCATTCGTGCGGCGCCTGGCGGGCCGGACGCAGGCGATGTCTTTGCGCAGGGTGTCGACCTTTACCGCCGGGCCCGCAAGGCGCTCCTCGCCGCCCGCGACGGCGGGCCTGAACGACTGGGTGCGTTCACGGCGGTCGCCTCGGACCTGGACCTCCCCTGGGCAGGCGGCTCCCGATTCACCCTGCGAGCCGCATCAGGACCGGTGGTCGACTTCGTCCGCACTGTCGAGGAACAGGTATGGATCACCGAGGAGCTGATGCGCCGGCAGGGCTGGCAGGACGCCCTCCTGCACCGTGCGTTCACAGCTGTGTTCAAGGCCACCCACCACT
The DNA here is from genome assembly GCF_040296785.1 of Kitasatospora sp. NPDC002040. NCBI lineage: Bacteria > Bacillati > Actinomycetota > Actinomycetes > Kitasatosporales > Streptomycetaceae > Kitasatospora > Kitasatospora sp. NPDC002040. Next base: position 40,831 of record NZ_JBEOXV010000008.1, on the reverse strand, counting down.
TCGGCATGCCCGGCTGGCCCGCCATTGTGGCGACCGCGATGGAGCGTCTTTCCTCGCTCGATCGACTGTCCGCACCCCCGGAACTCGCCGATCTCGAGGCCGTGGAGACCGCGTTGCTCCAGGCGCCGGACCGGTTGGGAGTGAACGCTCTCGGATGGCTCCGCCGCAATGTCCTCCTCGGCTAGCGGCAGACCGCCTCGCCTGGCGGGGAACCGGTCGTGCCGGCAGGCGACACAGAGCATCGACAAGTACCGAGCCACTACTGGAGCCCTCGGCCCCAGGCGGCCCGGCCCATACGAGGCGTTGGCCGACATCTCGATCACGCCGCAGTGGCGTAGGTCGAGTGCCTGGAGATCAAAGGGAGTTCAGTGAGCTGGGATCAGGTGACGCTGCTCGTTCTCGCATCGTTCGGATGCGTCACCTTGTTGCTGACACAGATCAGCGAGGTGCTGTCAAAGGTACCCCCGATCATCCGTGCTTGGCGGAAGGTCCAGGCCGAGCTGCACCGGGGTGGCCGTCATCGGTCGACCGCCGAGCGGACCGGCCCGGAAGAACCCCTGGAGGAAAGGGAAGCGGTGGAATAGCCGGACGGGAGTGGAGGCGAGCCGACCCGGGGCCCAGACGACTTGGCAGGCCGGCGGGTCGGATCGGAGAGGTCGGCGAGGATATGACTGATCTTCACCAGGCAGAGGTGGTGGTCAGGGAAGAGGGTGAGGACGCGGCGGCCTTGGCCGGTGTCGAGGACGATGGTGCCGGTGCCGGCGATGGCTGCTGCGGCGGACGCCGTCGGCGGTGAAGTCCCAGGCCCGGCGATGGGTGGCGGGCACAGCGAAGCCCTTGGCCAGGTAGTCACCGGCCCGGGACGAAGTCGAGCCGGCCCGGGACAGGCTCGAGCAAGCGGCCGACCTTGGTGGAGAGGGTGAACTCACTGCGGGGCCGGGCCCGGAGGGATTCGCCCAGACGGCGCTCGGAGCGGCCAAGGCAGTAGTGCGGGGCGGTGTCGAAGTAGCGGATGCCGCCGGCCCAGGCGGTCTCCAGAACCTCGGCCGCCTCCCGATCGGTAATCGGACCGGCGAGGTTGTCCGGCGGCAACAGCGGCGTCATGAACATCAACCGGTTCCGCTTCGCGTAACCGCCGACCGGCCTGCGGCCGGCTCCGACACCGTCGCGGGACCCTCCCCCACCGGGCCTGCAGGGCAGCGTCCGAGGAACCGGGCACCGTGCTGGTTCTCCCGCGAACGAGCCCTTCAGGGCAATCGTGGAGGCTCTTTCACAACCCAGCTCCCCCTCGCCGCCCCTGGGTTACGCTGGAGCGCACACCGGAACTGAGCGTGGTCGAACGAGGACCTACGAGATGGCAGGGGTGGGACTGTGAGCGTTCGGGCAAGACCGACACACTGTGGTCTGGACTCTGCGATGGAAGTCATCAGCGGCAAGTGGAAGGTGCTGATCCTCTGGGCGCTGCGCCACCAGGCCCGACGGTTCGGCGATCTCCGGCGGCAGGTTCCGGGCGTCAGCGAGAAGGTTCTGATCCAGCAGCTGCGCGAGCTGGAGGCGGACGGGATCGTGCTCCGGGAGACGTACGACGAGGCTCCGCTGCGGGTCGAGTACTCACTGACCGAGGACGGCCTGGCACTTGACGAAGCGTTGAAGCCGCTCGGCGCCTGGGGCCGCGAGCGCCTGCCCGTCCGGGTCTGACCCGTCCGACCCCGACGCGCAGCAAGGAGGTGCCGGCCGTGAATCGGCCGGCACCTCCTGCGTTCGCTGTCCTGGCGGGTCCCGCCGGGCTACTCCGCTGCGGCGGAGGCGTCCGGGAAGTACCCGGTCCGGGCGAAGAACTCGACGTGCTTGTCGAACAGTTCGGTTCCGGCCTGCGGGCACTCGATGCCGGTGCCGGCCAGCGCCTTCCTGGTCTCGGTGTCGTCGATCGCCGGGTAGAAGGTCTCCGGGCTGGCCGCCATGTACTCGAAGGCGTCGAACAGCGGCACCATCGCGTTGTCGGGGTCGGCGAGGACGCGGCTGCGCCAGTCGTCCCAGTCCAGTTCGTCCAGCCGGTAGCCGAACGACCGGAGCCGGTCCACGATGGCGGTGAAGCCCAACCCGCTGTTGTTGCAGACGTGGAAGGTGCCTCCGGCGGCCTCCGGGTTCCGGGAGACGGCGAGGATCGCGGAGCTGGCGTAGTCCACCGGCGTCAGGTGGAAGTCGACCGCCAGCCCGGCCGGCACCGCCCCGGCCTGGATCAGGCCCTTCAGGCTGAGCCAGACGAAGTCCCTGGTCTGGCAGGCGCCGTTGCGCTGGTCGCCCGCGATCAGGTCGACCCGGTAGACCGAGACCGGCAGGCCGCGCTCGCGGGCCAGGCCGATGATCTCCTCGGCCACCCACTTGCTCTGGGTGTACCCGGTCGGCAGGGTCTCGCCCGGGCCGGTCGGGTCGGCCACCCGCAGCGGCGCACCGCCGGCCTCCTGGCCGACGAAGACGCCGAGGGTGGAGACGTAGTGCACCGGCACGGTCCGGTAGCGGGCCGCCAGCCGCAGGATCTCCTCCGTCCCCAGCACGTTCGCGGGCTTGAGCATCGCGTACGGCTGGACCCAGTTGACCATCGCCCCGGGGTGGTAGACGGCGTCCACCCGGCGGGCCAGTTCGTCGAAGTGATCCGGCGTCAGGCCCAGGCCGGGCAGCCCGAGGTCGCCGACCACGACCGACAGCCGGTCCTGGTCCACCTCGTCCCAGAGCCGGTACCACTCCAGGTTCGCCCGCAGCCGGGCGGTGGCCGCGGCCTGGTCGGTGCCGCGCACCAGGCAGTGCACCCGGGCCCGGGTGGTCCGCATCAGGTCGCGCAGCAGGAAGGCGCCGAGGAAGCCGGTGGCGCCGGTGAGGAAGACCTCGGTCGGGTCCTCGACCGTGGACCGGACCTCGGCGGCGGGCCGGATGTCGTCCGCCAGCCGGATCTCGGCCCGGAAGTCGCCCGGCAGCGGGCCCCGGTCCGCCTCGGGCCCGTCCCCGCCGAGCAGTTCGGGGCGCAGGTGCTCGGCCAGGGCGTTCAGGGTCGGGTGGTCGAAGACCAGCGTGGTCGGCAGCCGGAGACCGGTCAACTGGCCCAGCCGGTTCCGGAGTTCGACGGCCGTGAGCGAGTCGAAGCCGATCTCGCCGAACGGCTGGTCGGCGTCCAGGCTGTCCGGGGCCGGGTGCCCCAGGACCGCGCCCGCCTCGGTCCGGAGCAGCACGACCAGGCGCTGGTGCTGCTCGGCCTCGGTGAGACCGGCCAGTTCCAGCACGGCGGTCCCGGCGCCGTCGTCGTTGCGGGCGGCGCGGCGGGCGGGCCGGCGGACCAGTCCGGCCAGCACCGCCGGGGCCGGGCGGGGCTGTTCGCGCAGCGCCTGGAGGTCCAGCGGGGCGGCCACCGCGGTCGCCCGGCTCAGGCCGAGGGCGAGGTCGAGCATCGCGGGCCCCTGGTCGGAGGCGATCGGCGGGTAGCCGGCCCGGGCGATGCGGTCGAGGTCGGCCTGGTCGAGGTGCTCGCCCATGCTGCCGCTCTGCGCCCACAGGCCCCAGGCCACCGAGGTGGCGGGCAGCCCGAGGCCGGACCGGTGCTCGGCCAGGGCGTCCAGGAAGGTGTTGGCCGCCGCGTAGTTGGACTGTCCGGCGCCGCCGATCACCCCGGCGAGCGAGGAGAACAGCACGAACGCGGACAGGCCGAGGTCGCGGGTGAGCTCGTGCAGGTACCAGGCCGCGTCGACCTTCGGCCGGAGCACCGAGGCCAGCCGCTCCGGCGTCATCCCGCCGATCAGCCCGTCGTCCGAGGTGCCTGCGGCGTGCACCACCCCGGTCAGCGGCCGGTCGGCGGGGACCGCCGCCAGCAGCGCGGCCAGCGCCGCCCGGTCGGCGGTGTCGCAGGCGGCGACCGTGACCTGGGCCCCGAGCCCGGCCAGTTCGGCGGTCAACTCGGGTACGCCGGGCGCCTGTTCACCCCGCCGGCTGGTGAGCAGCAGGTGCCGTACCCCGTGCTCGGTCACCAGGTGCCGGGCGAACAGTCCGCCCAGCGTGCCGGTACCACCCGTGATCAGGACCGTCCCGTCGGGGTTCCACGCCCCTGACGGGGCGTCGGGTCCGGCTGCCGGGGCCCGGCGCAGTCGGGGCAAGTAGGCCCCGGCGCCGCGGATCGCGGCCTGCGGCTCACCGGCGGCGACGACCGCCGAGAGCGCGGCCTGCTCCTGTTCGGGAGTAGCGGCACGGTCGGGGTCGAGGTCGACCAGGACCACCCGGTCCGGCTGCTCGGACTGCGCGGACCGCAGCAGCCCCCACACCGGGGCTGAGGCGGGGTCGGTGACGCCCTCCCCCGCCGTCACGGCCACCGCACCACGGGTGGCCAGCACCAGCGGCAGCTCGGCCAACCGGTCCTCCGTCAGCCACTGCTGGACCAGCGCCAGGGCGCGCTGCGCACCCGCGTGCGCAGCCTCGACCACGTCGGCGTCCGGCTCCGTCTGCTGGCGAACCAGGACGGCGTCGAGGCGCTGGCCCGCCGCGACCGCCGCGGCCAGCCCGGCGATACCGGCCGCCGACCCCAGCTCGGCCCAGCGCAGCGGCTCGGCCGGTGCGTCGAACGCGATCGGCGCCCAGGCCGGCTGGAGCACAGCGTCGCCGACCGACCGGGCGTGTGCTCCGCCGGGCTCGGCCCGGCGCAGCCGCAGCCCGTCGACGGCGGCGACCGCCCGGCCGCTGCGGTCGGCCAGCCGCAGCGTCCGGCTGCCGTCCGGCGCCGGGCTCAGCCGGGCGCGCAGCGCGGTGGCCCCGGTCGCGTACAGCCGGGTGCTGCCCCAGTCGACGGCGGCGGCGCCCGGCAGATCGAGCTGCACGGCGTGCAGGGCCGCGTCCAGCAGGGCGGGGTGCAGACCGAAGGCGGCGGCCTCCGCGCGGGCCGGCTCCGGCAGTTCGACCTCGGCGAACAGGTCGTCGCCCCGGCGCCAGAGCGCGGTCAGCCCCTGCAGCGACGGACCGTACGTCAGGCCCTGGTCCGCGAGCCTCCGGTAGGCCCCGTCCAGCTCGACCGGCTCGGCCCCGGGAGGTGGCCACTCGGTCAGCTCGAACGGTGCTCCGGGCCCGCGCACCGCGAGCGTCCCCCGGGCGTGCTCGGTCCAGCTGCCCTCGCCCTGGTCGGGGCGGCCGTGCACGGTGAGGGTGCGGCGCCCGGCCGGATCCGGCGGGCCGACCTTGAGCTGGAGCTGGAGGCCGCCGCTGGGGGGCAGTACCAGCGGTGCGCCGACGGCCAGTTGGTCCAGGGCGGTGCAGCCGCAGTCGTCCCCGGCCCGGACGGCCAGCTCCACCAGCACGGCGGCCGGGACGACCACGGCGTCCCCGACGGCGTGCTCGGCCAGCCAGCCGTGGGTGTGCGGGGAGAGGCGGGTGGTGAAGAGCAGCTCGTCGGAGCCGGCCACCGCCACGGCGGCGCCGAGCAGCGGGTGCCCGGTCGGGGCCAGCCCCAGCCCGGCGGCGTCGACGGTCGCCGACCCCGGGGCGAACCAGTACCGCTCGTGCTGGAACGCGTAGGTGGGCAGCTCGACCGGACGGGCGTCCGTGCCGGCGAACAGCGTCGGCCAGTCGATCGCCACCCCGCGCACGTGCAGCTCGCCGAGCGAGGCCAGGAAGCGCTCCGGACCGCCCTCGTCCCGGCGCAGCGTCCCGGTGACGACCGCGTCCTCGGCGATCTCCTGGAGCGCGGAGGTGAGCACCGGGTGCGGGCTGATCTCCACGAACACCCGGTGGCCCTGCTCGGCCAGCGCGCGGACCGAGTTGTCGAACTCGACCGGCCGGCGCAGGTTGGAGTACCAGTAGGCCGGGTCGAGCGCGGCACCGTCCACCCAGTCGCAGGTCACCGTGGACAGGAACGGGATGCTCCCGGCCTGCGGACGGATCGGGGCCAGCGCCGCGAGCAGCTCGTCCCGGACCGGCTCGACCTGGGCCGAGTGCGAGGCGAAGTCGGTGCCGAAGCGCCGGGTCCGGGCGCCGTCCGCCTTGCACTGGTCGAGGAACTCGTCCAGCAGGGCGCGGTCGCCCGCGACCAGGACCGAACTCGGCCCGTTCACCACGGCGATGGACAGCTTCCCGTCCCACTGCTCCAGCCGCCGGGCGACCTCGTCCCGGGGCAGGGCGACCGCGCCCATGCCGCCGCCGCCCTGGAGCGAGAGGGCGAGCCGGCTGCGCTGGGTCACCACCCGGGCGGCGTCCTCCAGCGAGAGCGCGCCCGCCACGTACGCGGCCGCCACCTCGCCCTGCGAGTGGCCGACCACGGCGGCGGGCTCGACGCCGCAGGAGCGCCAGAGCGCGGCCAGCGAGACCATCACCGCGAACAGCACCGGCTGCACGACGTCGAGCCGGTCGATCGAGGGTGCGCCGTCGCGCTGCCGCAGGACGTCCTCCAGCGACCAGTCCAGGTAGGGCGCGAGCGCCCGTTCGCAGTCCGCGATCCGCTCGGCGAAGACCTGCGACCCGGCCAGCAGCTGCGCCGCCATCCCGGCCCACTGGCTGCCCTGCCCCGGGAAGACGAAGACGGTGCGGCCGACCTCGCCCGACCGGCCCTGGACCAGGCCCGGGGCCGACGCTCCGTCAGCCAGCGCCGCCAGCAGGTCCCGCAGGCCGTCCGGGTCCTGCGGGGCCAGTACCGCCCGGTGTTCGAGCGCGGTGCGGGTGGTGGCGAGCGAGAGCGCGAGGTCCGCCGGGCGGGCGGCGGGTTCGCGGTCGAGGAAGGCGGTCAGCCTGCGGGCCTGGTCCTGCAGCGCCTCGGGGGTCCGGCCGGAGAGCAGGTACGGGAACAGCTCGGCGGACCCGGCCGGTTCGGCGGGCTCGGCCGGTTCGGCGGGCGGCTGCTCCAGGATGACGTGGGCGTTGGTGCCGCTGGCGCCGAAGGCGGACACCGCCGCCCGGCGCGGGGCCCCGGTCTCCGGCCAGGGCCGGGCCTCGGCCAGCAGCCGGACGTCCCCCGCCGACCAGTCGACCAGCGGAGTGGGCTGGTCCAGGTTGATCATCCGGGGCAGCACGCCGTGGCGCATCGCCTGGATCATCTTGATCAATCCGGCGACGCCCGCGGCCGCCTGCGGGTGGCCGATGTTGGACTTCACCGAGCCCACCCAGAGCGGGCGGCCCGCCGGCCGGCCCTGCCCGTAGGTGGCCAGCAGCGCCTGCGCCTCGATCGGGTCGCCGAGCCGGGTGCCGGTGCCGTGCGCCTCGACCACGTCCACGTCGGCGGTGGTGAGCTTCGCACCCGCGAGCGCCGTGCGGATCACCCGTTCCTGGGAGGGGCCGTTCGGCGCGGTCAGGCCGTTGGACGCGCCGTCCTGGTTGACGGCCGTCCCCCGGACGATCGCCAGCACCCGGTGGCCGTTGCGCCGCGCGTCGGCCAGCTTCTCCACCACCAGCACGCCGACGCCCTCGGACCAGCCGATGCCGTCCGCCGCCGCCGCGAAGGGCTTGCACCGGCCGTCGGGCGCGAGCGCCCGCTGCCGGGCGCCGTCGAGGTAGCCGCCCGGGTGGGCCGACACGTAGGAGGCACCGGCCAGCGCCAGCGACGACTCCCCCGAACGCAGCGACTGGGCGGCCAGGTGCAGCGCCACCAGCGCGGAGGAGCAGGCCGTGTCCACCGACACCGCCGGACCCTCCAGCCCGAGCGTGTACGAGATCCGGCCGCTGGCCATGCTGCTGAGCTTGCTGGTCATCTGGTAGCCCTCGAACTCCTCCGGGCCGTCCAGGTCCAGATAGCTCTGCTCGACCAGACCGGCGAAGACCCCGGTGTTCGAACCCTTGAGCCCGGTCGGGTCGATCCCGGCCTGCTCCAGGGCCTCCCAGGCGGTCTCCAGCAGCACTCGCTGCTGCGGGTCCATGGCGAGGGCCTCACGCGGGGAGATCCCGAAGAACGCGGCGTCGAACTCGCCCGCGCCGTCCAGGAATCCGCCCTGCTTGATGTAGGTCTTGCCGGGCTTCGCCGGGTCCGGGTCGTACAGGCCGGCCAGGTCCCAGCCGCGGTCGGTCGGGAAGTCCGTGATGGCGTCCGCCTCGTCCAGGACCAGCTGCCACAGCTCGTCCGGCGAGGCCGCGCCGGGGTAGCGGCAGGCCATCCCGACGATCGCGACCGGCTCCTCCAGACCGGCCTCCAGGTCGGCGACCCGGCGGCGGGACTTCTGCAGATCGGCGGTCATCCGCTTGAGGTACTCGACCAGCTTCTCTTCGTTCGACATGTGGTTACGCGTCTCCTACGACGTCAGAAGCCCGACGGGGCAAGGTTGTTGATCGGGCGGTCAGCCCGGCGGTCAGCCCGGGAGGTGGCCGAACTCGGAGTCGATCAGGTCGAAGATGTCGGCGGCGGAAGCACCCTCCAGCCGGCTCTCGAAGTCGGGGCCGACGGCCGGCTCCTCGGTGCCGGCGGTCTCGGTGAACCGCGACAGCATGGTCCGGAGCCGGGTCAGCACCAGCTGCCGGTCCACCGCGTCCGGGACGGTGGCGGCCAACGCGGCCTCCAGGTCGTCCAGTTCGGCCAGCACCGGCTTCCGGGCGGCCGTACCGGCCTCCTCGGCCAGCAACCGGAGCACGTGCCCGGCGAGCGCGGCCGGGCTCGGGTGGTCGAAGACCACGGTGGCGGGCAGCCTGCGGCCGGTCGCCGCATTGAGCCGGTTGCGCAGATCCACCGCGGTCAGCGAGTCGAAGCCGAGCTCCTGGAACGGCCGGTCCGCCCCGACCGCGACGGCCTCGGCATGCCCCAGCACCGTGGCCACCACCCCGCGCACGACGGCCAGTACGGCCTCGTACCGCTCCGCCTCGCCGAGCCCGGCCAGCCGCTCGGCCAGCGGTACGGCGGCCTGCGCCGACGACCCGGCCTGCCCCGGGCGACGCACCGGTCCCGTCAGCAGACCGCGCAGCAGCGGGTTCACCTGCTCCCCCGCGCGCGCCGCCGACCTGACCGGGAGGGCGAGCGGGACGGCCAACAGGGCAGCGGCATCGGCGCCGAGCGCGCGGTCGAACCAGGCGGTGCCCTGCTCGGGCGTGACCTCCCGGAAGCCGTCCCGGGCGAAGCGGAGCCGATCCGCCTCTCCCAGCTGCCCGTTGATGCCCTCGCCACCGGCCCACAGCCCCCAGGCGAGCGCGGTACCGGGCAGGCCCTGGGCCCGGCGGTACTGGGCGAGCCCGTCCAGGAACGCGTTCGCGGCAGCGTAGTTGGCCTGGCCCGGACTGCCGAGAACGCCGGCCGTCGCGGAGAACAGCACGAAGGCGGCGAGATCCAGCTCCCGGGTCAGCTCGTGCAGATGCCAGGCGGCGTCGGCCTTGGGCCGCAGGACGGCGGCCAGCCGATCGGCGGAGAGCCCAGGGACCAGGGCGTTGTCCTGGACCCCGGCCGCGTGCACGACGGCGGCGAGCGGGTGCTCGGCCGGGATCGCGGCCAGCAGGTCCGCGAGCGCGGTGCGGTCCGCCACGTCGCAGGCGGCCAGCGTGACGGCGGCGCCGAGTCCGGTCAGCTCGGCCGCCAACCGGACCGCGCCCGGGGCGTGTTCACCCCGGCGGCCGACCAGCAGCAGGTGCCGGGCGCCGTGGCGGGTGACCAGGTGACGGGCGAACAGGGCGCCGAGGGCGCCGGTGCCGCCGGTGATCAGGACGGTGCCGTCCGCGAGGGCGGCGAGGGGGACGTGCCGGTCGTCGGGCAGGTCGCTGTCGAGGCCGCCGGGGCGGACCTCGGGCAGGCGGTCCAGCCTGGGCAGGTGAACCGTGCCGGACCGGAGTGCCGCCTGCTCCTCACCCGAGGCCAGCACTGCCGACAGGGCCGCCAGGTCCGGGTTCTCCTCGCCGTCCGCATCGTCGTCCGCATGGCCGTCCGCATCGACATCGATCAGCACGATCCGGCCGGGCTCCTCGGACTGGGCGGACCGCAGCAGCCCCCAGGCCGCCGCGACTCCCGGGTCCACCGGCTCGTCGGCCGCAACGGCAACCGCCCCCTTGGTCAGCACCACCAGGCGGACCCCGGCCAGTCGCTCCTCGGCCAGCCACTGCTGCGCCAACGCGAGCGTTCCGGCGATGACCCGGTGAGCGGTGCCGATCGGATCGCCACCGGCCGTACCCTGCAGCGGCGTTGCGAGTACGGCGTCGAACGCCGCACCCGCGTCCCGCGCCGCCGCCACCGCGGCCACGTCGGCGAACGCCTCTCCCGCTGCTGCGCCTCCGGACGCACCGGCCAGCCGTGCCCAGCCGAACGGCACGGCAGGTACCGGCAGGTGGGTCGGGGTCCAGTCGACCCGGAGCAACGGGCCGGGGCCCGTGCCGAACTCCTGGTCGGCCAGCCCACGGAACGCCACCGACTCCGCCTCGGCGATCAACTGGTCTGCTTCGTCGAAGAGTTGGACCGATACTGCCGACTCTCCGGCCGGGGTCACCAGGACCCGGGCGGCCGGAGCCCCGGTCGCGTAGAGGCGCACACCACGCCACTCGGCGGGTACCGAGGTCGTACCGTCACGGCCGGCCGCCCCCTGGCCGAGCAGGGCGGCCTCCCACAGGTCCGGGTGGAGGCCGTAGCCCGAGCTCTCCTGCCGGTACTCCTCCGGCAGTTCGATCGATGCCAACTGCCCGGCCGGGGAAGCGGATCCGGTGGAAGCGCCGTCCCCGAGCCGCCCGTCGGCGTGCAGGGTCCACGCGGCGTACTCGTCCGCGCGGGAGTGGATGGCGAGGCTGCGCAGGCCCGCTGCGTCCGGTGCGCCGAGCTTCAGCTGGAGCTGAACCCCGCCGCCCTCCGGCAGGACGAGCGGTGCCCGCAGGGACAGCTCCTCCAGCGTCGTACTGCCGACCTCCGCACCGGCCCGCAGGGCGAGTTCGACCAGGGCGGACACCGGGAGCACGACCGAGCCGAGGACCGCCCGGTCGGCCAGCCACGGGTGCTGGTGCACCGAGAGGTGATTGGCGAACAGCACCTCGTCCTGGCCCGCGAGGAACACCCCGGCCCCCAGCAGCGGGTGACCGGTCGGCCGGAGCCCGAGCCCGGCCGCATCGGTGGACGGCCCGGTCGAGGCCAGCCAGTACCGGCGGCGCTGGAAGGCGTAGGTGGGCAGGTCGATCCGGCGGGCGCCGGTGCCGGTGAAGTAGGCCGACCAGTCCACGGTGGCTCCCTGGGCGTGCAGTCGGGCCACCGCGCCGACGACGGTCTCGGCCTCCGGCCAGTCCCGGCGGAGCAGGGCCACCGCGCTGTGCCCGGCGGTCGTCGGCCCGTCGGAGGCCCGCGCGTCCAGGATCTCCTCGGCGAGTCCGGTGAGGACGGCGTCGGGTCCGAGTTCGACCAGCGTCGTCGCCCCCTGCCCGGCAAGGGTGTGGATGGCGTCGAGGAAGCGTACGGGCTGGCGGACCTGGCGGACCCAGTAGTCGGGGGTGCGCAGGTCGTCGCCGTCGGCCAGCTGCCCGGTGAGGGTGGAGACGATCGGGATCCGGGGCCGCTGGTAGTCGATCTCCGCGGCGATCCGGGCGAACTCGGCCAGCATGCCGTCCATGTGCGCGGAGTGGAACGCGTGACTGACAGTCAGCTTCTTGGTACGCCGCCCCTGCGCCGCGAGCGCTGCCACGACCTCGGCGACCGCCTGCTCGTCGCCCGAGACCACCACGGCCTGCGGCCCGTTCACCGCGGCGATCGACACACCGTCCACCAGGAGCGGCAGCACGTCGTCCTCGGACGCCTGCACCGCGACCATCGAACCGCCGCCCGGCAGGGCCTGCATCAGCCGCGCACGAGCCCCCACCAACCGGGCCGCGTCAGCGAGCGTGAGGACACCCGCGACATGCGCGGCAGCCAGCTCACCGATCGAATGCCCCACCAGATAGTCCGGCCGCACACCCCACGACTCCACCAACCGGAACAGCGCCACCTCCACCGCGAACAAAGCCGGCTGCGCAAACCCCGTCAGATCCAGACCCACACCCGAGGCGATCACCTCACGCAACGGCCGCTCCAACTGGCCGTCCAGCTCCGCACACACCGCATCAAACGCAGCCGCGAACACCGGGAACCCGGCACACAGCTCCAACCCCATCCCCACCCGCTGCGCACCCTGCCCCGTGAACAAGAAGCCAGAGCGGGCAGAACTACGCGTGCTGGTTGACGCACCGTCGGCCAACTCGCTCAACTGGAGCACGAGTTCATCACGGGAGGCGCCGACCAGTACTGCGCGGTGCTCCAGCGAGGCGCGGCCCGTCGCCAGCGAGAAAGCCACGTCCAGCACGTCATCGGCCTGGGCCACCGGAAGCAGTGCACGTGCCTGATCGGCCACCGCCTGCGGCGACTTCCCCGACACCACCCACGGCACCACCGGCAGCACCACCGGCTCCACCACAACCTCCGACTCCTCGACCGGAGCCTGCTCAACGATCACATGCGCATTCGTCCCACCGAACCCGAACGACGAGACGCCCGCGCGCCGAGGACCGTCGGTGTCCGGCCAGGCCTGCTGCTCCGTCAGCAGAGCGACCGAGCCCGCGCTCCAGTCGATGTGCGGGGACGGTTCGTCGACATGGAGGGTGCGGGGCAGTACGCCGCGCCGCATCGCCTCGACCATCTTGATCACGCCACCGACGCCGGCCGCCGCCTGGCTGTGCCCGATGTTCGACTTCAACGACCCCAACCACAACGGCCGTTCAGCGGGGCGGTCCTGCCCGTACGTCGCGATCAACGCCTGCGCCTCGATCGGGTCACCGAGCGTGGTGCCCGTGCCGTGGGCCTCCACCGCATCCACATCCGCCGTGGAGAGACCGGCATTCGCCAGCGCCTGCCGAATCACCCGCTCCTGGGACGGACCGTTCGGCGCCGTCAGACCGTTCGACGCACCGTCCTGGTTGACCGCACTGCCACGCAGCACCGCGAGCACCTGGTGGCCGTTGCGCCGTGCATCCGAAAGCCGCTCCACCAGCAGCAGCCCGACACCCTCACTCCACCCAGTTCCGTCCGCAGCGGCGGCAAAGGCCTTGCAGCGACCGTCGGTCGAGAGCCCGCGCTGCCGGGAGAACTCCACGAACGCCTGCGGGGACGACATCACCGTCACCCCGCCGGCCAGCGCGAGATCGCACTCGCCCTGACGCAGCGCCTGCGCCGCCAGGTGCAGCGCCACCAGCGAGGAGGAGCAGGCTGTGTCGACCGTGACCGCCGGACCCTCCAAGCCGAGCGTGTAGGAGACCCGTCCGGAGGCGATGCTGCCGGCGTTGCCCCCGGCGAGGTAACCCTCCAGCTCGTCCGGGACGTTCTGCACCGTCGATCCGTAGTCGTGGTACATCACACCCGTGTAGACACCGGTCCGGCTGCCCCGCAAGGTGGACGGGTCGACGCCCGCGCTCTCCACCGTCTCCCAGGCGGTCTCCAGCAGCAGCCGCTGCTGCGGGTCCGTCGCGAGCGCCTCACGCGGGGACATCCCGAAGAACTCGGCATCGAACTGGTCCGCATCGTGCAGGAACCCACCCGACCGGGTGTAGCTGTGACCGACCCGCGCGGGGTCCGGGTCGTAGAGACCCGCCAGGTCCCAACCCCGGTTCTCCGGGAAGCCGCTGACCGCATCCGTACCCGACTCGACCAGACGCCACAGGTCCTCGGGGGACCGCACCCCACCGGGATAGCGGCACGCCATCCCGACGATCGCGATCGGCTCCGAAGTGAACGTGCCGGCGACCTCAACCCGGTTGCGGCTCACGGTGGTTCCGGAGAGTGCGGCAGCGAGGTGTGCCGTCAGGGCGGCCGGGGACGGGTGGTCGAAGGTGAGGGTCGCGGGCAGCTTCAGGCCGGTGGCCGCGTTGATCCGGTTGCGGAGTTCGACGGCGGTGAGCGAGTCGAAGCCCATCTCCTGGAAGGCGCGGTCCACATCGATGGCCGCCCGGTCCGTATGACCGAGCACCCCGGCGACCTCGCCTCGCACGAGATCCAGGAGGAACTGCTCGCGCTCCAGCGGCGCGAGCGCTTCCAGCCGGTCCGACAGGCCGCTCTCCGCACCGTGGTCGGCCGCGCGGCGGCGGGTAGCCGGCACGAGCCCGCGGAGCAGGGCCGGTATGTCGGCGCCCGGAGCGCTCAGAGCGGCCTGGTCGATCGGGGTGAGCGCCAGGACGGCCTCGTCCGACTTCAGGGCCGCATCGAAGAGGGCGAGTGCGTCCGTGGTGGCCAGCGGCCGCAGGCCCATCCGGGCCATCCGCTTCCGGTCGACCTCGGCGAGCCCGGCGCTCAGCGCGCTGGTCTCCTCCCAGAGGCCCCAGGCGAGTGAGGTGGCAGGCAGACCCAGACCGCGACGGTGCTCGGCCAACGCATCCAAATACGTATTACCCGCCGCATAGTTGCCCTGCCCACCAGTACCCAACAGACCGGCAACCGACGAATACAACACGAACGCCGACAGGTCCAACCCACGCGTCAACTCATGCAGGTTCCACGCAGCCTCCACCTTCGGCCGCAACACACCAGCCAACTGCGCCGGCGTCATCGACCCGATCACCGCATCATCAACAACACCCGCCGTATGCACCACCGCCACCAACGGAAACTCCGCCGGAACATCCGCCAACACCGCACCAAGCGCCTCACGATCAGCCACATCGCAAGCCGCCCACACCACCTCCGCACCCAACCCCGCCAACTCCGACGCCAGCTCAACCGCACCCGGCGCACCACCACCACGACGACTCACCAACAACAACCGACGCGCACCGTGCTCCACCACCAGATGCCGCGCCAACACACCACCCAACACACCCGAAGCACCCGTCACCAACACCGTCCCCGCACCCCAACCAGGCCCGGACGCACCCGCACTCACACCCGCACGCACCAACCGCGGCACCGACACCACACCACCACGCACCGCCGCCTGCGACTCCCCCGAAGCCACCACACCCGCCAACAACCCACCGCAGCCGGCGAGCTCATCAACCTCAACCAACACAAACCGACCCGGATGCTCCGTCTGCGCCGACCGCACCAGACCCCACACACCCGCCTGACCCAAATCCCCACCAACCGACACCACCACCAGACGCGAACCACCCAACCGCGCCTCCCCCAACCACCCCTGCAGCAGCCTCAGCACACCAACCGTCACCTCACCCACCACACCACCAACCGCCAACGGCAACACCACCACCGAAGGCACCACCCCACCCGCATCCAACTCCGCCACCAACCCGGCAAAGTCCACAAACGAACGCCCCACACCAACACCCACACCACCCAACACAGCCCAATCACCCAGATCAGCACGGGTGTTGTCGACCGGGTGATCAACCCAGCGAAGGCCGAACATGTCGTGGCCAGTGCCCCGATCGGCCGCACGGAGGGCCTCCGGCGACAGTGGACGCAGCAGCAGCGAGTCCACCTCGACCACCGGCGCGCCGGTGCCGTCGAAGGCCGTCAACGAGACGGTGTCGGGGCCCGTGAGAGCGAGCTTCACGCGCAGGGACGCGGCGCCCGTCGCGGAGACCCGGACGCCGGACCAGGTGAACGGGAACCCGGTCTGCCCCACCTCGTCGGCGACGCCGGGGAGCAGTGCGTGCAAGGCCGCATCCAACAACGCCGGATGCAACACATACCGCCCCGCCTCACCCCGCACCCCCTCCGGCAACACCACCTCAGCAAACAACTCACCCCCACCCCGCCACACCCGACTCAACCCACGAAACGCAGCCCCATACCCGTACCCACCAACCGCCAACCGCCCATACACACCACCCAGATCAACCTCAACCGCACCAACCGGCGGCCACACCCCCACACCAACCCCACCAACCGAACCAGCCCCACCAACCGAACCCAACACACCCGAGGCATGCAACACCCACACCCCACCACCAACCCGCGAAAACACCTCAACCCCACGAACACCACCACCACCAACACCACCCACAACAACCTGCAACTGCACCCCACCCGACCCCAACACCAACGGAGCCCCCAACACCAACTCCACCACCACCCCACAACCAACCCGCTCACCCACACCCAACAACAACTCCACAAACACCGAACCCGGCACCACCACCGACCCCAACACCACATGCTCACCAAGCCACGGCTGCGACTCCCGCGACAGCCTGGTGGTGAACAGCAGACCGGTCCCGTCGGCCGACTCCACCACTGCGCCGAGCAACGGGTGCCCCGTCGGCGTGAGGCCGAACTCGGACACGTCGCCCGTACCGGCCGTGGGCGCCAGCCAGAAACTGCGGTGCTGGAAGGCGTAGGTGGGCAGGTCGATCCGGCGGGCTCCGGTGCCGGCGAAGTAGGCCGACCAGTCCACGGTGGTTCCCCGGGCGTGCAGTTGGGCAAGCGCCGCGACCAGGGTCTCCGGTTCCGGACGGTTCGCCCGCAGGGCCGGGACGGCCAAGGTGGCGGCCGGGTCCTGAACGCCGGCGGCGGCCATGCCCGCGGCCACCGCGTCGGGACCGAGTTCCAGCATGGCGCTGACGCCTTCGGCCTCAAGGGTGTGGATGGCGTCGAGGAAACGTACGGGTTGGCGGACCTGGCGGACCCAGTAGTCGGGAGTGCGCAGGTCATCGCCGTCGGCCAGCTGCCCCGTGAGGGTGGAGACGATCGGGATGCGAGGCCGCTGGTAGTCGACCTCCGCGGCGACCCGGGCGAACTCGGCCAGCATGCCGTCCATGTGCGCGGAGTGGAACGCGTGACTGACGGTCAGCTTCTTGGTACGGCGCCCCTGGGCGGCGAGCGCTGCCGCGACCTCGGCGACCGCCTGCTCGTCGCCCGAGACCACCACGGCCTGCGGCCCGTTCACCGCAGCGATCGACACATCATCGACCAGGAGCGGCAGCACCTCGTCCTCGGACGCCTGCACCGCGACCATCGAACCGCCACCCGGCAGGGCCTGCATCAACCGCGCACGCGCCCCCACCAACCGGGCCGCATCAGCAAGCGTGAGGGCACCCGCGACATGCGCCGCAGCCAGCTCACCGATCGAATGCCCCACCAGGTAGTCCGGCCGCACACCCCAAGACTCCACCAACCGGAACAGCGCCACCTCCACCGCGAACAACGCCGGCTGCGCAAACCCCGTCAGATCCAGACCCACACCCGAGGCGATCACCTCACGCAACGGCCGGTCCAACTGCCCGTCCAGCTCAGCACACACCGCATCGAACGCAGCCGCGAACACCGGGAACCCGGCACACAGCTCCAACCCCATCCCCACCCGCTGCGCACCCTGACCCGTGAACAAGAACCCCAGCCGACCGGCGGTACGCGCGGCGACCGGAGCGCCGTCGGCCAACTGACGCAACTTCTCGACGAGTTCGTCCCGAGAGGTGCCGACGAGCACTGCGCGGTGCTCCAACGCGGAGCGGCCGGTCGCCAGCGAGAAGGCCACATCCAGCGCCTCACGGCCCTCCACGGCCGGAAGCAGCACACGTGCCTGATCGGCCACCGCCTGCGGCGACTTCCCCGACACCACCCACGGCACCACCGGCAGCACCACCGGCTCCACCACAGCCTCCGATTCCTCGACCGGAGCCTGCTCCACGATCACATGCGCATTCGTCCCACCAAACCCGAAGGAGGAGACGCCGGCCCGGCGCGGTGCGCCCGTCTCCGGCCACTCCTGCTGCTCCGTCAGCAGCGCGACAGCCCCCGACTCCCAGTCCACATGCGGCGAACGCTCCTCCGCGTGCAACGTACGCGGCAGCACACCGCGCCGCATCGCCTCCACCATCTTGATCACGCCGCCGACACCGGCCGCCGCCTGGCTGTGCCCGATGTTCGACTTCAACGACCCCAACCACAGAGGCCGTTCGACAGCACGACCCTGCCCGTACGTCGCGATCAGCGCCTGCGCCTCGATCGGGTCACCCAACGTGGTACCCGTACCGTGGGCCTCCACCGCATCCACATCCGCCGTGGAGAGACCGGCATTCGCCAACGCCTGCCGAATCACCCGCTCCTGCGCAGGACCGTTCGGCGCCGTCAGACCATTCGACGCACCATCCTGGTTCACCGCACTCCCACGCAGCACCGCCAACACCTGGTGGCCATTGCGCCGCGCATCCGAAAGCCGCTCCACCAACAGCAGCCCCACCCCCTCACTCCACCCCGTCCCATCGGCCGAAGCCGAAAACGACTTGCACCGCCCGTCCGCCGACAGACCACGCAGCCGGGAGAACTCGAGGAAGGCGACCGGAGTCGACATCACCGTGACCCCGCCGGCCAGCGCGAGATCGCACTCACCCCGACGCAGCGCCTGCGCCGCCAGGTGCAGCGCCACCAGCGACGACGAGCACGCCGTGTCGACCGCGACGGCCGGGCCCTCCAGCCCGTAGGTGTAGGACAGCCGCCCGGCCGCGATGCTGCCCGCGCTGCCGCTGAACAGGTAGCCCTCGAAGCCGTCCGCAGGGAGGTCGGGGCGCGAGCCGTACTCGCTGTACATCACACCCGTGTAGACACCGGTCCGACTGCTACGGAGCGAGTCGGGGTTGAGGCCGGCGCTCTCGAACGCTTCCCAGGCGGTCTCCAGCAGCAGCCGCTGCTGCGGATCGGTCGCGAGCGCCTCACGCGGGGACATCCCGAAGAACTCGGCATCGAACTGATCCGCGTCGTGCAGGAACCCACCCGACCGGGTGGTGCTGCGGCCGACCTGGTCGGGGTCCGGGTCGTAGAGCGCGTCCAGGTCCCAACCCCGGTTCTCCGGGAAGCCGGTGACCGCGTCCGTGCCCGACTCGACCAGACGCCACAGGTCCTCGGGGGAACGCACCCCACCGGGATAACGGCACGCCATCCCGACGATCGCGATCGGCTCGTGCTCGCGGTCCTCCACCTCGCGCAGGCGCTTGCGCGCCTCGCGGGCATCGGCAATGGCGCGCTTGAGGTATTCGCGAAGTTGCGCTTCGTCAGCCACGGGATCTCAGCTCTCCGGTCAAGGTGGTAACAGGTACGGGTCGTGCGCCGCCGAAGGGTCGGCGGGCCGGCTGATCAGTCGAGCTCGTCCACGAAGGCGAAGAGCTCCTCGTCGCTCGCCGACTCGAGGTCGGGGCCGTCCGATTCGGTGTCCCGGGCTCCCCCGGCCGCCTCCGCAATGGCGAGCAACTCCCTGAGCTGCTCAGCGATTCGGTCCTGCAGGCCGGTGTTGCCGAGGGCCGTGTGCAGTTCGGCCCGCAGGCTGTCCAACTGCGCCAGGACAGGCTCCTCGGCCGCCGAACCCCCGAGGTCCAACTGGCCTCGCAGATGAGTCGCCAGCGCGGCCGGGGACGGGTGGTCGAAGGTCAGGGTGGCCGGCAGTCGCAGGCCGGTGGCCGCGTTGATCCGATTGCGGAGTTCGACGGCGGTGAGCGAGTCGAAGCCCATCTCCTGGAAGGCCCGGTCCGCCTCCACCGCGTTGCGGTCGGCATGGCCGAGCACCCCGGCCACCTGGGTGCGGACCAGGTCGGTCAGCACGCGCTCCTGATCCACCGGGTCGAGACGTGCCAACTGGTCGGTCAGCGAAGGACCTTGGTTCACCTCGGCCGTCTCGGCGCGGCGGCGGGTCGCCGGTACCAGCCCGCGGAGCAGGGCCGGTACGTCGGCGTCCGGGGCACTCAGAGCGGCCTGGTCGAGATGAGTGACCGCCAGAACGGCCTCGTCCGACCTCAGCGCGGCATCGAACAGTGCCATCGCATCCGAGGACGGGAGCGGGCGCAGACCCATCCGGGCCAGACGGCGGAGATCCGTCTCCGCCAGGTGGCCCGAGATGGTGCTTCCCTCGGACCAGAGGCCCCAGGCGAGTGAGGTGGCAGGCAGACCCAGCCCCCGACGGTGCTCGGCCAACGCATCCAAATACGTATTGCCCGCCGCATAGTTGCCCTGCCCACCAGTACCCAACAGACCGGCAACCGACGAATACAACACAAACGCCGACAGGTCCAACCCACGCGTCAACTCATGCAGATTCCACGCCGCCTCCACCTTCGGCCGCAACACACCAGCCAACTGCGCCGACGACATCGACCCGATCACCGCATCATCAACAACACCCGCCGTATGCACCACCGCCACCAACGGAAACTCCACCGGAACATCCGCCAACACCGCACCAAGCGCCTCACGATCAGCCACATCGCAAGCCGCCCACACCACCTCCGCACCCAACCCCGCCAACTCCGACGCCAGCTCAACCGCACCCGGCGCACCCCCACCACGACGACTCACCAACAACAACCGACGCGCACCGTGCTCCACCACCAGATGCCGCGCCAACACACCACCCAACACACCCGAAGCACCCGTCACCAACACCGTCCCAGCACCCCAACCAGGCCCGGACGCACCAGCACTCACACCCGCCCGCACCAACCGCGGCACCGACACCACACCACCACGCACCGCCGCCTGCGACTCCCCCGAAGCCACCACACCCGCCAACAGAGCCCCACAACCAACGAGCTCATCAACCTCCACCAACACAAACCGACCCGGATGCTCCGTCTGCGCCGACCGCACCAGACCCCACACACCCGCCTGACCCAAATCCCCACCAACCGACACCACCACCAGACGCGAACCACCCAACCGCGCCTCCCCCAACCACCCCTGCAACACCCCCAACACACCAACCGTCACCTCACCCACCACACCACCAACCGCCAACGGCAACACCACCACCGAAGGCACCACCCCACCCGCATCCAACTCCGCCACCAACCCGGCAAAGTCCACAAACGAACGCCCCACACCAACACCCACACCACCCAACACAGCCCAACCGTCCGGAGCGGACTGCGGTACGGCCGTGGGCACCCAGTCCACTCGGAACAGACCGTCCGAGGCGGTGGCCGCCCCGGCCGCGCGCAGGGCCTCCGCCGAGCGCGGCCGCAGCAGCAGCGAGTCGACGGTGGCCACCGGTGCTCCGGTGTCGTCGGCGATGGACAGGGCGACGGACAGCGTTTCGGGGTCGGGGGCGGTGGGCGTCAGCCTGACCCTGAGAGTGGAAGCGCCGGCGGCGTGCACGCTGACGCCGGACCAGGTGAAGGGGAGCCAGGCCGGGCCGTCGTCCTCCACCACTCCGGGGAGCAGTGCGTGCAAGGCCGCATCCAACAACGCCGGATGCAAGACATACCGCCCCGCCTCACCCCGCACCCCCTCCGGCAACACCACCTCGGCAAACAACTCACCCCCACCCCGCCACACCCGACTCAACCCACGAAACGCAGCCCCATACCCGTACCCACCAACCGCCAACCGCCCATACACACCAGCCAGATCAACCTCAACCGCACCAACCGGCGGCCACACCCCCACACCAGCCCCATCAGCCCCATCAGCCGAACCCAACACACCCGAGGCATGCAACACCCACACCCCACCACCAACCCGCGAAAACACCTCAACCCCACGAACACCACCACCACCAACACCACCCACAACAACCTGCAACTGCACCCCACCCGACCCCAACACCAACGGAGCCCCCAACACCAACTCCACCACCACCCCACAACCAACCCGCTCACCCACACCCAACAACAACTCCACAAACACCGAACCCGGCACCACCACCGACCCCAACACCACATGCTCACCAAGCCAGTTGCGCGGTGAGAGCCGTCCGGTGAAGACGTACTCGTCGCGGTCCGCCAGGGCGACCATGCCGCCGAGCAGCGGGTGGCCCGTCTCGCCGAGGCCGAATCCGACGGCATCGCCGACGGTGTCGGGGCCCTCCAACCAGTGCCGCCCGTGGGTGAATGCGTAGGTCGGGAGATCCACCCGGCGGGCGCCGGGGAAGACCGTGGACCAGTCGATGTCCACACCCCTCAAGTGCAGTTGGGCGAGAGCCGTGGTGAGCGTGCGCAGCTCGGACCGGCTGTTGCGCAGGACGGGGAGGAGCGTGCCGGGCTGCTCGGCGAGGGTGTCCAGGGCCATCGCGGTGAGCACCCCGTCGGGGCCGAGCTCCAGGTACTCGGTGACGCCCTGCGACTCCAGGTGGCGGATGCCGTCGGCGAACCGGACGGCCTCGCGGATGTGGCTGACCCAGTAGTCCGGGGAGCGGAGCTGCTCGGCCGTGGCGAGCCGGCCGGTGAGGTTGGACACCACGGGGAGCTGCGGTTCGCGGAAGGTGCGCGCGGCCGCGACGGCGCGGAACTCGTCCAGAATGTCGTCCATGTGCGGCGAGTGGAACGCGTGGCTGACGGCCAGTCGCCTGGTCCGGCGGCCCTGGGCGCGGCAGCTGGCCGCGATCCCGTCGACGACTGACTCGTCGCCCGAGACGACCGTCGAGCGCGGCCCGTTCACCCCGGCAACGGCTGCCGTGTGGTCGCCGTACTCGGCGAGCATCGCCAGCACCTCGTCCTCGGAGGCTTCGAGCGCCACCATGGCGCCGCCCTCCTTCGCGGCCTGCATCAGCCGGGCCCGGCCGGCCACCAGGGCGCAGGCGTCGGGCAGGTCGAGGACACCGGCCAGGTGGGCCGCAGTGACCTCGCCGACCGAGTGGCCGAGCAGGAAGTCGGGCGACACACCGTGGTGTTCGAGGGTCCGGTAGAGGGCGACCTCGACGGCGAACAGGGCGACCTGGGTGAACGCGGTCTGGTCGAGCAGGGCCGAGTCGGCGGTGTCCGCCTCGACGAAGATCACGTCCTTGAGCGGGCGGTCGAGCTCGGGATCGAGCTGGACGCAGACGGCGTCGAGCGCAGCGGCGAACACGGGGACCTGCTGGTAGAGCTCACGCCCCATCCCGAGCCGCTGGCTGCCCTGACCGGTGAACAGGAACGCCGTCCGGCCACGCTTCGGGCCTTCTCCCAGGAGCACGCCCGGCGCCTCCCGACCCTCAGCCAACTGCAGTAGACCGTCCAGCAGTTCGGCACGATCGGCGCCGACCACGGCCGCGCGGTGCTCGAAGGCGGCCCGGGTGGTGGCCAACGAGTGCCCGATGTCGGCCACGGTGAGCTCGGGGTGCTCCGTGACGTGGCGGTGCAGCTGCTCGGCCTGGCGGCGCAGGGCCTGCGGCGACTTCGCCGACAGCACCCACGGGACCATCGCCGGAGCGGGTACGGGCTCCGGTGCCGCCGTCGGCTCCGCCTGCTCGATGATGACGTGGGCGTTGGTGCCGCTGATACCGAAGGAGGAGACGCCGGCCCGGCGCGGTGCACCCGTCTCCGGCCACTCCTGCTGCTCCGTCAGCAGCGCAACAGCCCCCGACTCCCAGTCCACGTGCGGGGACGGTTGGTCGACATGCAGGGTGCGGGGCAGTACGCCGCGCCGCATCGCCTCGACCATCTTGATCACACCGCCGACACCGGCCGCCGCCTGACTGTGACCGATGTTCGACTTCAACGACCCCAACCACAGAGGCCGTTCAACAGCACGACCCTGCCCGTACGTCGCGATCAACGCCTGCGCCTCGATCGGATCACCCAACGTGGTACCCGTACCGTGCGCCTCCACCGCATCCACATCCACCGCAGACAGACCGGCATTCGCCAACGCCTGCCGAATCACCCGCTCCTGCGCAGGACCGTTCGGCGCCGTCAGACCGTTCGACGCACCGTCCTGGTTCACCGCACTCCCACGCAGCACCGCCAACACCTGGTGGCCGTTGCGCCGCGCATCCGAAAGCCGCTCCACCAACAGCAGACCGACGCCCTCACTCCACCCGGTTCCGTCAGCAGCGGCCGAGAACGACTTGCACCGCCCGTCCGCCGACAGGCCACGCTGCCGGGAGAACTCGACGAAGGTGTTGGGGCTCGACATCACGGTCACTCCACCGGCCAGCGCGAGATCGCACTCGCCCTGACGCAGCGCCTGCGCCGCCAGGTGCAGCGCCACCAGCGACGACGAGCACGCCGTGTCGACCGTGACCGCCGGACCCTCCAGCCCGTAGGTGTAGGACAGCCGCCCGGAGAGGACGCTGGAGAGGTTGCCCGCGAGCAGGAAGCCCTCGAACTCGTCCGGGGCGCTGGCCAGTCGGGAGGCGTAGTCGTCGTACATCGCACCGACGAAGACACCGGTGTTGCTGCCGCGAGCGGTGGCCGGGTCGAGCCCGGCGCTCTCGAAGGTCTCCCAGGCGGTCTCCAGCAGCAGCCGCTGCTGCGGGTCGGTGGCGGTCGCCTCGCGCGGCGAGATGCCGAAGAACTCCCGGTCGAACTGGTCGGCCTGGTGCAGGAATCCGCCCGTGCGGACGTAGGAGGTGCCCCGGTGCTCCGGGTCCGGGTCGTAGAGCGCGTCCAGGTCCCAGCCCCGGTTCTCCGGGAAGCCGCTGACCGCGTCCGTGCCCGACTCGACCAGGCGCCACAGCTCCTCGGGCGAGCTGACCCCGCCCGGGAATCGGCAGGCCATCCCGACGATCGCGATCGGCTCGTCGGCCGGGCCGGCCGTCCTGGTGGCCACCGGCCGGGCCGCCGCACCCGCCGGGGCCTGGCTCTCCGTCAGGCGTCCGAGCAGGTAGCCGGCCAGGGCCGCCGGGGACGGGTGGTCGAAGACCGCGGTGGCGGGCAGGCGCAGGCCGGTGACGCGGTTCAGCCGGTTGCGCAGGTCCACCCCGGCCAGCGAGTCGAAGCCGAGGTCCTTGAACGCGCGGTCGGGGTCGACCGCGGTGGCCCCGGTGTGTCCGAGTGCGGCCGCGACCTCGGAGCGGACCAGCTCCAGGACGGCGGCGGTCCGCTCGTCCGTACCGAGCGCGGCGAGTTCGCGTGCCCAGGACGCGCCGCTGTCCGGTCCGTCCGCCTGCGCGGTGCTGCGGGCCCGGGGGCGGGGGTGGACCAGGCCGCGCAGCAGGACGGGCGGCAGGTCGGGACCGGAGCGGTGGCGGGCCAGGTCGAGTGCGGCCGGCACCGCCAGCGGTGCCGTGCCCGCCAGTGCGGCGTCGAACAGCGCCAGGCCCTGCTCGGGGGTCAGCGGCAGCATCCCGGCCCGCGACCATCGGGCCAGATCGGTGTCGGTCAGTCGGCCGCCCATGCCGTGGGTGCCGTCCCACAGGCCCCAGGCCAGGGCGGTGGCGGGCAGACCGGCGGCGGCGCGGTGGGCGGCCAGGGCGTCGAGGTAGGTGTTGGCGGCGGCGTAGTTGGCCTGCCCCGCCGTGCCGGTGAGACCGGAGACCGAGGAGAACAGCACGAAGGCCGCGAGCTTCTGGTGCTGCGTCAGGTCGTGCAGGTGCCAGGCCGCGTCGACCTTGGGACGCAGGACGGACGCCAGCCGGTCCGGGGTGAGGGTGGCGACGGTGGCGTCGTCCAGGACGCCGGCGGTGTGCACGACGGCGGTCAGCGGGTGCGCCGCCGGGACGGCGGCCAGCAGGGCTGCGACCGCGTCGCGGTCGGCGGCATCGGCGGCGACCACCGTCACCTGTGCGCCCGCTGCGGCGAGTTCGGCGGTCAGCGCGGTCACGCCGTCGGCCGCCGGGCCGCGCCGGCTGCTGAGCAGCAGGTGGCGGACGCCGTAGCGGGCGACCAGGTGGCGGGCGAACAGCGCGCCGAGTCCGCCCGTACCGCCGGTGATCAGCACGGTGCCGTCCGGGTCCAGCTCGGGTGCCCCGGCCTGCGATGCACCGGCCTGCGGTGCACCGGCGCGGACCAGCCTCGGGACGTGGATCTGCCCGCCCCGGAGGGCGAGTTGCGGCTCGCCGAGCGCGACGGCTCCGGCCACGGCGGCGGCCAGCACGGCCGGATCGTCGGCGGCGCCGCCGTCGACGTCGACCAGCACCACCCGGTCCGGGTGCTCGGACTGCGCCACCCGGGCCAGCCCCCACACCGGAGCGGAGGCCGGGTTGTCGACCGCGTCACCGGTGCCGGTCGCGACCGACCGCTCGGTGACGAGCACCAGCCGTGCGGCGGCGGGGCGTTCCTCGGCCAGCCACTGCTGCAGCAGCCGGAGGGCCCGGCGGGCCTCCGCGTGCGCGGCCTGCTCGGGCGCCGCTCCGGCGACCGGCCGGAACCGCACGACGACCAGCGCGGTGTCCTCGCCACCGGCCGGCAGGTCATCGCCGTCCGGGAGGTCGTCGCCGTCGGCCTCGACCCACCGGGGCGGTGCCACCTCGGGTACGGCCAGGGCGGGCCACTCCAGTTCGAACAGCGCGTCACCCGTCTGCGGGGCGGCGGCCAACTCGGCCCTGACGGCCCGCCGGAGGGTGAGTGCCTCGACGGTGGCGACGGGCGCACCGGTGCCGTCCGCGAGGGTCAGCGCAACGGTGTCGGTGCCGGTCGGCACGATCCGGGCGCGCAGCGCGGTGGCGCCGACGGCCTGTACCGCCACGCCGCTCCACTCGAACGGCAGCAGGATGCGGCCCGGCTCGTCCGGGTCGGCGGCGGCCAGCACCAGGGGGTGCAGTACGGCGTCGAGCAGTGCCGGGTGGAGCGCGTACGCCTCCGCGCCGGCCTGCTGCGGCTCGGGCAGCCGGACCTCGACGAAGAGCTCCTCGCCGCGTCGCCAGACCGCCCGCAGGCCCTGGAAGGCAGGGCCGTACTCGTAGCCGGCCTCGGCCAACATGGCGTAGCTGTCAGCCGGTTGATCGGGCACGGCACCGGCGGGCGGCCAGTCGTGCAGCTCCTCCGTCGGCGTGCCTGACAGCAAGGGTGCCAGCAGGCCCGAGGCATGGCGGGTCCAGTGCTGCGGCCCGTCGTCGCCCGAGTCGGGGCAGGCGTGGACGGTGAAGGGCCGTCGGCCGTCGGCGGCCGCGGCGCCGACCGCGACCTGGATCCGGGCGGCCCGACCCTCCGTCAGGGCCAGCGGTGCCTCCAGGGTGAGCTCGGCGACCTGCTCCGCTCCCGCCCGCTGCCCGGCGGCGACCGCCAGCTCCAGCAAGGCGGTGCCGGGCACCAGGGCGGTGCCGTCGATCCGGTGGTCGCCGAGCCACGGCTGGGTGCCGAGCGAGAGGCGGCTGGTGAGCACCAGGTCGTCCCGGTCGGCCAGTTCGACCGCGCTGCCGAGCAGCGGGTGACCCGCCGGGTCGAGTCCGAGGCTCCGCGCGTCGGCGGCGGGAGCCGGGGCCAGCCAGTAGGGGCGGCGCTGGAACGGGTAGGTGGGGAGCTCGGCCGGGGTGGCGGCCGGGAAGAAGCCGGCGGCCACGGCGGCGGGGGCGCCCGCGACGAAGGCCCGGGCCAGGCCGGCGGCCAGGGTCTCGGTCTCCGGCCGGCCCGCGCGCAGCAGCGGGACGGCGGTGGCGCGCCCGGTGAAGCAGGCGTCCGCCAGCGCGCTGAGCACGGCGTCCGGTCCGACCTCAACGAACAGGCCCGCGCCCTGGTCCTCCAGGGTCCGGACGGCGTCCAGGAACCGCACCGGCTCGCGCAGTTGGCGGACCCAGTAGTCGGCGGTGCGCAGCTGCGCGGGATCGGCGACCGCGCCGGTGAGCGTGGAGACGATCGGCACGGTGGGCGTGCCGTACGCGATGCTCTCGGCGACCGCCCTGAACTCCGGCAGGATGCCGTCCAGGTGGTGCGAGTGGAAGGCGTGGCTGACCGTCAGCTGCCGGGTGCGGCGGCCCTTGGCCGCCCAGGCGGCGGCGAGCGCGGTGGCAGCCTCGGCGTCCCCGGAGACGACCACGGCCCTGGGGCCGTTGACGGCCGCGACGGCCACCGTGCCGTGCCCGTCGGCGAGTTCGGCGAGTTCGGTGAGCGAGGCGGCGATCTCGGCGGCGTCCGCCTCGATCGCGATCATCACGCCGTCGGCGCGGGCGGACTGCATCAGGCGACCGCGGGCGGCGACCAGCGCGGCCGCGTCGGCCAGGGTCCACAGGCCCGCGACGTGGGCGGCGGCGAGTTCGCCGATCGAGTGGCCGGCCAGCAGGTCGGGCTCCAGACCGTGCTGCCGGAGCAGCCGGTACAGCGCGACCTCGACCGCGAACAGTGCGGGCTGGGCGTACTCGGTGCGGTGCAGCAGCTCCGCCTCGGCCGAATCCTCCGCGGCGAACAGCAGCTCGCCCAGCGGGCGGTCCAGGTGCGGCTCGAACGCGGCCAGCACGGCGTCCAGCGCCTCGGCGAAGACCGGGAAGTGCTGGTGCAGCCGGCGTCCCATGCCGGGACGCTGGGCGCCCTGGCCGGTGAACAGGAAGGCGGTGCGGCCGGCCCGGCCGACGGTGCCGAGGTGGAGGTTGGGCGCATCGGCGCCCCGGGTCAGCGCGTCCAGCCCGGTGAGCAGGTCGGCGGTGTCCCGGCCAGTGACGACCGCGCGGTGGTCGAAGGCGGTCCGGGTGGTGGCCAGGGCGAGGCCGAGGTCGGCCGGCCGGGGCGCGGGGTCGGCGGAGGCCAGCTCGTGCAGCCGGGCCGCCTGCGCGCGCAGCCCCGCCTGGTCACGGGCGGAGAGCACCCAGGGCAGCGTCAGCGGTGACCGGTCCGGCGCGGGCGCGGCCACCGGCCGGGCCTGCTCCGTCTGCTCGGCGTCCGCGGCCTGCTCGATGACGACGTGTGCGTTGGTGCCGCTGATGCCGAAGGAGGAGACGGCGGCCCGGCGCCGGCGGCCGGTCTCGGGCCAGGCCCGGGCCTCGGTGAGCAGTTCGGCCGAGCCGGTGGTCCAGTCGGCGTACGGGGTCGGCCGGTCGATGTGCAGGCTCTCGGGGAGGACTCCGTGCCGGATCGCCTGCACCATCTTGATCACGCCGCCGACCCCGGCGGCGGCCTGGGTGTGGCCGAGGTTGGACTTGAGCGAGCCGAGCAGGACCGGCTCGCGGCCCTCGCGGCCCTGTCCGTAGGTGGCGAGGAGGGCCTCGGCCTCGATCGGGTCGCCGAGCCTGGTGCCGGTGCCGTGCGACTCGACCGCGTCGATGTCGGCGGGGAGCAGCCGGGCGTCCGCGAGGGCGGCCCGGATCACCCGCTGCTGGGCGAGCCCGCTGGGGGCGGTGAGGCCGTTGGAGGCGCCGTCCTGGTTGACCGCGGTCCCCCGGACCACGGCGAGCACCCGGTGCCCGTTGCGCCGGGCGTCCGAGAGCCGTTCGACCAGCAGCAGCCCGACCCCCTCGGCCCAGGAGGTGCCGTCGGCGGACTCGGCGAAGGACTTGCTCCGGCCGTCCGCGGCCAGCCCGCGCTGGCGGGAGAACTCGACGAACATGCCGGGGGTCGCCAGCACGCTCGCTCCGCCCGCGAAGGCCAGGTCGGACTCGCCCGAACGCAGCGAGCGGACCGCCAGGTGCAGCGCGACCAGGGAGGACGAGCAGGCCGTGTCGACCGTCAGCGCCGGTCCGGTCAGGCCGAGTTGGTAGGCGATCCGGCCCGACATCACGCTGGGGGTGGTGCCGGTCAGCAGGTGTCCGCCGACGCTCTCGGGGGCGTCGTGCATCCGGGGGCCGTAGTCCGAGCCGGTCGCGCCGACGAAGACACCGGTACGGCTGCCGCGCAGCGACTCGGGGTCGAGGCCGGCCCGCTCGGCGGCCTCCCAGGCGCTCTCCAGCAGCAGCCGCTGCTGCGGGTCCATGGCGAGGGCCTCGCGCGGCGAGATGCCGAAGAACTCGGCGTCGAAGTCGGCGGCGCCGTGCAGGAACCCACCGGCCCGGGCGGAGGTGTGACCGGCCCGGTCGGGGTCCGGGTGGTGCAGGTCCTCGCGCCAGCCCCGGTCGGCCGGGAAGGCGCCGATGGCGTCGGTGCCGTTCGCGACCAACTGCCAGAGCTGGTCCGGGGATTCGACCCCGCCCGGGTAGCGGCAGGCCATCCCGATGATCGCGATCGGCTCGTCGTCCCCGGCGGTGGTGACGGCGGCCGTGGTGACGGCGCCCGTCCCCAGCAGGGTGTCCTGGAGGTGTGCGACCAGCGCGGCCGGGGTGGGGTGGTCGAACAGCAGGCCGCTCGACAGCGGCAGGCCGGTGGCGGCGGCCAGCGCGTCGCGCAGCTCCACCACCATCAGGGAGTCGAAGCCCAGGTCACGGAACGTCAGCCGCGGTTCGAGCTGTGCGGCGGAGCCGAGGCCGAGCACGGTGGCGATCAGGCCGGTCACCAGCTCGGCCAGCTCCCGCCGCCCGGTGACGGCTCCGGCCACGGGGGCGGGCGCGGACTCGGGCACGGACTCGGGCGCGGGGCTGACGCCGACCGGAGCCGGGGCGGTCGGCTCCGGCTCTCCCGCCACCCAGTAGTGCTGCCGCTGGAACGCGTACGTGGGCAGGGCCACCCGGCGCGCACCGCTCCCGGCGTAGGCCTCGCTCCAGTCGACCCGACCACCCCGGACGAAGACGGTGGCCAGGGCGGCGAACAGCGACCGCGCCTCCGGCCGGTCACGGCGCAGCACCGGGACGGCCGCCAGGGCCGCCGGGCGGCGTACGGACTCCGCCGCCATCGCCGAGCAGGTGCCGTCCGGCCCGAGTTCGAGGACCGTCGCCACTCCCGCGTCCTCCAACGCCCGGACGGCGTCCAGGAAGCGCACCGGGCGCCGGACCTGCTCCACCCAGTACTCGGGCGAGCACCACTGCTCGTCGCCGACCGGGCCACCGGTGACGGTCGAGACCACGGGGAGCTGCGGCGGGTGGAAGGCCAGGCCGGCCAGGACGGTACGGAACTCCGCCAGCATCGGCTCCATCAGGGGCGAGTGGAAGGCGTGACCGACCGTCAGGCGCTTGGTACGGCGGCCGAGGGCCGCCACGGTGGCGGCGATCTCGGCAGCGGCCGCCTCCTCGCCCGCGATCACCAGGGCGGCGGGTCCGTTGACGGCGGCGATCGCGACCTGGTGCTCGCGGCCCGCGAGCAGCGGGCGGACCTCCTCCTCGGTCGCCTGGAGCGCGATCATCGCACCGCCGGACGGGAGTTGCTGCATCAGACGGCCACGGGCCGCCACCAGGGCCGAGGCGTCCGCGGCCGACAAGGTACCCGCCACGTGGGCGGCGGCGATCTCACCGATCGAGTGGCCGGCCAGGAAGTCGGCGCGGACCCCGAGCGACGTGACCAGCCGGTACAGGGCGACCTCGACCGCGAACAGCGCGGGCTGGGTGTACTCGGTCCGGTCCAGGCCCTCGCCGGAGGCGATCACCTCGCGCAACGGCCGTTCCAGCAGCGGGTCGAGGTGGCCGCAGAGCTCGTCGAAGGCGGCCCGGAACACCGGGAAGTCCCGGTACAGCTCCTGCGCCATGCCGATCCGCTGGCTGCCCTGCCCGGTGAAGACCACCGCGAGCCCGCCGGGTCCGGGCGTGCCCGCGACCGTCTGCGGGGCGGGCCGGCCCTCGGCCAGCGCGTCCAGCCCGTCCAGCAGTTGGTCCCGGTCCTCGGCGAGGAGGACGGCCCGGTGCTCGAACGCGGTCCGGGTGGCAGCCAGCGTCCAGGCCGCGTCCACCGCCTCGGGGGCGCCGTCGGCGGCGAGGGCAGCCCGCAGCCGGGCGGCCTGGGCGCGCAGCGCGTCCCCGCTGCGACCGGACAGCACCAGCGGCAGCACGGCAGGCGCCTGGCCGCGCGGCGGGAGCGTGACGGCGGGGGCCTCGGCGAGCACCACGTGGCAGTTGGTGCCGCCCATGCCGAACGAGCTGACACCGGCGATCAGCCGCTCCTGCGGACGCGGCCACCCGGTCAGCTCGCGCTGCACCGAGAGACCGAGCTCGGCGAGCGGGATCTGCGGGTTGGCGGTCTCGAAGTTGAGGCTGGCCGGCAGCAGGCGGTGGGTCAGGCCGAGCACCGTCTTGAGCAGGCCGACGATGCCCGCGCCGCCTTCGAGGTGGCCGACGTTGGTCTTCGCGGAGCCGACCAGCAGCGGCTGCTCCGGGCTTCGTCCGGCGCCGAGCGCGGCACCGAGCGCGGCGGCCTCGATCGGGTCGCCGACCGGGGTGCCGGTGCCGTGCAGCTCGACGTACTGCACCGCCTCGACCGGCACCCCGGCCCGGCGGTAGACCCGGCGGAGCAGCTGCTCCTGGGCGCCCCGGCTGGGCACGGTGAGGCCGGGGGTGGCGCCGTCGTTGTTGACGGCGCTGGCCAGAATCACGCCGTGCACCCGGTCCCCGTCGGCGAGGGCCTGTCCGAGCGGCTTGAGCAGGACGACGGCGCCGCCCTCGCCCCGGACGAAGCCGTTGGCCCGGGCGTCGAAGGTGTAGCTGAGGCCGTCCGGGGAGAGCCCGCCGAAGCGCTCCTCGGCCAGGGCGCTTCCGGTGAGCAGGTTGAGGTTCACCCCGGCCGCGAGGGCCAGGGTGGACTCGCCACTGCGCAGGCTCTCGCAGGCCAGGTGGACGGCGACCAGCGAGGAGGACTGGGCGGTGTCGACGGTCAGGCTCGGCCCGTGCAGCCCGAGGTGGTAGGAGACGCGGTTGGCGATGATGCCGCGGTTCACCCCGGTCATGGTGTGCTGGGTGATCGCGTGCTCGCCGTGCTGGAGCAGCAGTGCGGCGTAGTCGTCCCGGAGGCTGCCGACGAACACCCCGGCCCGGCTGCCCGCGAGGTCGGCCGGCCTGATCGCGGCGTCCTCCAGTGCCTCCCAGGCGAGTTCGAGCACCAGGCGCTGCTGCGGGTCCATCGTGACGGCCTCGCGCGGCGAGATGCCGAAGAAGGCCGGGTCGAAGTCGCCGACCCGGTCCAGGTACCCGCCCCGGCGCACTCCCGCGGCGGGTTCGCCGCCGGGCCGGAACCGGCCTGCCGGGGCGTCGGTGATCGCACTGGAACCGGTGCGCAGCAGCTGCCAGAAGTCGGCCGGGTTGGGCGCCCCCGGCAGTCGGCAGGAGATTCCGACGATGGCGATGGGCGATCCGTCCTGACCATCGTGCGCTGCCGTCACTTCGGGCCGGCCGCCATTCGCCATCACGTCAGGATTTCCCTTCCTCGACATTCGGGACTGCACGTTCTGCAGTCTGGCGAAGGCCGTCCCAGCGACCGGTAACGTGCGGGTAACCCGCCGGTTCGGCCTGGTTGATGGGTGGTCCGTGGCCCCGGGGTGAACGGCGAGTGAGTCGGCCCCGGATAGCTTCGCTGCACGTCCCCGCGTCGATGATTCGACCGCGATTCGACCGCGAAGAGAGTGGGAGCAATTCCGATATGGCCAGCACTGCACAGGACTTCGAGCTCGCCAGCGATGCCGAGGAGCACGGCAAGCTGTACGTCAAGGCCTTCAACTCCGGCGACGTGGACGCCGTGAACCGGATGTACACCGAGGACGCGATCTCGGTCTGGGAGCCGGGCAACCCGCTCACCGGCCAGGCCCGGAAGGACGCCCTCGCGGAGTTCCTCTCGATGCGTCCGACCATGAGCGCGAAGCTGCGCGAGTCGCACATCACCGGCAACACCGCGCTGCTGGTGGTGGAGTGGGAGATCGACGTGACCACCCCGGACGGGCCGGAGCACCTCCAGGGCACCGGTCTGGACGTGCTGCGCCGGGGCGCCGACGGCAAGTGGCGCTTCGCCATCGACAACCCGTTCGGCGAGGCGGCGGCCGCCTGACGGCACCCTCCCGGGCCGGCCGCGAGCCGTTGGGCGGCCGCCTGACGCCCGCCCAACGGCCGCCCACTGTCCGCTCATTGCGGCCGGTCGGCCCGGGATTGCCGGGCAGTGACTGCGCATCCGAAATGATCCCGCCAGGCAACCGGCGGCCACTGCCGCGGGATCGCACCCATTGGCACGGCGACGCATGGAGGAAGAATGGCTGAAGCGAACACCGGAACGGCTTCGCTGCTCACCGAGTTGGCGGGCATCGTGCCCCGGCTCCGGGAGAACGGGGCCGAGGCGGAGAGCCGGCGCTGGATACCTGACGAGAACATCGCTCTGCTGGAGAAGGCGGGGGTGTTCCGGGCGGCAGTGCCCGCGCGGTTCGGCGGTCTCGATCTCCCGCTCGCCGACCAGGCCAGGATCGTGGCGGAGATCTCCCGCGGGTGCGGCTCCACCGGCTGGGTCGTCGCGGCCTGGCTGGAGGGGGCCTGGGTGGCCACGCTCTACTCGGACCGGGTCCAGGAGGAGGTCTTCGCCGGCGGGCAGATCCGGGTCTCCGGCGGACTGGCGCCGACCGGGCTCGCGGTACCGACCGACGGCGGGTTCGTGCTCAACGGCAGCTGGGGCTTCAACACCGGCTGCCGGGGCGCCGACTGGAACTTCGTCGCGGCGGTGCAGGAGCTGCCGGACGGCGAACACGACGTGCTCTACGCGCTGGTGCCGATGAGCGAGCTGACCATCGCCGACGACTGGGACGTCTCGGCGGCCAGCGGCACCGGCAGCTTCACCACCAGTGCCACCGACGTGTTCGTCCCGGCCGAGCGGGCCCTCTCGGTGGCCCAGCTGCTTACCGGCGGCCTGGAGGGACGGACGAACTCCGGTGCCACCGGGCGCAACTACGGCCTGATCACCTTTGTCTCCGCGCTGTCCGTGGCCACCTATCTCGGCATCGCCCGAGGAGCGCTGGAGACCTTCCTGGAGCGGCTGCCCGGCAAGGCCATCGCGTACACCAACTGGACCGAGCAGAGTCAGCACCCGCTGACGCAGATCAAGGTGGCCCTGGCGGCCAACCGGATCACCGCAGCGCAGGCCCTCACCGACGGCTACCTCGCGCTGCTCCAGCAGCGCGCCGACGCGGGCGAGTTGCCGGCGCCCACCGAGAGCGCCACGGTGCGGGGCCAGTGCGGCTTCGCGATCCAGCTGGTGAAGGAGGCGGTGGAGGAGCTGCACGAGGTCTCCGGTGCCTCGGCGCTCTCCCGGCAGGCGCACTTCCAGCGCTTCTACCGCGATCTGGAGGGTCTCTCGCGCCACGGCATGATGACGCCCTACACCAATCTGGAGCTGCACGGGCGGGTCCTGCTCGGTCTCGACCCGGACACCCTCTTCCTCTGAGCATCCGCGCTCCGATCCGCTGAACCCGCCCGTCGGCCGTGTCCGGCCGGCGGGCCTTACCCACACATCTCATGGGGGACCAACATGAACACCAGCAGCATGCCCGGCTCCGCGAACGCAATGAGACGACGGAGCCTGCTCAAGGCGGCCGGCTCGACCGCACTGCTCGGCGCCGCCGGAATCACAGCCGCCGGCCCGGCCTGGGCGGAGACCACGGAGGCGGAGACGTCCGCCTACGACGTCATCGTGGTGGGGGCCGGCTTCGCCGGGCTGACGGCCGCCCGGGAGTTCCGGGCCAAGGGGTTGCGAGTACTGCTGCTCGAAGCCCGCAACCGAATCGGGGGCCGGACCTGGACCGGCAGCTTCGCGGGCGAGGTGATCGAGTACGGCGGGGCCTTCGTGGACCCCAAGCAGCCGTACGTCTGGAACGAGATCCAGCGCTACAACATCCCGCTGGTGGCCAGCGTGGAGGAGGAGCGGACGGTGATGCCCAGCGGTACCGGCTTCGCCGCGTACGCGCCGGCGCAGGCGGGCCCGCGGATGGGTCAGCTGCTCACCCCGCTGTTCGACGGCTCCACCGACTACTTCCCGCACCCCACCAATCCGTTCTACCGCGAGGACCTGCTCCAGAGCGTTGACCAGCTCTCGCTCCGCGCCCGGCTCGACCAGCTGAACTACTCGACGCTGGACCGGAGTTGGGTCACCGGGATCCTGGCCGGACTGTCCGGAGGATCAAGCGCGCGCGGTGCGCTCACCATGATGGGCCAGATCTGGGCGCTGTCCGGCTGGAGCGCCGCCGGGTTCGCGGGGCTCAACAGCAGCCGTCCGCAGCAGGGCACGATCCAGCTGGCCCGCGCGCTGCTGCTGGACTCCGGTGCCACCCTGCAGCTGAACTCGCCGGTCGCCACCATCACGGACACCGGCCGCTCGGTGCGGGTCACCACCCAGGCGGGCCGCCAGTACTCGGCGCCGCACGCGGTGCTGGCCGTGCCGGTGAACGTCTGGAAGACGATCACCTTCAACCCTGGCCTGCCCAGCGTCTACAACGCGGTGTCCCAGGCGACCATCGGCGCACCGATCAGCCGGAAGATCTGGATCAAGGCCGCCGGGAATGTCGGCCTGTTCGGGGCCAACACGCAGGAGGGCTTCCCGATCTCCACCGTCATACCGTTCAAGCGCCTGCCCGACGGCAACGTGCTGCTGTTCGCGTTCTGCGACGACCCGACGCTCAACATCAACGACGCGGCACAGGTCCAGACCGTGCTGCGGCAGCTCGTACCGGAGATCCAGGTGCTCGCCGTCACGGCGCAGGACTGGGGCAACGCCCAGTACTCGCTGGGTGGCTGGGCCTGCCGCCAACCCGGTCAGCTGACCCACCAGTACCGTGCGATCCAGCAGCCGCAGGGGCGGCTCGCCTTCGCCACCAGTGACATCGCCAGCGGCTGGAGCGGCTACATCGACGGAGCGATCGAGTCCGGCATCCGGGCGGCCGAGGCGGTCACGGCGATGTCCTCCCTGGTCGGATCGGCGGTCTGACAGCAGACACCGAAACGCCAGCGGGCCGGACCGTCACCGACGGTCCGGCCCGCTTCGCGCTCAGACCCCAGCGGTCACCAACGGCTGAATCCTGACCGGGAGTTCGCGGTGCCCGTTGGAGATGAAGGACTCCAGCGGCTTCAGTCCGTCGGCCGGCTCCACCAGTTCGAGGCCGGGGAAGCGCTCGAACAGGGCCGGCAGCGCGATGGCCACCTCGAGCCGCGCCAGCGGGGCACCGATGCAGTAGTGCACCCCGTGGCCGAAGCCGATGTGGTCGCGCAGCGTGGACCGGGTGAGATCGAACAGGTCCGCGCTCTCACCGTGCACCAGCGGGTCACGACCCACTCCGGCAAAGGAGATCATGATGGCGTCGCCCCGGGCGAAGGTGACGTCGTCCAGGACGATGTCCTCGACCGCGAACCGCAGCGGCATGTTGGCGAACGGCGCCTCCAGCCGGACCGTCTCGTCGATCACGTCGTCCCAGCTGGCCGTTCCGGCCCGAACCAGCGCCAGCTGATCGGGGTGGCTGAGCAGGCGGTGGACGGCGTGATCGAGCAGGTTGACGGTGGTCTCGTGCCCGGCCGTGAAGAGCAGCAGGACGGTGTCGACCAGCTCCTGCTCGCTGAGCCCCGCGCCGTCGTCCTCGTCCCGGGCCGCGATCAGTCCGCTGACCAGGTCGTCGCCCGGCACCGACCGCTTGAGCTCGATGAGCCGGGCCAGCAGGGCATACATCTCACCGGCCAGTGCCATCGCCTCCTCCTCGGACGCCGGTCCGTGCAGCCAGGCACCCACGATGCGCAGCAGTTCGGGCCGCAGGTCGTCCGGGATACCCAGCAGGTCGGAGATGACCCGGGTCGGCAGTGCGTAGGCGAGGTCAGCGCGCAGGTCCACCGGGCCGTCCTGGGCCAGTTCGGCCACCCGGTCGAGCAGTTCGGCCGTGATCGCCTCGATCCGAGGGCGCAGGGCGGCCGTACGGCGGGCCGTGAACGCCTTGGCGACCAGCTTGCGGAGCCGACTGTGCTCGGCACCGTACGCGGTGATCATGTTGCGGTCGGCGACCCACATGGCCAGCGGCCAGGTCCGGGCGAACTCGCCCTCGCCGTTCTCCCAGCGGGGCCAGTGCAGGTACGGGTCGCGGGAGACCCGGGAGTCGGTCAGCAGTTGTTTGGTCAGGGCCATGTCGGTGACCGCCCAGACCACGACCCCTCCGGGCAGCTCCACTTGGGTCGCGCGGCCGCGCCCGCGCAGCAGGGTGGCTTCGCCCTGGATGTCCTGGCCGCTCTGGTCCATGGCGTACGGGCAGTGCTGCTCTGTCATCGCTTCTCTCCGTGGTGACGATGGTGACGGTGTGGACGATGGGACGGGGTTGGCCGGCTCACGAGGTCTTGCGGGGCTCGCAGGCACCGGGCCGGAAGCTTCCCTCGAAGAAGAGGAGCGCGTCCTGTCCCGGCCCGCGCCGGGAGTCGAGGACGGTACCGACGAAGATCGAGTGGTCGCCGGCCCGGTACGACTCGGTGAGTTCGCACTCCAGCCAGCCGAGCGCGCCGACCAGCAGCGGCGCCCCGGTCCGGGTGCCGGGCCGGGTGCGGACGCTCTCGAACTGGGCCTGGCCGAGCGGCCGCTGCTTGTCCGCGAAGTGCCGGGCCTGCTGTTCCTGATCGGCGCCGAGCACGGAGACCGCGAAGTGCCCCGCGGAGCTGACGGCCTGGTGCATCACCGCGCTGTGGGCCACGCAGCACAGGACCAGCGGCGGATCCAGCGACACCGAGCTGAAGGCGTTGGCGGTCATGCCGTGGATGTCCTCCCCGCCGACCGTGAGCACGACGACCCCGGTCGCGAACCGTGACATCACCTCACGCAGTGGGGTCGGTTCCATCGGGTCGTCGAGGGCCAACAGAGGGGAGGATCGACTGCTGTCGGACATCTCATCCTTCCTGCGGGAGTCATGGCACTCCATCAGGCACATCGACGGGCGCCACTCGGCTCAAATCCCGTACGTGCGGCTCCCGTTGAATCATGATCAAGGTCCCTGTGACGATACCGGCCGGACCGCTGCAGCCGGCCAGCGCCAGGTAACCGGCGGCCCATCGGTCCGCAGGACACCCGCTTACCGGTGCGTGACCGCCCAGGGGACGGGCCGCAACTATGGTCGGCCCCGACCGTCACCGCGAGGCAATGGAGGAGCCGACATGACCGCAGCCGCCGAACCCGAACTCGACCTGGTGGAACCGCACATGCTGGGCTTCCTGGCCATGCTCGGGATCGACGTCGAGTACGTCCGGGCCGAGGGCAACACCCTCTGGTACCTGGACCGGGACGGCCGGGAGGTGCCCGTGCTCGACTACGCGGGCGGCTACGGCGCCCTGGTGCTCGGGCACAACCACCCCGAGCTGGTGGCCACCGCGAAGGCTCTGCTGGAGAGCGGGGCGCCGGTGCTGGCCCAGGCCTCGCTGCACCCGTACGCGAGCCGGGTCGGTGCCACCCTGAACCGCATCGTCCAGCGCGAGTTCCCGGGCTCCGAGCCGTACTTCACCGTCTTCGCCAACAGCGGCGCGGAGTCGGTCGAGGTGGCGACCAAGCACGCCGAACTCGACCGGGTGCTCCGGGTCCAGGCGCTGTTCCAGGCGATCGAGGCCGAGGCCGGGCAGGCCCGGGCGGCGGTGGAGGCCGGCACAGCCGCCGTGCCGGCCGCGGCGTACCGGCGGCTGGGCCTGCCGGCCGGGGACTCCGGGGCGGCCGGCTTCGAGCTGTTGCTGGCCGAGGTGGCACGGCACAACGGTGAGCTGGCGGCCAGGCCGCCGCTGTTCCTGACCCCGGAGGGCTCGTTCCACGGAAAGCTGGTCGGCAGCATCCAGCTGACGTACAACCCGGCCTTCCGCACCCCGTTCGCGGCCATGGCCGCCCCGGCCAGGTTCGTGCCGCTGAACCAGCCGGGCGCGCTCGCCAAGATCGTCGAGGCGGAGCGGGTCAGCGCGCTGGGCCTGGCGGTGGAGGACGGCGTGGTCGCGGTGGTCGAGCACGACTTCCCGCTGTTCGGCGCCTTCGTGCTGGAGGTGATCCAGGGCGAGGGCGGGATCCGGGTGGTGACCGAGGAGTTCGCGCGCGAGATCGAGCAGGTCTGCGCGTCGATCGACTGCCCGATCGTGGTGGACGAGATCCAGAGCGGCCTCGGCCGCACCGGCGCCTTCTTCGCCAGCTCGCACATCGGCCTGCGGGCCGACTACTTCACCCTGGCCAAGGGCCTCGGCGGCGGTATCGCCAAGACCTCCGCCACCCTGATCCGCAGCGGCCGCTACCGCAAGGAGTTCGAGCTCCTGCACAGCTCGACCTTCGCCAAGGACACCTTCTCCTCCGCGCTGGCGCTGAAGATGCTGGAGCTGCTGGAGGCCGACGGCGGTGCGGCCTACCGGCTCGCCGAGCAGAACGGCGCGCGGCTGCTGGCGCTGTTCGAGGCGCTCCGCCGGGACTTCCCCGCGGTGGTCAAGGACGTCCGGGGCAAGGGCCTGATGCTGGGGCTGGAGTTCCACGACCAGTCGGACGCCACCGCCACCGGCATCCGGGAGGCGGCCCGTTCCGAGACCTTCGGCTACGTGCTCTCCGGCTTCCTGCTGCGGGCGCACCGGATCCGCACCTTCCCCACCGCCAGCGCCGTGAACACGCTGCGCTTCGAGCCCTCCGTCCAGCTGAGCCAGGCCGAGGTGGACCAGCTGGAGACGGCACTGCGCGACCTGTGCGCGGTGCTCGAACGGCAGGACGAGCAGCGGCTGTTCCAGGGCTGAGGGCGGCGATGGCGACCCCAGGCACCAGCACAGGCACCGGCAGCTGGCTCCGGCGGCTGCACACCCCGCTGCCGGACGCACCGCAGCTG
The DNA here is from genome assembly GCF_040296785.1 of Kitasatospora sp. NPDC002040. Lineage (NCBI taxonomy): Bacteria > Bacillati > Actinomycetota > Actinomycetes > Kitasatosporales > Streptomycetaceae > Kitasatospora > Kitasatospora sp. NPDC002040. The sequence continues at coordinate 795 of NZ_JBEOXV010000008.1, read as the reverse complement.
ATCTGCTTCCCGCACGCCGGCGGCGCGGCCAGCGCGTTCATCGCGCTGGCCCGCGCGCTGGCACCCGAGATCGAGGTACTGGCCGTCCAGTACCCGGGCCGGCAGGACCGCCGGCTCGAACCGGCGGCCACCCGGCTCGGCCCCGTCGCCGAGGCCGTCGCGGCCGAGCTGCGCCTCCAGGCCGGCCGTCCGTACGCGCTGTTCGGCCACAGCATGGGCGCACTGGTCGCGTACGAGACGGCCCGGCTGCTCGGCCCCGGCCAGGACCAGCACCGGCACCAGGGCCCGGCCCGGCTCTTCGTCTCCGGACGCGGCGCGCCCTCGCTCGGCCCCGGCCGGGCGGACCGGGTGAGCAACGACGCCGAACTCATCGCCAGGATCCGCCTGTTGGGCGGGACCAGCGGCGCAGTGTTCGACGATCCGGAGCTGCTGGAGATGGTGCTGCCCGCACTGCGGGCCGACTACCGCGCGCTCAGCGGCTACCACTGGTCCGCGCAGCCGCAGCTGCACTGCCCGCTCACCGCGCTGGTCGGCGACGCGGACCCGGTGGTCCCGGTCGAGGAGGCCGGGGCCTGGCGCGGACTCACCACCGGGCCGACCGAGTTGGAGGTGTTCCCCGGCGGGCACTTCTACCTCGACACTGCGGCCGACCAGCTGGCCAAGGTGATCCGCACCGCGCTGCAGTCCGCCTGACACCGCTTCGGCCCGCCCGGTCCGACTCCCCGAGGGGAGTCGGAGGCGGTGCAGCGGGCTTACCAGGCGGGCGAGGTGGTGAGCAGCTGGCTGATGCGCGGC